>NZ_QRBZ01000007.1 GCF_009833085.1 Nitrosomonas oligotropha | reverse complement strand
AGCGCCTTCGGTCCACTCTGCCCATACAACCCCTCTACCCTCAGGCAGAAACACTCCCCTAGACTACTTAGTCACCTCAGCACTGTCAAGGGGGCATAGATGATGGATTATTAAATTTCTATTTTCTAGACCGTGCTATCGATTGAAATGCTTGATTCCAAACCTAACTCGGATATTCTTCCTTGATTCTTGCGTTTGCTGTGGAAAGACAATCCCGTTCCTGCTGGAACTAATCTTCCTACGATCACGTTTTCCTTCAGGCCACGCAAATCATCTTTTTTGCCCATGATGGCAGCTTCGGTCAATACGCGCGTTGTTTCTTGGAAAGATGCCGCTGAAATGAATGAGTCAGTAGACAATGATGCTTTTGTAATACCAAGCAACTGGAATTCATATGTAGCAGGCATTTTTTTCTCAGCGATCAATCGCTCGTTCTCAATCAACAGATCGGCACGCTCGACTTGTTCACCGGGTATGAACGTAGAATCACCGGCATTAGTAATTTGTACTCGTCTTAACATTTGACGCACAATGACTTCAATATGCTTGTCATTTATCCTAACGCCTTGCAACCGGTATACGTCTTGAACTTCATCGGTAATGTAACGTGCTAGTGCTTCAACACCTTGTAAACGTAATATGTCACGAGGATCTGCCGGACCGTCAACGATAATTTCACCTTTGTTAACAACTTGCCCGTCATGCGCCATAACATGCTTATCTTTTGGAATTAGATATTCATGAACGGTGCCTTCCAGATCGGTAATGACAAGCCGCTGTTTACCTTTAGTGTCTTTCCCGAACGACACGATGCCTGTTACTTCGGCTAACATGCCGGCATCTTTTGGTGCTCGCGCTTCAAACAGCTCAGCCACACGCGGCAAACCACCGGTAATATCCCGCGTTTTCGATGTTTCTTGAGGAATTCTTGCCAGCACTTCGCCAACACTGACCTGCTGCCCGTCACGCACGGTAATAATACAACCAATCTGAAAGGTAATGCTCACGGACTGATTGCTGCCAACCATCTTGATTTCATTACCATCATCATCCAAGAATTTAACCAATGGACGCAAACCTTTTGATTGCGAGACACCACGGCGTTTCGGATCAATGACCACCAATGTCGACAATCCGGTCACTTCATCAATCTGTTTAGCAACCGTTACACCCTCTTCGACATTCTCAAACCGTACTTTACCGGTATATTCCGTGATAATTGGCCGTGTATGCGGATCCCATGTAGTTAATATTTGACCGGCTTTTACCGCTTCACCATTACGTACCATCAATGTCGCGCCATACGATGCTTTGTGTCTTTCACGCTCACGGCCATTTTCATCTTGAATGATGATTTCACCACTACGCGAGATGGCGATTAATTCATTTTGCGCATTCGTTACGTATCGCATCGTAGAAGAGTAATGCACTACACCGCTTGATTTACTCTCAACCTGACTGACAACGGCTGTTCTGGACGCCGCACCGCCGATATGGAACGTACGCATTGTCAATTGCGTGCCTGGTTCGCCAATCGATTGTGCGGCGATGACGCCCACAGCTTCGCCCACATTGACCGGCGTGCCACGTCCCAGATCCCGGCCATAACATTTAGCGCAAAATCCGTAGCGAGTTTCACAGGTCAATGGCGTGCGTACTTTAACTTCATCAATGCCTAAGGATTCGATTAAATCAACAGCATCCTCATCCAATAATGCGCCCGAGGCAAACACGACCTCCTGATTTTCTGAATTAATTAAATCATTTGCCACAACTCTGCCAAGAATCCGCTCGCGGAGCGCTTCAATAATCTCGCCGCCTTCCACTAGAGCCTTCATTACCACACCATTACCGGTGCCGCAATCTTCTTCTGTAACTACAAGATCTTGCGTTACATCAACCAAACGGCGTGTCAAATAACCCGAGTTTGCAGTTTTTAACGCGGTATCCGCCAGACCTTTACGAGCGCCATGAGTCGAAATGAAGTACTGCAATACGTTCAGTCCTTCACGGAAATTGGCGGTAATCGGGGTTTCAATGATCGATCCATCCGGTTTCGCCATCAGTCCGCGCATACCCGAGAGCTGACGTATTTGTGCGGCCGAGCCGCGCGCGCCGGAATCCGCCATCATATAGATCGAATTGAAGGATTCTTGCACCAATGGCTTGCCATCTTCACCCAATTTGTCTTTACCTGTAGCGGGATCTTGCACGGCTTCCACGCCGAGTTGATTCATCATCGCCTTGGCGACCTGATCACCCGCACGTCCCCAGATATCGACTACTTTGTTATAGCGTTCGCCTTGCGTCACTAGACCTGAAGTATATTGACCTTCAATTTCTTTCACTTCTTTTTCCGCAGCAGCAATAATATCGCCCTTCTGCGTCGGTATCAGCATATCATCCGCGCAAATTGATATTCCCGCGCGTGTCGCATACGTGAAGCCCGAGTACATCAGTTTATCCGCAAAGATAACCGTCTCGCGTAATCCGCAACGTCTAAAACTGGCATTGATAAGCTTTGAGATCTCTTTCTTTTTGAGTGTTTTGTTCAGTAATGAAAAAGGTAAGCCCGGAGGGAAAATCTCAAATAACAAGGTTCTTCCCACAGTTGTCTCATAGCGAGTAATCTTTTCACTGCGCTCGCCATCGGCGTTTGTCTCATACTCTTTGATTCGCACTGTAATCTTGGCATTCAACTCGACATTACGGGTTTCATAAGCGCGCGAAACTTCGCCCACATTCTGAAACAACATGCCTTCGCCCCGTGCTCCAACCTTTTCCCGCGTTGTATAGTAAAGTCCGAGCACAATATCCTGCGACGGTACGATAATCGGCTCGCCATTGGCAGGTGACAATACATTATTAGTTGACATCATCAACGTGCGGCATTCCATTTGCGCTTCTAACGAAAGCGGCACATGGACAGCCATTTGGTCACCGTCAAAGTCAGCGTTAAAAGCTGCGCATACCAGCGGATGCAATTGAATTGCTTTGCCTTCAATCAGTACCGGTTCAAATGCTTGAATACCCAGACGATGTAGCGTTGGCGCCCGGTTCAGCATGACCGGGTGCTCGCGAATGACATCTTCCAATATATCCCAGACTACTGGGCTTTCATTTTCAACCTCTCGCTTAGCAGCTTTTATAGTGCTTGCAATCCCCATTATCTCCAGTTTATTGAAAATAAATGGTTTAAACAGCTCGAGTGCCATCTTCTTCGGCAGTCCGCATTGATGCAGCTTAAGCTGGGGTCCGACCACAATCACTGAACGTCCAGAATAATCCACACGTTTGCCCAGCAAGTTCTGACGGAAGCGCCCGCCTTTACCCTTGATCATATCGGCCAAGGATTTGAGCGCGCGTTTATTCGCACCTGTCATCGCCTTACCGCGGCGTCCATTATCAAGTAACGAATCAACCGCTTCTTGCAGCATCCGTTTTTCGTTACGAACGATGATCTCCGGTGCTTTCAGTTCCAGCAGTCGCTTCAAGCGGTTATTACGGTTGATGACACGCCGGTACAGATCATTCAAATCAGAGGTTGCAAAACGTCCGCCATCCAACGGTACTAATGGACGCAGGTCCGGCGGCAATACCGGCAGTACCGTCAATATCATCCACTGAGGTTTAATACCGGACTTATTGAATGCTTCGAGCAGTTTGAGGCGCTTAGAGATTTTCTTGATTTTTGTCTCGGATCCCGTGCTTTCCATCTCACGCCGCAGGATTTCAATCTCCGCAGTAATATCCAGATTACCCAATAAATCACGAATGCCTTCCGCGCCCATGCTGGCATTGAAATCATCGCCATATTCTTCTGTTTTGATTAAATAATCATCTTCCGTCAACAGCTGGCAGCGCGTTAGTGGCGTCATCCCCGGATCGGTAACCACGTAAGCTTCAAAATAAAGCACCCGCTCGATATCGCGTAAGGTCATGTCTAATACCATGCCGAGACGAGACGGTAGCGATTTGAGAAACCAGATATGCGAAACCGGGGAAGCAAGTTCGATATGCCCCATCCGCTCGCGACGTACCTTGGATAAAGTAACCTCAACACCGCACTTTTCGCAAATAACGCCACGGTGCTTCAGGCGCTTGTACTTGCCGCACAAGCACTCATAATCCTTCACTGGGCCAAAAATTTTGGCGCAGAACAAACCGTCTCTTTCCGGCTTGAAAGTACGGTAATTAATCGTTTCCGGTTTTTTTACTTCGCCATACGACCATGAGCGTATTTTCTCAGGAGATGCAAGGCCAATTTTGATGGCATCGAACTCTTCTTTATGAGTAACTTGTTTAAATAAGTCTAGCAGTGCTTTCATTTGTCACTCCTGTCAATCAGGGGGCAATAAAAATTGTATAAATCTAAAGTATGAATGGCAGAATAGAATCGCGTTCGATCATTCAAGGTTCTGAAAAATCAATACTGTTCTAAATCGATATCCATTCCCAATGAACGTATTTCTTTTACCAGCACATTAAATGATTCCGGCATGCCGGCATCAATCTTATGATCACCCTTCACAATACTTTCATATACTTTAGTACGCCCGGTCACGTCATCGGATTTCACGGTCAACATTTCCTGCAAGGTATAAGCTGCGCCATATGCTTCCAGCGCCCACACCTCCATCTCACCAAAGCGTTGTCCGCCAAATTGCGCCTTACCGCCCAACGGTTGCTGTGTCACCAAACTATAAGGACCGGTTGAACGTGCATGCATCTTATCATCCACTAAATGGTGCAGTTTCAGAACATGCATATAGCCAACCGTGACTGGCCGGTCGAAAGCTTCTCCCGTCCGCCCATCGTATAAAGTGATCTGGCCTGATTGCGGCAAACCTGCTAGTTCCAGCATTTCTTTAATTTCATGCTCGGTTGCTCCGTCAAATACAGGCGTTGCAAACGGAACTCCTTCGGTCAAATTTTCGGCTAACGATAAGATTTCACTATCCGATAACGAAGCAATATCTTCTTTTTTACCGCTTCCGTTATAAATCTTATTTAGAAATTCCCTAATCTCACTCACATTCTGTTGAGCTTTCAGCATCTCGTCGATTTTTCTACCCAGCCCTTTTGCTGCCCAGCCCAAATGAACTTCAAGAATCTGCCCCACGTTCATCCGGGAAGGCACGCCCAGCGGATTCAATACGACATCGACTGGCGTTCCATCCGCCATATAGGGCATATCTTCCAACGGTACGATTTTCGAGATCACACCCTTGTTACCATGCCGTCCCGCCATTTTATCGCCTGGCTGTAATCGCCGTTTAACCGCAATATAAATCTTAACCATCTTTTGCACACCGGGCGCCAATTCATCTCCCTGTGTGAGTTTTTTCTTTTTCTCATCGAATGCTGCATCAAATGCTTTGCGCTTTTGCGCCATACTTTCGCGCACCTGCTCCAGCTGTATGCTCGCATCTTCATCGGCCAGGCGAATATCAAACCAGTAATGCGGATCAAAGCTATGCAAATATTCAGCCGTAATCTCTTTACCCTTGGCCAGTTTTTGAGGACCGCCAGTTGCGATCTTACCAATCAGCAAGCGTTCGATACGCTGAAATGCATCTTCTTCCACGATACGCAACTGATCGGCCAGATCCTTTTTATAACGGTCAAGCTCATCATCGATAATTTTTTGCGCACGTTTGTCACGTTCGATTCCTTCGCGCGTAAACACTTGCACGTCGATGACGGTTCCAGATATGCCCGACGGTACTCGCAGCGACGTATCTTTTACATCCGATGCTTTTTCGCCGAATATGGCACGCAATAATTTTTCTTCCGGTGTCAGCTGTGTTTCACCTTTAGGCGTAACTTTCCCAACCAATACGTCACCGGCTTCAACTTCTGCGCCGATATAAACAATACCCGACTCATCAAGACGTCCCAGTTGATGTTCCGATAAATTGGGAATATCAGCCGTTATCTCTTCCGTACCCAGCTTAGTGTCCCGGCTGACAACGGAAAGTTCTTCAATGTGTATCGAGGTAAAACGATCTTCCGCAACAATCCGTTCGGATATCAGAATGGAGTCTTCAAAGTTATAGCCATTCCATGGCATAAATGCCACCAGCATATTCTGTCCAAGCGCGAGTTCCCCCATATCGGTAGAAGCGCCGTCGGCGATAACATCGTCCTTGCTAATATTGTCTCCAACTTTAACCAAAGGTCTCTGATTAATATTGGTGTTTTGGTTTGAACGGGTGTATTTAATCAGATTATAAATATCCACACCCACTTCGCCCATGCGTGTTTCTGCGTCATGCACCCGCACAACTATCCGGCTAGCATCGATATAATCTACAATACCGCCACGCTTGGCTCGCACAGTAGTTCCTGAATGCACAGCCACGACGCGCTCAATACCTGTACCGACAAATGGCTTTTCAGCACGCAAGCATGGAACGGCTTGACGTTGCATGTTCGATCCCATCAGCGCACGGTTCGCATCATCATGCTCTAAAAATGGTATGAGCGAAGCGGCCACAGAGACAATTTGCGCCGGCGCCACGTCCACGTATTCAATCCGTTCCGGCGACGATAATGCAAACTCGTTTTTGTAGCGACAGGAAACAATATCGCTAATCAGCTGATGATTTTCATCAAGCTCAGCATTTGCCTGTGCAATCATATAGTTGCCTTCTTCAATCGCAGACAGGTAATCTATTTCTTCCGTCACCCGGCAATCTTTCACTTTGCTATAGGGTGTTTCGATAAAACCATACTCATTGGTACGCGCATACAATGCCAGCGAATTGATCAGACCGATATTCGGACCTTCCGGTGTTTCAATCGGGCATACCCGGCCATAATGCGTCGGATGCACGTCACGTACTTCAAAACCCGCTCTTTCCCGCGTTAATCCACCTGGCCCCAAAGCCGAGATACGACGTTTATGGGTAATTTCAGATAGCGGATTGGTTTGATCCATGAACTGCGATAATTGGCTGGAGCCAAAGAACTCACGGGCCGCCGCTGAAACCGGTTTCGCATTAATCAAATCGTGCGGCATCAGGTTCTCTGATTCCGCCTGACTTAAACGCTCTTTCACCGCACGTTCAACACGCACCAATCCTGACCGGAATTGATTTTCCGCCAATTCACCGACCGCACGTACACGGCGATTGCCAAGATGATCGATATCATCAATCTCGCCACGGCCATTGCGCAGCTCGACCAGAATTTTAATAACCGCGATAATATCTTCATTCGATAGTGTCTGCGCACCGGTCAACTCGGTTCTGCTCACTCTGCGATTAAATTTCATTCGACCGACAACGGATAAATCATAGCGTTCGGGCGAATAGAATAAACCAGCGAACAATGCCTTGACAGCTTCCTCGGTCGGTGGCTCACCGGGACGCATCATGCGGTAGATCGCAACTTGCGCATTCATTTCATCGGTCGTTTCATCGATCCTCAGCGTTTGTGAGATATAAGCGCCGTAGTTAAGATCATTTACATACAGTGTATGAATTTTTTTGATGTTGGCTTTACGAATTTTAGCCAATGTATCTTCGGTAATCTCGTCGTTGGCAAGCGCGACTACTTCACCTGTTTCCTTATCAACAATATTCTGCGCCAGTATGCGTCCCAGCAAGAAATCTTCCGGCACGTCCAATTGGTCGATCTTGGCTTCCTGCATTTCGCGTATGTGTTTAGCGGTAATGCGCTTATCCTTTTGAACGATGACTTTTTTGCCTTTAGCCGTAATATCAAAACTCGCTACCTCGCCACGCAAGCGTTCCGGCACAAGTTCAAACTGAATACCTTTGTCTGAGAAATGGAAACAATCAAAAATGAAAAACTCTTGCAGTATCTGTTCGGAAGTGCAACCAATTGCTTTTAACAGAGTTGTCACCGGCATTTTGCGACGGCGGTCAATCCTGAAAAACAGACAATCCTTCGGATCAAATTCAAAATCCAGCCACGATCCGCGATAAGGAATAATCCTTGCAGAAAATAATAATTTTCCTGAAGAATGGGTTTTACCGCGATCATGCTCGAAAAACACGCCAGGTGAGCGATGCAGTTGTGACACAATCACCCGTTCAGTGCCATTGATGACAAAAGAACCCGTATCGGTCATTAGAGGTATTTCACCCATATAGACTTCTTGTTCCTTCACTTCCTTGACAGTCGGCTTGGATATTTCCTTATCCATAATCGTCAGTCTTACTCTGGCACGTAATGGCGATGCATAGGTTAGTCCGCGTTGCTGACACTCCTTGACATCGAATACCGGCGCTCCGAGTTCATAGCTGATAAAATCAAGACGCGCATTTTTAGTATGACTCTCGATTGGGAATATTGAATTAAAGGCAGCTTGTAATCCCTGGTTTTGGCGCTTATTAGGCGCGACATTTTCCTGTAAAAAAGCTGCATATGATTCGAGCTGAGTAGCAAGAAGAAACGGTATAGGCAATACGCTCGCACGTTTGGCAAAACTCTTGCGGATACGTTTTTTCTCTGTGAACGAATAGCTCATGAATTTTCTCCGAGAGAAGAAGACAGAGGATTGAAGGATTGAGGCCAGATAACTATCAATTGTTCAAATGCCCAAAATGACACATCAAATGGTCAAAATATCAAAGGCTGGAGGCTGCAATAGCCTACCAGCCTGGAAAATTTATAATTTTTATTACTTAACTTCGCAAGTAGCGCCAGCTTCTAGCAGTTGTTTCTGGATTGCAGCAGCATCTTCCTTGGAAACACCTTCTTTAACTGGTTTCGGTGCGCCATCAACTAAGTCTTTTGCTTCTTTCAAACCGAGTCCGGTTACCGCTCTTACCACTTTGATCACATTTACTTTGCTTTCGCCAGCAGATGAGAGAATAACGGTAAACTCAGTTTGCTCCGCAGCAGCAGGAGCAGCACCGCCACCCGGTGCGGCAACAGCAACAGCAGCCGTTGCAACTGCAGATACACCAAATTTGTCTTCCATCTCTTTGATCAATTGCGACAATTCAAGTACGGTCATGCTCGCAATTGCTTCTAATATCTCATCTTTAGTTACAGCCATTATTTTCTCCTGGTTATTTTCTGTTTACGTATTAAGGAAGCTTGAAGAACGCTATTTGCTATCTCGTACCATGGCTAAGCCACGTACAAAACGAGCAGGTACTTCATTCAATGTTTGTACAAACTTGGCAATAGGCGCCTGCATTGTTCCCAGCAATCTTGCCAGCAATTCATCACGGCTTGGCAACACTGCGAGTGCAGTAATCTCATCGCGCGATATCACTTGTTCGCCGATCGCACCAACTTTGATTACGAATTTTTCATTGTCTCTAGAAAACTCATGCAGCACTTTCGCAGCTGCTACCGGATCGGTACTGATTCCATAAGCAAGCGGACCAACCATATGCTGAGCTAACCCTGCATAAGGCGTATCTGCAACAGCACGTCGAACCAATGAATTTTTTATGACATGAAAATAAACTCCTGACTCGCGAGTTTTCGCTCTCAATTGCGTCATTTGACCAACTTCCATCCCTCGATACTCTGCAATAATAATCGCTTGAGCGTTAGCTACTTGAGCGCTCACTTCGGCTACTATTGCTTTTTTCTCATCAAGATTAAGACTCAAGGTTCACTCTCCATCAGTTAAAAATAGCATTCGATGCATGAATAAATCTCCATCCTCGAACACTACACACTGGTGACCTTAAACCAGGAAAAACAAAACTCCTGTCTGGGTTCACCATCTACGCTGGGTTCTCAAGATATCGCAGAAAAAACTAAAAATTCCAATCATTTTCTTCTGCATAGTTGAGTGTTTAAGTGTCATCCAGTTAAATCCAGAAAGTCTTTCATTTACTTTCAGCACACCCCAACGGTCTTTGATAATCCTCAAATACAGATTGTATTTGATGGCCCAAAGTTCTTTTATTACGTTATGCTTGTTTGATCTACCCGTATACCAATGCCCATAGTACTTGAAACGGACACTTTTCTCAGATAAATGCCTTTTGACGAAGCCGGTTTGGATTTATTCAGCGCCTCAATCAATGCCTTCAAATTTTGTTTTAATGCATCCGCACCAAACGACGCACGGCCAATTGTGCAGTGTATGATGCCGGTTTTGTCCGCTCTAAATTGTACTTGCCCAGCCTTCGCATTTTTAACCGCACCGGCGATATCCGCAGTCACGGTACCTACCTTTGGATTTGGCATCAAACTACGCGGCCCCAGAATTTGACCTAATTGGCCAACAACCCGCATCGCATCCGGACTTGCGATAGCAACATCAAAGTTGATATTCCCGGCTTTAATATCAGCAGCCAAGTCATCAAAACCGACAATATCTGCTCCCGCTTCTTGCGCTTCTTTTGCTTTATCGCCTTGCGCAAACACAGCAACACGCACTGTTTTTCCTGTACCTGCGGGCAATACCACCGAGCCGCGCACAGCTTGATCGGATTTCTTCGCATCAATACCTAAATTCACTGCAATATCAATAGATTCATCAAACTTTGCCGTTGCAGCTTCTTTAACGAGTCCCAATGCTTCGTCAATCTGATACGTCTTGTTTCGATCCACTTTACCTGCAATAGCTTGGTAGCGCTTCGATGAACGTGCCATGTTATATACCCTCCACTTCTATGCCCATACTTCTTGCACTTCCAGCAATCGTGCGTACAGCAGCATCCAAATCTGCCGCTGTCAAATCCGGCATTTTTGTTTTAGCAATCTCTTCGGCTTGACTACGGCTTAATTTCCCTACTTTGTCTAAATGAGGTCTAGGGCTTCCTTTTCCAACACCTGCAGCCTTTTTAATTAAGACCGATGCGGGTGTCGTTTTCATTACAAACGTAAAGCTTTTATCAGCATACGCAGTAATGATTACGGGCACAGGCAAACCCGGCTCCAATTTCTGGGTAGCCGCGTTAAACGCTTTACAAAACTCCATAATATTTAACTGCCGCTGACCTAGCGCCGGGCCAATAGGCGGGCTTGGATTCGCTTTCCCGGCAGGGACCTGCAACTTAATATAACCAGTAATCTTCTTTGCCACTACATCCTCCTGATGGGTACAATCGAACGACTATACGTTCTCCCCGGTGATAAACAATAAAAAAATAGCCAAAAAACTTTAATTCAATTTACTTTCAATTCTGAAAATATAACATCTATCTTACTAGGATTTCTCTACTTGATTGAAATCCAACTCAACCGGTGTTGGGCGTCCGAATATGGAAACCGAGACTCTGAGTTTGCTTTTATCGTAGTTGACATCTTCCACGTTGCCATGAAAATCTGTAAACGGCCCTTCCTTAACGCGAACTGCTTCACCAATTTCAAATAGAATTTTTGGCTTTGGTTTTTCAACACCCTCTTGAATTTGATGGAGTATATTATCGACTTCCTTCTGACTTATTGGCGTAGGTTTCATAGCGGAACCGCCGACAAAGCCTGTCACTTTCTCGGTATTTTTAACCAGATGCCACGAATCATCGGACATCTCCATTTCTACGAGTACATAACCCGGAAAAAACTTACGCTCACTGATATTTTTTTGGCCGCTTTTCATTTCTATCACCTCTTCAACCGGTACTAGAATTTGACCAAATTTATCTTGCATGCCAGCTCGCTCAATGCGATCCTTCAATGCACGCTGTACACTTTTCTCATAACCCGAATAAGCGTGAACTACATACCATTTCATACCCATTCTTTCCTCTGAGAGACGTGATCAAGCATCCGGATTCATCATAACTTTCACAAGTGACATCAACCCAGCATCAATCAGCCATAAAAACAACGCCATGGCAATGACAAAAGCAAACACTACACCTGATGTTTGCAGTGTTTCTTTGCGGCTAGGCCAAACTACTTTCTTCGCTTCTTCAGAAGATTCCCTGCAAAATACATAAAATTCCTGACCTTGGGTTGTAAATCTTGCAGTGACCGCAGCCAGCAAAAATCCTGCCAGAATAGACAATATGCGCACAACCATGGCGCTCTCATTTAAATAAATGAAACCTGCTACACCAGCAATAACAAATATAAATACAAGTCCAAGCTTCAATTTATTCACGTCTATTGAATCCTTTTTATTCCTTGCGATTGTGAAAAAACATTCGATTGCACTACAAAGCCGAATTAGCTCATTTTATTACCACAATCAAAACCGCTATCTTACTAGCTCAATTCACTTAATTATTATCAACGCAATCCAGTTATATGGCAGGCCAGGAGGGCATCGAACCCCCAACCTTCGGTTTTGGAGACCGACGCTCTGCCAATTGAGCTACTGGCCTTTTAACTGAAATGTATCTGAAGCTAAAATCACAAAAAAACAATTACTATCCTGTTTCTTTATTACAACAACTTACTCAATAATTTTTGCGACGACGCCGGCACCAACCGTGCGCCCGCCTTCCCGTATCGCAAATCGCAATCCGTCTTCCATCGCAATCGGTGCTATCAGGTTTACTGTCACCGATACGTTATCGCCAGGCATCACCATTTCCGTGC
>NZ_QRBZ01000006.1 GCF_009833085.1 Nitrosomonas oligotropha | reverse complement strand
ATTGACTGAACGGAAGTTGCGCAATAAAAAAACCCGCTACGGCGGGTTTTTTTATTGCGCTCGTTGTTGCTGGTATTATTTGAGCTTTGTTTCTTTGTACTTAACGTGTTTCCTTGCAACAGGGTCAAATTTCATCAACTCCAATTTCTCGGGCTTTGCACGTTTGTTCTTGGTTGTTGTATAAAAATGTCCCGTACCTGCCGAGGATTCAAGTTTAATTTTTTCACGCATAATGCTAACTCCTTAACTGACCTGTGGTTAGTTTCTTAAATGCCTTTACCTTCAGCGCGCAATTTTGCCAATACCGCGTCAATACCATTCTTATCGATAGTACGCAATGCAGCATTAGTTAATCGTAAACTAATCCAGCGGCTTTCGCTTTCAACCCAAAATCTGCGGCGTTGCAAATTGGGCAGGAAACGCCTTTTAGTTTTATTGTTTGCGTGAGAAACATTATGTCCTGACATTGGCTTTTTGCCAGTTATTTCACATACTCGTGCCATGTTAGCGCACTCCAGAATTCTTAGAAACGAAGATTATATCCTGATTCGCCTGATTAACTCAAATTAAATCATTCTCTGCAAATGAGAAAGCAGTGCCATTGCCTACGATAAAGTGATCCAATACTTTAACATCGATCATGGCTAATGCTTGTTTCAAGGATTGAGTTAATACTTTGTCTGCATGACTGGGCTCAGCAACCCCGGATGGATGATTGTGCGCGAAGATTATTGCGGCGGCGTTATGATGTAAAGCACGCTTGACCACTTCTCGCGGATAAACGCTGGCTTGTGTCAGTGTGCCGCTGAACAACTCTTCACTGACGATCGTATGGTTTTTGGCGTCGAGAAAAATGCCGAGAAATACCTCGTGCTGTTTGTTTGCCAGGCTTAAGCGCAGGAAATCCCGGACCAATCCGGGAGAATTCATTGCATCGCCGCTTTTCAACTCCTCGTTGAGTGAGCGCCTAGCCATTTCTAATACGGCTTGCAGCTGTGCATATTTTGCAATACCCATTCCCGGTATTTGGCAGAAACTGGTTTGACTGGCAGCGAATACATTGGTTAAGCTGCCAAAATGTGAAAGTAATTCCCGCGCGAGATCCACGGCACTTTTACCCGTGATCCCGGTGCGCAGGAAAATCGCCAGTAGCTCGGTATCCGAAAGGGCAGTAGCGCCTTTTTGTAATAATTTCTCGCGTGGCCGTTCGGATACCGGCCAATTGGTAATCGCCATAGTGAATTGCTGTGTCATGTAAAATAAGAATCGCTGCCGGTAGTCAAAGATCGCTTGCAACCTGACCCAAAACAGCGGCAGTGGTAACTGATAGCGGCACCGGACGCAGCCGTATTGAGTAGAATAGATAAGTCATGTGCCGGGTTGTCTATTATTTCTTGATTTTAGTATATTGATTGGACTAAGTTTATTTTGGAATTTTGCTTATGATGGCCGCATATGCGTCTTCTGCATCGAAAAAACGTGTAGTACTGGGGGTAACCGGCGGTGTAGCCGCTTACAAAGCAGCGGAATTGGCCCGTCTGCTGACGCAAGGCGGAATTGATGTGCAAACGGTTATGACGCAAGCTGCTTGCCGTTTTGTCGGCCCCGTCACTTTTCAGTCTTTGACCGGCAATCCTGTCTATACCGATCTATGGGATACCAATGCCCTGCATAATATGGCGCACATCAACCTGTCCCGCGATGCCGATATGATTTTGGCAGCACCGGCCAGCGCGGATTTTATCGCCAAACTGGCCCATGGCATGGCCGATGATCTGCTGACGACACTGTGTCTGGCGCGGGATTGTCCTTTGATGGTAGCGCCCGCAATGAACCGGCAAATGTGGGAGAATCCGGCGACCCAGCGCAATTTATCCCTGCTGCGGCAAGATGGCATAACAATAGCTGGTCCAGCCAGCGGTGAGCAAGCCTGCGGTGAAATAGGAATGGGGCGCATGCTGGAAGCCGATGAACTGGCCGAAGCCGTGCAAATGATTCTTCAAACCGCTCCGTTGTTGCAGGGCAAAAGAGTTTTACTGACCGCAGGCCCTACATTTGAAGCGATCGATGCAGTGCGAGGAATATCCAACCGCAGTTCCGGAAAGATGGGCTACGCCATTGCACAAGCGGCAGCAGAGGCCGGTGCAACCGTTACGCTTATTTCCGGACCGGTATGCTTGGCGCCGCCTGCCGTCAGCCAATTCATCGCAGTGGTCGGCGCCGAGGACATGCTGCGTGCAGTGCAAGCGGAAATAGCGCAAGCCGATATTTTTATCAGTGTGGCTGCCGTTGCGGATTACCGCGCAGCCCAGCTCAGTCAGCAAAAGATAAAGAAATCTGCTGGCAAACTACTGTTGGAGCTGGTTCCTACCGTGGATATACTGGAAACGGTGGCAAATTTGCCGAAACCGCCTTTCTGCGTCGGTTTCGCAGCGGAAACAGAGAATCTTGAAGAGAACGCGGCAATAAAGCGGCGCAAAAAGAATGTGCCGCTAGTGGTGGCTAATTTGGCGCAGGACGCGATCGGTTCCGATGAAAGCGAATTGATTTTATTGGATGGCGCCGGTAAGCACGTTCTTCCCAAAGCATCTAAAATAGAGCAAGCACGGCGTTTGATCAAACATATTCATCTGCTATACAACCCACTGAATAAAAAAGAATGAAAAAAATCGATATTAAAATTCTGGACGCGCGTTTGCACGAACAGCTTCCGGCCTATGCTACGCCAGGTTCAGCCGGATTGGATTTGCGCGCCTGTATTGAGCAACCGATGACGATCAATCCGGGAGAAACCAGCTTGATCCCAACCGGCATTGCGATCCATCTGGCCGATACCGGGCTGGCGGCGTTGGTATTGCCGCGCTCAGGACTCGGTCATAAACATGGCATTGTCCTGGGTAATCTGGTCGGACTGATTGATTCGGATTATCAAGGACAGATTCTGGTCTCGTGCTGGAACCGGGGACAGACCTCATTCCAGCTGAATCCGCTGGAACGCATCGCGCAGCTTGTGATCGTTCCCGTGATTCAGGTTGAATTCAACCGGGTGGACAGTTTCGATCAAAGTCACCGCGGCGAGGATGGGTTCGGCAGCACCGGCAAGCATTGATGCGCTGGTTTGCAATACAACTGACTGTGTTGGGATGGCTGCCTGTCAGTGCTTATTGCGCTGAAGTCAACGTTATTCCATTGACAATATCCGGCTATGAAATTGCTGCGGAAGTGGCGCATACCCAGCTATCGCGCTCGCAAGGCTTGATGTACCGCGAATCGCTGGAAGAAAACACCGGTATGCTGTTTGTTTTTCCGAGCAGCGGCTATTACAGCATGTGGATGAAAAATACTTATATTCCGTTGAGCGTTGCTTTTATCGATGTGCGCGGTGTCATTCTGAATATTGCCGAAATGCAGCCGGAGACGCTGACATCGCATGATGCGGCGGGAGTGGCGAAATATGCGCTGGAAATGAATAAAGGATGGTTCGCGGCAAGAAAGATAACGGCAGGCGCCCAAGTCACCGGGCTGGAACGGGCGCCCGCTGCCGATTAATCAGCGTTTCCTTAATGCATGCGCGGCATCATACCTTTGAGCCCGCGCATCATTTTAGAGATCCCGCCTTTATTCATCATCTTCATCATTTTCTGGGCTTGCTCGAATTGCGCTAGCAGGCGATTGACCTCTTGCACGGTAACACCCGCACCCGCCGCGATGCGGCGCTTGCGCGAAGCTTTGAGAATTTCCGGTTTTTTTCGTTCCTGCTGAGTCATGGAATTGATAATGCCCACTGTGCGGTGAATGATTTTGTCATCCACTTTAACGTTTTGCGCGGCCTGGCTGAATTGCGCCGGCAGTTTATCCATCAACGCGCTCATACCGCCCATCTTATGCATTTGCTGAAATTGCGCTTTGAAATCATTCAAGTCGAACGACTTGCCTGATTTCATTTTCTTCATCAGTTTTTCGGCTTCTTCCTGATCGGCATTGCGCTGCGCTTCTTCAATCAACCCCAGCACGTCACCCATGCCGAGAATACGCGACGCCATCCGGTCCGGATGGAAGATTTCAAGTCCGGTTAATTTTTCCGCGACACCGGCGAATTTAATCGGTTTGCCGGTGATGTGCTTGACCGATAAGGCCGCGCCGCCGCGTGCGTCACCATCGAGTTTGGTGAGAATGACGCCGGTTAACGGTAGCGCATCAGAGAATGCCTTGGCGGTGTTAACCGCATCCTGCCCCTGCATTGCATCCACGACAAACAAGGTTTCGATCGGTTTCAGCAATGCTTCCAGCTCGCTGATTTCCTGCATCATGGCTTCGTCGATACCTAGCCGGCCGGCCGTGTCGACGATCATGACTTCATGGTGATGCCGGCGCGCAAAATCCAATGCGGCTGCACCGATCTCGCCGGGTTTCTGTCCATCTTTAACCGGGAAGAAATCGGCGCCGGTTTGCTGGGCCAGCAGTTCCAGCTGGTGAATCGCGGCCGGGCGGTAGATGTCACAAGACACTAACAGTACCTTCTTTTTCTTGTTCTCCATGATCCACTTGGCCAGCTTGCCGCTGCTCGTGGTTTTACCGGCGCCCTGCAATCCCGCCATGAGAATGACGGCCGGGGGAACAGTTGCAAGATTAATATCGGTTTTTTCTCCCCCCATAATGGCGATTAATTCCTGATACACTACGCCGACTAAGGCTTGACCGGGGGTGAGGCTGCTCATGACGGCTTGGCCGACGGCTTTTTCTTTAATGCTGGCAATGAAATCTTTGACGACCGGTAAAGCGACATCGGCTTCCAGCAGCGCCAGGCGAATCTCGCGCAAAGCATCCTGGATATTGCTTTCCGTAAGCCTTGCTTCTCCGCGCAATGTTTTAATGACGCCACTGAGCCGGCTTGTCAGGTTATCAAACATACTGTAGACCTCATAAAATAAGATGAATTTAGAACTATGGGCGTATCCGGGATTAACAAATTCCGGGTGAGTACTTTGAATTTGTTAACGTGCCATGTAGACTTAACAGTTATTTCTGCATTTTAAAACTGATACCCTCAATGACCAGCATTTTAACTTATCCTGCAGCTTTTTTGCTTTATATACTGATCGGTTGGTATTTTTGGCGCACGACCTGGGGGCAATCTTCATTGCCCGCAAATGACCGTGCGCCCGTATCGGTCACCTGGATGCATTATGCCATGCTTATCCCTTTGTCATTGCATGCCATCACACTTTATCAGTCGATGTTTGCCGGCGCGGGATTGAGTTTCGGGTTAAGCAATGCAATTTCAGTGATTGTTTGGCTGACTGCCTTTATTTACTGGTTCTCGGGATTTTTTCAACGACTGCAAGGATTGCAAACGCTGGTTGCGCCCGTTGCCGCAGCTTCCGCTGTTGCGGTTTTATTGCCGCTGTTTTTTCCATCGTTGCGGACACTCGAGAATACCGAATTGCCGGCATTCAAAGCGCATTTGCTGGTCGCCATGATGGCTTACAGCCTGCTGACCATCGCAGCACTGCATGCCTTGCTGATGACCGTGGTGGAACGCCAATTGCATCATCCGGCCGCGCGTTCGGTGCTGACGAATTTGCCGCCGCTGCTGGCGATGGAAAAATTGTTGTTTCACATTATCTGGGTTGGTTTTATTTTATTGACGCTGACGCTTCTAAGCGGCGTGGTGTTCTCCAAAGAAGTGTTTGGCCAGCCTTTGACTTTCTCACATAAGACATTGTTCGGTTTTATTTCCTGGGGAGTGTTCGCCGCGTTGCTTACCGGAAGGCAGTTCTACGGCTGGCGGGGGCGAATTGCGATTCGCTGGACGCTGGCGGGATTTATCACCTTATTACTTGCCTATATTGGCAGCAAATTCGTGCTGGAGATTATACTGAGCCGTTATTAGCAGGATTTGCGAGTGCGGCGTGAATTCAAGCGGGTAGTATTGCTACTGTGTAAACAATATCAACCTTTCGTGCGGCTGATTTTCGCGACTTCCCGCAGGTGTCTCAAACTGCGCATAACCCGGGCGAGGTGATGCCTGTTGTTGACTTGCAGAATAAAGCGCATGTGCATGAAGTCGTCTTCGCTTTCCATGGCGATATCGTCAATATTCGATTCGGCTTTGGCAATTTCAGCGGCAATCCGTGCCAGCACGCCTTGTTTATTCGCTGTCGTGACCTTGATGGCGGCCTCGAAGGTTCGCGCGATGTCTTTACCCCAAGCGACATCCAAATAATTCTCCGGATTCTTCTGAGTGCTCGTGACATTAGCGCAATCATGTGTATGGATGATCAATCCGGAATCCTTTTTGATCACGCCGATAATGGCGTCTCCGGGAATAGGGCGGCAACATTTGGCGAACTGAACGGTAATTCCCTCGGTTCCCAATATCGTGATCGGGCCAGCTTTCTGTGCAGGTGAGATGGACTCCGCGGGAGAGGCCAGGCGTTTCGCCACGACGGCCGGGAGTTGTTTACCCAGCGCCATTTCGGCCAGCAATTCCTCTTTGGATTTGACGCCACTGTCGCGTACTAATTTTTCCCATTGCGCTTCGGTGATCGCATCCGGATTCATGTTAAAGGATAGCAGTGCCTGATTTAACATGCGTTCGCCTAGTTTGACCGATTCGTCATATTGGATGGTTTTGAGGAAATGACGAATATGCGAGCGCGCTCTGCCGGTTGCGACATAACTGAGCCAAGCGGGATTGGGTTTGGCGTATGGGGCGGTGACGATTTCAACCCGGTCACCGCTTTTTAGCTTGGTGCGCAAAGGCGCATTTTCACTGTTAATTTTTACCGCAACGCAACAATTGCCGACATCGGAATGCACGGCATAAGCAAAATCGACGGCAGTCGAACCTCTTGGCAGGGAAAGAATTTTTCCTTGCGGGGTGAAAACGAAAACGTCGCCTGGAAATAGATCAATTTTGAGATGCTCCAGGAATTCCATGGAATCCGTTGAATCGCTGAGCGTTTCCAGCAGACTCTGCAACCACTGACTGGTTTTTAACCGCAGATCATTGAAATCGCCATCCGAACTTTTATAGAGCCAATGCGAAGCGACGCCGTTTTCGGCAATCCGGTGCATACTGGCGGTGCGGATTTGTATTTCAATCGGTATGCCGAACGGGCCCAGTAATGTGCTGTGCAGCGATTGATAGCCATTGGCTTTGGGGATGGCAATATAGTCCTTGAACTTACCGGGGATGGGCTTGTATAAGCTGTGCAGCATCCCTAATGCCACGTAACAGGACGGGATATCCTTGACGATCACACGGAATCCGTAAATATCCAGCACTTCGGAAAATGATAGACGTTTC
The DNA here is from genome assembly GCF_009833085.1 of Nitrosomonas oligotropha. Lineage (GTDB taxonomy): Bacteria > Pseudomonadota > Gammaproteobacteria > Burkholderiales > Nitrosomonadaceae > Nitrosomonas > Nitrosomonas oligotropha. The sequence goes on along the minus strand of NZ_QRBZ01000006.1, from coordinate 37,024 downwards.
TCCACCATCTTCATGTAAATACTGTACAAATGCTTTTCCCGGCCGGTCACATCGGCATCCAGCCCTGCTTCTTTTAATTTCAGATTGATCGCGTCGAGAATCTTACCCACGACTTCACGCCGGTTGCCGCGCGCTGCTTTGGTTGCTTTTAACAGCACCCGGTAGCGCAGCGGGTAAGAATGGCGGAAACCCAGTTCTTGCAGTTCCTGATAAATATTATTCAGTCCCAGCCGATGCGCGATCGGAGCATAAATTTCCAGGGTTTCGCGGGCAATGCGGCGTTGTTTTGCCGGCAGCATGACATCAAGTGTTTGCATATTATGCAATCGGTCCGCCAGCTTGATGAGTATGACCCGTACATCGCGCGCCATGGCCAGCAGCATCTTGCGGAAATTCTCGGCTTGCGCTTCTTCTTGCGTCTGGAATTCGATTTTGGTCAGTTTGGAAACACCGTCGACCAATTCTGCGACGGGTTCGCCAAATCTTTCGCTGATTTCGGCTTTGGAAATATTGGTATCTTCCACTACATCGTGCAATAAAGCGGCTGTCAGCGTGGGCGCGTCAAGATGAAGCTTGCTCAGGATTCTCGCGACCGCGACCGGATGGGAGATATAAGGCTCGCCGGACTTGCGGAATTGGCCGGAATGCGCTCCTTGGCCGAAAGAATAGGCGTTTCTAAGTTGAGTAATATCCTCCGGCTTGAGATATTGCGATGTTTCTGTGAAGAGCAGTTCTGTTTCTGGCATAGAGTTTTATAAATCCCATATATGCCAGCCAAATCATGCCAACTCATCGTTTGAGTTTTAACTTGGATTGGCAACCGGTTACAGGAGTATCCGCAATCGAGGCATTGATATGCATCCCGGGCGGTAAAGAGATGGCAATTTAATACAGTCTTAGTGTAAAGGCTGTATTACATGTTTCTGGGATTCAGTATATCCAACCCTATTTTGCCTTGCGAGATTTCGCGCAACGCGATGACGGTTGATTTATCGCGTCCAGGCTCCACCAATGGAGCGGATCCGATAGCCAGTTGTCTGGCGCGTGCGGTTGCAGCCAAAGTCATGTCAAACCGGTTAGGTATTCTCTTTAAACAATCGTCAACGGTAATTCGTGCCATCGTATGTGTTCCTATTGTGGGTTATGGATGGATTTTACAATAAAAAGATAAAAAATGATGCCACTATCTGGCTGGAAATGAATTATGACAATCCGGTGATGAGTGCACGATGTTTTATTATTTGCCGTTCTTTTTTTAAGTGTTCCGCTTTAATGATACAAATCAGATCGTTCAGTGCTTCATCAAGCTGGTTGTTGATAACAATATAATCGAATTCTGCAATATGACTGACTTCTTCCCGTGCCGCGGACAGTCTCTTCCGGATAACCTCGGGATCATCCTGCGCACGCGTTTTTAAGCGCGCCGCCAAAGCATCAGCGGAAGGCGGGAGAATAAAAATACTGACAGCTTGAGGGAAAATTTGCTGTATCTGTTTTGCGCCCTGGCAATCGATTTCCAACAGAATATCCTGTCCCGATGCGGTCGCCTGATTGATCCATTGCTGCGAGGTGCCGTAAAGATTGCCATAAACTTCCGCGCTTTCGACAAATTCGCCATTCAGTAGCATGTGCTGGAATGTTTCTTTAGTTACAAAATGGTAATCACAGCCATCGACTTCTCCGGTGCGTGGCGGACGTGTCGTGTGCGAAATCGATAGACTGAGGCTTAAGTCCGAGCGTAGCAACGATTTGACCAAACTGGTTTTACCGGCTCCGGACGGTGCGCTGATGATAAACAAGTAACCTGTCAATTGCGTCATTTTTTGCCTGTCATGTATGCAGTCGTTATTTTATCTTGAATTAAAGGCTGTCAATGCTTGACCTTTTAATGTCTTGATCAGACGGATTTCGTCCGCAGTGATTCCTTCCGCCGCTTCCGCTTCACGGTTTGCATAGAATAAGCCGATGGGTTTATTGTTTGCGACCAATGGAAGCACCATGAAGCTGCGCACATCGGGAAATAGATCTCTATGCCATTGTGGAATCAATGTATGAATTTTGGCTGTGCTGGCGTCTGAAATCAATAGATCGGCATTTCTTTTCAACGCTAAATGAAACACATCGGCGGAGAATGGCATCGGAAAGCTAAAAGTTTTCTGGTAGCTGATGTTGTTTTCTCCGAGAGAACTCCGGGCGCGATATTGATTCATTTTAGGATCCCTAAGACAGAGTGTGATGAAACGAAAGCCCAGGCTATTATAATAAGTTTCCAGAACCAGCATGATCAAACTGTCCAATTTATAATTGCCCGGCGCCATGATTTCACTGACATCCTGCACACCGGTCAATAATAACGCCGATGCATTATAGGGCTTGCCGCTGGGATAACGCTGGATAATTTGCGTATTTTCCGCTCCATCTTGACCGATGATCAATTCGCTCAATAAGTCTTCGTCAACAGGCATATTGAATTCGACACGCGCTATTTCTGTGCATACTGTTTTGCTTCGATCCGCATCGAGCAGGTTTGCATTGATCAGCAAAGCACGTGTTTCTATCTTCGCATCCAGTATCAGCTGATCCAATTTGGATTTATCCAGGTTAAGCGCTTTTCCGAAGCGTGTCAGCAGTTTGTTTCTCAGTTCCGGATCTTCCGGGTTGCCGGTTTCTACCACCAGCGGCGCGACCTTTTCACTGAATTCAGCAACTTGTTGCATCCATTCCTGTTTGCTTCGGGCAACACCGAGATTGCCGAATGGTCTGCTTCTAAGTCCTTGAATGATCGTGCTGGGAATGCACCATTTTTCCAGGATAGTTTCTGTCAGGGTATCAAGATTGAAACCCAAAACCTGCATGGATGCTTGTACCGGCGTGTGGGTGCCTTGCGCCATGAGCGCCATCATTTCCTGATACAAGTCATGATCATAGGCAGCAAGCAATAAACGGCCAAGGTTTTTGAACAAAGCGGTGATCGCTGTCTCTTCCGCATCGATAAAATGGCTGGCTTTAACGAGCTCGCGGCTGATCATGCTGGCTGCCAGTGCGTGTACTAATTCGGTGCGAACCAGCTCCGCACGTTTGCCGGACATGCCATCCACCAGAAGCATGGCCAGCGCGCATGTCTTGACTGAGTTAAAACCCAGCAGAAATATGGCCTTGGTGATATTGGTATTGACTTTGTTCGATCCGGTTCTATAAGCGACGGAGTTGGATAAGCGCAGAATTTTTTGTGTTAATGAAACATCCGCTAACACGAAGTAGGCCAATTGCTGAATGGATTGATCGTCGGACGAGGATAACTGGATGATGCGTGCAATGGAATTGCCCAGTGCTGGAAGATCGGGATCGTGAGTGGCTGCTTCGAGCAGGCGCTCTTTGATGGTTTTGGTGCGGGTATTTTTTTCTGTTGCAGCTTCCGGGAAGCCGGATGGATCTTCCGAAGTATAGGGTAATTGCATAAATCCCATTTTAAATTTCTTTCAAGAAAAATTGCCATTGGATTGGCATAAAAAGATTTTGCTATCGGTTTTAGATTTTTCCTGCTGAAAATCAAAATCTAATACCAATATATATAATGTTTTTTATTAGCGGCACAATTAAAGGTTAGTTGATAACAGGGTTAAAGAGAATGCCGTTTTTCTTGAAATGATTTTGCTGAGATTCTGCCGCGATATACAGTAAATTTTCAGGTGATATATATTATAATACAATATCTTACTGGTATTTTGTGGATTGCGGCCGGTTTTGGGAGAAGGGAAATAAAGCACCCCGCCGCAAGCGGCGAGGTGTTGAGTATGTTTTACAAGTTGCCGACCTGGTTTCTGGGGATGAAAAGTTAAACCCGGAGCAATAAAATCGGCGTGCCGCTATTTTTCCTTGCGTACTTTCTCAAGCAATGCTTCCAAGGTTTTGATGGTATCTTGCGGCGAACCGCCCATTCTTCCGCTGGTAAGATACTTGCCATTGATAATCAGTGTCGGAACGCCATTGAGCTGATACTGGCGTGACATTTGTGTCGATCTCGATACTTGATTCTGCACGGCAAAGGATTGGTAGGTATTTTCAAACTTCTTTCTGTCGATGCCTTGTTTTTCAATCCAATCGAACAAGACGGATTCGTTATTCAAGTCAATTTTGTCGCGGTGGATGGCATCGTACACTTTGTCGTGCAGCGTACTAGCTATTCCCATCGCTTCGATGGCATAAAATATTTTTGCAGCCGGGACCCAAGTGGGGCGAAGAATTGCCGGCACATATTGAAAATTGACATCCGCGGGAATATTCGCGAGCCAGGTTTTTAGTTGTGGATGCAGGCTGTAACAGTGCGGGCAGCCATACCAGAAGAATTCCAGAACTTCGATCTTACTGCTGTCTTCGGTCGGTTGCGGTTTTGCCAGAACGGTATAGTCCTTGCCTTCGACGATGTCGGCGTAAGCCGCGGGCAGATTGATTACACCAAAACTTAATACTAAGAAGAAAACTGCAACGGCTTGATATCGATTCATGCTATTACTCCTTAAATAAAGTATTTAACGGGGTGCGGCGGGTGATATAACCTGAGGAAAAGTGTAACTAAAACGTGGCGATGCACTGTTATTGTAATTTGACAAACTGCGTTTCTATGCCATTTTCTCTGAGTGATGCGCTGGTTTGATCGCTATCCGTTTTGCTGCTGAACGGTCCGATCCGGACACGGTACCAAGTTCCTTTTTCCGCCAGATCGATTGGTTGCACTGATGCGAATACACCCAGCATCGCGAGGCGCGCTTTCATATTTTCCGCTTCGTCATTTTTTCTGAACGATCCGGCCTGGAGGAAAATTTTCTCTTTCGCCGCTGCGGGCGCTTTGGTTTGCGGTGTTACCGCAGGCTGTTGCTGCGGTTGCGGCGGTTGCTTCGGTTCCATCGGGAGCGCGCGTGGCGGTACCGCAGCGATTTGTTGCGGCGGAGGAGGAGTGACCGGGAAGGTAACCGATGGGCGGGGCGGAACAGGTTGCGGCACGATTTCGGCCGGTTTGTTGTTTTCCGGTGTTTTCGCGATTACCGGCGGTGGTGCGGTTTGTCCGGCGGCGCGCTTGAAATCCTGGTCAATCTCCGGTTCTTCGATACCCGGCAGTATTTTGTAAAAATCAAAGCGGGGTTTTTCTTCCACTACAGCCAAAGGTTCCGGCGGCGCCGGTTTTTCCTCGGCTTTTAGGGTTTCAGCAGCGGGTTGCGTTTGATTTTTTTCCGATGAACTTGTTACTTTGTCAGCCGGTAAAAACGGGCTGGGTATATAGTTAAGATATAGCCATATGCCAATTGCGCTCGCAAGACCCAATGCGTAACCGACAAATCCGCCAAAAAACGCGGAACCGCCTTTCTCCGGCGTGGATTTTGCGGGTTTGCGGGTCTTATAATCTCGACTCATGGGTATCCTTGTACATTAATCCGGTTACATTTTATCAGGTGCGCTGACGCCGAGTAACGTCATTCCATTCTTCAATACCTGGCGGATAGCTGCAATCAACGCCAGCCGGGCGTGTTGCAGGGCAATCTCAGGCACCAGAAAACGTGTTGAATTATAGTAACTATGAAATTCGCTGGCCAGTTCCCTGAGGTAAAACGCGATCAGATGCGGAGAGAATTCCTTCGCGGCCATTTCCACGGTGTCGGGAAAATCGATCAATTTTTGCAGCAACGCCAGCTCGGCAGGGCTTGATAGCGCTGCCATATCGGCTTCAATCAGATCGGCGGCATCGCCATCCCATTGCGCCAGCACGCTGCACACGCGCGCATGGGCGTACTGCACGTAATAAACCGGATTCTCATTGCTCTGCGATTTGGCCAGATCTAAATCGAAGTCCAAATGCTGGTCGCTTTTACGCATCACGTAAAAGAACCGCGCGGCATCCTTGCCGACTTCTTCGCGCAATTCCCGCAGTGTGACGAACTCGCCGGAGCGGGTCGACATGGGCGCTTTTTTGCCGTCGCGGTAGAGCACGGCAAACTGCACCAGGGCGATTTCCAGCTTGGCCGGATCCAGTCCGAGCGCTTGCAATGCGCCTTTGACGCGCGGAATATAACCGTGATGATCCGCGCCCCAGATATTGATCACTTGTTCATAACCACGCTCGAATTTATTCAGGTGATAAGCGATGTCGGATGCGAAATAAGTGAATTGGCCATTTTCCCGCTGAACCACCCGGTCTTTTTCATCGCCGAAGTCGGTCGATCGGAACCAGATCGCGCCATCCTGTTCGTATAAATATTTTTTGTCATTGAGCAATTGGATGGTACGTGCGACCGAGCCATTATCGTATAACGATTGCTCGGAAAACCAGGTATCGAATTCAACCCCGAATTCCATCAGGTCGTTGCGGCAATCGCCCAGTTGTTCGGTGAGCACAAAATTATGAATATACGCATAGTCCTGGCCGAGTACTTTTTTTGCGTTGGCGATTAGCAAATCCAAATGTTCGTCGGTACTCACCACAGTTTCTAGGACAGTTACGGGCAAGCCGTCCAGCACTAATTCCGGATGATGCACATAACGCTCGGCGTGCGCCTGATGAATCAAGCGGGCCATCGACTTGACGTAGTCGCCCTGATACGCGTTCTGCGGGAATGGGATGTGGATATCGTTAAGCTCGAGATAGCGCAGCCAGGTCGAAAGCGTCAGAATGTCCATCTGCCGTCCCGCATCGTTGACGTAAAACTCGCGCGATACATTGAAACCGGCAGCGGTCAGTACACTCGACAGGCTTGCGCCAATCGCCGCGCCGCGCCCATGGCCGACATGCAAGGGACCGGTCGGATTGGCCGAAACGAATTCCACCTGGATTTTTTTTCCTTGACCGGAATCGCTGTGGCCGAACATTTCCTTGCTTTGCAACACTTGATGCACGCATTGCTGTTTGGCGGAATGCTTCAGGAACAGATTGATGAATCCGGCGCCCGCTATTTCCACTTTCTCCAGATAAGGCGAGGCGGGCAGGGCATCGATCAATAAACCCGCTACTTCGCGCGGGTTCTTATGCAGCGGTTTGGCCAGTTGCATGGCCAAATTACATGAATAATCGCCGTGACTGGCTTGTTTGGTGCGTGTCAACTCGATGCGGACATTGGCATCCGGTGTGGCGATGGCATTGGCGGCTGCACGGAATAGCTCGGCGAAATGGGTTTTGAAATGCGGGTGAGCGGATGAATTCATGGTTGAGAATAGAGATATAAAATTTTATTGTGATGCATTATTGTGCATAACGGGAATCGCCGTTGCCGGAAAATGAGCGGTATTTTAGCAGGTGCACAGCTCAGACCAAAGATTGCTGGCGATGCGTTTCAAACAGGCAAATACCGGCGCTGACCGCGACATTCAGACTTTCAATACTGCCTTGCATCGGAATCCGCACCAATTGGTCGCAACTCTCGCGTGTCAAGCGCCGCAATCCTTTTTCTTCGGAGCCGAGCACCCAAGCGACAGCGCCTTGGATTGGAAAATGCGTGAGATCGTATTCGGCATCTTCGGCCGTACCGAAAACCCAGACACCGCGTTCTTGCAGCTGTTTTAACGTACGCGCCAAATTAGTGACGGCAATATACGGCACGGTATCCGCCGCGCCGCTGGAGACCTTGTAAACCGTAGCAGTCAACCCGACCGCGCGGTCTTTCGGCGCGATCACGGCATGCACGCCGAACGCGTCGGCGACGCGCAGACAGGCCCCCAAGTTGTGCGGATCCTGAATGCCATCCAGCACCAGCAGCCGCGCCGGTTCGGTCAGCGTGTCCAAGACATCGTCCAGGCCGATGTGGCTGCGTGCGCTGTCGATACTGGCCACAACGCCCTGGTGACGTTCGCTGCCGGTCATAGCGGTAAGTTTGGCGCTATCGCACGGCAGCAGGCGGATTTTCCGGCTTTCGGCCAGTTCGATGAGCGTGCGTGCGCGTTGATCATCCCGTGCCGCATCGATCAGAATCTCTTTGACGCTCTCCGGGTTTTGCCGCAAACGGCTGGTAACGGCATGGAAACCAAAGATGAAGCGAGTGTTGGACACGTTTTAACCTAGAAACTCAAATGGGAAATGATTGGCTGATTTTTGCGCGTATTTTAGAGCAATTCCTCATCTATGAATGTGATTTCTTGCCTTTCACGGGTGCTTTAGCCGGTGCTTTGGTTTTTGTTTTGGCTTTTGCTTGGTTTTTTGTCTGATCTTTTGCCGGGGTTTTCACCGGCGCCGGCTTTTTATCCGGCTCGGCTAACACAAAATCGATTTTGCTGGTTTCCAGGTCGACACGAACCAATTTCACGCGCAGTCGGTCGCCCAGGCGGTATTGCTTGCCGCTGCGTTCGCCGAGCAGGACATGTTTGGCCGCATCGAAATGAAAATAATCGCTTGGTAATTCGGAGATATGCACCAGCCCTTCGACATACACGCCATCCAAGGCAACAAACAAGCCGAAGCCGGTCACGCTGCTAATCACACCATCGAAACATTCGCCGATTCTATCCTGCATATAGAAACACTTGAGCCAGGATTCGACATCCCGTGTGGCATCATCGGCGCGCCGTTCGGTCATCGAGCAATGCTGGCCCAGTTCGTGCCAATCGCCAGGAGTGTAGGTTTCGCCGTTGAGGACCGCTTTGATGGCGCGATGCACCAGCAGATCGGGGTAGCGCCGGATCGGTGAGGTGAAATGTGTATAAGCATCGTACGCCAGCCCGAAGTGTCCGGTGAGATCGGGACTGTAGATAGCTTGTTTCAACGATCTGAGCATGACGGTTTGCAGCAATTGCGCATCCGGCCTGCCTTGAATTTTGAGCAGGGTTTGTGCGTAATCCTTGGCTCCCGGTTTGGTCTTGCCGCCCAGTTGAATACCGAATTCCTTCAGGAAATTGCGCAATGCTTCGATTTTTTCCGGAACCGGGCTTTCATGGATGCGATACAGCGTGGTCTGCCCGTTCTTTTGCAGAAAATCCGCCGCGCAAACATTCGCCGCCAGCATGCATTCCTCGATCAAACGGTGCGCTTCGGTGCGTTGCACCGGCACAATCTTTTCGATTTTTCCTTGATCGTTAAAGAACATCTGGGTTTCGGTGGTTTCAAAATCGATCGCGCCGCGTTTCTTGCGCGCTTTCAGCAACGCTTTGAACAATTTGTTAGTGCGTTGCAAGTGCGGCAGCAGCGCGGCGTGTTCCTTGGCTTCGGCTCCTTTCGGATTGGCCAGGATCGCCGCAACAAGGTTGTAAGTCAGCCGTGCGTGCGAGCGCATCACTGCGGGATAAAAAACATAATCGAGTATTTCGCCGTTATTCTGGAATTGGATTTCACACACCATGCAGAGGCGGTTCTTGTCCGGATTGAGCGAACACAACTCGTTCGAGAGCGCTTCCGGCAGCATCGGAATGACGCGCCGCGGAAAATACACGGAATTACCCCGGCTGAGCGCTTCCTGATCAATCGCATCTTTCGGTTTGACGTAGTGGCTGACATCCGCGATCGCTACATATAACCGGTACCCATCGCCGTTATCCTCGCAATACACAGCATCGTCGAAATCGCGCGCGGTTTCGCTATCGATGGTGACGAGCGGTAAATGACTGATGTCCTTGCGCCCTTTGAATTCTTTCTTCAAGACATTCTTGGGAAACTTGGCGGAGAGTTTTTCTATCTCGGGAGGAAAAATGTAAGGCAGATCGTGTTTGCGCAAAGCGATCTCAATTTCCATGCCGGGGGCGGTGTAATCGCCCAGAATTTCGATAATCTTGCCGATCGGTTGGGTTTGTTTGTTCGGTTGCTGGATGATTTCCACGATGACGATTTGACCCGCCTTCGCCTTGAGTGAGTGCTCGTTGGCGATCAGAATATCCTGGCTGATACGTTTGTTTTCAGCCACGACATATAAAATGCCGTGGTCAATATACAGCCGTCCCACCAATTGGGTGTTGGTATGTTCCAGAACTTCTACAATGGCGGCTTCCCGGCGTCCGCGCCGGTCCAAGCCGATTTCGCGCACCAGTACCCGGTCGCCATGCAGCGCCTTGTTCATTTCTTTCGCGCTGAGATACAAATCCGGGCTAGCGTCATCGGGAATCAGAAAACCGAATCCGTCGGGATGGCCCTGCACCCGGCCTTTGATCAGATCGAGCTTCTCCATCACGCAGAGATCGCCTTTGCGGTTACGGAAAATCTGGCCTTCGCGCATCATCGCCGTTAAGCGGCGATTAAACAGCTCTTCTTCTTTTTTTGTGATATCCAGCAATTTCTGTAATACCTGCTCAGCCAGTGGAATTCCCTGCTGCTGCAAAATCTGCAGAATATATTCCCGGCTGGGCAATGGACTTTTGTAGCGCTCTTTCTCACGTTTGAGATGTGGATCCAGATTACGCAGTTTTTGATTCTTCTTAATTGACAAAACAGTGGTTTCCTATAGAATTACGCGTTCTTTGACAGCCTGACACGGTTGTCTCTTGCCCAGATGGCGGAATTGGTAGACGCGCATGGTTCAGGTCCATGTGCCTTCGGGTGTGGAGGTTCGAGTCCTCTTCTGGGCACCATCAGCACATAATAAGTTATTGAGTATTAAAACAATAATTTTTGTGTTAAGTATTTCTATACCAAAGACTATACCGAAAAAAGAGTCACTGGGATTTTTTTGACTCATTAATGTTTAAAATTTGGGCAAAAATCTAAATTTCAATGCTTCTGATCTTATATCAGATTCACGAAGCCGGTTGTATATTTCTAAGCAACTCTATTTTGACCCCCCCTATTTAAATGCGGTTTTTTGCAAACGTAGGCTGAGAGCGGTCTATATCTTAGTAAGCTGTAGAGATTTTACCCGCCCCCGGTAGTGTCATGATTGAGGTATACCCCCCGTCCCGATTTCCCGCATAGAAAAATCTGACGCAAAAAACGGTCTCAGAACTGGAATGGATACACTTTTGACCCGCCCCGGCTATGCAGTAGGCAGGTAATCACTGCATGATTCAGGTGCAATCAGCACACGTTCGCCCACATAGAATGCTTCAAGTATCGGGTGTTGCCGTTTGCAAGTGAATCTGAATACCGGGCGTTTGTCGGTAGCGATCTTTTGCATTTCAATGTGCTTACACCCTTGGCAGCCTGTACCTTTGTTTGATGATCGAATGAATGGGTAAATGACTTGGTGGGGATTGATGCCATGCTTTATGCAAAGTATCGCCCATGATCTGACTTGTTCAGGTTGCGGGATGGTTTGAAGATTGATGATTGCTTCTATGGTTTCTTCTTTGGTGAATGTTGCTTTATTGCAACAGGTTAATAGCAGGGTGACTGCTATCGGATTAATCGGATGTGTTTTCGTGGCGCAATAATTATCTGAAGCCACCCCTTCACCGGGCGCATGATTTTCTTGTTCAAGTCCTACCCCCTTATTTTTTAGTAGGGCAGGTAGGGCGAGTAGGGCGGAATCGTCAATAACGGCTTGGTTATTGGCTTCTAGCCGCCCTACTTTTCCATGATGGCCATCGGAATCAGTAGGGCGCGCCCTACTATTGGGGGTGTTTTCCGATGTTTCAGCATCGTTTTCCGTCCTAATCAGCTCATCCCAATCAATCACTTTCACTCTCCCAAATTGTTGGGAGGATATGAAAAACACGCTTCCGGCCTTCACCCGGCAGGTTAACTTTAGGCTGAAGATTCTTCCCATCGCCTTTCATAAATCCCCGGTCAATCAGCAATCGCGCAACCGCCTTATAATCAAAGCCCTTGCATATTTCCGCCTTGAATACCTCCGGATAGCAGTAATACTCAAGATTGCTTTCATGATTCTTTTCACGGAACCCCGCCTTATTCATCGTGCGCGGTGTGTGGTTATCGTCAACCACAGTGCGTTCAATATCGGTGAACCGTGATTCACCATGCAATTCCAGAAAGTGGCGAACCTGTGCAATCATTGCCCGATCTTCTTTATTGCCTTCACCGCCAAAAGCCTGAAGCCATGCCTTAAAGCAAGTGATGGCGGATTGCATCGATGCGCCTGGCTGCCAGCCGGTAATGCCCCAATCGGTAGCCAGTTCACCCGCAGCACCCGCAAGGGCAAACCTTGCCGCTACCCGTTGCGCCTGTCCACTGGCGGCATTGGTAAGCGTTGCTTTCTCGAACTTTTGCCGGGCATCGAAGAGCGATTCCCGCAACGTTTCCCGGTGTTTCAGCACTTGTTCAATGAAAGCAGGGAAGGCCGCACCATAGTATTTATTGACGGCCGCATTCAATGCTTTGGCGAATTCGTGCCCGTTCTCGAAGCCGTGCAGATTCTCGAAGCAGCCCAGCCCTTGCCCGGCATCGGCGGGAATATCCGCCATGCGCAATTCAGCACCGGCAGGCGTTTTCTTGCCAGCTTCAGCCACATGCTGGCTCAGACTCAATTCACCGGCGGACAAGAACAGCAGCCGCCATTTGGCGGTATTGCGTGCGCCTCCGCTCACGTTTGCCCGCACCTTGGCCGAACCGTTAGCCAGCATGTAAGCCGATTCCCCGGCAATTCGGGCATCGATCATCTTCAACTCATCCAAGGTGAGGATTGCATCGCAATGTGAAAGGGCGGTGCTTTCCAGCCCGTTATCGGTTGACCGCCACCGCTGCAAGTACTCAGGCGAACCGCACACGCTACCGGCTACGGTTAAAGCGCTAGTCTTGCCGCTGGAAGTAGTGCCACGGTAATGAAAGCCGCCCGATTCCATTTCAATCAAATTCAGCATCGGCGCGGCAAACGCAATCGATACCGCGAACGTCAAGCGGCTATTACCTGTGCACCAGGCCGCCACATGTTCGCGCCACTGCTTCAGCGTGCCACGCTGTTTGAATGGATTTGTATCCGGCCGATTGTCATTGAATAGCCATTCCTCACCATCGGATTGACCTATGGAGCCATCCGGCAACACAAACACCAGACCATCACCGGTACCATGCCAGCCAGTGCGGTTTGTCGTTCGGGCGCGTTTCTCTGGGTTTTGTGTTTGCAGGTATTCAATGACTAATTGCCGGGCTTTGGGTGCAATCGTCAAACCTTCGGATAACAGACGGCCTGAAGCTTCCAATCCATCGCCATTGAACGAACGGGCAGGGATGACTAACTGCTTAACTTTACTATCCGGATCGGCGAAACGAACCAGCGTACCCCATTCCCGCGAATCGACATCACGCGCCAATGCCAGCACTTCAAGCCGGGCGCATACCTTACGGCGGCGCAATCGTCCGTCTTTGGTCGGTTCCAGAAAGTACAGGCCGTCATCGAACAATTCAAATCCTCGCTGCACGGCTTCCGCTTGCGGCTCTTCCGGTTTGCTGACTGGCTTTGATTGCCCGGCGCCGGGATTGGCATCAGGTAGGAATGCATCCTCACGCTTGATGAAATCACCGAACCGGGCAGCATCCCAGCCGCACGCCATCAAATCGGCGGCATCGTCTCCCGGCTGCAATGGTTCACCGGCTGCGCGTTCCAACCGGTCGACATCCAACACCCGAACCGAACGGGCACCCGCAGCCGTCAACCGCTTCATCAAATCATTGGCGGCTTTCTTGCCGGGTAGATCGTAATCCGGGAAGATCACGCAATCACGCACGGTAAGCGGAGCGTAATCGGATTTCTCGACCGCTTGGCTGCCACCTTGCCAGCATAGAACGGGATGATCAGGCAGCAGCTTATGCAGGGCTTCGGCCGCCTTTTCGCCTTCGGTAAACCAGCAAGCGGCATCAGGGAATTGCAGCAATCCAGGCAAGCCATACAACGGGCGCAATCCTGACGGGACCTTAAACCGCCATTCAAACTTACTGCCTTTTTGCCAAAGTGTCAGCGGGCTGAATTGCTTTTTCTCACCCGGCTTTTTAGCTTCCCATCGATAATGAAGGAAATTAACGCGGCCATCCGGATCATGATACGGATAACGCTTTGACGGCTTCCCGTGTTTTGGATGTGCGGCCGGTGGCTTGGGTGCATCGCCGGGAACCGGCATTACACATTTCCAGCCGTCATCATCACCGCCCGGATTCTTGATGCCATTTGATTCTTTCCGGCCGGTTGATGCCTTAGCATTGCCGGATGGTTTGGAATCGCTTTCGGTGCGTTTTGGTTGGTTGCTCGCTTCCGGTTCGATGCCCAGGAAAACCGCCAAACGATTGGCGGCCCTTCCTTGGGTTTCGTTTTCCAAATAGCTTACCAATGCCACCAGATCAAGACCTTTGTCACCGGTGGCAAAATCTGACCATGCGCCGGTGTTCAAGTTGATTGAAAACGAACCCGGCGCGCTGTCCGATCTCTTCGGATTCAGCGGCAGGTATTCATGCCCTTCACGCTTGCCACCGGGCAGCCAATGATTCAGAACGGAATCAATGCCACCCAGCGCAGCGGTTGCCACCCGTTTAATGTAGGGGATCGTTGGCATTGTTATTCTCTTCTACGGGATTGGGAGCTGTTTCTCGCAACGCACCAATAGATGCGTTCTTAATATTGGCTTGAGAAGATTTGCGACCACGGCCGGTCGTTGCAAGGCATGGAATTTTTGCTTTGAATGCTTGGAACTGCTTGTCATCCCGAGCCTTATAATACCGCGCCCAGCGTGCTTCACTCTCTGCGAAACCTTCCTGACTATTCCGATAGATTAGGTTTTTGAGTTCTTTCGCCTTGCGCGCCACTTCCCGGCTGAATGGGTTCGTGTCAATCAAATCCCAGCGTAGTTGAAACCAATCAACGGTTTCGAATTGTTTACGCGATCCTTTTGCACCTTCAGGACGATGGCGCCTAAGCCAATAATTGAACTGATCATCATGCCAATAAACATCGTTGTAGCCTTCTGGCCACTCGAAGCCTTCTGGAATTATTCCTTCGCTCTCTAGCATGGCTTTTGTACCGTGATATTCGGTAATATCCAAGCCTCTACAGTCAATGATGACAATCAGGTCTTCAGGAATAACGTGTGATGATTCTTTGCTTGATGCGGACGCATCTTTGGTGTTATCAGCCATGATTGGCCTCCTTCGTGATATGTTGAATTTCGCCTCTGTTGAGAAGGCGACCGAGTACTTCAACACCGCACGAAGACGGCTGGCAACTTTTCCAGATTTCTCCGGTATTGTATCGTTGCCCACTACTCGGCCATTAAAAACTATGGACGTAAAAAAACCACGTCTTTCGGGCGCGGGGCTTTCCGCTTCGTATAGTGTGTTGAGCACTTGAGCGGAAGAATAGTCTCTGTAAGGGGATAAAGTCAACGGGAAGTTATTCATCTTGAATGTCCTTCTATTGATCGCCGCTCTAACCACTTGAAAAGATCATAAGCAAAAACATGCTGCTTTCGTGTATGTCCCGGATGATCTGCAACCCATAATTGCAACAGGTTACGCACTTGACCGGGCGCGGGTGGCGATAACCTGCAAGCGCACGATGTGGCAGGGATAACTTGATTAATCATGATTGCCCCGGATCATCGTGAGTAAATCACGAACTTGCGCAATCAGATCTTCTAGTTTCTGATTCAGAATCGCGGTATGGAAATCTGATGCTGCGGTTTTCATGAAACCAGCGATCAATTCGGGGTGTGCTTTGGCGTAGCCTTCACCGAATTTAGAATCAATAATGCGGATAGATTGATTGAGGTATGTTTCTGCTGTGTCCCGTGCTTGTAGCATCAGGTCGGTAGGGGTTAGTTGATTGCTCATGCTGCACCCCCGGAATGCTTGCCGGATGCACCGTTGATTTGATCGTGAATCCATTGCTGAACCTCAGATTCACGCCAGCGGCTGGCATTGCCGATCTTCACCGGTGCGGGGAACTTATTTTCTTTGATTAGCTGATAGATGAAACTGGATTTGAATCCAGATCGTGATTCAACTTCCGGAAGTGGTAATAGTCTTTCTGTTACAGGTATTGCGGGTAATTTTCCGGTTTCATGGGTTAAGTGGTGTTTCGGTGTTGATACTGTTTGAACCATAAGCTTCTCCAAAATATGAACGCACCCACGGCTGCGGGATACTATGGAGAAGCTTATTTTTTTAAAATGGGTAATGTAAGAATTGAAATTCTGGTTTACCCAAAATTATTTTTAAGGCCATGTTCTTTATAAATTTTAATGATTTCTTCTTCTTTTCGTATTGTTTCAAATGTCACAGAATCGCACCCGGTTTCTTTAATAATTCCCCGAGCCAGCGCCCGAATCGATTTAATCTTCCTTTCGTTCAGCCTTAAGATTTTCTTTGCAGCTTCAACCCATATTTTCACGTCATCAGCGTCATACTTCCTAGCTGCTTCTATACCTGCCCAATGCCACTTCTCTAAATTAGCTTGTTTTCTGGCTTCAATTTCTTGGAACTTCCCATCTTCCAGTTGTCGCAGTTTTTCAGCAACAGCAGCTTGCAAATCGGGTAGGTTGTCAATAATTCTACTTAATACGCGAGCCTTTATATACAAGCTATAGAGAATTGAACGCTGGAACTCTGACCATGCATCATTAAGCAAGGACACATACTCTGGATAAAGTGGTTTGGTTTTATATCGCAGTATGTAGATAATATTGTCAGCTTTAATTGCGAATGTATTAGCAGCTTCAATATCAGGATAGTTATCCGTTTTCAGCGTTTCATTGATCCACAATTTGAGCGGCTTTGAAATTTGTGTTTCTACTAGATTGGCATACGCTTCACCGCTGGCGTACCGGTAATTGTCACACCACCCTTTCATTGCAGTAATGACTTGATCTTGATAATCAGTATCAAGCAGATCGGCAAAGCTTGCGGATAAATCTTTGTTCAACATGCACTCCCTTCAAAGCGCTGCCCTTCGAGATAAACACCCCAGGCGGTTGAAGGAAACCGTTTTCGCCTGGCCGGGCTATGGGGTGATTAAATCATTTTAGCCGGAAAAGTTTTTCTCTACTCAAAAATCTCCCGAAGCGTTCTTAGATTTGAAGTTAAGGTTTGGGTTGCTTAATCTCTACCGCTGTGTTTATGCTGTTTGCCGTACCGGCAATGGCGATGTTCACCTATGGACGCATCACCGAGCGGCTGGACAGTCCGACTGGATCGATTGCGCAAACTGAGCAGGAAAAACCAGAAAAAACAGCAACAGCGAAGCAGGGGAGTGATACACCGCCGACACCCGTCATTCCAGTATCGCAAACGGTCATCGACAATACACCGGTCAAACAATCGCTTTCCATGCTGTCGGAATCCGTTGACTGGTCATAAGTCGCAGCTTGCGTTTCTAGCAAATCAAACTGAATCTGCTACGGCTACAGTGCGCAACGTTTGAATATTGTTCCGGATACCTGCAATGCGGCTATTAATTACGGTTGGCTTGTGCCTAAGAAAATGTGAAGTAGAAGCAGGAAATCGCTTCAATCTTCAATATGAAGCATACCGTCTGAAAATGTGAAGCTTTCTTCGTCGAAAGCATCAATGAGTGGAATGTCTTCCGGATATATTGCTTCTAAGTTACTGCGATTGAAATTAACTGGTTCGGTCACACTAGTATTATCTTTTTGAATAAACATAATTTTCTTCTCTTTGTTAATTGAAGAGATTTCATTATGCTATGTAAATTCAATTTTAAACTGTGCGGTTGCGTACATTTAACAACTGGTGTAAATGCCGACTATCCTCTTGCCGAACAAAACTCCCGCAACTTTACGCTGAAAGTCCAAGGGTCGCGCCGCCGACCGGCGTGAAGGGTATGTCCCGCTAGGGACATGCTGCCCGATCCCTAGCGCGGATTAATTTGAGTCTGATTTCCTCTACTTGCTGAGCTCTTTTAAATATTCTTATTCCACTTATCCCGATAAATGGGGTAATGGGATCATCGAGGGGATGTTAGTACGCTGCCAAGGATTAATCTTAACATTGGCAGCTATCATTCCCGGTCTAGGCTGTTCCGTTTTTTCGACGGCGCATCATAAAACCTATCAGACTCAGTCCAGCTATGAGCATGGTGTAGGTTTCTGGTTCAGGCACGGCCGTCACAGGAACAAATGGCAAAAAAGTTGGAGTACCACCATGCGTTGGGACCGTTATACCGCCACCGCAGCCGCCACCTTCAATACTGTCCATAATCATGGTGACTGCGCCAGTGCTTGCAAAGGCACCGCCACATCCCATTGAAACTTCGGAGCCGAAGGATATGCTAGAGAGTGCAAGTATATTTCCTTCAAAAGATGTATTCGAACCTAGAGTAGCGGAGCTGCGAACATCCCAAAATACGCCAGCATCTGAACCTGTATTAATCAAGTTGACTGCCGAGCCCACCGATGTGATCAAACTGCTATCCATCTGAAACACCCAAGCTGCATTGGCGTTGCCAAGACCATCAAGCGTAAGTACTCCTGTGAGATTACTAGTTCCCGCATGAACGGTATACACGCCAGGTGTGAGTGTGAGCCCACCTAGATCAGGACTTATTAAGGTAGTGCCGGTTCCCATGAGATTCAGATTGCTAATAGCGGTGGTGAGCTGATTCTGAGCCGACTCTGCTAGCGCAGTTCCTGCATGCACCTGTCCACCAGTTACCTGCGGGTCTGAGGTAGCAACACCAGGCGAAGAATTAAAACCAGTAATCGCATTAGCTCCTCCACTTGACCAAACACCAATGTTTCCAATAATCGTGCTTATGGGAACATTCGTTACTGTTGAGGAACCCAATACCGCAAAACTCGCCAAATCCGATTCTAATATGGGATTGGCTAAGGCATAAGGTGATGAAAATGCAAGTGCGGCTACAGATAATATTCTTAATTTACTCATCATATTTCCTTTTTTATTTAGTTATTTAATGAAGATTAAAAATATCCTGTCGTTAAAATTCCGTCTGTGTGTTACCGCACATTTGATAGTTTTTTTACTTATATAATATCAAAGCGGATGTCGACCACTAATCTGATGTAGTTCTCCATTCAACTCGGAAATGCTTTTCACGATCTCTTCACCTGTGCTGTTCTTCTAGCACAGGTTGCGCCGCCGACCGGCGCAAGGGATATGCTGTCCAGAACCCAATTACCACAAGGTTTTTCCCTGACTTCCCCACATTGCAAAACGTACGTTATTGGCAATTGAAAAAATAATTTCGGAAAAGTGGGGGACTCAATATCCATGCGGATTGCAGCGATGTTTCATGCGGTTTTGCAGATTTTGTTCCGACAAGTTTTTAAGGGGATGGGGTAAAACTCAAAAAAAGATATTGAGAAAATCAAGCCAGTTTCCCGAAAAGCGGAATGACTTCCGTTCTTTTCTCCAAGGCTTCGATATGGTTACTCCACCATATAATCATCCTTTTCCTTTCCGGTAAGTATTCCGCCCGGTTGTATGCGCCTCTGATTTCATTCCTTTCGCCGTGTGCCAATTGCCGCTCAATGGCATCGGGATTGAATATGCCTGATTCATTCAATGCAGTGGAAGCAACAGCCCGGAAGCCGTGCCTGGTCATCTTGTCCTTGTACTCCAAGCGTTACAGTGCAAAAAACAAAGTATTGTTGCTAATTGGTTTGTTCTGGTTTTTACTTAGCTATGGAATTGATAATTCTGTCCAAGTGTAAGCGTGCCTTTTTTGCGGCTTGCTCTTCGTTTCTTGTCAATTCTTTTTGTACCAGGTTTGCAAAATTAATCAGGCTTTGTGATGGGTAGGCATCCTGCAAGCCATAGTCTTGAAAGAACTCAGCTATCCAGTGAGCATTCAACTCACTGCTTCCTGTTTCTTCAAAATAGGTATTCGCCGCAAACAAGATGTAATCTGATAATTTATGCATTGCGTCCTTTCATGTTCCGGAACATTTTATTTCACGAATGCCACTCACTTCCCAGTAAATTGTCTGCAAAAATTGAGCGCGAGTTATCGGGAACAAATCTCGTTCTTCTCTCGAAGACATCGTGAATCCAGTTCTGAATAATAAATGAATCGCTATCCCAGTTGTGAATGCTGGCGAAGCCGCATTTAATATTGTCATATAGCCTTGGTGGAATGGTGTGTTCATTATATTTGAACATATCATTTTTATGATATGTGGGGAGGATTATTCCTAATACTCCTGATTTTGGGTGGTTTTTTGTTGTTGCGATACTTGCCGAAATTTCCCAGTCAATCTGCTTTCGTTGCCATGTATCAAAACCGATAAGAACGACTGTGACTGTCGAGTCTTTTAGATATTTCTCTCGAATGGTTTCCACGTCAAGATTAGGTTCTATGTTTTCAATTTGGACTGATTTCATGATAACTACATCTTGATTGGCTAAGAGAATTTCTTCGAAATGATCCCGGTATTCCTGATCTTCAATACAGTGATGGTAGCTTACGTAGACCTTATACTTTGGATCGGGAAACATTGTTTTATCAGGCATATGATTCATGGTGCCCTCCCGGAAATATTAGAGATTGGAAAATCACAATTCGATAGATTGCTCCGAATTATTGCACTTTCCCACAGTGAAATGAGATTCAAAAGCTTAACTCATCCTGTGATGATAGGAGGTGCCAATTGAAAATACAATAAGCAATTTCTTTAGTTTTTTATCGCTTGAATGGGGCGGCAACAGGAAAATTCCGCGCTGCATTTTCGCATTTAAACTTGCTGCGGAATCCAGAAACGTAGGGCAAGAATTGAAGCGAAAAACTGATGAATTACCCCTGAGAGTAGGGCGCGCCCTACTAATTCCGTTGACAGTCATGGAAAAGTAGGGCGGCTATAAGCTAATAACAAAGCCATTCTTGATTATTCCGCCCTACTCGCCCTACTTGCCCTACTCAAAAAATAGGGGTTAGGGATAAAATGATTTTGTCGTCGTAAAAATCAAACCGCATTTTTAAATAATGGAATAACCGTTTCATTATTTTTCAATGCGTCAATATAGTCCGCCCATTGCTGAATCAATTTGTGGCGCTCTTCTAGGAATTGTGTTCTGTCATAAGCTGCTTGAACTTCACCTTTTTTTGCATGTGCTATTTGTGCTTCCAATACATCAGGTGCAATGCGCAGTCTTTCCCGTGCTATGGTTCTAAAGGTTGCCCGGAATCCATGCGTTACGGTTTTATCACGCATTCCATTTTCCCTGAGTACCTTGCTTAAACTATCGCGGTGCATGTGCTTATTGATCGGATCAGTGATACCCGGAAACACGAACGGCGATTCACCGGCTAGATCGCGTAATTTACACAGGGTTGATATCAGTTGATCGGGTAGGGGTGTGATATGGTCGTTACCCATTTTCATCCGGCTGGCTGGAATGTGCCATTCCTTATTATCCAGGTTCAATTCATCCCATCGCATACCGGCGACAACACCGGGACGGGTTGCTGTGTATAGGCACACTAGCAAGGCTACCCTTGAATGAATTGAGTTTATTCCTTCAATTGCTTTGAGCAAGGCTGGCAGATCGCCGGGTTTTGTGACAGCGGCATAATGTCCTTTCTTGCAGTCTGGTAGCGCACCCTTCAGAGACAGTTCACGGCCATCTTCACGCAAGCCTTCCTGAATCGCATAATGAATGATCTGATTGGAATATTGCCGTGCTTTTATTGCCAGCCGTGGGGCGCGTTCGTGGATCTCCAATAAAACCAGCTTGATATCAGCGGATGAAATCTCAGAAATTGCTTTCTTTGCCAGTCTTGGTAGTAGGGAGTCATCCAGTATTTCCCGTGCCTTGCGTGCCGTTTCTTTTGCCCATCCTTTGGATTTGTGGGTATACCATTCTTCAGCTACGGCTTTAAATGTGCCACGTGTCGCGGTTTCCTGTTTCAGTTTTTCCGATTTCTTATGGTCGACAGGATCAATACCTTGTAATAATCTTTGCCTGATTTCATCGGCATGTGCCCGTGCTATAGTTGCCGAAATATCGGGATATGATCCAAGGCCGATCATATTCCGCCTGCCATCCGGCCGCTGATACCTCAACGTCCATCTCTTATTCCCGTTTGTGTCCACAATCAGCATCAATCCTTTGCCATCTTGCTTTGTTTCGCCGGGCTTCGCTGTCTTGATTTCAAGATCAGTAAGATTCTTAATAATTTTCGGCATGGTTCGGGTCTCATGAAATTCCTATACCAAAAACTATACCAAAAAAATACCGGCTGCTGATGAATTAATACGGACTAGCATGGACGCCATTTTTATAAAATGGCTTATCTGTTGAACTGTAGAAAGGGGTTTCTGGATTTCTATGGAATCGTGCGGAAGGCAGTTCGGGGTTTCTTCTGGCACCATCAATACTTATAACAGTTTGTTTGTATAGCAAATATCTTATATTCAAACTGTCTTACCATAAACTATGCCGCAAAAATTGCTGAGTGATTTTTGCGCATTATTTTCAGTGAATTTCTGTTATTTCCGACCTTATAGCACATTGGTGATGCTATGTATTGCATTAATATAATGGCGATAGGGAAAATTTAAATACCTCCGCGCGATCTATTTGTTCGACAAGAACAGCATTGCACAGGTAAAAGAGATAACAAGCCCCAATAATACGAAAGCTAATACAGCCCCATTGCCGGTTAGTATAAAGCTTCCGTAGAGGAGCAAGGAAATTACTAATGAGCCGATCATGAGAATTTTTTTCATCGCAACATATCCTTTCTAGTGATTAATCAAAGCCCGTTAGAACCATCTGCCCGATTTTTTCTGAGCGCAGGCGATGGAAACGCCAATGCCGGATTTTTCCGGAACTCCGCGCATTCTTCCATCAATGAGAGAAAAGGGCAAAGCCTGTTTTACTTCCCGCAGCAGAATTAATGGCGGAGTTGTTATCCGGCGGATCAGCTAGCTTCGATTACGATGTGCAATCACGCCGCTGAGGGAGACCAGGCCAATGAGCAACATGGCATAAGCCGATGGCTCTGGTACAGGAGTCAAAACACCGAATAATCCGTGACTTTCATCGTCAGGCCCAGCGGTGAAATACAACAGATGGCTACTTCCCGCCAAACCATCATTACCGGGCGATATTGCCCAGAGTCCGTCGATTGCGACAGGGTTGCCATCCGAACCAAGCACTTGCCCTAGATATGCATGCGTTGCAGGGTCAAAGGCGCTGATATGGCCATCGCCAAAATTACCCACCAGCAGCGCTCCGGCCATCGATCCGAAGGATGAAGGAGCGATTGCCAACCCCCAAGGCGCATTTAAAGTACCGCCAGTCGCAATCCGAGACAGGAAGTTTCCCCGCAAGTCATAGGCATCCACCAGACCGAGTCCCGGTCCTGCCACTTCATCCGGCGATAACGGGTCTTGCTGGGCATAAGTCACATACAGCGTACCACCCAAGTTTTGCACATTAAACGGTGCATAGCCAGCCGGAAGGGCAGGGTCCGTGAATGAACCCGGAAGGGATGGAGATGCGATGGAACCTGGGAATACATCGATTGCGCCGGAATGGAAATTGGCGGCGTAAAGATAGCTGTCTCCGGCAATCGTGCCGAGTGCTGCGCCTTTATAGAGGGAAGACGCGGATGCCGTAGCGAGCGTTTCGGCCGTTGAACCCAAAGCGGGGCGCCAGCCCGAAACGGTGCCGTCTTCGCTTACGAATAAAAAGCGATCGCCATTGAATGCGCTAGTGCCGTTGAAAACCTGGCCGGTGACATTACCGGCACCTGGGATCGAAACGGTTAAGGCTAGCTTGCTGGTTGTTTGATCGACCGGGTTTACGCTGTATAGAGGCGATGTTCCACTACCGTTGGCGGAGATCCAGAAGGGTCCGGTGGGTGCGTAAGACAATCCCCACGCGTTAATTAGGCCAGCATCCGTGATTTGCGCGGCATTGGCGCTTTGATCGTCCGTGACCAGATTGTTAATATTGAATAGAGCGGCGTGAGAGGGCAGTGCAAAAGAAATTAAAAATAAACCGGCAACAAGTGCCGTGCGATGGAGTCGAATTTTATGCATGATTAAGCTCCTGTCTGTATGGGCCGGTGCTAGAGATTGAATTCAACAATACTTCTTGAATGGAATGCGCAACGGCCGGTATGAAATAGTTTTAAAAAATTAGAAACACCCTTCCTCGAATTGACGCAAATCCCATTTACATTAAATTGAATGGTTTGTCAAAATATATATTATTTTGATGATTTGATTCATTAATATGCAAGTGTATCCGCTTCGCTTTGAGGGCGAAGCGGACGAAACGGCAAGGGAGAAATCGATGGCTTTGAGTTTTGCGATCTAGCCGATTGAGAATCGGCTAGAGAGGGAATTGAATGTTATTCGACGAGTGATTTTTGCTTCATCTCATTTTCTTTTTTCAGTTTCCACTTGATTGTTACGTAGGTGCCAAAATACGCACCCAAAAAAGCGGCTGCAATATAAATTTTGTTTTCGACATAATTGGTGACGGTGAATGCCGTGACCAGAATAATCATTGCAGACCAGAATGCGGCGGGGTGCGCTCTTCTTTCTTCTACATCGATGAAATATAGCGTCCAGCAGACATCAGCGAGTGCCATTGCAGCCATGATTAATAAAAAAGTAACAATTGAAAATTCCATAAAGAAAAACCTTAAGTAAGCACTCGCGCGGGTTGCGAATTACCAGTTTTGTTGTTGCTGGTGATGGTGGTAGTCAATCGGACCGTTGGATTTGGGGTGAATGCTGTTCACAAATCCGGTGACCTTGCCTTGATAACGCGTCAGGCCGCGAATTGACAAGCGTCCGTCAGTGTTCGAAATTTTCAGGCTGCCGCCGAGCGAATTCGTGATGATCGGTAATGGCGTGCCGAAGACTTTTGCCGCCACATACGCGCTTGCCGCGCTGCCTGTACCGCAGCTCAGCGTGACATCCTCCACGCCGACTTCAAACGTGCGCACGGAAATGCCGTCCGCATCGCGCCAGATAAAATTAACGTTAACGCCTTCCGGGTGACCGACAAATTCACACAGCGATTTTTCTTCGCGTATCGATTTGCCAAAGATTCTGGCGTTTTCCAAGCTCATTTCCGAACCGATCACCACCACATGCGGAACACCGGTGAAAACGTAATGCAGTTGATCGTTAATTTGCCGGTATTCTCGCGCTTCGCCCAAATTCACCTCGGTCAAATCGTCGATGACGCGTACTTCCTTTTTGCCGTCGCCGGTGACAATCGAAAAAATGTCATTACGGATGTAGGTATCGTGCAAATAGCGCGTGGCGCAACGCAGACCGTTACCGCACATGGTTTCCTCGGTGCCGTCGCGATCGAAGATTTTCATCGTCGGTGTGCGTTGCAGCGGATCCACATCGACGAAAAGAATGCCGTCGGTTTCGTGTTGTGTGGCCAGCGCGCTGGAAATCAGCGAACGGTTAAATCCAGCCAAAGGTGTTTTCATCTCATCCACCACGAGGAAAGAATTGCCACACCCATCCATTTTTGTCGCTTTAATTCTCATGATCCAGTCCGTCTCTTGAATGCATCGTTATGAAATGGCAAGAACAGCTGCTTTCCTGCCTAGCTAAAGGGCCTGTAGCCCGCCCGTCTTGTGAGATGGGCCTGGGCTACGCCCGGGATAAATTCATCCTGCACAATGCCGGTCAGGGCAAAGCCGTTTTTCAGATAAAACCGCAAACTTTCATTGGCATCGGCGTCGGTTACGACATTGAGGATTTTTCCGCCTTGCCGCTCAATTTCCGCGAAAACACTATCCAGCATCAGAGAACCGAAGCCTTTGCTGCGATGCGCCTTATCAACCGCCAATGTCAGCAGGTGATAGGTATCAACCGTCTTTCTGGCGATGGCGTAACCGACCGGTTTGCCGTTATCCATGGCGCAAACGCCAAAATTCTTACCGCGTGCGATGTCTTCCAATTCGTCGCGAATGGCTGCTTCATACATGGAACCAATGTCTTGCAGCGCAATTTTTATCAGGTCGGCGTGCAGTTCCTTGGAGATCGATACAATCATGATGCGTGCTCCGCCGTTGGTTTTCCTAAAAGGGTGTACACCCGGTCGCGATAGGTGATTGTGCCTGCGTGAGCCGCTTTGCCAATGGCTTGATGCGCCAGGTCCTCCAGCAGTCCGGTTTTCCCTGCGAATCGTTCCGGGTATCTGAGCGAAAGCCGCTGCACGGCGGTGTAAACGATCAGAGCGATCATGTCGTTGTGCGCGATGTTTGCGTGCCGGCACATATTGGTCAGATCCGCTTCGGTTGGGTGAACGCCAGGAATCACATTGGCTTCGAGAAAATACAGCTGGCCATCGCGTTCGCGGAAATCCATGCGGTTATAGTCGCGCACCTCAAGTGCTTCGTGCGCCTCAATGGCGATTTTCGCGTAGCTTTTCGCTTTTTCGCTCCAATCGAGATGCGAAATGTAGGGATTCTCGATATCTTTTACATGCGGATCGCGCACATGCGGTTGTCCGGGAATCTTGGCGAAGTCGATTTCGAGGATAGGCAGCACATAATTGCCAATCAGGCCGATGGTGTATTCGTTACCGGGCAGGAATTCCTCAACCAGTGCGGGCTGGTTGAATTGTGCATAAACCGCGCTCACGGCTTCATTGAGTTCGGCAATCGTGTGCACTTTGCTCTTTTGGCTGATGCCGATGCTGGTGCCTTCGCTGTAGGGCTTGACCATCAACGGGAAAGCTAAATCGCCGAGCTGCTCCCCCGGCATCATGAGCTGGAAGCGCGCGGTCGGCACAGCATCATACGCAACGATCTTCTTGGCCGTCGCCTTATCCATTTTGTTGATGAAAGTCTTGGGGCTGCTGCCGGTGTAGGGAATATGCAGATGTTCGCAAAAGAACGGCACGATAGCTTCGCGCAATTCCTTTTCATCCAATCCTTCGGTGTTATTGAAGACCAAATCGATCTGTTCTTTGCGTTTTTCGAGCTGCGCGTAAATATCCGGTCCGACATCGATCAATTCGACATTCGCGCCGATGCGTTCAAGTGCTGCTGTCACCGCATTGATGGTATCCGGACCTTCAAACTCACCATAGCGTTCGTCTTCCATCCATGGCTTTCTTACATTACAGGTATAGGCAATATTCAGTTTTCTCATAACGAGCGCGGAGCGAGCATATTTTATTAGTTAAATTTTTTGTAAAGCTGCAATTCTGACGCTCCCATCAAGCCGGGAGCCTGTCATTCGAGAGCAATTAACGAAGCAGGTTACTATTCGTTGACAGAGGAGGATGGTTAAACGGTAATATTTTTTACGCCGGGCGAATACCTGGCGGTAATAGATGGAATGCTGAATGCTAAGCACCAGATTTTCGTTCATTTTCCGTGCCGGTTGTTGTACGCTGCGGTCTTTCACGATAGAGCACAAGTATCCAAATCATGATTACCGGCGCCATTAAGAATCAAGTCGATCAAATCTGGAACACCTTCTCGGCGGGCGGCGTGTCCAATCCGCTGTCGGTGATCGAGCAGATTACCTATCTGTTGTTCGCCAAACGCCTGGATGAGATGCATATCGCGAAGGAAAAAAAAGCCAGTCTGCTTGGCGAGCCGGTTGAGAACCCCATTTTTGAAGTACAGCAAAGCGATCTGCGCTGGTCGCGCTTCAAGGATTTCGATCCCGAGCGCAAGTTCACCGTGTTCCGCGACCAAGTGTTTCCGTTCATCAAATCGCTCAATGGCTGCGCGGGCAGTGCATATACGCGTTTCATGAAGGATGCGGTGTTCATCATTCCGACCCCGGCGCTGCTGGATAAAGTCACCAACATGCTCGATGCCATCCCGATGCACGACCGCGACACCAAAGGCGATCTGTATGAATACATGCTGTCGAAGATCGCCACCGCTGGAAGAAATGGGCAGTTTCGCACGCCGCGGCATATCATCAAGCTGATGGTAGAACTTACCGCCCCGACGCCGAAGGACATCATCGGCGATCCGGCGTGCGGCACCTGCGGTTATCTGGTCGTGGCGGCGGAATACCTGGAGCAGCAGCACAAAACCATGCTGCTCGATGAAACGTTGAAGGAACATTTTCATCACCACATGTTCCACGGCGCGGATTTCGATTCGTCCATGCTGCGCATCGGCGCGATGAATATGACGCTGCACGGCATCGACAACCCGTCGATTGAGAATCGCGACAGCCTCAGCGAAGACCATTCGTTGCATCGCAACGCCTACACGCTGATTCTGGCCAATCCGCCGTTCAAAGGCTCGCTCGATTTTGACGGTACCGCCAAGGACCTGCTGCAAGTGTGCAAAACCAAAAAAACCGAACTGCTGTTCATCAGCCTGTTCTTGCAACAACTTAAACCCGGCGGGCGCTGCGCCTGCATCGTGCCGGACGGCGTGCTGTTCGGCTCCAGCAACGCACACCGGCAACTGCGGCAAACCCTGGTGGAACAGCACCAGCTCAACGCCGTCATCTCCATGCCCGCCGGCGTATTCAAACCCTACGCCGGCGTGTCGACCGCGATCCTGATCTTCACCCGCACCGACTCCGGCGGCACGGATAACGTATGGTTTTATGACATGCAGGCCGACGGCTACAGCCTGGACGACAAGCGCGAACCGCTATTGACGCCGGAACAACAGCAGGAACTCATCCGTCATTCCCGCGCAGGCGGGAATCCAGTGCTTCATGCCAGGAATAATATCCCGGACATTATTGCCCGGTATGAGCAGTGGAAAACGACCCCACAGGATTTCGAGGATAAAAAACAACAGGCTTTTGCGGTGAGCAAGGCGGACATCGCCGTCAACCAATACGATCTGTCGATCAACCGCTACCGGGAAATTGAATACCAGCAGGTCGAATATGAATCGCCGCTGGTGATTCTGGATCGATTGGAGGCGCTGGAGGTGGAGATTCAGGAGGATTTGAAGGTGCTGAGAGGGATGTTGTGAGTTTATTTCGCCTACTTAAAATATCTGATTTTTGTAAAACCGGAAGTGGTGGAACTCCTGCCAGACAGATTGCAAATTATTATGAGAACGGCGATATACCGTGGGTAAAATCTGGTGAGCTTCGTGAAAATATAATTTTTGATACGGAAGAAAAAATAACAGAAGAAGCGCTACAAAAATCTAGTGCAAAGATTGTACCAAAAGGCTCATTGCTATTAGCAATGTATGGTGCAACCGTAGGGCGACTTGCTTTTCTGGGAATAGATGCAGCAACAAATCAAGCAATATGCAATATCCAGCCGGATGAAAATATATGTTTCCCAAAATATCTTTATTATGCGCTGCTTCAGAAAGTGCCTGAGTTCTTAAACATGGCGACTGGAGGAGCACAGCCAAATATTAGCCAGTCTTTAATTAGAGAGACAGAAATCTTACTTCCGTCTTTGGAAGAACAAAAACGCATTGCTGCGATACTGGACAAAGCCGATGCCATACGCCGCAAGCGCCAGCAAGTCATAGCCCTTACCGACCAGTTCCTCCGCTCTGTTTTTCTGGATCTGTTTGGTGATCCGGTGACGAATCCTAAGGGATGGAAAACAATACCGCTGGATGAGATTGCAGATATCCATTCAGGCATTACAAAAGGGCGAAAAATCAGAGAGCAGGTTTTAACTGAGATACCTTATATGCGTGTGGCCAATGTTCAAGATGGATACATTCAACTAGATGATGTGGCGACTATCGCAATTTCTGATGAAGAAAAAGAGCGATATTTGCTCATGAAACATGACATTCTGCTAACCGAAGGTGGGGATCCTGATAAATTGGGCAGAGGAGCCGTTTGGCAAGCGCAAATTGATCCGTGCATTCATCAAAATCATATATTCAGAGTACGTATAAGGAATGATGAAGAATTTATGCCGCATTACTTGAGTACACTAATCGGTAGTCAATATGGGAAGCGATATTTTTTGATTGCTGCAAAGCAAACGACAGGAATTGCAACAATTAATAAAACTCAGCTGAAAGAATTTCCCGTTCTTGTTCCATCAATTCAATTGCAAAAAAAGTTTTCTAATATTGTTGAGAAAATCGAGTTTCAGAGTCAAAAAATAACAGGCAACAGACTAATGATGGAAAAACTTTTTGTTTCTTTAACTCAACGCGCATTTCGTGGTGAATTGAACCGGGTTGAATAGATGACGATTGTTAGAAATAAATTTGGGTAAACTGGATATTGTGGATACCGGCCTTCGCCGGTATGACGATAAGAATGTCACCATGCCCCCGTCATTCTGGCGTAGGCCAGAATCCATTCACGGTGGAATTGATGTCACGCATGGTGGTGTGTGAATGTGGATACCGGCCTGCGCCGGTATGACGAATGGTTGGGTGAGGGTTGTGGTGGTATGACGGATGGGGCTGGGTGAAGGCTGCGGTGGTTGTGATGGGATGGTTATCAAGGACGGTTGCGGCGGTTTTTGGATTACCGGGCTTGCGGCGATTACCGGCATAACGATAAGAATGTCGCCATGCCCCCGTCATTCTGGCGTAGGCCAGAATCCATTCACGGTGGAGTTGATGTCACGTACGGCGGTGTGAGTGTGGATACCGGCTTGCGTCGGTATGACGGCAGATCGGTTTGAGGTGGGAGCAGTTGTTAATCATGACTGAGAAACAACCGGCGGTTTATATATTGGCCAGCAAGAGGAATGGCACGTTGTACATCGGCGTGACATCGAATCTCATCCGGCGGGTTTGGGAGCACAAGAATGATTTGGCGGATGGTTTTACCAAGAAATATCAGGTGCATCAGTTGGTCTGGTATGAGTTGCATGAAACGATGGATTCCGCAATCAGCCGGGAGAAAGCGATGAAAAACTGGAAGCGCGCCTGGAAAATCAGCCGAATCGAAACGGTTAATCCTGACTGGAAGGATCTATATCAAAGCCTTTTGTAAAAGGAATGTTTGTTGGTGATAATTTTAATGGTCACAGTGGTGTGAAACCGTCTAACTTTAATTTTCTAGCAATACACTGGGACTTCCTGTTGAACGACGCCCGGCAGGCGGAAAGTTATACCTTGCGCGATCCGCGTGCGGCGGCGATTTATGCCCGCCGCACGTTGGAATTGTCGCTGCGCTGGCTGTTTGCCAACGATACGGCGCTTAAGGCACCGTATGAAAAAAGCCTGGCGGCCATGATTCACGAGCCGACGTTTGCCAATGCCATCAGGCAAGGGCTGTTTCACGATATCAAGTTCATCCACCGGCTCGGTAATGTCGCCGCGCATGGCGATCAACCTATTTCCGCGCAGGAAAGCCTGAAAGCCGCGATGGCGTTGCATAGCTTCCTCGGCTGGCTATCGCGCGTTTATACGCGCGACAATATTGCGCCACAACCGTTTCAAGCCGATTGGCTACCGCAGGCTGAGGCCCAAACTGTGCCGTTGACGGCGCAGCAGCTAGAACAAATTCAGCAGGAATTGGCGGCCAAAGATGCCGCCGCTGCGGCTGCGCACGAAAAATTGACGCGTACCGAAACCGAGCTGGCGCAATTGCGTGTGCAACTGGAAACATTGCAGCAACTCAAGCAAACCAATCAAAGAACCATCGGTAGCGGTGAATATACCGAAGCGCAGACGCGCGAGCTGATGATCGATGTGATGTTGCGCGAAGCGGGTTGGGATCCGAAAGCGCCGGATGTGGAGGAATTTGAAATGCGGGAGTGCATGCCGACCGCCAGCGGCGCACGCAACGGCACCGGTTATGCCGATTATGTGTTGTGGGGTGAGGATGGCAAACCGCTGGCGCTGGTGGAAGCGAAAAAGACCCGCAAAGACCCGGTCGCCGGTAAGCATCAGGCGGAATTGTATGCGCACTGCCTGGAACAACAGTTTGGCCAGCGTCCGCTGATTTATTACTCCAATGGCTATGCCACTTGGCTGTGGGACGACAGTTTTTATCCGCCGCGCGAAGTGCAGGGTTTCGCCACGCGCGAAGAATTGCAATGGCGCATTCATCAACGCACAGCGCGTCAGCCATTGAGCGCATTGCAACCGAAGCTCGAAATTACCGGACGGCATTACCAGATCGAAGCGGCAGCGCGTGTGATGGAGCATTTTGGCCGCGACCGCAAGCGCAAAAGCTTGATCGTAATGGCTACCGGTACCGGCAAGACCCGCTTGGCGATTGCGTTAGTCGACATGCTGATGCGCGCCAACTGGGTGCGGCGTGTGTTGTTTCTGGCCGACCGCAAGGCATTGGTGCGTCAGGCCAAGCGCGAATTCAACAAGCACTTGCCGCAGGTGTCGGTAGCGAGTTTGTTCGACAAAACCGGGGAAGATGCGCGTGTGCTGTTTTCCACCTACCCGGCGATGTTGAACTGCATCGACGGCACGCGGCGCGAACTCAAGGAGCCTTTTAGTGTGGCACATTTCGATCTGGTGATCATCGACGAAGCGCACCGCTCGGTGTATCAGAAGTACGGCGCGATTTTTGATTATTTCGATGCATTGTTGTTGGGATTGACCGCCACGCCGCGCGGTGAGGTGGATCGCAATACCTACCGGTTATTTGAACTCGACGATCACCAGCCGACGTATGCCTATGAGCTGGAGCAAGCGGTAGATGATGAATTTTTGGTGCCGCCGCGCGCGATTTCGGTGCCGCTCAAATTCCAGCGCGAGGGCATCCGTTACCACGACTTGCCGCCGGAAGAACAGGAAGAATACGAACAACAGGAGCGTTTCTACGATGAGGAAAACGGCGGACTGAAGGAAGTCATCGATCCGCCAGCACTCAATCAGTGGTTATTCAACGTGGATACCGTCAACAAAGTACTGATGCATTTGATGGAAAACGGCATTAAGGTGGAGGGCGGCGACAAGCTCGGTAAAACCATTATTTTTGCCAAGAACAGCAAGCATGCGGACTTTATCGTTGAACAATTCGACAAGAATTACCCGCATTACGCCGGTAAGTTCTGCCAGAAAATCGACTTTTCGGTGAAATATGCCCAAGACCTGATCGATGAATTCAGCCTCAAGCACCGGTTTCCACAAATTGCCGTGTCGGTCGATATGCTCGACACCGGCATCGACGTGCCGGAAGTCGTCAATCTGGTGTTTTTCAAGCTGGTGCGCTCGCGCGTCAAATTCTGGCAGATGATCGGACGCGGCACGCGCTTGTGCGAGGATTTGTTCGCCCCGGGAGAGCACAAGAAAGAATTCATCATTTTTGATTATTGCCAGAATTTGGAATTTTTTGATGCGCATCCCGCCGGATATGATGCCGCTGCGCAAGAATCGGTAAAACAAAAGGTTTTCAAACGGCGCTTGGAACTGGTTGCCGCGTTGCAAAGCGAATCTGTTGCAGATGTCGCACCCCAAGATTTTGCCGCGCAATTGAAAACACAATTACACGGCGCGGTGGCTGCGCTGGATTTGAACAATTTTATCGTGCGCAAGCAGCGGCAGGTGGTGGAAAAATACGCGCAAAAAGAGGTGTGGCAAAAACTGGATCAAGATGACTTGAACGTGTTGGCGGAGTGCATCAGCGGGTTGCCTTACGTGGATGATGACGATGAATTCGCGCGCCGCTTTGATTTGCTGATATTGAATTTGCAGATCGCGCTATTGCGGAACAATGCATCGCAAGCAAGCGATCAATTCAAGGTAAGGGAAATAGCCCGAGGATTGGAAGAGAAATCGGCGATTCCCCGCGTGGCGGCCCAATTGGTATTGATTCAGGATTTGCAAACCGATGTTTGGTGGCGGGATGTTACGTTACCGATGCTGGAAGAAGTCAGGATAAAGTTGCGGGGGTTGATTCAGTTTGCCGATGCTGAGAAAAAAGCGGATGTGTATACCCATTTCACCGATCAACTGCTCAGAGAAGATCAAACTGAATACAAGATCGTGCGGCGCGATCCGAATTTGCAAAACTACCGCGACCGCGTGCAACGTTTCATTCGCGAGCATCAGGATCACGTCACGGTTCGCCGCTTGAGGAATAACGAACCGATTACGCCAACCGACATTACCGCATTGGAAACCATTTTGTTTGCTGACAATGGCCCGATTCCCAAAGAAGAATATGCCAACATTTATGGTGAAGAACCGCTGGGCAAGCTGGTGCGCTCGGTTGTCGGGTTGGATCGCAATGCCGCCAAAGCGGTCTTTGCCGGTTTCTTAGCGCAACACCCTAGTTTGAACGCCGATCAAATGACTTTCTTGAATGAAATCGTTGAGTATCTGGTGAAAAACGGCGTTATGGAACCGCGAGTGATTTTCGAGACACCGTTTAATCATTATCACGAGCTCGGCGTGGCCGGAGTTTTTGGCGATGCATTGAGCCGGCAAATCGTCGAGCGTATTCAGGATGTGAACCGGAATGCGAGTGTTGTTGCCGCTCAATGATTTTGATGCGGCCCTTCAAACCCACTTCCGTCACAACAACGCCAGTTTATCTTCTTCTCTCGCCCGGTATCCAGGCCAGCTGCCAGCTGGGTGCGTACTTGGCTTCCAGCAGGCCGTTCAAGCGCAAGTTAATCCATTTGCGCGTGGGCATTTCCAGGTGCCGGTAGCTCCAGATCGCGATTGAGATAGCCGAGCCGACCATGCCCGCGACAAATAGGATGGATCCCGTTACGCTACTTTCCACGGGCAGCCCGGTGATGCTTTCCCAATCCTGTTTTGCAACAAACTGGACCAGGTAATGCCACATATAAATAGAGAATGACAATACGCCAATCGTGTGCAGGCCACGCGTGTCGAGGCAGGTGCATAAATAGCCGCGATCTTCCCAGGTCACCAATACGATCAAGGCCATCAAGCCAATTATCAGAACATCGGTTACACCAAAGTGGAGCGAAAAGAAGAGTGCGATAGAGGCAACAATCTGAATACTCGTCAGGTATTTGTCCGGCAAAGTGGAAACCGCGTTACGTGCTAAGAACAGCAACATGCCGATGGTGAATGCGGAGGCGGCGCGGATGGTGGACAAACGGAAGTTGTCATTGACATCGCTATCCGTCGCCATGCATAAGCAATAGAAAAGCACTGCAATGCATGACAACACCACTAAAGCCAGCTTGCGGTTATCGCCACTGATGGTTAAAAGCGCGGCAAAGAGTAAATAGCAAAAAAATTCCGCGCTCAGCGACCACGAGGGGAAATTCCATGTGACCCAATCGAACATGCCCCACGAGTGGATCAGAAACAGGTTGGCGGCCAGTGATTCGGGCGTGCGCAAGGAATCGTCGAACAAGCAGCAAGCTTCTTTTCCCAATCCCCAGTTGATCAGCGCGAGCAGCGTAAAGAAAAGTACGGTTGCCACCAACGTGATGAAATGCAAGGGATAAATTCGGGCAATCCGGGCAATCAGATAATGCAGAGTATCCTGCATGCTATAACGTCTGGGATGTTCGATGTCATACACATAGGCCATGACGAACCCGCTGAGAATGAAGAAGAAATCAACCCAGAGGTAGCCTTTGTAGAAATACAAGGTGATTTCATCGGGATCTATCGATGAGTGCAAATAGTATCGAAAATGAACGAAGACAACCATCATGGCTGCCCAACCGCGCAATGAAGTATGCGACCGGATTTCTTTTTTGTGTGAGATATGCATCATAAATTGGGCTTTCCACTGATGAAACCAGCCGTTCTTAACGGCAAGCGGTTTCAAATCTGCTGAATTGAAGTGTTAGGATTTGATGTGTTGGATTTATGCGTACCGGGCGAATCGGGGATGTACTGGATTGAAAAAATGCGCGCTATTATAAATGATTGACAAACGACCGCACCGCTAAATATTAATTGGCAAGCAAAAATTAACAGTTTGGATGGAGTGGATCGGCTCCGGAAAGTTCCCGGCAAAATGTTAAAGCTCCTATCCAGCGATCAGTTTTCTGCCCTTGACCCGGCGAAGATGGAATGAGGGGAGCATGAAAATTTTGCCTGACAACAGCCAGACAAAATCTCCTGTTATTGGTGACTTAATACAATGCGATATTTCGCTTGACCGCTCGCCAATCTGGCCAGCGCTTCATTGACTTGATCGAAACGGAAAACTTCAATGACCGGTTCGATCTTGTGCTGCGCGGCAAAATGCAACATGGTCGCGATAGCGGCGGGGCTGCCGACGGGGGAGCCCGACACCGAACACTGATTGGCGATCAGCGGGAATACATTGATATCCAGCGGTTCAAGCGGCACGCCGAGAAAATGCAGACGGCCCTTGGGGCGCAGGGTGGCGATATAGGCATTCCAATCCAGTTTGACGTTGACGGTGGTCAGAATCAGATCAAAACGGCCGGCCGCGGCAGCTAGTTCACTTGGTTTCTTTGTGTCCAGCACATCGTGCGCGCCCATCGCCAGCGCTTCCTTCTTTTTGTCTTCGCTCGAGGTGAAGGCGGTTACCTGGCAGCCCCATGCGCGCAGAAATTGCAGTGCGATATGCCCTAGACCGCCAATACCGATGACGGCGGCTTTAGCCGTGGGGGAAACGTTGTATTGCAGCAGCGGGTTGAAAACGGTAATTCCGCCACAGAACAGTGGACCCGCGTTTTGTGCGTTGAGGCCATCGGGCAATGCGGCAACACTAGCCGCTTTGGCGCGTACTTTGTCGGCAAAGCCGCCGTGGTGGCCTACGATGGTGGATTCCGGCTGCGCGCAGAGGTTATGGTCGCCGGACAGGCAGCTGTGGCAGGTCATGCAATAACCGGCATGCCAGCCCAGGCCGACGCGCTGACCTACTGATAGATTGCTGACATGCGCGCCTTTGGCTGCGATGGTGCCGATGATCTCATGGCCCGGCACAAAGGGATATTGGGTGATTCCCCAGTCATTGTGCAGCATGCTTAAATCGCTATGGCAAATGCCGCAATGCTCGACCGCGATTTCAACATCGTGAACGCCCAATGCGCCGGGATCGTATTCAAAAGGCTGGAGTTTTCCACCAGGCTCAAACGCTGCATACGCTTTTATCATGAATTTTCCTTTTACCTATCCGGTTAATCTTCGGGTTCAGCGTATTATGCGGCAATACAATGCTGCGTAGAAGACCAACACTGCGGCATTTTGACGACGGTTGCGAACATCTCGGAAGAAAAACCCCGCAACCGGCTGCGGGGTTTTGTGATACCGGCAATTCAATGGGATGAAGAATAATTTCTGTTGTTGCAAGCGGTTGGCTGTTACTTGATTGTTACTGCCTTAGTAAGGCTTATTTGTAAGAAATCTCAGGG
>NZ_QRBZ01000005.1 GCF_009833085.1 Nitrosomonas oligotropha | reverse complement strand
CAAATCATCACCCGTTACTCCAACCTGACCGATGTGATCTGGAATGGTCAAAGCAAAGAAATTCTGAACAACCGGATCGTTCCTTGATCCAACCTGAGTACTAGGTAGTTAGTGCAACCTCTCCCGCGGCTCTGCTTAGAGCAGACTGCGGGAGTAAAAAACAAGCTGTAGTTCACCGGTGTGGGTCAAAAAGTAGAGGAGGTTTATATGATCAAACAAGTTATAAAAATATGGACTTCAGCAGCGCTACTATCGGTAGCGTTTTATTCCGGCTTAGCGGCTGCGCATGGAAAAGTAAATTTGGAAGCCGATATTTGTATGCGCAATGTGTCCGGCAGTATGGTGCATCTGAGCACTTATCAGCCGCAATACGATCCGGAAGCTGAGTACTGTACAGAAATTCCAAAGGAAGGCGAAACGTTGTGGGTTCTGGATCTGGTCGATCAAGCGCTGCGCGACATGCCGATTGTCGTTAAAATTGTCAGAGGCACCGGGCAAGCTTTAAGCGATACCGTAACAACCCTGTATTCCACCAATCATTCCAATGGCACCATTAAAGGGGAATTCGATCTGGATCCAGGGCAATATACGCTATTCGTTACGGGTGAGGGCGTGCCGCCGTTGCACTATGAATATCCATTGCGAATACAAGTAACCAATTATCAGGATCTGTTCTTGAAATCCGTACCTTATATCATCACGTTTTTGTTGATTGCATTTTTTACCGATAGGCTGTTGAAGCGGCGTAAACTGGAAAGTTGATAGCAGTCTTCGTTATTATTCCGTTCGATAGAAAGCTTTACAACCGTAGCGCACCGTTTTTGTACTGAACCGGGGAGTTCGCATTAGCAGCAATCACAGCACCATAAGGGAGAAAAAAATCAGTGGCTTGTCAGGAGGTCGATGACAAGTCACTGATGTATAAGCCGCAGAACTAACGTGGTGGCGGTGGCGGCGGGTTGCCTGCCGGAGGTGGCGGAGGAATGAACTGATCGGATCGTGTAACCGGTTTCCTATTCATAGTATTTCCGCCCGATGGGTTAGCCGTGATTCTGCCGTCGACGGGAACACGATGACCCATGGCATACATGCACTGAACATAGCTGTTGTCATAGCGCTGCTGGCTGGAATAGCCCGAAGCCGCCGCTGTATTCGATCCCATTAAACTGCCGAATAACAGACCGATCCCGGCGCCGACCGCTGCGCCGTGACCACCTCCCAATGCTGCACCGGCAGCGGCGCCCAGCCCGGCACCTAGAGTTGCGCTTTGCATACCGCTCATCCGCGATGCTTGCCGGGGTGTGTTGCCATCGGCCTGCTCGTACGCATACTGCTTGCATACCAATTCATCCGAACGAAACTGATCGAAGTTTTTTCCGGAACCCGGTAACGCCATTACGCTGGGGCCGGTTGGCAGATGAGCGCAAGCCGTCAACCAGACGGCCATCGTGACAATCATTAAATTTCTCAGGATTAACATGTTGTGCCTCTTTGCATTAGGGGGCCGCTGATTGCGGGGCGACTGGTATCCAGTCAGCCGGGCAATTCTTAACAGTGGGGTAATAGCCTTCAGGACTCCGGCAGTAGTGCCAATAACCGGCTTGCGGTTGAGCTGCACTGGATTGTTCGCGCTGAATATAGACAGGCGGTGTTACCGATACTACCGGGCTGGGTGAGTACCGGTAACGAGACTGGGCGAAGTAGGGTCCAGGGAAAGCATAAGAACCGTAGGGATAGAAGCCGGGGCCGTAGAAACCGGGATTGAATCCGCCGATATTGATGCCGAAATTAAAATGACCATGCCTGTGGCCGTGACCATGATGACCGTGTCCATGCCCATGACCTCCGCGCGCCAAAACGGCATCGTGTGCCGTCAGTGCCAGCAAACCAATCATCCAATATATCCAGCTGAGATTTTTCATATCCATATTTCGCAGGTGCTTTTGAAGCATAGTATGGATTGCGTGCTGAATGAATCCTGAATACCCGGTATTCTCACTGCCGTGAGGAAGTGCGGAAAAATCGCACCGCTTATTTTCTCAAGTTGAAGTACCCGCATCCGTAGAAATATCAGTTTTGATGGACAAATCTTCCCTTGAGCAAGCCGGATACGTCCGATCTTCCGCTGATCACTAAAGTATGGGTACGGTTAGACGAAAAATTAAATGAGCATCCAGGATCGAGATAATTTTCCCCGGAAACGTAATAAAGAAAAGGTACCGCCTGTGGAACAAAAATCCGCAGCAAGCCATGCTGCGCAGTGGCCGTGGAAAACCGTGATCAGGGATATTTTTTGCTGGACTGTTCTGGCGCTGACCTTGCTCATCGTCTTCCAGTATTTCCAATCTTCTCAGTCCTTCAGTCAGCCTCATGTCCAGCCTGCGGGCAATTCTCTTGTGACGATCACCGGATCCACCGGCTGTGGTGTATTGCCGCAACACGGCTCGGCGTATTTGATCGACCCGTCGGTCATGAAACGCACCGATGTGCTGTATGCCGGATTGGAAATCCATAACGACTACGATCATCCGATGGTGGCGGTACTATCGGATCCCGCCGGCGTTCAGCAACTGCTCGCACTATCGATTCATGCAGGCAATACCCTTCAGCTGAGCGTGCCGGTTGGCAAGTACGCAATGCAGGTTCTGGTTGGATCGGATTGGTGCAATTTGGACAAAGGGTTTACCGACGGCGCCATCGTTTCCGTCGCTGGCGGAATCTCAGTCGACGCGGGTTCCACGACATCAATGCAATTCAGCGGCTCCGGTCTGCGGCCAGTGCAATTGGCGCTCGCTTATAGCCAATCGCAACCGGCCAGTGTGCAGGAGATTCAACAGCCCGCTGAGGTCATCGGTTCCGGAAAAATGGAACTGAAGCAGACACGGGATGGCCATTATTTCAGCTCGGGAACCGTCAACGGCGCTCCTGTGGTGTTTATGGTCGACACGGGCGCAACCGTCGTGTCGATTTCTGCCGAAATCGCGGCCCGGGCCGGTATCCGGGAATGCGCTCCACGCCAGGTGCTGACCGCGAACGGTCAAGTCAACGCATGTGTCGCAACAGTACCGGAAGTCACATTCGGATCGTTCCGGCTCACGCAAGTCGACGTGATGGTGATGCCCAATATGCCCGGAGATGCCTTGCTGGGCATGAATGTGCTGCGGAATTTCCGTATCGAGCAGGCCGGTAAAGTCATGCACATCTCCACGCCATAGAATGTTCAGATATGGCCTAACCGGCACTCACAGCGCCCTGTAACATAGCCGCTGCCGAGTAATTTCTATCCAGCCGGCCGGCTGGGATACTGGAACAGAGTGTTAAGCTAGGCTGCAACATTTTTGTACAGTAAAATACGCTGCAAAATTTACCTGAGCGAGGAGATTTCAGAATCATCCATCGAATTGGATGTCAGACTGAAACCTGCGGCACCGGCGTTGTCAAAGTAACCCTAACCATCCTATCGTGAAACCATGATTGAAATCATTGCTGCATTTGCCCGGTGGTCGCAACTGACCGCCAACTTGGTCTTGTTTGGAAGCTGTGTTTTTTTCGCCATTATCTGGCAGCGCAAAGACATTCTGGAAACACCCTGGATAAC
Source organism: Nitrosomonas oligotropha (assembly GCF_009833085.1). Lineage (GTDB taxonomy): Bacteria > Pseudomonadota > Gammaproteobacteria > Burkholderiales > Nitrosomonadaceae > Nitrosomonas > Nitrosomonas oligotropha. The sequence goes on along the minus strand of NZ_QRBZ01000005.1, from coordinate 89,693 downwards.
GCGGCTGGAGAAGATATTTCCCTGGCTGGCGAGTGTGATCGTCGCCGGGCTCATCGGTATTTTGGCGACCACCGCCAGCGATGCCACCGGGGATGTCGCCAATGCATGGAATCTCTCTGTCTGGCTGGATGTCGTGCAACAGACGCAGATCGGTCATATCTGGGCGGCGCGTGCGTTGCTGGCGATGCTGTTATTAGGTGCGGTACTAAAAATTCAGCCGCTTGACCGGGTGCGCGGGCACTATGTCGTATGGGCCTTTCTGGCGGCGTTGCCGATCATTGCCGGCACTTTGATGAGCCATTCGAGCGCCGATGAAATGTCATTCACAGCTATCGCGCCGTATGCCATACATATTTTGCTGGCGGGTATTTGGTTTGGCGCGCTGCCCGCATTCTTGCTGATTTTGTTTAATCTGCGCACAGATCTGGGTAGAACATCGCTGCTGACAGCCATCGATTACCTGAAAAAATTCTCTGCGATTGCGTTGCCGGTGATCGTTTTATTGATGCTAACGGGGGTAATGGTGACCGACCGCCTAGTGGACGAGAAATACCACGCCTTGGTCGCAAGCCCTTACGGTTGGCTGTTGAATATCAAACTCGCCATTCTGGCGGTCATACTGGTGATCGCCTATCAAGCGCGCTATCAGTGGCTTCCCATGCTGTCCCGGGAAGAAGACAAAGCGCGTATCAGCAGTGCTACGCATTTAACGCAATGGGTGCGTATCGAATTCATTCTGGCGCTGTTGTTGGTGCTGTTCGCCACCATTCTGGCCAATACGCTGCCCGCCAAACATGCCATGATCGAGAACTGGCCGTACCCGTTCCGTTTTTCCATCAATGCGACCTGGGAAGACCCGGATGTGCAGGAGAAAGTGTGGTTTGGTTTGGCATTGTTTGGCGTGGCGCTGGGTACGATTTGGCTGGGTGCCAGATTGCACTGGAGCGGGGTAGTGAAAGTTCTGGTGCCGGGTGTGCTTGGGATCAGCTCGATGGCGCTGGCGCTGCCGCCGCTGGCCGTGGAAGCATTCCCGGAAACGTATAAAAAACCGGCGGTGCCGATCGATGCGATTTCCATTGTCGCCGGTGCCCATCTGTTCGCAGAGAATTGTGTCAACTGCCACGGTCCGCAAGGCAAGGGCACCAAACCGGTCGCCGATCCCGATTTGCGCGATCCGACCGACTTGCTGACCCAGCAACATACCGCGAAATACACCGTCGGCAATGTGTTTCATCAGTTGTCGCAGGGTATCCCGGGAACCGAAATGCCCGGATTCGCCGATAAATTATCCGAAGAAGACCGCTGGGACTTGATCAATTTTCTGCACGCCATGTCGCGTGGTTTCGATGCCCGCCTGCTTGGCAGCATGATCGTTCCCGAAACGCCTTCGATCGCATCGCCGGTGTTCAATTATTCCGCCAGCGATGGCTCCAACGGCAATCTCAAGGATTTCCGTCTGCAAAAAAATGTGCTGCTGGTGCTGTTCGCCTGGCCGCAAGCCAAAGAGCGCTTTTTCCAGCTGGCGGCGTCGTATGACCGCATCCGCGATCTCAATACCGAAATACTGGCAGTGCCGATTCATCCACTGAGCGATGCGCAATTGCAGCAGATTACCGAAATCGCGCCGTTCCCGATCGTTACCGAAGGCTGGCAGGAAATCAAGGACACCTACTGGTGGTACCGGCGCGTCCGGGTCGTGCCGGATTTATCGGGCAAAGGCATGTTCCCGCAACACATGGAATTCATCACCGATCGCTTCGGCTACCTGCGTGCGCGCTGGGTGGCGCAATTCGAGGGATTCGGCTGGCAGAATGTCGGCGCCTTAACGCTGCAATTAACACAACTCAACCAGGAAGGCGAAATCATGCCGCCACCGGGGGAACATGCGCATTGACGATTGCGACGCGCGGAACATGATGAAACCATCGCTGCGGTAGAGCGGATCAATGAAATGCCATCCGCCAAAAATTTAATGTAACCCTTGTATGCCGGTGGATGGCGCTACGCTGATCCACCCTACAACTTGCGAAGCTAAGATCAATGGAAATTGCTCAAATCATCGAATGGTTGGATAAGCATAAAGATGCTATCGCTTCGATTGGTCTTATAGTCAGCGGGATATGGGCCTTTTGGGTTTGGAAGAAAAAACAAGCTGGCAGCTCAACTACAGGAATCCAGAACCAGAATTCGCCAAACTCGGGAAAGCAAATTAACGCACCTGTTACAGCAAACGATCATGCAGCGGTTAATCAGCATTTTGGCGATACGTATCATCACTATGGCTATGACGATAGTAAGGTAGCGGAATTAGCGGCGAAATTGGCATCTGAATTTCGTAAAGAAGATACTGAAACTATCAAGACGTTACAAGAAACCATCCAAGCGTTGACTCAACAAAACGCCCAAAAGTACGATATCCAGCAAGCTCTTGATTTGCTGGCTCAAGGTGATACAACTCAAGCGGAAGCGATTTTTGCAGGAGTTGCAGCTGAGGCAAAACAGGAAGGCAAAAAAGCAAGTATCAAGGAAGCCGAAGCATTGCGTCATCTCGGATCACTGGCTTTCTTGCACGATACGCAAAAAGCCCTCACTGCCTATCAACGCAGCACCGAACTCGATCCGGATAATTTGGACGGCTGGAATAACCTCGGTCATCTTTATCAAAGAATCGGCGAACTTGAAAAGGCTGAAAATGCCTATACGACTGTGCAGAAATTGTCCTTACTGCAGCTAAACCGTGCAGGTGAAGCTGCTGCCTACGGCAACTTGGGAGTCATCTACTGGACCCGCGGTGAATTGAATCGCACCATCGAATATTATGAAAAAGCGCTGGTTATCGATGAAGAGCTGAAGCATAAAGCAGGCATGGCCTGCGATTACGGCAATCTGGGGCTCGTCTACCAAACTCGGGGCGATCTGGAGTGCGCCATCGAATACCATGAGAAAGCGCTGGCGATCAACAAAGTGCTGGGGTGTAAGGAAGGCATGGCCAGTCAGTACGCAAACCTAGGAAGCATCTACGAAACTTGCGGCGATCTGGATCGCGCTGTCGAATATTGGAAACAATCGCTGATGCTATTTCAACAACTGGGCGCTAAAGACAAAATAGCGTTGGTTCAATCTTGGATCGATGAAGCGGAGCAAAAAGATTCCAATTAATTGAATCCCGGTTCGATGTTTGTCATTCGGTCACCTGGCCGGTATTTTTCAGCCGGTCATTTCCATGCCAAGCGTAGCCACAGCTAATGATGTGCGATAATTTTCGATCAGCAAAATTCACTGCAATCGCTTGTATAAACCCTTGTTCGTCAGGTATAGTTCGCACTTTGCTAAAACAATCCAAGCAGGAGAGTGCGCTAGTCATTAGCGCCGCCGAAGGCGTAACCCCCCCGGAATCGCTCAGGCAGGATCAAACCCCCGGTTTGTTCCTCGAGAACCGCTTGCGACAGGCAATCTGGAGAGTGCCGGGAAATCTTTTCCGGCCACCGAAGGGGCACACGGATTCAATTCTGTCAATCTCTCAGGTAAAAAGGACAGAGGGGCACGAAGTCATTCGCGTTTGAATGGCTCAATTTTTTTGGGAGAAAAACCGTGCTGAAAATGACACCCCTGAATCAAACCCACCGCGATATGAACGCCAAAATGGTGGATTTCGGCGGTTGGGATATGCCGCTGCATTACGGCTCGCAGTTGGATGAACACCATAAAGTGCGCCAGGATGCGGGCATGTTCGATGTTTCCCATATGCTGCCGGTCGATATCAAAGGCGATAATGTGCGCGGTTTTCTGCGCCAGCTAGTCGCGAACAATGTCGATAAGCTGACCGTTCCGGGCAAAGCGCTGTATTCCTGTATGCTGACCCCGCAGGCCGGCATTATCGACGATCTGATCATTTACTTTTTGTCCGAAACCTGGTTTCGCATCGTAGTCAACGCGGGCACGGCCGATAAAGATGTGGCCTGGATGCTCAAACAACGCGATGCGCTGGCGCCGCATTTGGAAATTACTCCGCGGCGCGATATGGCCATGGTGGCGGTTCAAGGCCCCAATGCACGCGCCAAAGTCTGGCAGGTGATCCCCGGTTCGCAAGCAGTGACGGAAGAATTGAAACAGTTTCAATCCGCGGTCGTGGGACAATATTTCATTGCCCGTACCGGTTATACCGGTGAAGACGGTTTTGAAATCATCCTGCCTGCCGTCGACGCGCCGGTATTCTGGAAAGCATTGCATGCCGCCGGTGTTGCTCCGGCCGGATTGGGCGCGCGCGATACGTTGCGGCTTGAAGCGGGTATGAATTTATACGGTCAGGACATGGACGAAACCAAGCATCCGCTGGAATCCGGTCTGGCCTGGACGGTCGATCTGAAAAGCGAGCGCGATTTCATTGGCAAGCAGGCATTGCTGGATGCTGCCGTGACGCACCAATTGGTTGGATTGGTATTGATCGATCGCGGCGTATTGCGCAGCCACCAGGAAGTGGTCGGGCAAAAAGATGGCGCCGAATACAAAGGCGAAATCACCAGCGGCGGTTTTTCACCCACGATGAATCAATCGATTGCCTTGGCGCGCGTACCGGTGCAAATCGCCGTCGGCGACGAGGTCGATGTGATCGTGCGGGATAAGAAGCTGCGTGCCAAGGTGGTAAAATACCCGTTCGTGCGTAACGGAAAAGTGCTGGTTTAATAAAAACTGTAACAAAAATATTACTTTTATCTGGAGTGAAAAAATGAGTATTCCAACCAATTTGAAATATAGCAAATCCCATGAATGGGTGAGATCTGAAGCCGACGGCACGGTAACTGTTGGGATTACCCATCACGCGCAGGAATTGCTCGGCGATATGGTGTTTATCGAATTACCGGATGTCGGACGCAAACTCAAACAAAAAGAAGAATGTGCCGTGGCGGAATCCGTTAAAGCGGCTGCCGATGTGTATTCACCGATTTCCGGTGAAGTGACCGAGGTGAATGCTCCGCTGGTCGATGAACCGGGAAAAATCAATGAAGATGCATTTTCTGCCTGGCTGTTTAAAATGAAACCCAGCAATCCTGCCGAGATCGACGGATTACTGGATGCCGCGGCTTACACCGAATTGGTAGAAAACGAAGATCACTAAAATTTGTTGCGTTTTTCGTTTTTTAATTTCTCATTACTTAAAGTTTTCAAGATAAATCATGCCGTTTATTCCACATACCGAAGAAGATATTGCCGAGATGCTTGCCAGCATAGGCGCGAAGTCAATTGAAGATCTGTTTGACGAGATTCCCGATGAACTCGTCAGCGGCGAGCTCACCGGTGTTCCGTCCGGGCTCAGCGAACTGGAAATCACGCGTCTGATGATGGAACGCGCGAACCAGGACGGTTTCTACCAGAATTACATCGGCGCCGGTGCGTATGAGCATCACATTCCGGCTGCTGTATGGCAGATCACCACGCGCGGCGAATTCTATTCTTCGTATACGCCGTATCAGGCGGAAGCCAGTCAGGGTACATTGCAGTTGTTGTATGAATATCAGTCGATGATGGCCTCGCTGACCGGCATGGATGTTTCCAATGCCAGTATGTACGACGGCGCCACGGCGCTGGCGGAAGCGGCTTTGATGGCGGTGCGTTCGCATAAAACATCGCGCCGTATCCTGATTCCTAAAACCGTGCATCCGGTTTACCGCCAAGTGGTGCGTGCGATTGTCAGCAATCAGAAAATCGAAGTGGTCGAATTGCCATTCAACACGCAAACCGGGCAATTGGATCCGGCATCGTTAGCGCAATTCGCCAACGATGAATTTGCCGCACTGGTGATTCCACAACCTAATTTCTTTGGCGTGCTGGAACAAGTCGATGTCTTGACCGATTGGGCGCATAGTAAAAATGCATTGGCCATCGGCGTCGTCAATCCGACCGCGCTGGCGTTATTGACGCCACCCGGCGAATGGGGCAGCAAAGGAGCCGACATTGCCGTGGGCGAAGGCCAGCCATTGGGTATTCCGCTCTCTAGCGGCGGTCCATACTTTGGTTTTATGGCGTGTAAAAACGAGCTGGTGCGCCAAATGCCGGGCCGTATCATCGGCCGTACCACCGATCTGGATGGTAAAGAAGGGTTTGTGCTGACTTTGCAAGCGCGCGAACAGCATATCCGCCGCTCCAAAGCGACTTCCAATATTTGTACCAACCAAGGTTTGATGGTCACCGCGGCCACGATTTACATGTCGCTGACCGGCCCTGAAGGATTGCGCCGCATTGCCGCGCAATCGCACGCCAATACACTGGATTTGGTTGAGCAATTGGAAAAAGCAGGCGGCGTGAAAAGAACATTCAGCGGACCAACGTTCCACGAAACCGCATTGACTTTGCCTAAGCCGGCTGCGGATGTGTTAGCCAAGCTGAAACAGAAAGGTATTCTGGGCGGATTTGATCTGCATGCGCATTATCCTGAATTAGGCAACGCTTTGCTGGTTTGCGCGACTGAAACGAAAACGGCGGCCGACTTACAAAATTATGCCAGCGCATTGAAACAGGCGCTTGGTTAAAACATTATTTAAATTCATCTGAGAGGAAAAAACTATGGTTACTTTAAAAGGAAAACCTATCAAAATTGAAGGCACTTTTCCCAAAGTTGGACAAAAAGCGCCTGCTTTCTCTTTAGTCAATCGCGATTTGCAAGATGTCACACTGGCCAATTATGCCGGTAAAAAGAAAGTATTGAACATCGTGCCCAGTTTGGATACGCCGGTGTGTGCGATTTCCACGCGTAAATTCAATCAGCAAGCCAGCAATATGGACAATACCGTGGTGCTGATCATTGCCGCCGATTTGCCTTTTGCGATGAGCCGTTTCTGCGATGCCGAAGGATTGGATAAGGTGATTACGTTGTCGACCATGCGTGGCGCGAATTTCATGAAAGATTACGGCGTTTTCATTGCGGACAGCGCGTTTGGCGGCATTACCGCGCGCGCGGTGATCGTGCTGGATGAGTCGGATACCGTCATTCACGCCGAGCTGGTTCCGGAAATCGCCGATGAACCAAATTACGATGCAGCTCTGGCTGCTTTGAAGAAATAAACTGAGATTGATCTTACATTATGCTGATATTTGAACACTCACGCAAAGGACGGCGCAATTATACGCAGTCGCCGGCAACACCGGCTAGCAAATCCGCGATTCCGCAGAATTTGCTGCGTAAATCCAAAGTGCTTTTGCCGGAAGTTTCCGAGATGGATACGGTGCGTCATTACACCCGTCTATCACAAAAGAATTTCTCCATCGATACCGAGTTTTACCCGCTGGGTTCCTGCACGATGAAATACAATCCGCGTGCGTGTAACTCACTGGCTATGCTGCCGCAGTTCATATCCCGGCATCCGCTGGCGCCGGAAGACACCGGTCAGGGTTTTCTCGCGTGTATGTATGAATTGCAGGAGATTCTGAAATCGGTTACCGGGATGGCGGGTGTCAGCTTGACCCCGATGGCCGGCGCGCAGGGTGAATTGATCGGCGTGATGATGATTCGTGCGTATCACGAATCGCGCGGCGATTTTGCCCGTACCGAAATTATCGTACCGGATGCGGCGCATGGTACCAATCCCGCGACTGCGGTGATGTGCGGTTTCAAAGTGGTGGAAATCGCTACCGACAAAGACGGTAACGTGGATCTGGATGCGCTGAAGGCAGCCGTTGGTCCGCAAACTGCGGGATTGATGCTGACCAATCCTTCCACCTTGGGCGTATTTGAGAAGAATGTCGCCGAAATGAGCCGTGTGGTTCATGCGGCTGGCGGGTTGCTGTATTACGACGGCGCTAACTTGAATGCGGTGCTGGGCAAAGTGAAACCGGGCGATATGGGTTTCGACGTGATTCACATCAATCTGCACAAAACTTTCTCAACCCCGCATGGCGGCGGTGGACCTGGCTCTGCACCGGTCGGTGTGGCTGAACGGCTGTTGCCTTTCATGCCGATCCCGATCGTAGCGAAGGAAGGCGATACCTATCGCTGGGTTACCGAAAAAGATAAACCGCAATCCATTGGCCGTTTATCCGCTCACATGGGGAATGCCGGTGTGTTGCTGCGGGCTTATATTTATGTTCGTTTGTTAGGCGTGCAAGGTATGCATCGAATTTCCGAGTTTGCCACCTTAAATGCGAATTACTTGATGGCGGAATTGCGCAAAGCCGGTTTTGAAATTGCTTATCCGAACCGCCGCGCCAGTCACGAATTTATCGTTACGATGAAAGACATCAAGGATAAGACCGGCGTAACGGCGATGAATCTGGCCAAGCGCTTGCTCGATAAAGGCTATCATGCGCCGACAACGTATTTCCCGCTGCTGGTGCCAGAATGTTTGCTGATCGAACCGGCCGAGACGGAATCCAAGGAAACGCTGGATGCTTTCGTTGTTTCGATGAAAGAAATCCTGAGCGAAATCGAATCGCAGCCGGATATGGTCAAAGGTGCGCCGCATACCATGCCGGTGCGTAAGCTGGATGATGTCAAAGCCGCGCGTGAGCTGGATTTGGCATGGAAACCGAGTGCTTGAGAACGTTAAAAGTTGTTTTTTATCATCAATATTGGTAGTTGAACTATGCGCACATTGATTTGTGGTTCTATCGCTTACGATAATATTATGGTCTTCCCGGATCATTTTAAGAATCACATCCTGCCGGAGAAAATTCACGTGCTGAATGTCGCATTTCTGGTTCCGGAAATGCGCCGTGAATTCGGCGGGTGCGCAGGCAATATTGCCTATAACCTCAAGATGCTGGGTGGTGAGCCTGTGATGATGGCTACGGTGGGTGATGACTATGCGCCTTATGCGGCCCGGTTTGAGCAATTACGTCTCACCCAGGAGCATGTTAAGCAAGTCTCGGATACTTTTACCGCGCAGGCTTTCATCACGACCGATCTGGATGATAATCAGATCACTGCATTTCATCCGGGCGCGATGAACTTTTCCCACTTCAATTCCGTGAAAGAGTCGCGCGATATCCGTCTGGGCATTATCGCGCCGGACGGACGCGACGGTATGCTGCAACACGCGCGTGAATTTCATGAAGCCGGTATCCCGTTTGTTTTTGATCCGGGACAAGGGTTGCCGATGTATAACGGCGAGGAATTACTCGATTTCATCAACAAAGCGGATTACATCGCGGTCAACGACTATGAAGGTGAAATGTTGCAAGACCGCACCGGGCATCGCTTGGAATCGCTGGCGAACAATGCCAAAGCATTGATTATTACCTTGGGAGCGCAAGGCTCCATTATCTATGCTGACGGCAAGAAATTTGAAATTCCTTGTGTCAAACCGAAACAAATTGTCGATCCGACCGGTTGCGGCGATGCTTACCGCGCAGGTTTGCTATACGGCATCGTGAATAATTTCGATTGGCAAACAACCGGCCAGCTCGGTTCACTGATGGGCTCTCTGAAAATTGCCCAGCGCGGCGGACAGAATCATCAATTTTCCCGCGATGAAATTGGCCAGTATTATTTCGAGAGTTTTGGCACGCGCATTTTTTAAGGCGAATACCTCAGTTTCTCATTTGAATTCAACCCATACCGGTTGATGATCCGAAGCTTCCGTTTCAGCGTCAATGCCAATACTGCTGAGACGGCTTACCAATCCGTCAGTAATAAAAACAAAATCAAAGCACTCCGGTTGATCGACAAAATCTACCGGATGGATCCCGACAGTCGGCGCATGCGGTGTATTGGGGTGCATTACCGGCCAAGCATCGTGAAAATTCGGTGTGCCGTTATTAAAAGGCGCGAGAATGTGCGCACGTTCGACTGCTGTAGCGGGGAAATTGAAATCGCCGCACAATAATGCTTCCGCAGGCCTAGGAAAAACTTCAAATGTTCCTCCTCGTTCTTCATTCAAAAATTTCCGCTGCGACATGGCGCATGCTTCCCGGTGCAGATTGCGGATTGCGTCGATTTGAGCTTTACGTTGCCGGTGAGAATAGTATTCGAGGTGCGTGGTCATGATACGTAACGGTCCAATATCGGCTGTCACGACAGCTTCCACCAATATCCGCTGCATACTGGGCGCCGCCAATTCCGCTGGCCATGGCAACAAATGCCGCCACACTTGACCAACCGGTAAACGGGTAAAAATCGCATTGCCAAATTGACTGCGCCCGCCTTGGTTGTCCGGTACGTCTGTCGCTACGCCATAGATGACAGTGTAATTTGGAAGCAGGGCGGATAGCTGGGCAATCTGATCTTCACTGCGGCTACCCGGTAAACCGGGAAAATGGATCGCGACTTCCTGCAAGCAAATGACATCAAAATCACCCAGTTGGCTGATTGTGCGCATGATACGCACAAGATCGACACAACCATCCAATCCTCGGCCCCACTGAATATTCCAGCTTAATAGTTTCATATCAATTGAAGAGCTTGTAATGGACGGACTTCAAAGTGTTTGTTTGTAAATAGTCGATCAGATATATTTTTGTGTGCGTTTTCCCACATTCGCGTCAAATGGCTTTTGCTATGATCGTAACTATTTTTACAAATTAAATTAAGCAAAACAGCTGCTTTAAGTATAGCAACCTGTGAGTGCCGGATTGCTGAGTTTGCCAATTTGCACGTGCAGAAAATGCCACAAAGAAAGCAATGTCATAATTGATTAATATTTTACGGTGATAGTTTTAGCAGCATGAATGTTTCACAAAATAACGCATCACAATTGATGCTTCATTCGTGAGACCTCCGTTTGCCCGAATTAAATCTTTTAAAGTTTTTCAAATTAAGTCCGAAATAAAACTGGATTGATATTGAAGCAATCAAGAAATCAAACTACCGGCAAATTTGAGAATGAATTTAAAAGCAGTACTGTTTAAAGGTAACGATAAATGACCAACAGAACAGAGCACATACTCGCAAGAATCTCGCACAGAAAAATTGATGACACTCGAGTGCTGATTGTTGTAGATAAATATATCTCTGGCAAGACATTGAAAAATATACTAAATGATTGGGAATATAATATCATTGGTGTTTGCACTTCAAGTCAAGAAGCTCTGGTTAGAGTTAAAAAAGACAAACCCGATTTGATTCTAACCGACATGGAATTGAATGATTGTGATGGTATCTACTTAGCGCAACAATTAAATTTACAAACGGATAGCACGAATCTTTGTATTTATTTCACAGCTTATGCGAGTGACTTGATTGTGCAACGTACCATGACGATCGCTACTGCCATGGGCTGCGATATCAATAAAAACAGTACAAACAGACATCACGCAGATTTTGAATCTTGTTTTTGTCAATACTATGGTATTGATAAATCAAATGATCATATCAAACAGCTTTCGGTTCAGCCTATCCGTGTCTTATTAGTCGATGATCAACAAATTGTACTTTGGGGATTGGAAAAGCTGATTAATAGCGAAAAGCCCAGAATGGAAGTTGTGGGAACCGCAACGAATATTTCCGATGCTAAACGCCTTATCCTGGAGAAAAAACCGGATATTCTTATCCTAAACATTTACTTGGATGATATCGATTGCGTCAATTATATTCCTGAGTTTGCAAGTGACGGGAATACGCGAGTGGTAATTTTTACTGAGACACACGATAAAGAAGTCATTGACCGAGCAGTACTCAGTGGTGCACGTGGAGTGGTGCATAGAAAAGAATCGATGCAAACGGTACTCCGCGCGATCGAGAAGATTTATGATGGTGAATTATGGCTTGACCGAATAACGACCGGCCGCATTCTTCTTCAAAATTCACGCATACGTGGAAAAATCCCTGCTGATGCCGATTCAGATAAGATTACAATGCTGACACGCAAAGAATGCATGATTCTTAAGGCATTCTCAGACGGAAGTGGCGGGGAACAGAATAAGCAGATAGCGGCAAAATTGTGCATGAGCGAGCACACCTTACGTAATCACCTGACTTCTATATTCAGTAAATTAGGTATTAAGAACCGATTCAGTTTATTTGCGTATGCTAAGCAGCATTTCCAGCACGTGGAATCTTCTGTGAATGAATCAGTTCGAGGTTATTAACGCGAGTACGTATTTTCTCGTTTCATCAAACTTACAAATCGCACTGGCAAGTCCAAAATTTGAATAAACTGGGAAACCCAACCATAGCAGTAGAGATTCAAGTCGGAGAATTTCTAAATTGTTTCAGATAGTTCCATAATTTTCCTGGTTTATTCATTCTCCTTGATGTAGTTCAGCAATTTAATCTGAAAGTTTATAAACGTGAGATCTAAAGTCAGACTTTACCCCTCACGAGTCACGGTTTTTCCGCTCCAAATGTGCTTCTACATCCTTCTGGCTAAATCCAATCGCGCTGGCCACACGATCGGCATGACTGACTTTCGATATACCCGCGATTAAGCGGTGCGTTGGGCCTTGCGGCATGAATTCGACTTGAAGATACCGGCCGATACCGTCTTTCTGCAGCAATTCACAGAGTTCGTGGTTATGCGTGACTAGCAAAGTGCTCGCGCCGAGTTTATGGAATCCTTTGAGGATATATTCCGAAATCGTCATTTTTTCTTCAAATGTGGTGCCTTCGGATAATTCATCTAACACCACCAGGCTGCGCGGCGTGGCATTGAAGAATATTTCCCGCGTGCGTTGCAGTTCATGGCCGAAACGCCCCATCGCGGCGCTGAGCTGGCCCGGGTCGGGTACTTGATAATAGAGATGCTCCACCGGAACCAGTTGCCCTTGCGTGGCGGGAATATAGCAACCAATTTGCCCGAGTAACTGGATTTGCACGATGGTTTTGCAGTACGCTGTTTTGCCGCCGCTGTTCGGGCCGGTGATGATCAGTACCCGGCCTGCCAGATCGAGATGAACATCGTTCGGCACATAATCCGGTATTGCTTTGATCAGCAGTGGATTCCTGGCCTGGCTGACAGTTAAGCGGTGCTGTTTCTCATCGATAATTTCCGGCAAGATTTTGTCACCGGTACATGATTGTCCATAGCGGTAGAAAGACAGCAACTCATCGAGTAATCCCAATGCTTCGATCGCTTTGGCCAAATCCGGGCTTTCGCGGAATTGCTTGCGCAGCGGGTAAATGATCGAATCGCGGTCGGAGACGCCCATGGCCAGCAGGATAATCGGCAGCACCGGCGCGGTCAGCGCCAGAATGCCGTAACTGATATAAGACGTGCCAAATTGCGGCATCAGGTTTTCAAAGAAGAATAAGATGCCATAACCGCCGATCAGGAAAGTCAGCATCGGTATAATTTTGAACAGCGAAGGCTGGAAGCGCGAATACAGATCAAAACCGGATTTCTCTTTTTTAGTTTTGAATTTTCCGCCCATGGAATAAACCGGGCCTTTCATCAGCGCGTAAGTTCTCGACTGGCCAAAATCATGAATGGCATCGAGCAGCGTGCGTAAATATGCCGACTGCGGGCGTGGCAATGCGGCGGCTTTCTCAACCAGATCCACCGCAAATTGAGTACCGTCCTGATACTGCCGGTAGCCGTAGCCGCCGAATTCCAGTTTATCGCTGCGGCTGCTCGGTTCATCGGTTGCAAAACCGCCGGAAAACTCGCCGTACAGCAGATGCTTCAATGATCGTTCACCGGAAACGACTTTCTCAGTGAACGTGGCCAAGGCGCTATAAAGCTCCGGGTTCGTTTCGATTTCACGCAGCGCAATCTGTTTTTGCTGTATGACCTGCGCATCCTGATCCGGGCGGGCTAGCGACCGGTACAACGCCATGCGGCCGGTTTCGGTTTTCGTGCGGTCAATGGTATGAAACAGCGCTTCAGTTTCTATCGCCGCAAATGTTTTCGGGTCAAGCGCTTCGTAATCCGCCTCGGTGGGGCGGATATCCTCCAGGCTTCGGGGCTGGTCGGAGTCGGATAAGATGAATTTTTTGCGCCAGATATCAATCATACGAAAATGTCTATGCAAGGTTTTTGATGAATTGCCAGCAAACGGCTTTAAGCGTTAACGAACGTGTAAAATACGCATATTTGCAACGAAACACAACACACGATCACCGGATATCGCACCGACCTCATTCACTCAATCATGCCGCCGCTCAAGAAACCGTTCAAATTAATCAGCTTTGCCCTCATTGTTGGTGCAATCGCACTGGCCGGTTGGTATTACAGCCGCCCCAAACCGCTGGAAGTGGAATGGGCCACGATCGCGACAGGCAGTGTCGAAGCCACTGTCGTCAACACGCGCGCAGGCACGATCAAATCCTGTCAGCGTTCCGATCTGGCGCCGATCACCGGCGGGCAGATCGCCAAAATCTGGGTGAAGGAAGGCGATCATGTGCAAAAGGGGCAGGTGTTGCTGGAACTCTGGAGTCAGGATCTGCAAGCGCAACTCGAACTGGCGCAGCGGCAGCTGGTGATGGCGCAAGAACGGCGGCGCGAAACCTGCATCCTGGCGGAAAACGCCCGGCGCGAATCGATCCGCACGCAGCAATTGGTTGAGCAAGGTTTTGTCAGCTCACAACGCGCCGACGATGCCAACGCCAATGCGCGCTCGCGTCAGGCCAGTTGTGAAGCTACTATCGCCGACATCAAACGCGCCGAAGCACAGATTCGCGTATCGCAAGCCGGAATTGACCGCACCGTAATCATCGCGCCTTTCTCCGGGGTGATCGGCAAAATTTCCGGTGAGCTGGGTGAGTTCACCACACCATCGCCTCCGGGCATTCCCACCCCGCCAACCATCGATCTGATCGACGATAGTTGTTTGTATGTCACAGCACCGATGGACGAAGTCGATGCGCCCAAAATCAAGATCGGGCAAGAAGCGCGCATTACACTGGACGCGATGCCGGGTAAAATTTTCCCTGGAAAAATCCGGCGCATCGCGCCGTACGTGACCGAAATCGAGAAACAGGCGCGTACTGTCGATATCGAAGTGGATTTCTTGCAAATTCCGGCGGATACGCTGCTGGTGGGTTACAGCGCCGATGTGGAAGTCGTGCTGGAACGCAGGGACGACGTGCTGCGCATTCCGACGCAAGCGATCCGGCAAAACAATAAAGTCTGGGTGGTGGATGCCAAGGATCGCCTGGCGGAACAGCCGCTGGAAACCGGTCTCAGCAACTGGAGCTTCACCGAAATCCGCACCGGCCTGAAAGCGGGTGACCGCGTGCTGATTTCATTTGATCAAGACAAAATCAAGGCCGGTGTTGCGGTGCAACCCAAGAATCCATGATCCGCCTGAGTGCGATTACGCGCACATTCCACATGGGCGACCAGACGGTCTACGCATTGAATGGCATCAATCTGCACATTGCTTCGGGCGAATATGTGTCGATCATGGGACCTTCCGGTTCGGGAAAATCGACGTTGCTGAATATCATCGGTTTGCTGGACCAGCCTGATAGCGGCCGCTATGAACTCGATGGCCGGCTGATCACCGATTTGTCGGAAACGGAACAGGCGCAAATCCGCCGGGAAAAAATCGGCTTCGTGTTTCAATCATTTCATCTGATTCCACGCCTGACGGCGGCGGAAAATATCGAACTGCCGCTCATCTTGAACGGCATGCCGCAAGAGCAGCGGCAAATCCGCGTCAATGACGCGTTGCAAGCCTTCGAGCTGAAGCAGCGCGCCAGTCATCGTCCCGCCGAACTTTCCGGCGGACAGCGCCAGCGCGTGGCGATTGCGCGCGCGACCATCATGCAGCCCAGTGTCATTCTGGCCGACGAACCGACCGGCAATCTGGATCACCAAATCGGCGCCGAAGTGATGGCGTTGCTGGAAAACCTGCATCACACAGGAACCACGCTGATCGTCGTGACGCACGACCGTGAGTTGGGTGCGCGTGCGCACCGCCAGATCGCGATGCGCGATGGAAAAATATTGACGGATCAAGCTGATGACGCTGGCTGATACCCTGCGAACATCGTTCAAAACGGTTGTGAGCTACCGCGTCCGTTCGCTGTTGATCATTCTCGCGATGGCGCTCGGTGTGGCTGCGGTCGTGGTGTTGACGGCGTTAGGTGACGGCGCGAGAAACTATGTCATCAATCAATTTTCTTCCATCGGCACCAATTTGCTGGTCGTATTACCGGGTCGCGCGGAAACATCAGGCTCTTTTCTCGGTGCCGTACTGGGTCAGACACCGCGCGACTTGACGTTGAAAGATGCGCAACTGCTGGGCCGGTTGCCGCAAGTGCGGCGCTATGCACCGCTTAATGTTGGTGCTGCGGAATTATCCGCCGCCAATCGCCTGCGCGAGGTCACGGTGCTGGGCAGCAATGCCGACTTGATACCGATCCGCCATATGAAACTGGCGCAGGGCGGGTTTCTGGCGCACGGCACCGAACGCAATGCGCAAATCGTGCTGGGTGCAAAAATCGCCAATGAATTCTTTCCCCGCAGCCAAGCCATTGGCCAACGCGTGCGCTTGGGCGATAGCCGGTTCATGGTGTCCGGTGTGCTGGCGGCGCAAGGGGAGTCGATGGGGTTTAATACCGATGAAATCGTCATTATTCCGATCGATTATGCGCAAGCCATGTTCAATACCACATCGCTATTCCGTATCCTGATCGAAGCCAAAAGCCACAACGACATTGAGCCGGCCAAGCAGGCCATATTGGCAACTCTGAAACAAAGTCACGACGGCGAGGAAGACATTACCGTCATTACGCAGGACGCTATCCTCTCGACTTTTGACCGCATTCTTCACACCATGACACTGGCCGTTGCCGGAATTGCTGCAATCAGCTTGATCGTTGCCGGTATCCTGGTCATGAACGTGATGCTGGTGGCGGTCAATCAGCGCACGGCGGAAATCGGTTTGCTGAAAGCCATCGGCGCTACATCCAGCGATATCCGCCGGTTATTTTTCGCCGAAGCGGTGTGGTTGTCGTTCGCCGGTGCTATTCTCGGATTTCTACTGGGACAATTCGGCAACCTGATGCTGCGCCTGGCTTTTCCGCAGCTTCCCGCCTGGGCGCCAGTCTGGGCTTCGATAGCCGGAATCCTGGTAGCGCTAATTACCGGCATCGTGGCTTGTCTTTGGCCCGCCAGCCAGGCGGCGCGGCTCGACGCCGTGAAAGCGCTGAGTAAACGATGAATACCGCCGATTCCCTTTAGCTGAACAATGATTAATACTAGGCTTCTATGTTGTATTATGCATTCAAGATTCTTATCTCTGCTGTTGTAATCGTGGCTATCTCAGAAATCGCAAAGCGGAATACAGGCTTTGCCGCACTAATAGCAGCTTTACCGCTTACATCATTGCTAGCGTTTGTTTGGCTTTATGTTGAGGGTTCTCCGCTATCGCAGATTGCAGGTCTTTCAATGCAAATTTTCTGGTTGGTGTTGCCTTCACTTCTATTATTTCTGCTGTTACCCATATTGCTTAAGCAGGGTATGGGTTTCTGGCTTAGTCTCAGCTTATCGGCTGCCGCTACCATTGGTTGTTATTTTATTTTCTTTTATCTTCTGCGTCGGATGGGAGTGCAACTGTAATAAATAACGCTGAGATTTCTTACAGCTAAGTGAAAAATTTTATCATTCAGAGAATATTCCAGGTGGTTTGTATCCGTACCGTGTGCAGCGTCAGATATATTCTGATGTGCTTGATTTTTAATGTCGCATTTCTTAAGAACATATCAACGAAACTACATACATTCCCAACATGAGACAACTCCACATTCGGCTCATTTAATGGAATGGCTCCAGTAGATCTGCATATATCTCAGTCCGGTTTTGTTTGATCACAACAAATTTCATACAAAATTAGAAAAAATATTATAAATCTCCCTATATGAGCTTCTGTTATACAGTGGTCGGGTTCGGATTTATGTATTAGTGATTATTTTCCAGTCATCCAATTTGATAAATTATTACTAGAAGGATGGGTAGTTTCATGCAGACAAGAAATAACAGCTTACAAGCAAAAATTAAAATTACTAATTTATATCTCATTCTCCTATTCGTTTTTCTCTTGCCTGCGTTCCAAGTAAATGCTGCGGACGTATCAATGAAACCAATCTCAGACAAACTCAAAGTAAAAACCAGTGAAACCAGATGGATTAGCTTAGGAGCAGGTTATCGAGGAACAGGGTTATGGACTGAAAACTTAAACGGTAATTTAGATAGCGGCCACTACAGCAACGACAATGCTCGTATTTATTTGAATGGACAGTTTAATCAATATCTTAAATTTGAAGTCAATACCGAATGCTTTTTCTGCAACAATACCGCTTCCGGCGAAAATCCCAGGATGTCATACAACATCCTCGATGCCATTGCAAAATTTGAATACAACCGCTATTTCAACATTTGGGGAGGGCGCATGTTAGCGCCTACGGAGCGGGGAGAATTAAGCGGCCCTTTTTTCCAAGCTACTCACGATGCATTCAAAACACCGTTCTTTTCTCAAGATTTCAGTACACATTTTGGCAATGGCGGAGCAGGTCGTTATGGTCGTGACGATGGCGTAACTTTCTGGGGCAATGCAGAACCAGGCTTCGTTCCCGGGACACTGGGTTATGCAATGGGCGTCTTTCGTGGTTTGGAATCATCGCACACCACGGGACCTAATCCAAGCGGCACTATCCTAACTGCTGCGCGCGTTACCTATAATTTTCTGAATCCAGAAAAAAACCCTGGCTACTACACTTCTAGCACGTATTACGGTAAAGCGGGAGATATTTTAGCGCTGGCGTTTGGTATGTCTTATCAAAAGAATGGTGCCGGATCATTTGCACATCGGAGTGATTTTCTCGGTTTTACAGGTGATTTACTATTTGAAAAAGTATTACCTAGAAATATGGGAGTAACTACTTTAAATGCTGAATATAAACAGTTCTATGCGGGCTATTCGACTGCCGCATTTTCTGATCCAAATTGCTTTTGTATGTTTGATGGCAAGTCGTGGACAGTAACCGGTCTTTACATGTTTCCAACTAAAATTGGCATCGGGCACTTTCAACCTTATGGCAGATTTACGAGTATTCAGCCTAATCGAAGCAATAATCGGGAAGAAATTGAAGCGGGTTTGAATTATATTATTGATGGCTTTAATGCACGTATTTCAGCCTATTATCAACACGGTGATCTTTTGTCTAAAGGGTTGAATTATGCGCCCGGAGTATCAGGTCCAACGCAAGATGTTTTCAAAATTTCTTTCCAATTGCAGATTTAATACTCCAGAGATCATTACTCCTGAAAAGCTATTATGAAAATGTCCCTATCTGCACCTGAAAATGAATTGCCCGTTCAGCAACGGAATTCCACTATCCTGACCTATCCCAAACAATCTAGCCAGCATGTACCCGGAATATTAATTGATCCAGCGTACAAACCCCTGCAAGCAAAGCTATCTCTCAAATTTGCTGCAATCGATGCAACCACAAGGCTTGTCGAGCGAGATCATCTTGGTCCATTGTTAGTGCAAAAACCTTTTTATCCGGAAGGACGGGAAGTCTGCCATGTAGTGATTATTCATCCGCCCGGTGGAGTCGTCGGTGGTGATCAGTTAGAAATTTCTACCCAAGTCGGCGTTTCCGCAAATGCGCAAATTACGACGCCGGGCGCCACCAAATGGTACAAAGCCAATGGGCATACTTCACATCAAAAGATCAGAATCGATGTTAATAAAGGCGGTGCCCTCGAATGGGTACCGCAAGAAACCATTTTCTATAATCATGCCAATGTAGAAATTGATCATCAGGTTACGCTGAAGGATGATGCAATTTATGTCGGCTGTGAAATATTATGTTTTGGGCGGACCGCATCGGGTGAAACGTTTGATCAAGGCCAAATCAAGCAACGTACCAGTATTCGGCGCAATGATAAGTTGATTTGGCTTGAACAAATCCGCCTTCTCGGTGAGAGTTCTGCGATGAATGGTTCTTTAACGCTATCTGGCAAAACAGTCTGCGCTTCGCTCATTTTGACGGGAAAAATGTTACCCCAAGCACTCATCGATCTGGCGCGTGAAGAAGCAGAAAAAATTACTCATGGCTCAGGCCAAGTGGGTATCTCACAGCTTAAATCAATAATCGTAGTTCGTTATTTAGGTCATTCGAGTGAAGTGGCGCGGCACATCATGCTGCGTATCTGGGGGTTGTTTCGCCCGGAAGTACTTGGACGTGATGCTATCGTGCCACGAATGTGGAACACATAATTCATTCGACTGATGATTTAGGATGGTTTGCTAAATACATCATAGATGCTGTTGTAACGTATAAATTGTAACTGTTAATTTACCCAGGAGAAAAACGATGGATCTAACACCTAGAGAGAAAGATAAGCTCATGATATTTACTGCCGGATTAGTAGCTGAGAAACGTAAAGCTCGCGGTCTGCGGCTCAACTATCCGGAAGCGGTTGCACTAATCACTTGCGCTGTACTAGAGGGTGCCAGAGATGGACGGACCGTAGCGGAATTGATGTCAGCAGGTCAGCGAATACTAACTCGTTCGGATGTCATGGAAGGTGTTCCTGAAATGATTCCGGATATTCAGGTTGAAGCGACTTTTCCGGATGGTACCAAGCTCGTGACTGTGCATAATCCGATTGTTTAATTGATCAACATAATAGGAGACCGCTATGAGAGTACCAATGATTCCAGGTGAGATATTTACTGAGTCAGGTGATATCGAACTAAATGCAGGCAGAAGGACAAAAACGTTGACTGTTTCGAATGGAGGAGATCGCCCCATTCAAATTGGCTCTCACTTTCATTTTTATGAAGTGAATTCCGCCATGAAATTTGACCGGGAAGCAGCTTATGGCATGCGACTGAATATTATGGCCGGTACGGCCGTCCGCTTTGAACCCGGACAAGAAAGAACCGTAGAACTCGTTGATCTAGCGGGAGACCGGATCGTTTATGGATTTAATCAAAAAGTGATGGGTAAACTGAAATAATTTGTATCGCAATAATTTCACAGGAGCAAAAAAATGAGCGTAAAAATTTCCCGTCAATCCTATGCTGATATGATGGGTCCTACGACCGGAGACCGGGTTCGTTTGGCCGATACAGAACTAATGATTGAAATTGAAAAAGACTTCACAACTTACGGTGAAGAAGTAAAATTCGGTGGCGGCAAAGTAATTCGAGATGGCATGGGTCAATCACAACGCAATCATGCTGATGTCATGGACACCGTCATTACCAATGCAATCATTATTGATCATTGGGGGATTGTCAAAGCGGATATCGGGCTTAAGAATGGCAAGATCGCAGCAATCGGTAAAGCCGGCAACCCGGATATTCAACCGAATGTCACCATGGCCATTGGTTCGGCAACCGAGATCATTGCGGGTGAGAACTTGATTGTCACTGCGGGTGGCGTGGATACACACATTCACTTCATTTCACCGCAGCAAGCTGAAGACGCCATGATGAATGGCATCACCACCATGCTGGGCGGCGGTACCGGACCTGCGGTGGGAACAGCCGCAACTACTTGCACACCCGGTCCTTGGCATATTCATTCGATGCTCAGAGCATCGGATGGATTGGTTATGAATACAGGTTTCTTCGGAAAAGGCAATACCAGCTTGCCTATACCACTTGAAGAACAGATATTAGCCGGAGCTTGTGGCCTGAAACTGCATGAAGACTGGGGTACAACATTTGCTGCCATTGATAATTGTTTGAATGTTGCAGATAAATACGATGTGCAGGTGGCTATCCATACCGATACCATCAATGAAGGCGGGTATCTGGAAAACACCATCGCTGCGATGAAAGACCGCACCATTCATACCTTCCATACCGAGGGCGCAGGCGGCGGCCACGCACCGGATATTATCGCCGTCGTTGGCCTTGATAATGTATTGCCGTCATCGACCAATCCGACCCGCCCATATACCGTCAATACGCTCGATGAACATCTGGACATGCTGATGGTATGTCACCATTTACATGCAAATATTCCAGAAGACCTTGCTTTTGCAGAATCACGCATTCGCAAGGAAACAATCGCTGCGGAAGATATTCTGCATGACATGGGCGCAATCTCCATGATGTCATCGGACTCCCAAGCCATGGGACGCATAGGTGAAGTGGTATTACGCACTTGGCAAACCGCGCATAAAATGAAAATACAACGCGGAACATTGCAAGAAGATAGTTCAAGAAATGATAATTTCCGAGTTAAACGCTATATTGCAAAATATACGATTAATCCTGCAATTACTCATGGTATTGCGCACGCGATCGGATCGATAGAAGTCGGCAAATATGCCGATCTCGTACTGTGGAGACCTGCTTTCTTCGGTGTGAAACCATCCATGATTCTGAAAGGTGGGATGATTGCTGCGTCTCTGATGGGCGACCCGAATGCTTCTATCCCTACCCCACAGCCCGTTCATTATCGCTACATGTTTGGCGGATACGGTGGAGGGGTTAAAACATCTTGTTTCACTTTTGCCTCACAAGCAGCAATGGGTGCGGGCTTGGTTGATCAATTGAAACTCGATAAAAACCTCGTCACCGTGAAAAACACACGTAATTTGCGCAAGAAAGACATGATTCACAATAGCGCAACCCCCAAGATGGAAGTTGATCCTGAAACATACGAAGTTCGTGCAGATGGTCAACTGCTAACTTGCGGCGCAGAAGATGTGCTGCCAATGGCGCAACGGTATTTTCTGTTTTAGAAATATCAGGAACAGAGGAAGCTTCTTGGTGTTGGTCAAGCAAATTTCTGAAACTAGAAGCTTCCCTGCCGGGTAGGGTAGGAACTGTCGCAGCATCGGATACTGTGATAATCATTATTAATCCTTAATTGATCGTAATAATAAAATGCTTACACTAAATACCAAGATAGATCATGCTGACTCAGTGTTTGCACAACTCGTATTGCCCTACGAGATGCGTGAAAATAGTCGATTAAGAACCGCGCTTGCGTCGGGTGAAGAAGTGGCTATTTTCACGACACGAGGTACAGTCTTACGAAACAATGATCTACTCAGAAGTGATGATGGGCGTGTCGTACAAATTATTGCAGCCCACGAGCCCACGTATCGAATTACATGTAAAACGCCACATGATTTATTACGATGTGCCTTCCATTTGGGCAATCGCCACACACAAACTCAGGTTGGCGAAGATTTCCTGCGGATTCACCAGGATACTGTACTAAAACAAATGGTGGAAGGTTTGGGAGCCACTATCATCGAAGAAAATGCGCCCTTTGAACCTGAGTCAGGCGCCTATGGTAGCGGCGGCCATCACCATCATGGCGATGGCCATTATCATGCCCATGGTCCGCTTGCCCCAATCCCAGCGCGCCAAAAGATTCACCGGCCTTCCGATCCGCATTCTTAGGAGCTCTACCTTGCAATCCGCACTATTGCTTCGCTTATTGCAGCTCGCAAGCCCATCGCTACCAGTTGGTGCATACACTTATTCGCAAGGCTTGGAATCCGCGATTGAGAAAGGAACAGTCCATAATGAAAGCACAGCGCGAAAATGGATTGCCGAATCTCTAAATATCGTCGCGGACTTTGAAGCGCCGATACTATGGCGCTTGCTTAAAGGTTTTTCTGAACGTGATGCTGCAGCTGTCAATTATTGGACCGAGTGCTTTATTGCAGCTCGCGATACAGCTGAATTTAGAGCAGAAACGATCCAGATGGGATACTCCTTA
This sequence comes from Nitrosomonas oligotropha, assembly GCF_009833085.1. GTDB lineage: Bacteria > Pseudomonadota > Gammaproteobacteria > Burkholderiales > Nitrosomonadaceae > Nitrosomonas > Nitrosomonas oligotropha. Next base: position 66,115 of record NZ_QRBZ01000005.1, on the reverse strand, counting down.
GGCAAACTGATCAAGGATCTGAAAATTGCAGACGAGTCGTTACAGACGATATTGACCAGCCAATCGGAAATACCGCTGCCCACTGCCTTTGCTTGTGCCGCAGTAGCGCTCGCCGTACCGCATGAAGCAGCGTTGCTGGGAATGCTGTTTTCTTTGGTTGAGAATCAAGTGCTGGTCTGTGTTAAATCGGTTCCGCTCGGTCAGGTCTCTGGACAAAGTCTTCTACTTTCATTGCATAATGAGATTGAAACGGCGTCAGATCGCGCACAGCAGCTCAATGATGACGAATTATCCAATTGGGCGCCTGGCTTGTCATTGCTGTCAATACAACATGAAACACAATACAGTAGAATTTATCGATCATAATTTGGGGACATAACAACGTGGATAAGCAATCAAATCCTCTTCGAGTGGGCATCGGCGGTCCGGTCGGATCCGGGAAAACGGCTTTATGCGAAGCTTTAAGTAAAAAAATGCGTGACCATTATGAAATGGCTGTCATTACGAATGATATCTACACCAAGGAAGACATGGAGATTCTATTACGCGCCAATGCGCTACCTCCGGAACGTCTGATGGGTGTGGAAACGGGGGGATGTCCTCATACCGCGATCAGGGAGGATGCTTCAATCAACCTCGAAGCCATTGCTCGAATGACGGCCGATTTTCCCAATCTCGATCTCATTCTGGTTGAATCGGGAGGAGACAATTTAGCTTCCACTTTTAGTCCCGAGCTTTCTGATCTGACCATTTATGTCATTGATGTGGCCGCAGGTGAGAAAATACCGCGTAAAGGCGGCCCCGGCATCACACGATCAGCGCTTCTCGTTATTAACAAAATCGATCTCGCTCCTTATGTGGGGGCAAATCTCGACGTGATGGATCGTGATGCCAAAAAGATGCGTGGTGACCGTCCGTTTGTATTTACCAATCTGCATACCGGTGAAGGCGTTGATCGAATTGTAGACTTCATCATAAAGCAAGGATTATTGGACGAAGTAAAAAAACAACGTGCTTAGGAAGCCACTGAATAATCCATCGGTCGTCCAGACTACAATGAGAAATTACACTCTATATTTCTATGATAGTTATGCAGGGAATTCCTGAGTTAGCTTTCTTACAACAGGATTCAGTTGTCACTAAAACTGGCTGACTTAGTAACAGATTGTTTGTAGTTATTTTTCAAACCAATACTTTAGGAGCTAATCATGGATTGGTCATTATCAATTGACAAAGCAATACCCAAACCGCTGCGTGTCATTCTCAGAGGGGTTGGGCAAGTGTTTTTCTGCTGCAATGCGGTTACCGGTCTTATTTTTTTAATAGCGTTATATGTCGGGGGAATCACTGCGGGGCTTGCTGCCACCGTGGGTGTCATCAGCAGCACTGTTGCAGCGTATTTATTAGGATTCTCTGACGATGATATCGATGCAGGGTTGTATGGGTTCAACGGCACACTGGTTGGGCCTTGCTTGTTTTTATTTCTCGAAAACACTCCTCAACTCTGGCTATATGTTGTGCTCGCTTCGATTTTGTCTACTGTCGTGTTGGCGGCATTAATGCGAATTTTGCAACCCTATAACATCCCTGCCTCTACTTCACCTTTTGTGTTGACGTGCTGGATGTTCATGGTGGCCGTTTATTCTTTTGATGGATTCTCGCGCGGACCGGTCCTGTCGGCGCCGGGAATTCCCGCTGACATTGCCGCAACCGCAGTAGTGACAACGGAGTTCGCCACCTTGACTCAAGAAGCGGTTGTGGCTTGGTATACGGCGATTACCAAAGGCATTGGCGAGGTGATGTTTGCTGATAGCGTCATTGTCGGCATCTTGTTTCTCGTTGGCATCGCAATCACGTCACTGCGTGGCGCATTGATGGCGTTTTTAGGCGCAGTGGCTGGCGTTGCCATACCCATTTGCTTGGGTGCCGATAAGACGCTGATCGAGATGGGGCTCTATGCATTCAACCCGGTTCTGACCATGATGGCAGTCGGATGGGTTTTCCTAAAACCGTCTACCGGTACTGCAATTTTGGCCTTATTGGCTGGTATTTTGACGGTTATCTGTCAAGCCGGCTTGGCTAATTTTCTCGCTCCGATGGGTTTGCCCACGCTGACGTTTCCGTTTGTTCTAGTCATGTGGATGTTTCTTTTTGCCGCCAGCAAATCCAGATATTGGGCGAATCCTCAATAAGACTCAGAAGGAATAAACATGTTTTGAAATTAAGCCTCGTTGATTAACGGGGCTTTTTTGCGGCTAATACAATGATATGCTCAGGTCAGCGGGATGCTATGCGTATGCGGAACAGCTGAATGGGGATGTGACTCCTGTGCGAACTCGATTGGCACAATATGCAATTTGCCATGCCGCACGCCGTTGGTCGCAATCACCCGATTGGCAAAACACCTGACGTGCTCAATTATGCCTCGAAGAATGACCACTTCCAGGCAATTATCATGATCCATATGGACATGCATGCTCGATAAGGTCAAATCATGATGGTGGTGATGCGCTGAGGTTACCTGGCTGGCCAAATCTCTTTCATGATGATTATAAATATAACTCAGCGTAGCAATACAATACCCTTTGTTGTCCTTCTGCAAGCGGGAAGTTTCAAGGTGTTCGCGAACAAGATCGCGAATGGCTTCCGAACGATTATCATAGCCACGCTCATGTGCAAGCGCATCGAATTGCTCGAATAACTGGTCATCCATTGAAATGGTAAAACGTTCCATAACCCTCCCCCGATTGTCATCGATAATGATTGGTGAAAATAAACATCTTTTTCTTGCCGCAACGGCAAACTCACACTGCTGTGCCGGTTAAAAATTCGCTATCCAATTGACGCGTAGCGAGCGGCTTTCAATCGGATGGAAATGCACATCACTCACGCCAGCGGCAGGCTCGCCTGGTAACCGGGAAGTATAGTAGTAATCGATCGCGTGCGCGTGCGTATTCAATAGATTAAAGCCTTGCAATGTCATCTGTACATTTTTGCCGATTTTATACCCGATCTGGCCGTTCAGCGTCACGGTTTGATCGGATTGCACGCTGTTGTTTTCGATCAACGGGCGTTTGCCGAAATAACGCATTTGCAGATTGCCAAAGAACGGACCGAGGTTGTCCACGCTAACCGCCAGTTTGCCTACACCCTGGATTGCGCCGGGTATATGATCGCCCGTCGGATCGGAATCGCTGAAACGCGCCCGCGCGAGCGCATAATCGACATCAACCGTTAGCCAATCGTTAGGCTTATAGAACAGTGAAACTTCGAATCCTTCCCGCTTGCTTGGACGGGTGGCTTCCGTCGTGCCGGCGTCACCCACAAAAAGGAGCTCTGAAGCCATATCCAGACGGAATAATGCAAACGATGCTTGTAGCCCTGGAACAATCCCTGTTCTTACGCCAACTTCATAGCCGGTTGAGCGCACCAGAGGGCTGACCGGCTGAACTGGATCGCCGGACTTGGGATCGATGGTGGATGTGGTGCCGCGTGCATCGTTACTATGAAAGCCGCCGCCATAGTTAAAATAAAGTTCCGTTTGCTGCCAGGGCCCGAAAATCAAACTCAGCTTGGGATTGGTCATGCTGTCGTAACGATTGCCCGAATTCGCGCTGAGATTACTATTGACATCAAACCAGTAGAAATCCGAACGCACGCCCGCCACACTGCGGAATTTTTCGAACCACTGGATGCTGTTCTGATAATAAATACCGATACTGTTCTGGTTGATATGATCTTTGCGCGTGGTCGATAAGGTTTGGCGTTCTTTGGTGCTCAATAGCCCATTGTTGATGACATCATTTTGGAACTGAACACCCACCATGTGCTCGACTTCGATCCCCTTAATGGTATTAGACCACAGATGATTGATATTCATCGCCGACTGAAAACGTTTATCAATCTGGGAAAATTGGTCGCCTTTGACGGGATCATCAAGAAAATACGTAAAATTTGAAAATAAGGCCAGATTGCTGTGAAGCGTATAGAGATTCATCTGAGTAATCCCAAAACGGCTGATATGCTGCAGTGCGCTCGAAAGACTAAAACGATGTGATTCTCCACCACTACTGGGATCGATGGCGCCGAGCCTTGGCACAAAACCAGTGGCGACACCCCGCGCCGGAATCTGATCGGTTGAATTCCAATTTCCACCATATCCCATAGCCGTCACATTAAATTTGGTTGACCCTGTATCCTGGCTATAGCGCAATACAGCGTTAAATTTCTTGAAATCCTCGTGTTTGATCCAAGGGCCGTCTTTTGTCAGTAACTCCACCGCATACAGCACATTTCCCGCTCCTACTTCGTGTGATTTGGTGACCAATCCCCGCATGAATCCCTGCTGACCGATACCATAACTGGCAATGCCTTTTGGCAACTTATCGACATAACTCATACTGACAGCCCCGGCTGAGGAAAAATCACCCTGATTGGCATAGTAAGGCCCTTTTAGATATTGCAGGTTGCCCATCAACTCCGGAATGATGAAATTGGTGTCGGCCCAACCTTGTCCATGCCCGTGCGAACGCTGATTGACCAGCATGCCATCGACCGTAATCCGCAAATCTGTGCCATGATCCAAATTAAAGCCGCGCAGAAAATACTGATTGGCCTTACCCTCACCGCTATGCTGAGTGACGATTAAACCCGGCACGGTCTCCAGTAATTCGCCCGGACGATAAACCGTGCGCGCATCGAGTTGCTGCTTCAGCACAGTGCCTTCATTGGCGGAACTTGCAGTGCCGATCAATTCCCGCGCGTTGGCGCGAATAATGATGTCTTTGAGTGTTGGGACTCCTGCCGCATTGGCCATGTAAGGAATTAACGTAAGGCTCACACAAACAAAAAATTGTATTTGCGTCGTCAATTCGGTTATTTTATTCAAATTCATTTTTTGAAATGAGAAAAATCAGCAGAAAGCAGAAAGCAGAAAGCAGAAAGCAGAAAGCAGAAAGCAGAAAGCAGAAAGCAGAAAGCAGAAAGCAGAAAGCAGAAGTATAATACCTATCAATTAAAATGTATGATAAATTTCTATTTTTTCTTACATCGATTAGGTGCTTATTCTTAGAAATAATATCTAAATTTTTTAGTTTAAATTTATCTATTTTCTTACATTCCTGCATCCAATTGAGGAGAATCACGTGTCAAAAATGCCGGTCAACTTGTGTATCACGCTTGTACTAGCTTTAACACTTATTTTTTTGCAGAATTTATTGCTGGCTGCGGATACACAGCAGCATCCAAAACCATTCATCGTGACTTCGGTATCACCCATAACTAATATAGTTAGAAACATCGGGGGTACACATATTCATGTCATAGGAATAGTTCCGGATGGCACCGATTCTCATACGTTTGAGCCCATTCCTTCGGATATAAAAACGTTGCAAGCCGCTGACATGATTATCGTGAATGGCCTTGACTTGGAATTGCCTACTTTGAAATTGGCCGAAAAGGTTAAAAAAACTAAAACTACTATCCTGCGATTGGGAAATCGCACGCTTAGGGAAGAAGATTGGCAGTATGATTTTAGTTTTCCTCGCGAACACGGGCATCCGAATCCTCACTTATGGTTGAATATTGAATTGGTGATGCGGTACGCTGAAATCATCAAGGAAAATCTCAGTACACTTGATCCAGCAAATAAGGAAAGCTATCAAAAAAATGCTGCGACATTGCTCGCTAAATTACAGAAACTTGATCAAGCAATCTTTAGGTGTGTTGAAACCATTCCCATAAATAACCGCAAACTTGTCACTTATCATGATTCCTTCGCCTATTTTGCGCCTCGGTATGGCATGACAGTGATTGCAGCCGTTCAACCCGCTGATTTTTCTGAACCCGGTCCGCAGGAGGTCATTGGTATTATTAAGCAGATCAAAGAGACCGGGGTGCCTGCAATATTTGGCTCAGAAGTTTTTCCTAGTAAAGTGATGGAGCAAATCGCACGTGAAGCGAACGTCAAATTTATTGATCAACTTTCAGATGATGAGCTACCAGCTTCCCCCAATCACTCTTTCATAGGCATGATGACCAACAATATGACCATCTTGACTGAAGCACTCGGAGGCAATCCAACCTGCACGGCCAATATCGATGCAAGCAACATCGCTTTCTAATGCGCAATTCAGCGCGGCTGTCCAACTGAGCAATGTCAAAGCCGGTTATGAACAAAATGTAGTATTTTCTGATCTATCATTGGATATAGCGGCAGGTCAGTTTGCCGGTATTGTGGGTCCCACGGCTTGTGGTAAAACCACTCTGCTTAAAATCATTCTAGGCATTCATCCGGTGATTTCCGGAAAGATACTGTTGCACAACAATCCAGTAAATCAGGTGAAGCCAGGCACTGTCGGTTATGTGCCACAGCTTGGCAGCGTCGATTGGAATTTTCCGGTTACTGTCGAAGAAGTCATCGCGATGGGACTGTATACCAATGGGCGCATTTTGCCTTGGCTCAGCAAAGAAGAGCGTAAAAGTGTTTATGATCTCGCTTATCGATTGGGTGTTGAGGATTGCTTGCAACAGCATATTATCGATATATCGGGTGGTCAACGGCAACGTGCATTTCTTGCACGCGCATTGATCAGCAACCCTAACCTTTTGATTCTGGATGAACCCACTTCAGGCGTCGATATCAAAACCCAGCATGAAGTGCTGCATCTATTGGGCGATATCAATCGTGAAGGGATGACCATTTTATTGACCACGCACGACCTGAATGCCGTGGCTTCCCATCTACCCTGGGTTATTTGCTTTAATCGAGGTGTTGTCGCGCAAGGTCAACCGCATGATATTTTTACCAATGAAATCCTGACTCAGACGTATGGTGGCGACATTGTGATCGTTAAATATGAAGGACATCTGTTAATCGCTAACAGCACTCCCCTGCATTTTAGGGATGAAAAGCACTGATGGAGTTCCTCCTCGAGCCACTCGAGTATGAGTTCTTCCGCCGCGCCTTGCTGGCTGCTTTGCTAGTCGGTGCATCCGGTGGCATGATTGGCGTATATGTCGTTCTACGTGGTATGAGTTATGTCGGGCATGGATTATCTCATGCCGCCATTGGCGGTGCCGTTGTCGGCTTTACGCTAAATCTGAATTTTTATGCCGGCGCTTTTGCCATGGGTTTGTTAGCCATATTGACCATCAACAAAATCACACAAAACAACAAGATCAAATTAGATGCTGCAATCGGTATTGTGACAACAGCCATGTTTGCTTTGGGCGTTGCAATCGTGAGTAAATTGCGCAACTTTAAACAAAATTTTGAAGCCGCCTTATTTGGTAATATTCTTGGAATCACTGATCATGACTTGGTGGTTATCGGATTGGTAGCAGCCATCACACTGGTCACCCTGTTTTTATTGTATAGAGCACTCCTCTTTTCTACATTTGATAGTGAAGCTGCACGCGTATTTGGCATCAAAACCGAGTCGGTGCAATTTTTGTTTTCCCTTCTGCTGACTTTTTCCGTCATCGCATCCCTCAACGTAATCGGCGTCACCATGGTAGCCGCTACACTGATTGCTCCCGCAATGACTGCGAGAATGCTTACGGATAGCTTCAGCAAAATGATCATTTATTCAACCCTGATAGGGTCTGTAACCGGCGTAATAGGTATGTATCTCAGCTATATTTTTAATGTGGCCTCCGGAACAACCATTGTTCTATTCAGCGCGCTACTGTTCAGCTTGTCATTGTTGGCAAAACCGATTCATAGTCTCTCAGCAAACCTAATGAAGCGTTAGGTAAGTAGAATCATGATCTTGTTAAACTGCTCATAAAAATTAAATACGCGATTTTAATGCTATTGTAAGCAAGCAATGAACACCCTCGATACTTTCCAGTTCGCCTTCCGCTCACTCACAGCGCATCGTCTACGCACCTTTTTATCGGCTTCCGGAATTGCCGTCGGTATCGCCGCAGTGGTTTTGCTGACCGCGATCGGTGATGGCGTACAGCGCTTCGTGCTGGCGGAATTCACGCAATTTGGCACCAATATCGTCACGATCACGCCGGGAAAAATCAATACGCATGGCGGTTCGCTCGGTGCGATCGGCAGCGCGCGGCTGCTGACCATTGACGATGCCATCGCATTAAGACAAAGCCGCTACGCGCAATACACCAATGCCAGCGTGACCGGTAACGCGGAAATCCGCGCGCAAGGCCGCAGCCGCCGCGTAACGGCGTACGGGCAGGGACCTGATTTTGCGCGGGCATTTAATATGCAAGTCGCTATCGGGCAGTTTCTGCCGGACGACGATCCGCGTAATCCGCGTGCGTACGCCGTGCTCGGCGCCAAAGTGCGCAACGAATTGTTCGGCGATGCCAATCCGCTGGGTGCGTTGCTGCAAGTCGGCGGGACGCGCTTTCGCGTCATCGGGGTGATGGCATCGAAAGGCAATGTGCTCGGTTTCGATTTTGACGATACGGTTTTCGTGCCGACGGCCCGGGCTTTGGAAGTATTCAACCGGCAAGGCGTGATGGAAATCAATTTTTCTTACCACCCGGATGCGCCGGTGCAAGCCGTGGTCGACGACATTAACCGCATTCTGGCGGCACGGCACGGGCGCGAGGATTTTACCGTCAAGCCGCAGCAGCAGATGCTCAGCACGCTATCCACCGTGCTCAGTGTATTGAAGTTCGCGGTTGCCGCGCTGGGCGGTATTTCGCTGATTGTCGGTGCGGTCGGCATGATCACATTGATGCACATCGCCGTTTCCGAACGGGTATCGGAAATCGGTTTGCTCACTGCATTAGGCGCTACGCGCGGGCGCATCCGCCTGCTGTTTTTATTGGAATCGACTGCGTTGTCCACCATCGGTGGCTTGGCGGGGCTGCTTATCGGATCGGGTATTGCGGGGCTGCTCAAACTGCTGATCAGCGGTTTGCCGGTGAATATTCCGTGGAATTTTGTATTCGGCGCGCTCGGTTTGTCACTGGTGATCGGTCTTGCTGCCGGTGTAGTACCGGCGATGCGCGCGGCAAAATTGAATCCGGTGGATGCTTTGCGCACCGATTAAGTATCGATTTGTCCGGTTACAACGCCGGGCCAAATGACAATCGACAATGTCATGCACTCATTTTGGGTTGAGATATAATCGAACGCACTTCGTTCATACAAGGGTGGGGTGGGTGTGCTGGTATGTAAACAACGCCTGAAAGGCGCGATCAAGCTCTGTAATCTCGTGGCACTAACCCATTTTGGCATTGCGTCGTGCTATGCGGTTAACTTCACCTACAAGGGCGGCCCCAGGATCAAGAGCGACGACGGTAATTTCGAAATCGGCCTGAACGGCCGTGCCCACCTCGACGTACACTCACTCTATCCGGATCAGCCCAGTGCAAATTATCCCGCCTTTGGCAGCCAGCTGTTGAGCGGCAATGACCGCGACGGATTCAATTGGCGCAGAACCTACGCCACCATCACGGGCAAAATTTACGGCGTCAGTTTTAAATTCGAGAATGACTTTGCAGTCAATGCAACCACGGCTTTTCCGCATAGTCTGCGCGAAGCTTGGGTAGCCGCCAAACTTGGCCCCGGGCAACTGACCGTCGGGCAGTTCAAGCCGTACCGGGGATTGGAGGAAATCACCAGTTCCAACGAGATCACCCTTATGGAACGTCCATCCACATCGTCCACCGGCATCTACGGCGGGCGGCAATTTTTAAGCGGCATCGGTTATCGCGGGATGGTCAAGGATAATCTGGGTTTCGGTGTTTATGTCATGAGCCTGTCGCATTTCGGTTTGCCGGTGGAAGGCATCAGCTACGGCGGGCGGGCGGTGTGGCTGCCGGTCGATAAGGAAGGCCATATTGTGCATCTCGGGCTTTCCGCCAGCCGGGACACCGCCAACAAAGACTCGTTGCAAGCCCGTGCTGTCGATATTTATGGCGGACGCCAGGGTATCAGCCAATCGCTGGGCATTGCCGGAGCCAGCCCGGGCGCGCCGGGTCACAACAGCCAATCGACTTTTGCAGCGGAAGCGGCGTATTCCGCCGGACCGTTTACGCTGCAAAGCGAATACGCCATCACACGGCTCGATAACACGCATCAGGTAAACGGCAGCAATAAAGATTCCACTGTCCAAGCGTTCTACGCGCAGGCAAGCTGGTTTATCACCGGGGAGCATGCCGTGTATAGAAAAGACCGCGGCGCTTTCGGCAAACCGCAGCCGAACGGCAAATGGGGTGCGCTGGAATTGGCCGGGCGTTACGATCTGGCGGAAAATTTCAGTCAAAGTCTCAGCGCCAATCCGTGCCGCAGCGGCACGTCAAAATGCCAGGTTCAGGTCATTACGCTGGGTTTGAATTGGTACCCGTATCCGAACACCCGCTTCATGTTCAACTACTACCTGACCGAAGCCATGCGCGGTAATGCCGGCATAGGCACCGCGGCGCGCACCGATCATCTGTCGGTTTTTTCTTTCCGCACCCAAATCAGTTTCTAATGCGCGAAGTAAGATAGAATAAACTTTGCTATCCGTTCCGATGCAGCCAACAATGATTGAGGAGATCACCATGCGCATTTTGCTCGTTTTACTCACTACTTTTTTGATGAACCCCGTTTATGCCGCCTGCAACAGTTCACTGTTGGATCAGAGTTTCCGCAAACTGGCGGGGACCGATACGGTGAATTTATGTGAAAGCTACTCTGGCAAGGTATTGCTCGTCGTCAACACCGCCAGTAAATGCGGTTACACGCCGCAGTACGAAGGCTTGGAGCAGCTGTACGAGAAATATGAACAAAAGGGGCTTGTCGTGCTGGGCTTTCCGTCCAATGACTTCATGGGCCAGGAGCCCGGCACCGAAACGGAAATTCAGGATTTCTGCCGCCTGACTTACGATGTCAAATTCCCGATGTTCGAGAAAACGCCGGTGAAAAAAGGCCACGCGCATCCATTCTATGTGCAACTGGCGGAATTATCCGGCACCTATCCAACCTGGAATTTCCAGAAATATCTGATCGGGCGCGACGGCAAGCTGATCGCGCATTTCACGCCGCACACCAAGCCTTCCGATCCGGCAGTGATCACCGCCATCGAACAAGCGTTGCAACAATAAGTTGATGGAAGAAAGGCCCGATTCTTCGCCTGACCGGAAACCGGGAATCAGCATTCTGTCGATTCTGGTACTGTCGCTATTTTTCGGGCTCATCGTCGGCGCCGGAAGCGATAAATCGCATATCCTGCCGGTAGCGCTCATTTCCGCGGTTATTCTCTATTTCAACCGGGACAAAATCGCCGCATCCGATGTGAAAAAGAACGCACCATCGCATGCCAAACCAGCGCAGAGTCATTATGCCTGGCCGGAACCGGGTCAATTTGCCTGCGCCGTGTCAGCAGAGCCGTATCAGAAGGTAATCGAGCAGCTGGTGCAGGAAAATAGTATTCGTTTTGAAACCGCCACGGCCTCGCAATCGCATGACTTCAAAGTCGAGCTGATCCCCGACGCGAGCAATCCCTTCGATACCGACGTCGTGCGCGTTGAAATCCACAACCATACCATCGGCCACTTCAGCCGCCAGCAAGCACACAGTTTCCGCCATAAACTCAGGGAAAAGGAACTAGAAGATCAAATCACGACGTGTAGATCGGTTTTGACGAAGCATGGCGAAACGGATGATAAAAAACCGGGGTATGGTGTGAGGTTGGATATTGAAGCGTTGGAGTAGTACATTCACTATGATTTTAGGCTAAAAAATCTGAATTTATCCTATGCACACTGAAATCAGAATGCCGCTTCATTTACGCATTGCCCGCCCCGTCAGCAATCTGGAACAATCGGTAACGCTCTATCGTCATGGCTTGGGTCTTGAAGAAATCGGCCGTTTTGAGGATCACGAAGGATTCGATGGCGTGATGCTGGGTAAGAAGGGGCTAGATCATCACTTGGAATTTACTTACTGCCGCACGCATCCCGTTAATCCAGCGCCGACACCGGAAGATTTGCTGGTTTTTTATCTGCCGGAGCTGAAGGATTGGCAGGAAGCCTGTCAGCGCATGCTGGATGCGGGTTTTACCGAGGTGCCGCCGTTTAATCCTTACTGGCGATATCATGGCCGGACTTTTGCCGATCCCGATGGTTACCGCGTCGTGCTGCAACAGGCCGCTTGGGGATAATTGCTTTCAGAATCGGAAGCTTCTTCGCTCACGTGTCTTGGTGTGAGCGAAGAAGCTTTTTGCAATGCAACTGAATACGTTGTGAATTAATTCACGCGAATGCCAATGTACGTGGCGTTATTGGCTTCGCTGCGTTCGCTATAGGCATTGTTGTAATCGATGATGGCGCCGACCCAATAGATTTGGCCGCTGACCAGATCGGTTGGAATGACCAGAGAGGTATTGAATGTGGTGTCCGGAAAGCCCCGGTATAAAGTGACATTGCCTTCACCCAGGAACCGGTCGGCCACGCTGATGATGTCATTGCTCGACAGGTAATAGCCCACCTTGGCGGCCAATGGACTGGTTTTGCCAAGGTTTTCATAGGTCAACTCGAGCTTGATGGTTTGCCCTTTGTTGACGCGATACACGGGCTCAGCCGTGCCAGCCACTTTTGCCAATTCGATATTCGATGTATCGAGAATGCGAGTGCGGCCATGCGTGCTGTATTCGCCGCTGCTGCCGGTATGTTTCCAATGCACCACGCCGAGGTCTTCCGGACCGCCTGTCCACAGGCCGTACACCGCTACCAATCCATTGTTGGCATCCTCGCCGCTGTAAGCGGTTGCGGTCGCACCGTTGGCGTGGATATGCGTCCAATCGGATCCCATGATGTTATAGGTATTGGCGGTATGCGCCAATCCGGCGGCATGGCCGAATTCGTGCATAGCGGTGGTTTGGAATGGCCGGTTCGCGCCGCCGTAAGGCCAGAGGCTGGTTTTGCTGGTGGTATAGTGAAAAGCCACGCTGTTATTGAATATGACATCCGCTTCTTTCAGCGTGCAATCGCCTTTAAACCATACATAAGTAACTGCCGGATAGGTGCCGATGTTCGGACCGTTATTGGCTTCCCACCAGGCTTCGTTTTCATTGTTGTTGGCGGCAACGGCGGGTTCATTCCAAACCACGCCAAAGCTTAAATTGCTAGGATTGCCGTTCCAGTGTGAAACCACGGAAGATAGAGCATCCCGCCACGGGCCTACGGGAAAGCCGACGGTTGATGCGCGAACGGTGTAATTGTTGCCGCTCCATTTGGTTGAGCTGCCGCCGCATTTGATCGTGGTGTAAGCGGATGCCTGTTGAGTCATGGTTGCCAGAAACAGCGCGGCAAGTAATTGGTTGAATCGCGATGCGTTCATGATAAGTCTCCTAATCGTTGGTTCATGCTGTGAATGCAGTGTTCAGATGCCGTGCGGAAATGCGTTTTAATGTTTGCGGATCGTCATTTCTTCCGGGCGTATTGCTTCGGGATCAAGCTTGTGGACAACCGGTGTCACAGCCGGTGCGGCCAGCGGTTTTGCTTTTCCAATGGAGAATCGTTCATGAACCGGAACGCTTCTGGCTGCTTTGAGCGTGCTGAGCGCTTGCGGGGTATAGTGCTGATTCACGCTGTCGCCCAGGAATTTACGGAACTGCACCGGCGTCAGCTTTTTAGCATCGGCTGGAGGAGTCCATTCCACTTTGTTTTCGGTTTCAAAGGTAAACTCGTGGACACCGATGCGGTGGGTCACGCTTTTCTTTTCTTCATTAAATTTGCCTTGGTCGAGCTGGCCGTTGCTCAGCAACCAGATTTCTTGCCAGGCATCCGAATGCACGGCGTCTTTGCTGATACGGAAACGGCCAAAATTACCGCCGACCACCGGCGAAATTTCCACGCCGTTGCCGCGCACGAATACGATGTCCTGATCGCCCGCTTGGAATAACGGTACACCCGGAATAATCAGGGTATTGCCGGCATCGTCAGGCCCGCCGCGGAAGCGTAGCGTGATCAATTTATCTTCACTGGAGCGGCCTTTGAAGTTTTTGGTGATCTCGTAAGTGACATAGGTATGCGGCATGGCCACATCGTCCGCTTTCAGAACATCCGAGGTGCGGTATTCGACGTTAACGACCGTGCCTTCAAAAATCAGATCGGCGTTGTGCACCAGCTCCGAAGTGTTGGTGCCGTCCGCGTGCGATGCCTGCGTGTGCGTGATAACCATCGATAGGGTCAAACCCAGAATCGCTGCTGCTAGTGTTTTTACTTTCATCATAAATCTCCTCAAACGGGGTGGGTCATTGCGTTGCTGAACCGGTTTTGCATAAAACCGGCAAAATTAAAGCAGATGTCAAAAGATATGATTTTTTGTTGGTTCAGTCAGTGATAAAAACCACAGCCGCATGCCGTCAAATAAATGCGCCGCAGTTTAAGCTGGATTTTCAATACGGTGGAAGTGGATATACGATGCGCTTGTTGCGTTGATTTATGGATTGCATCAATTCATGAGTAACGCGCGGTTTTAACCGTCAATGAAAACGCGTATGCTCACGGTGACACAGACAGAAAGGCATGCATCAGCAAATTTGTGCTTGGTATGATGTTGACAGCCACGATTTTTTGCTGCTCATATGTCTGAACTGACTGTACGAATCAGATGCTTCTTTACTTTGATCATATTAAGCAATAGGATAAATAGAGAGTTGGTATAAACGCAGAAAAACGCACGGAAGAAGAAAATCAAGTACTTCTGGTGTTGCGGCGTATGAAACCTTGCTAAGTGCATCATGTGTGGCACCCTTGGGTGTCTGCTTACATTATCCGGTATGTAACAAATCAAAATTTAAACTTGCTGTAATGGTAAATGCGGTATTTCAACCTATTGAAATGATCTACTGGTTATCTGCCCTGACGAGCTTAGAACACTGGTGAAATGCAATTGAGTGACTGCCGCGGCAGGCTCAATAGCTTCCGGTTATATTCTCCGCTCACTTTCGGCGGTTTTTTATTTGACGGATTAAATTAACTATCAAGCTCACGGTTTCTGATGAATGATGCAACTCGATCCTGACGATTCTCATCGCTGTAACACCGATTCCAGAGTCAGATTATCGGCCAGGGAAATCGAGATCATCCGTGCGACGGTGTTTCGTTTGCTGGGAGACGGTGCGCGTATTCGCATTTTTGGCTCCAGGGCGGGGTTGGATGAGAAGGGTGGAGATATCGATTTACTGATTGAAACGGAACAGAAACTGGCCGATCGCGTTTCAACCGCATGCCGGTTGACGAGTCAATTGCAAATGCAGCTCGGTGATCAGAAAATCGACGTCATCATTGTCGATCCGGAGACACGGGAACAACCGATTCACCAAATAGCGCGTCAAACCGGCGTGATGCTATGACAACGGATACACTCAAAATCGAATCGATCCGATTGCTGGCACTACTGAAAATCGTCCGGTGTGAAGGCGTGTTGTTGATACCTTAAGGAGAAGTGATATCCATGAAAATCCATGAATACCAGGCCAAGGAAATTTTACGGCAATACGGCGTTGCAACACCGCAAGGCATTGCGTGTTTCAGTGTCGACGAGGCGGTGAATGCGGCCAAGCAATTGGGCGGCGATGTGTGGGCGGTGAAGGCGCAGATCTACGCCGGCGGGCGCGGTAAGGGCGGCGGGGTGAAGGTGGCACGGTCGTTGGACGAATTGCGGCGGCGTGCCGGTGAGATATTGGGCATGCGGTTGGTGACGCATCAGACCGGCGCGGAAGGGCAGATCGTGCATCGCCTTTTCATCGAGCAGGGCGTGCGGATTGAGAAAGAATTTTATGCCGGTATGGTGGTCGACCGGCGTCAGCAGCGCGTGTGTTTGATGGCGAGTTCCGAGGGCGGCATGGAGATCGAAAAAGTAGCCGCCGAAACGCCGGAGAAGATTCATAAAGTATTTATCGATCCCATCGCAGGATTGAGCCAGCAGCAGGCGCAGGAGATCGCGCAAAAAATGGGCATTCCGGCGCAGAGCTTGCCGGGCGCCGCGTCGTTGCTGCAAGGATTGTACCGGGCGTTCGATGAAACCGATGCGTCGTTGCTGGAGATCAATCCGCTGGCGTTGACTGCGGAAAAACAAGTGATCGCGCTCGACGCCAAAATGAATTTTGACGATAACGCATTGTTTCGTCACTCAGAGATCGTTGCGTTACGCGATCTGGACGAAGAAGATCCGGTTGAGATCGAAGCGGCGAAATATGAATTATCGTACATCCCGCTCGATGGCAATATCGGCTGTTTGGTGAACGGCGCGGGACTGGCGATGGCGACAATGGATATCATCAAATTATACGGCGGCAATCCGGCGAATTTTCTCGATGTCGGCGGCGGCGCGACGACCGAGAAAGTGACCGAGGCGTTCAAGCTGATGCTGCGTAATCCCAAATTGCAGGCGATTCTGGTCAATATTTTCGGCGGCATCATGAAATGCGACGTGATTGCCGAGGGCGTGGTTGCTGCGGCACGTGAGGTGCAATTGACGGTGCCGCTGGTGGTGCGGCTGGAAGGCACTAACGTCGATCTTGGCAAGAAAATTCTCGCCGATTCCGGTTTGCCGATCATTTCGGCGACGGATATGGCCGATGCCGCGCAGAAAGCGGTGAACGCGGCGAAGTCGAAACCGTCTTCGTGCGGTTGTCAGAGTTAATCATCTCAGGAGCACACTATGTCTATTCTGATCAATCGCAACAGTCGCGTCATGACGCAGGGCATAACCGGAAAAACCGGGCAATTTCACACCCGAATGTGCCGCGACTATGCCAATGGCAAGGAATGCTTCGTTGCGGGGGTGAATCCGCGCAAACCGGGCGAGGATTTTGAAGGCATTCCGATTTATGCTACCGTTAAGGAAGCCAAACAACAAACCGGCGCCAATGTGTCGGTGATTTATGTGCCGCCGCCGTTTGCCGCCGCGGCGATCGACGAGGCGGTGGAAGCCGAGCTGGATCTGGTGATCTGCATCACCGAGGGCATTCCGGTACGCGATATGATCCGCACGCGTTACAACATGCAGGGCAAGAAAACCCGCCTGATCGGGCCGAATTGTCCGGGGATCATCACGCCGGACGAGCTCAAGATCGGCATCATGCCGGGTTATATCCATAAAAAAGGCCGCATCGGTGTGGTGTCGCGCTCCGGCACGTTGACCTACGAAGCGGTGGCGCAATTGATGGCGCTCGGGCTTGGGCAGTCGACTTGCATCGGTATTGGTGGCGATCCAGTGAATGGTTTGAAACACCTCGATGTGTTGCAGTTATTCAACGACGACGATGAAACCGATGCCGTGCTGATGGTCGGAGAAATCGGCGGCAGCGACGAAGAGGATTGCGCGCGCTGGGTCAAGGATCACATGCGCAAACCGGTGGCCGGTTTCATTGCCGGTGTTACGGCGCCACCGGGCAAGCGCATGGGACACGCCGGTGCGATCATTTCCGGCGGCAAGGGAACGGCGCAGGAAAAACTCGACGTGATGGAGTCGTGCGGCATCAAAGTCACGCGCAACCCGGCGGAAATGGGTAAGTTGTTAAAATCGGTTTTGTAGTTTATTGAGTAATGAGCAAAGGTACATTCATGGGTTATCGTTCATCGTTTTTCGTCATTCTTTTAGCCGTCATCATTTCCGCGTGCAGCACAATCCCCGATAAGCAGCATCCGCTGTCCGATAAGCAACTTCCGCTGCCGGGTAAGAAACCGGAACGGCCCGCAGGCCCGCTGCCGGAAAGTGCAAAACCCAAATACAACCTGACCGGTTATCCGGAAAATACGCAGCAGGGCTATATCGACGGTTGCGAAACCGCAAAAAGAACCAGCTGGGCTTTTAAAGACCTGAACCGCTATGATAAGGATGACCAGTACCGCATGGGCTGGGATGACGGGTTTGCTTTGTGTAACGGAAAGAAATAATTTCTTACGGTCATTCAGCCGGATGCCACATTTTTATCTCTGCCTCAGTCTCAGCCTGCTGATCCTGCACGGCGCGTTGCCGGGCGTTGCTTTTTCGCAGGGATTGCCAGCGGCGGTGAAGCAAAAGTTGCAGCAACTGGCTATTCCGGAGACGGCAACCGGTGTGTACGTTCAGGAAATCGGCAAAAATCAGCCGGTAGTGGCGGTCAATGCCGATGCCGCGATGAACCCGGCATCGGTGATGAAATTGCTGACGACGTACGCCGGGCTGGAATTGCTGGGGCCGGCGTATACCTGGTCGACCATGCTGTACGCCAATGGCAAGATAGTTGACGGCGTACTGTATGGCGATCTGATCATTAAAGGGTACGGCGATCCCAAGCTGGATCTGGAGAATTTCTGGTTGTTGATTCATCGCCTGCGGCAAACCGGGTTGCACGAGATCAAAGGCAATCTGATACTCGATCACTCGCATTACGACATTCCCGCCGACGATCCGGGCGAGTTCGACGGACAGCCTTACCGCACCTATAACGTGTTGCCGGAAGCTTTACTGATCAATTACCGCACATCGACCATCCACCTGTTCCCGGAGCCGGAAAAAAATGCCGTGCGCGTTGTGGTCGATCCCTTGCCGGAATCGTTGCGCGTGCAGAATAATTTGAAACTGACGCAAGGTAAATGCGGTGATTGGCAGAATTTGCTGACGATCGACGTGGTTGCGGACAAGGAAGACAAAAATAATTTTACCGTGGCTCTGAACGGCAGTTTTTCCCGGCAATGCGGCAAGCAATCGTATATGTTGAGCTTGCAAGACAGTGCCGTATATACCCGAGATTTGTTTAAGCGCCTATGGGGGCAGCAGGGCGGTGTGTTTCATGGCGATGTCATGTCCGGGCAGACGCCGCAGAGTTTATCGCCATTGAAGATTTATCAATCCCCGCCGCTGGCGGATATTATCCGCGGCATCAATAAATTCAGTAACAATATCGCCGCGCGCCAGCTGTATCTAACGCTGGGAATCGGCGATGTGGTGATCAATAGTTCACCGGCGACGCTGGCTAAATCCGAGGTGGCGATCCGCCAATGGCTGGCAAGCAAACAACTCAACTTTCCAGAATTGATCGTGGAGAACGGCTCCGGATTATCGCGCAAGGAACAGATCAGCGCGCGGCACATGGGGCAATTGCTGCTGGCCGCGTTTAACAGTCCGGTGATGCCGGAATTCATTTCGTCACTGCCGATAGCGGCGGTGGACGGCACGCTGAAAAACCGTTTTACCGATACGCCGGTGAAAGGGCTGGCGCATATGAAAACCGGCGCGCTCAACAATGTGCGTGCGTTGGCCGGTTACCTGCTGGATAAGTCGGGACGGCGTGTCATCGTGGTCTTTTTTGTCAATCACGAACAGGCCGGACAATCCCGTGCTGCCATGGATACGCTGGTGCAGTGGGTGTATAACCGGCAATAAGCTTTTCCCCCACGGCAAATAGGCCTATTGCTTCAAATGTCTTTTCGGCGTAGAGTTTCAACTCAAAGTAGATGATCTATTTTGTAATCAGGTGTTTCCCATCAACCCTCTAGGGAGTGCACAAAATGATGAATGAATATAAATCTCTTTCGGTACAGTATTTAACAGGCACTGTGCAGATTTCTAAGCCCGCAGCACCGAATCTTGTCGCATTTGATTCCCCCGCACTCGAAGTCATGACCGATTTACGCCGGATACAAGCGGCCGTTATCGCCCCAAGCAATACGATGGAAGTGGCCAATACTTATATGATGCAGCGTGGCGTGCGGACGCTGTTAGTCATGAACGACGATAATTCGCTGGCTGGCATTATCACAGCCACTGACATTCTGAGTGAAAAGCCGATGCGCTTTATTCAGGAAAGAGGTGTCAAACACAGCGAAATTCAGGTCATGGATATGATGACGCCATTGGACAAGCTGGAAGCCATCCCGCTGGAAGAAGTGTCGCATGCCCGAGTTGGTAATATTGTTGCCAGTTTGCGCGAAAGCGGCCGGTTGCATGCCTTGGTGATCGACGAAAACACCATCGGATCGCCGAGGATTTGCGGTATTTTTTCCTGGACGCAAATCGAAAAGCAGCTCGGTACCATCATTCCACCCAACAATGTCGCGAAGAGCTTTGCGGAAATTGAATCGACGTTGATTGCCAGTTAGATCCGAAATTAATCCAAGCAAGTGAAAAAGCAGTACTGATTTGATTCCGTTTACGGCTACTCGAATGGAGCCATGAACGGAATCACCATTTTCCGTTCAGATCTTACTATCCAAGCCGCTCTCGGCAATTTCCGCCGCGCGAAGAATGGCCTTGGCTTTATTCTGCGTTTCAATCCATTCGCTTTGCGGCACCGAATCGGCAACGATTCCCGCGCCTGCCTGAACATGCAGTGTGCCGTCCTTGATAACGGCGGTGCGGATGGCGATGGCCAGATCCATGTCACCGTTGAAGCCGAGATAGCCGACCGCTCCGGCGTACACGCCGCGCTTGGAGACTTCCAGCTCGTCGATGATTTCCATCGCGCGAACTTTCGGCGCGCCGCTGACGGTCCCGGCCGGGAAAGTCGCGCGCAGCACGTCGATGGCGCTGAGCTCAGGTTTTAATTTACCTTCCACGTTGGACACGATATGCATCACGTGCGAATAGTTTTCGATTTGCATTTTTTCCGTGACCTTAACCGTTCCGGTTTGCGCGACGCGGCCAATGTCGTTGCGGCCTAAGTCCATCAGCATGACATGTTCGGCGATTTCTTTCGGATCAGCTAACAGATCGGCTGCCAATTCGGCATCTTCCTGCGGATTTTTGCCGCGCGGACGTGTGCCTGCAATCGGGCGGACGGTCACGTTACCGTTTTCAAGACGTACCAGAATCTCGGGTGAAGCGCCGACGACATGGAAATCATCGAAGTGATAAAAGAACATGTACGGCGACGGATTAAGGCTGCGCAAAGCGCGGTACAGCGCCAGTGGCGATGCGCCGAAAGGCTTGCTGGTGCGCTGCGACAGCACGACTTGCATGATGTCGCCGTCGTAAATGTAGCGTTTGGCCCGTTCCACCGCGGCTTTGAAATCCGCTTCGGGAAATTCGGGAACGGCAGCCATGGAAGCAACCGCTTGTTCAGTCGGAATCGTAATCGGTTGACGCAGCTTCGCCAGCAGTGTTCTTAAACGGTTTTGCCCGTCCGCATAAGCGTTTTTATTTTCCGGGTTCACATAAACGATCAGGTACAGCTTGCCGGAAAGGTTGTCCACCACCGCGAGTTCTTCCGATAGCAGCAACAGCATATCCGGCGTATTCAGAACATCCGGTTTTGCGCGGCCCTGCAGTTTGTGCTCGATGTAACGCACGGTATCATACGAAAAGTAGCCTGCCAGACCGCCGCAGAAGCGCGATTTTCCGGCTGGGCAGGGTGCCGCCTTGAATTGCGCCAGATAGGATTCGACAAAAAACAAGGGATTGCTGACAGTAACAGTTTCCGATGAATCCGGGCTGATCGTGGTAACCGAATTTTCACGCGCTTCGATACGCGTTGTGGCCGGTAAGCCGATGATCGAAAAGCGGCCGAAACGCTCGCCGCCTTGCACCGATTCCAGCAAATAAGAATAAGGCCGGTTCGCCAGCTTCAGATAGATGGATAGCGGTGTGTCGAGATCGGCGAAAGTTTCCAGCACAACCGGAATGCGGTTGTATCCTTGCTGCGCGAGCTGATCAAATTCGGCTTCGGTCATGTGCGCAGTCAGGGCAGTTTTGTAATCAATTTGGAAGCATCCACCAGCGACTCGACGATGGCATCGCAATCCAATTCGTACACGTTACGTCCTTCGTTATAACCGTAGGTTACACAGAACACGTGACAGCCTGCCGCGCGGGCGGCAATGGCGTCATTGAGCGAATCGCCGATCAGCAGCGCTTCGTGTGGTTGCGCGTTGAAGTGCTTGCAGATATGCGTCAGCGGCAGCGGATCCGGTTTTTTCTTCGGCAAGCTGTCGCCAGACAGAATGATTTCAAATTTGTCGAACAATCCGGTGGCGCGCAGCAGCGGGAGCGTGAAAGCTTCCGCTTTATTGGTGATGCACGCCAGTCTGAAACCCGCTTGCTGTAATGCTGCCACACCTTCGACCACGCCCGGATAGGGACGCGTGTTCCGGCTCAGATTGTTGGCATAATGCTGTTCATAAATCGGCAGCGCTTTGGCAAACAAAGCGGCATCCGGTTCGCCGTCGAGCTGGCCGGTCAAGGTGCGTTTGACCAGCTTTTGTATGCCTTTACCGATATACGAGCGGATCGTTGCCGTCGATTGCTCCGGCATATTCAGATCTTTCAACATCAGGTTCGCGGATAATGCGAGATCCTCGGCGGTGTCGAGCAGCGTGCCATCGAGATCGATCATGATGACTTTGACTGCTAACGGAAGCTCGATTTTCCTTGCCGGGGCGTTTGCGTTGCTAGAGAGACTTGGGTTCATTTGAATACAGGAAACAGCCGTTTCAGTGAGTTAAACTTTTGCCAATTCAGCGCGGAATGCAGCCAAGATGGAATCGTAACGATGCGGATCGGCATCTTTGCCAGCTTGATAAATAGCGGATCCGGCGACAAAAGTATCGGCGCCGGCGCGGGCGATTTCGGCAATGTTGTCGACTTTCACGCCACCGTCGATTTCCAGCAGAATGTCTCGGCCACTGGCGTCGATGCGTTTTCTAACGGCGCGCAGTTTGTTCAGCGCTTCGGGAATGAATTTCTGTCCGCCAAAACCGGGGTTGACCGACATGATCAGAACCAAATCCAGTTTGTCGAGCACATGATCCAGATAATGCAGCGGTGTGGCCGGGTTAAATACCAATCCCGCTTTGCAGCCTTGTTCCTTGATCAAGCCAATGGTGCGGTCGATATGGTTGGATGCTTCCGGGTGAAACGAAATGATATTGGCGCCGGCTTTGGCGAAGTCAGGGATAATCCTATCCACGGGTTCGACCATCAAGTGCACATCGATAATGGCATCGGTAACCGGGCGAATGGCTTCGCAAACCAATGGACCGATGGTGAGATTCGGTACATAGTGATTGTCCATCACGTCAAAATGAACAATATCCGCACCCGAACTGATCACATCGGTGATCTCTTGACCAAGTTTGGCAAAATTGGCGGAAAGGATACTAGGGGCAATGCGATACATGGAAAAAACCTCTCAAATAAGCAAATTCGGTATTTTAACCGCAAATGACAAGCTGCGCGTAACAGAGTGAAAATTATTGCGTAAATTATTCCCATCGATACGTCTTAAACTTTTTCTTGGTAAACTACTGGCAAAAGCAAAAACAACCTGGACTGCAAGATGACCGAAGAAAAGAAGTACGAAATCGATGTTACTGTACGCACGCTGTACCTGCCCGATCAATCGGATGAAGAAGCGGAAAGGCATGTGTTCGCTTATACCATTACCATCGCCAATAACGGAACGGTGGCTTCCCAGCTGATCAGCCGGCATTGGATCATCAACAATGGCGACGGTACCACCCAAGAAGTGCGCGGACTCGGTGTCGTGGGTGAACAACCCTTGCTCAAGCCGGGCGATAGCTTTGAATATACCAGCGGGACGGTCATTCCGACTTCGGTCGGATCGATGAAGGGAAGCTATCAGATGGCGGCGGAAGACGGTTATCACTTCGATGTCGCGATACCGGAATTCATGCTGAGCGCGCCGAGAATATTGCATTAGCGCGACCGGACTTTTTGTTCAATTCCATGCCTGATATTTTCACGCCACCGGTATTCCGATGACCGGAAAACTGTATTTAATCCCAACCCCGATCAGTCAGGAAAATAGGGATTGGGCTTTGCCTGCGGCAGTGCAGCACTGTATCGAGGAATTATCCTATTTCATCGTCGAGCATCCGAAAACCGCGCGGCAGTTTCTGAAGCAACTGAACTGCAAATTGCCCTTGCAGGATTTGCATATGCAAACCTTGAACGAACATACCCTGGCAAAAGATGTGCGGGCGTTGCTCGATCCCTTGCTGGCCGGGCATGATGTTGGTTTGTTGTCGGAAGCGGGATGTCCGGCGGTGGCCGATCCGGGCGCTGAGTTGGTTCGTCTGGCGCACAAACACAATATCGTCGTGACGCCGCTGGTCGGCCCTTCAGCCATTTTATTGGCGCTGATGGCGTCGGGTTTGAACGGACAGCGATTCGCCTTTCATGGCTATTTGCCGGTGGAAAGCGTTGCGCGGGCAAACCGGATTGTTGAGCTGGAAAAATTATCGATCAGTTTGCAGCAGACGCAGATTTTTATCGAAGCGCCGTACCGCAACCAGAAGTTGCTGGAGCAACTGGTCAGCGTGTGCCGTGACAGCACGGATTTATGCGTGGCGAGTCATCTTACCTTTTCCAGCGAGTTGGTTATGACCAAACCGGTCAAGGAATGGCGGCGTTCGTTGCCGGATATCAACAAGATACCGGCTATTTTTTTATTGCATGGATAAAACTTGTTGGCAGGGTATTGTTGAATTGCAGCTCGCGGGAGTTACTGACCGGGTTGTTTTTTCTGAATGAATTCGATTTTGTATCCGTCGGGGTCTTCGATGAATGCAATCACCGTTGTGCCGTGCTTCATCGGACCCGCTTCGCGGGTTACTTTGCCGCCCATTTTCCTGGTATTCTCACAGGCTTGGTAAGCATCGTCCACTTCGACGGCAATGTGACCGAAGCCATCACCAAGGCTGTACGACGGTGTATCCCAGTTGTGCGTCAGTTCCAGAACAGTGCCGCTGGCCTCGTCCTGATAACCGACGAAAGCAAGGGTGAATTTACCGTCGGGATAATCTTTGCGGCGCAGCAGCTTCATCCCGAGCACTTGCGTATAAAATGCCAGTGATTTGTCGAGATTGCCGACACGAAGCATGGTATGCAAAATGCGCATTTATATTTTCACCATCTCAAAATCTTCTTTACGCGCACCGCATTCCGGGCAAGTCCAGTTGATCGGCACATCTTCCCAGCGTGTGCCTGGTGCAATGCCTTCATCCGGAGATCCCAAGGCTTCATCATAGATGTAGCCGCAAATTAAGCACATGTAACGATTGAATTCACGATTCTCTTCGGTAGGCATGATAGATAGCAGTTTCCTTTTAGGTTAAAATGATATTTTACGGTATTAATGCATGTTACAGCCACCCCCAATCGTACTTTCTTTTGCAGCCAATGACCCCACTGGCGGAGCAGGTCTGCAGGCTGATCTGCTCACCATAGCCAGTATGGGCTGCCATCCGTTATCGGTGATGACCGCGATTACGGTGCAAGACACAACCGGCGTGGATGATGTCATGGCGCTTGATCCCGAATGGGTTGCCGATCAGGCGCGGGCGGTATTGGAAGATATGCCGGTGCATGCATTCAAAATCGGTTTATTGGGCAGCGTTGAGATTATCGCCGCGATCGCCGAAGTGATTTCCGATTATCCGCATATTCCTCTGGTTATGGATCCGGTATTAACCTCCGGGCGCGGCGATGAGCTGGCGAACGATGAGATGATCGATGCGATGCGGGAATTATTACTGCCGCAAGTCACCATATTGACGCCCAATAGCCTGGAAGCCAGGCATCTCGCGCAGCAGGACAATGACAGCAGCGAAAACAAACTGGATTTAAGTCTTTGCGCGCAGCGATTACTGCATATGGGATGCGAATATGTGTTGATCACCGGCACGCACGAGAATACCGCCCAGGTGACGAACACGCTCTTTGCCGCCGATGGCATTGTGCGCGCGGATCACTGGGAAAGGCTGGAGCATACCTATCACGGTTCGGGTTGCACGCTGGCTTCGGCGATAGCCGCTTCACTGGCCAATGGATTATCCATCACCGACAGCGTGCTGGAAGCGCAGGACTATACCTGGCACACACTGCAAGCAGGATTCCGTCCCGGCATGGGACAATATATCCCCAACCGGCTTTTCTGGGCTAGAGATGTCGAAGACGACCACGACCATGATCACGAAGAAAAGAGCTAATCGTTGAGAAACTCAAGGATTAGCGGGCTGTATGCAATAACGCCGGATTTGAGCAATACGGATGATCTGCTGAATAAAACGCAGCAGGCGTTGGAAGGTGGCGCGCGGCTCGTGCAATATCGCAATAAATCAGCGGATAAGATGTTGCTGAAGGAACAAGCCGAATCATTGCTGCAATTGTGCAGGACGTACGGCATTCCTTTGATCATCAACGATCATATTGATCTGGTGGCGGCAATCGATGCGGATGGGGTGCACGTGGGGTTGGGCGATATACCGGTTAGCGCTGCGCGCGAGCGGCTGGGGCAAGGAAAAATTGTCGGCGCATCGTGTTATAACAATCTGCATCTGGCGCTTCAGGCGGAAGAATCGGGTTCGGATTATGTGGCTTTCGGCGCATTTTTTCCTTCGGCGACTAAAACGGATACAGTACCGGTTTCAACCAATCTGGTTGATTATGCCAAACAGAAAGTAACGGTTCCCATTGTAGGAATCGGCGGTATCCGGTTGATCAATGCAGCGGCGGTTATCGAAAGTGGATGCGACGCGATAGCCGTTTGCAATGATTTGTTCGGTACGGAAAATATCACGGCAAAAGCACTGCAATACACTCAGTTATTTGCAGAAAAATAAAAACATAATGTAATTTAAACAGCAGTATATCGATTAATTTTTTTAAGAGCGGCTAAATGACATCACGCAATCATCAGTTATTTGAACAATCCCAGCACTATATTCCAGGCGGCGTTAATTCTCCGGTACGCGCTTTTAAATCGGTTGGTGGCGAGCCGGTCTTTTTTCAACGCGGCGAGGGCGCTTATTTTTGGGATGCGGATGGTAAGCAATATATCGACTATGTCGGGTCGTGGGGACCGCTGATTCTCGGCCATGCCCATCCGGATGTGGTCAAGACCGTTCAGGCAGCCGTGCAAAACGGTTTGACTTTCGGCGCGCCGACCGAAGCGGAACTGAACATCGCGCAATTGATTTGCCAATTGCTGCCATCCATTGAACAAGTCCGGCTGGTGAGTTCCGGCACCGAAGCGGGTATGAGTGTCATCCGCTTGGCGCGTGGTTTTACGGGCAGAAGCAAGATCATTAAATTCGAAGGCTGTTATCACGGTCACGACGATTCCTTGCTGGTCAAAGCGGGTTCTGGCGCATTGACTTTCGGCAATCCGAGCTCAGCCGGTGTTCCGGCGGAAACGGCGGGACATACCATCGTTCTGGATTTCAACGACATCGCCGGAGTGGAAGATGCCTTCAACAAATGGGGCAAGGAAATTGCGGCGGTGATTGTGGAGCCGGTGGCTGGCAATATGAACCTGATCGCTCCCAAAGCGGATTTTCTCGTCAAACTGCGGACATTGTGCACGCAAAACGGTAGTGTGCTGATATTCGACGAAGTGATGACGGGATTCCGTGTGGGCTTAGGCTGTGCGCAGGGTCTGTATCAGATTAAGCCCGATTTGACGGCTTTGGGCAAAGTCATCGGCGGTGGCATGCCGATGGCCGCATTCGGCGGACGCCGCGAGATTATGCAGTGTCTTGCGCCACTCGGCCCGGTTTATCAAGCCGGCACGTTGTCCGGTAATCCGGTGGCGGTTGCGGCTGGATTGGCTACGTTGAAATTGATTCAAGCGCCCGGTTTTTATGACCGGTTAGCGGATAGGACGCGGCAATTGGTCGATGGCCTAAGCGCCGCAGCGAGGCATCATGGCATCGATTTTTGCGCGCAATCGATTGGCGGTATGTTCGGACTGTATTTCAGTAAGGATATTCCCACCAGTTTCGCCGAAGTGATGCAATGCGACAAAGCGGCGTTTAACCGGTTCTTCCATGCCATGCTGGAAGAGGGGGTCTATTTTGCGCCATCAGCATTTGAAGCCGGTTTTGTGTCGTCGATGCATGGGGACGCGGAATTGGATAAAACGTTCTCCGCAGCAGAGAAAATATTTAAGAGCTGGTAAACACACAACCCGGTAACGTCATTGCGCGCGTGAATGGCGGTAATAAAAAAGGCGGCAAATGCCGCCTTTTTACTGCAATAGACTTGAATCCGGTTTAACGCATAGTAGCAATATACGCTGAAACAGCGCGTTTTTCTTCCGGGTTCATGCGAGTAAGAACTTTGCGCATGACACTGTTGTCATTGGCGCGATCGCCGGTGTTAAATAAATTTAATTGTGTCATGGTGTATTCGGCATGCTGACCGGCAAGTGCTGGATAGCGAGGCGGAATGCCTGCACCCGTAGGGCCATGACAGCCCGCGCAAGCGGGTATCTCGTCCGACAAATTGCCGCCATGATAAAGAATTTTTCCCATCGCAATTAATTTCTCATCGGCTTCGGTAGCTGCTTGGCTTGGATTTGCTTTTTGGCTGGCATAGTACTCACCCAGCTTTTTCATGTCTTCCTGCGTGAGTGCTGCCACCATTGAGGACATAACCGAGCTATTACGTTTAGCGGGTTCGGTTCCGTTTGCTTTAAAATCCATCAGTTGCTTGGTGATATACTCCGCTTTTTGTCCGGCCAGGATAGGATTCATCGGGATGACGCTGTTACCATCCGCATTGTGACAGCCGGCGCAAACACCGGAAGCGATTTCTTGCGCACTGGCTGGAGCAGCAGGCGCGGCGCTGGAGTCAGCAGCTGCTTCTTCAGCCGCCAGAGGTGCAGCCATTGCAAGCGCTGCGAGCATTACCATATGTTTAATCATTTTCATATTTCGTGTCCCATTTAAGAGCATTCAAAAGTTGGTAGGTGTGTTGAAAATTAACGGCGTATTTTAACAAGGCGCAAGAGCATTAACAACAAAATTCAAATGGTCTTCATTATTTAATATTTTATTTTTCAATGAAAATAATCTTTATGCTGTTATTGATTGCTAACATCGCCTATCTGGCTGGCACACAGCTTTATTTTGACAGACAAAAAGGGAGCGCGCCGGTCTCGGTCAATCCCGAAAAAATCGTGCTGGTTCCGGCGCAGGAAAATTGTTTGCTGTGGGGCGATTTTTATGAAGAGCAGATCCGCTACGCAGAAACCGTGCTGACCGATTTATTTCCGGGTTTGATATACGACGCCGAGGAATCCAGTCAAACCACGATGTATTGGCTGTATATTCCACGCTATCCGAATAAAGAAGCGGCCAATCGTGAGATCAACAAGTTAAGGAATCTGGGTATCGTCAGTTTCCGTGTCAAAGACGACAATCAATGGCAGAATGCGGTATCGCTCGGCATGTTTTACGATCAGCAGGATGCGCTCAAGCAGTTACGGGAGATCGAAAAAAAAGGCATCACCAATGCTAAGATAGAAGAACGTAGCGTGATGCTGAAAAAAATTGTCATTCATAATCCGGCGCACATGGTGAAGGAGCAAATGCAAAAACTGGTCGAACAATTTGACGATACCCGTTTGGCTCAAGGCAAGTGTGAACGTTTATAATGGACAGCACTGCTGTAAAGCGGAATAATCCACGCTATCACTTCTATCACGAATAATAACTAAACAATAATGACGGTATCCATCAAAACACCGCAAGAAATAGAAACAATGCGCATTGCCGGCCGGTTGGCGTCGGAAGTCCTGGATTACATCGCACCCTATGTGGTGGCGGGTATTACCACCGAGGAATTGGATACGCTATGCCATCGCTACATGGTGGATGTGCAAGAAACCATTCCCGCGCCGCTGAATTATGCCCCATCCGGGCACACGCCTTATCCCAAATCGATTTGCACGTCGGTCAACAATCAGATCTGTCATGGTGTTCCCGGACCGAAAAAATTAAAGAACGGCGACATTGTCAATCTGGATATCACCGTGATTTATGAAGGCTATCACGGCGATACCAGCCGCATGTTTTATGTCGGCGAACCCTCGATTCAAGCCAAGCGTTTGTGCGAAGTAACCTACGAAGCC
Source organism: Nitrosomonas oligotropha (assembly GCF_009833085.1). Taxonomy (GTDB): domain Bacteria; phylum Pseudomonadota; class Gammaproteobacteria; order Burkholderiales; family Nitrosomonadaceae; genus Nitrosomonas; species Nitrosomonas oligotropha. The sequence goes on along the minus strand of NZ_QRBZ01000005.1, from coordinate 36,281 downwards.
ATGTGGCGCGGTATCGATGAAGTGAAACCGGGCGCTCATCTGGGCGATATCGGCTATGCCATTCAAAAGCTGGCGGAAGGTGTTGGCTATAGCGTGGTGCGGGAATTTTGCGGACACGGCATCGGCGCCAAATTCCACGAAAATCCGCAGGTGCTGCATTACGGGCGGCGCGGCACCGGCATGGAACTCAAAGCCGGTATGATTTTTACCATCGAACCGATGATTAACGCCGGTAAAGCCGCGATTCGGCACCTTCCGGACGGTTGGACCATCACCACCAAGGACGGCAGTTTGTCGGCGCAGTGGGAGCATACCGTTCTGGTGACTGACAACGGTTATGAAGTGCTGACCGTATCCGCAGGTTCTCCACCGAAACCGGTTTACCGTTTTTCCAGTTAATCAGTTTTCCATTCCCGCACAGAGTATAAATCATGACCCGAAGTCATCAGCGCACGGCCGGGCAAATCCGGCCCATTAGAATTACCCGTCATTACATCAAGCACGCCGACGGCTCCGTGCTGATCGAATGTGGCGACACCAAAGTCATCTGCACCGCTAGCATCAGCGAACAGATTCCGCCGTTCCTGAAAGGTCAGGGGCAGGGCTGGCTGACTGCGGAATACGGCATGCTGCCGGGTTCGACGCATAGCCGGATGCAACGCGAAGCGGCGAAAGGCAAACAAACCGGGCGCACCATGGAAATCCAGCGCCTCATCGGACGCGCTTTGCGCGCCGCAGTAGATCTTAAAAAACTGGGCGAGCGCACCATCCAAATCGATTGCGATGTTATCCAAGCCGATGGCGGTACCCGCACTGCCAGCATCACCGGTGCTTTTGTCGCATTGCACGACGCGATCCAGAAATTGCTCGATCAGAAACTCATCGAAGCCACGCCGATCATCGACCACGTTGCGGCGATTTCTGTCGGCATTTATGAAGGCACACCGGTTCTGGATTTGGATTACGTGGAAGATTCCGCGTGCGACACCGACATGAACGTCGTCATGACCGGCAGATTGCATCTCATCGAAGTGCAGGGAACCGCCGAAGGCAATGCCTTTAGCCGCGCCGAATTGAATACCATGCTCGACATGGCGCAACAAGGCATCGAAGAACTGATCGCCATCCAGCGCAATGTGCTGACGCAACCATGAGCACGCTGAAAAAACTGGTTATCGCCAGCAGCAATAAAGGCAAATTGCGCGAAATCGGCGAATTGCTCGCGCCGCTGGCCATTGAAGTGGTACCGCAATCCGAATATGCCGTGAGCGAAGCCGACGAACCGCACATCACATTCGTGGAGAATGCTCTCGCCAAAGCCCGCCACGCCAGCCGCTGCTCCGGATTACCCGCGCTGGCAGACGATTCGGGTATCTGCGTCAGCGCACTGGGCGGTGCTCCCGGCGTGAATTCCGCACGCTACGCCGGAGAACCCAAATCGGACGAACGTAATAACCAGAAATTAGTTGCAGCGCTGCAAAACCAAACCGACCGGCGCGCGTATTACTATTGCGTGATTGTGCTGGTACGCCATGCCGACGATCCGCAACCGATCATCGTCGACGGTTCGTGGCATGGTGAAATCATCGATCAACCGCGCGGCAGCGGCGGTTTTGGCTACGATCCCTACTTTTTCCTGCCCGCATTCGGTAAAACCTCCGCCGAATTAACCGCCGAACAGAAAAATCAAATCAGCCATCGCGGTCAGGCGCTGGCGCACTTGGTGGAAATTTTACAAGACGGGAAGTTTTGAATCGATAAAACGGGATGCTTGGTTGCGCCGGTATTCGGCAGGTAATTGTTAGCCGGTATTAAACTCACAATTCCCCATCGTCTTGCCACGGAGTTTTCAATCAACCCTCAAACGCCCATAATATCCCCATCGTCGCTTAGATCGATGCGATGCGCGGCCGGTTCGTGCGGCAGTCCTGGCATCGTGACGATATCGCTGGTCATCACCAGCAAATAGCCCGCACCGGCGGCGATGCGCACCGATTCCACAGGTAGCGGGAATGCTTCGGGGTGACCTACTTTGGCGGGGTCGCTGCTCAGCGACAGATGGGTTTTGGCGATGCACACCGGGAGCCGGTCGTAACCCAGCGCGCGAATCCGCTCCAGATCTTTCTGGGCTGTCCGGCTGAACTCGACTTCGCTGGCACCATAGATAGTGCTGGCAACAGCCGCAATCTTTTCTTCGGGCGAATCGTTCAAATCGTACAAATAGCGCACGGGCGGCTGCGGCCGGTTGGTCATCGCGACCACTGCGTGCGCCAACGCTTCAGCTCCAGCACCTCCATCGGTGAAGCCGGTGAAAATAGCGGTACTCAATCCAAGCTTAGCGCAGTACTGTTCGATAAGGCTTAGTTCGTTGCCGGTATCGCCAATGAAGCGATTGATGGCGATGACCGGCTCAAAACCGAAAGCCCGCACACTGTGTACGTGATGTTCTAAATGTGGCAGGCCGCGCTCGATTTCTTCGATACTGCCGGGACGGGAAGGATCGCCGCCGCCATGCACCCGCAGCGCCCGTGCGGTGACGACCAACACCACCGCGCTCGGCCATAAGCCGGAACTGCGGCATTTCAGATCGAAGAATTTCTCCGCGCCCAGATCGAAACCGAAACCCGCTTCCGTTACCACCCAATCGGCACAAGCAGCCGCCACTTTGGTGGCGATCACGCTGTTGCAACCATGCGCGATGTTGCCGAAAGGGCCACCGTGCACAAAAGCCGGTGCGCCTTCGGTGGTTTGCACCAGATTCGGCAGTATCGCATCGTGCAGCAAAGCCGCCATCGCCCCCGTTGCTTGCAGGCTTTGCGCCGTGACCGGATTGCCGGAACGATCGAATCCCACCAGGATACGCCCCAATCGTGCTTTGAGGTCGACGAGATCTTCGGCCAGACAGAGAATGGCCATCACTTCGGAAGCTGCGGTAATGTCGAAACCGGTTTCGCGCGGCACACCGTTGAGCCGTCCACCCAATCCGATCACCGCTTGCCGCAGCGAACGGTCGTTCATATCCAGCACACGGCGCCAGAAAATTTGACGATGCTCCAGATCCAGCTCACTGCGGAAATGAACGGCGTTATCGAGCAACGTGGCAAGCAGGTTGTGCGCCGCGCCGACGGCGTGCATATCGCCGGTAAAATGCATATTGATGCGCGTCGACGGTTCCAGCTGGCAACGTCCGCCACCGGTGCCGCCGCCTTTAATGCCGAAAACAGGCCCCAACGACGGCTCGCGCAACGCCAATGCAACGCGCTGCCCGATACGCGCAAGACCTTGCGCGAATCCGATAGAAACGGTCGTTTTCCCTTCGCCGGTGCGCGTCGGATTGATCGCCGAAACCAGCACGATTTTGCCTTTTGGTTGTGTACCTTTTTTCGGCAAAGCACCCAACCGCAGTTTGGCCATGTGTTCACCGAACAGCATGAAGTTGTCCGGTTGCAAGTTAAGCGTTGCCGCGATATCTACTATGGGGTGCATTTAATTATTTCACTCTGAGCTTTTAATCTCTTTCGGGTTTAATTTCGCATCTACTAGAGCGCAAGTAGGGAGGGAACTAGTAATTTGAAGAGTGTATTTAGTACATTGCAGATTACAGTGAGATGTTTTATCTAAAATAAATAACGAGGAATCTCAGTTACTATGCGGTACTTTAAGAGTCGGCAAAGTGATTTATTAATGGATAAAAATTAAGCTTACGATCATTCCAATCGTAACAGGCATAGTATAATTTGAGATTGTAAGTTTCTCGCAGGAATGAAATATACAATCGATCATCAGGCAGTGCTACAGCATCTCCAGCAACAACGAGATATAGCTTCTCATTGTGATTTGGGTAATGAGCATATTCCAGTAATTGGCCCAAGGCTTCGCGGATGCATCTTTTTACTGAGGATGCAGCTTTAACCTCGAAGATAAATTGTATGTCCTCTATCTTTACAGAGAGATCAATCCAGTTTTTTTCGTAGTCAACATCCGGGAAGTTTGTTTTCAGAAGTGTATGAATAGCATTCTGTAAACGATCATGCTTTGGATCTTGGGTTGTCGCGGGCACACTACGACGTAATCTTTGGTCCACTTTCTTCTGATTTGTCGAGCCGCATCTTGCGGCGGGTGGTTTTATTAGTTCTAGAAATTTATCAGTACTATCCACTTTGTATGAAAGATAGCGGGGATAAGTTTTTGAGAACAACTTTTGCTCTTTAAATGGTTCAGGAGGATCCAAAACCTCGCAGTCTTTTGGGTAAAAGCGAATGTTCACTATGTTCGTGGCAAGTGCATCTCTAATCTTATCTCCAGAAATCTTTAGCCTTTCGAGGTCAGCGCTCATCGCCTGGAGAATGTTGGCATCGCTAAGTTTCTTTACAACCTCGGTGGCCTCGGTCTCAGTGAGGACAATAGCTGATGCAATTCGACCAACCTTGCACCACAGGCCATCGGGATTCTTTGTATAGAGTAGAATCTCTATGTCTTGCCCTGCTAATTTTCTGCGTGACTTGGAGATAGCTTGGATGAAACCCACTCGATGTCCATCTACGAGGCACTCATGATTGAATAACCACTCCTCGTGGCCAAATCGATTTTCAGCGACGTATGAGCCTTTCTCCAAGCGAGATGCTTCGTCGGTTGGTCTTCGCCACCCCTCACTATTCCAGCATAGGCGACACAGCAGTGTAGTCATAGAATGGGCATTTAACTAGGAATTAAACATCTGAAATAAAAAATATATTGAGTCAATAATGAAATTTAATACGTTATTGTCCCTGGTATTTCTTTAAACAAACTTCCGCATAAAAATACACACATTGCTCACAGTAGATGATAAGAGATCATGACAGCGCATCCCGATGATACTTCAAATGCTCCCCAATAAACGTGCTGATAAAGTAACCCGTAAGGCGTAAGCCCGTCAGGGTGTTCAGCCGTTTTCAACATTAGGCTATATTTATGTTTTTGGCGGAACGCCTTACCAGACTTCCGCCCTACAAACTACTAAGCATGCGCAGAAATAACACGTTCAACAACATTTTCCGGTAACGATATGCAAGTAAAAGCAGTGGCCGGGTATAAATAATCTTCTCCAGATTCATCGATGACGCGAATCTGCCCATGCTTTTCCGCATCGACATCGGCTAATACTTCGTATAGTTTTCGAATTTCTAACGATACTTCATATCCACGATTATCAATACAAATTGCAAATTGATGTTTACTCATGATGTTATATCCCTATAACGTTTGATTTTGAACTCACGCTTGCCGATACCAGCTGCTTCATACCAATGAATTTCAGCCTCCCGGATTGATCCATCATGCAAGCGTATCATCGCATTACCTTTGCGTTTGCGCCAATTGCCCGGACCATGAATTTTTCGAAGCCGGTTTATCTCCCGAATACCGGAACCGCGAGCAATGGTTTCGGGGTGTTTGATTTCACCGATAATTTCAAAGTCCATGTGAAATTCTAGCATAACGAACTAAAGCTACTCAGTTGTTTATTGGCATAAATGTAATTAAATGAATGCTAACCAAGCTGCTCTCGATGATACTTCAAATGCTCCCCGACAAACGTGCTAATGAAGTAATAACTGTGATCGTAGCCTTGATGATAGCGCAGCGTCAGGGGTTGACCGGCGTCGCCGCAGGCTTGTTCCAGTGCTTCGGGGAAGAGTTGTGTGGTTAGGAATTGGTCGTTGAATCCCTGGTCGATGAGCAGATCGGGGACGCGGTGTCCGGCTTGGAGCAATGCGGTGGTATCGTATTGTTGCCAGTTTTGCTGATTCTCACCGAGGTAGTGGCTGAATGCCTTTTGTCCCCACGGGCAGCGCATCGGCGCGCAGATCGGGGCGAAGGCAGAGACTGAGCGGAACAGTTCGGGGTAGCGCAGCGCCAAGGTTAATGCGCCGTGACCGCCCATCGAATGGCCGAAAATGCCGATGCGATTCGGGTCGGCAGGAAATCGTTCGACGATGATGTTGCGCAGTTCCTGCGTGACGTAACTTTCCATGCGGTAATGCCGCGCCCACGGTTCGGCGGTGGCGTCGAGATAAAATCCTGCACCGGCGCCGAAATCCCAGGCATCGGTTTCACCGGGGATGCCGGTTTGGCGCGGGCTGGTATCCATGGTGACCAGCATCAAGCCGAGCTCGGCGGCGTAGCGCTGCGCACCGGCTTTGATCATGAAGGTTTCTTCGGTGCAGGTCAGTCCGGCGAGGAAAAACAGTACCGGAACGCGTTGCTGTTCGGTTTGCGGCGGTTGGTACACCGAGAAGCGCATCGGTAAACCAATGATCGTCGAGGGATGCTGGTAATAGCCTTGGATGCCGCCAAAGCAGTGGTACAGGCTGCGGGTTTCGAGTGTGGTCACGATCAGTAAATCACCACGGAACGGATCGATTCACCGGCTTTCATCAGGCGGAAACCTTCGTTGATGTTGTCCAGCGTCAGCGTGTGCGTGATCAGCGAGTCGATGTCGATTTTGCCTTCCATGTACCAGTCGACGATTTTCGGCACATCGGTGCGGCCGCGCGCGCCGCCGAATGCGGAGCCTTCCCATTTCCGTCCGGTAACGAGCTGGAATGACCGCGTGCTGATTTCAGCGCCGGCTTCCGCTACGCCGATGATGATGCTGCGTCCCCAGCCTTTGTGCGTGCATTCCAATGCCTGGCGCATCACTTTGGTGATGCCGATGCATTCAAAGCTGTAATCCGCGCCGCCGTCGGTCAGTTGCACCACGGCGTCGACGATGTTGGGCACGTCGTTCGGGTTGATGAAATGCGTCATGCCGAATTTGCGCGCCATCGCTTCGCGTTCGGGGTTGATATCGATGCCGATGATTTTGTCCGCGCCGACCATGCGCGCGCCTTGGATCACGTTCAAACCGATGCCGCCCAGACCGAACACTGCGACATTCGCGCCAGCCTCGACTTTGGCGGTGTAGATCACCGCACCGATGCCGGTGGTGACGCCGCAGCCGATGTAACACACTTTATCAAACGGGGCATCTTCGCGGATTTTCGCCAGTGCGATCTCGGGAACGACGGTGTAATTGGAGAAGGTCGAGGTGCCCATGTAATGGTACAGCGGTTTGCCGTCGATGGAAAAACGCGAGGTGCTGTCCGGCATCAAACCTTTGCCTTGGGTGCTGCGAATGGCCTGGCATAAATTGGTTTTTTTCGACAGGCAGAATTTGCATTCGCGGCATTCGGGCGTGTACAGCGGAATGACGTGATCGCCCTTGCGCAACGATTTGACGTTAGGGCCTACATCGACCACCACGCCCGCGCCTTCGTGCCCCAGAATGGCCGGAAACAAACCTTCCGGATCGGCGCCCGACAGTGTGTAGTAATCGGTGTGGCAAATACCGGTGGCTTTGATTTCGACCAGCACTTCGCCGGATTTGGGGCCGGTCAGGTCGATTTCTTCAATCGTCAACGGTTGACCGGCTTTCCAGGCGACAGCGGCTTTTGTTTTCATGGGAATTGTCCTTGTTGTGTATTGATAGTGCGCAGATGCGCCAGCAGGCCTTGGCTGGCTTCCTCGACCATGTCCAGCACCAGCTCAAATCCTTGTTGCCCGCCGAAATAGGGATCGGGCACTTCGGTATCCGCCTCGCTGCTGGGCGCATATTGCATGAATAATTGGATCTTGTTGACATGCTGCCGCGGGCTGCGTTGCAGCAGTAACGTGAGATTTTCCTTGTCCATCGCCAGAATATAGTCGAATTCCTCAAAGTCGCTGGACTCTACCGCACGGGCGCGCAGTTCGTGCATTTTGTATCCACGCTGTAATGCCGTGCTTTGCGCGCGATGATCCGGCGGATCGCCGATGTGGTAGGCGTGGGTTCCGGCGGAATCCACGTGAATCAGATGATCAACCCCGGCGGATTTGACATGGTGCCGGAATACCGCATCCGCCGTTGGCGAACGGCAGATATTGCCCATACAGACAAATAGTACTTTTATTTTTTTATCCTTGTTCATAACCCATCAATTCAAATCAGATTGCAAAAGCAGCAAGTTCAAACGGAATCGTTTGAAAAATGCAGCGCAGAGATTAACACGACACCGCGCAAAACGAAATTCGGCTGCGTTGCGCGGCGCGCAAATACGTTCAGTCTGCTGTAGTTAATTTTACCGGGTGAAGCGGGGTTGTGAAACCTGGCGGAGTGAAATGCTGCGGCGATACGATGCGGAAGCGTTATTTCAAGTGATGAAATTAACTTCCTGTGTGCTGTTTATGAGCTTTTGAGGTTTTTACGCTGATGGTGCTGAACAGTTTGTTTTTGCTGAACAACTGATAGAAAGTGGGTTCGTTCGCTTTTTCCAGCAATCTGGAGATCTCTTGATGCGTCAGGTTACGGTTGATTTGCAGCAGCAAGGCGGTAAGGCCGGAGACGTGGGCTGTCGCGAGGGAATTACCGGACACAAAATCGTACGCGCCCTTGGGTAATGTCGTCAGTATTTCTTGTCCCGGCGCGGAGATGGCGAGGTCACTACTGCCATGGGACGATGGCACGATGGTGTTATGCGTGCTGCGAACCGCGATAACGCCCGCTTGTTGCGCCGGAAAGCCGGATTTGCTGTCGTTCCTGTCCGCTTGCGAAGCGACGATGATCATGCCTTTTTGCACGGCTTTTTCGATTAATCTGGCCAACAGCGGATCATGCGGCCCGGTTAAGCTGAGATTGAGCACATCGACTTTCATTTGGATCGCGGTATTGAGCGCGAGCGCCAAGGTAAAGCTGTTGCAAGCTGCCTCGAAACTGCCGGTTTTGATTTCCCAGCAGGCTTTCAATCCGATCACCTGACTATCCGGCGCGATACCGACGATGCCCTGTCCATTGTTTGCTTTGGCCGCAATGACGCCCGCTATGGCGGTGCCATGCAGATCGTTGAACGATTCCGGGGATTTCCGGGTGACAAAATCCTTGGTTTGCTGAATCTGGCCTTGCAAATCGGGATGTGTCGCGTCGATTCCGGTATCGATTATGGCGATGGTTACATTTTTGCCGGTTGTATGATGGTGTATTTCGGCCAGATTCATCGACTGGATATTGAATTGCAGGCGGTAATAAGGATCGCTGTAGCTATTCGCCATGACCTTGAAAGTGCTCATCGTTTGAACATTATCGACACGGTCGTCCTCGCTTAAGGCTTTGATGATTGCGTCCACGGATTGGTCTTCGTCAATCAGATAGACGACACAATGCTCACCGATTTCCCGGATTGGCCACTGCGACAGGATGGTCAGTTTGTAATCCGCTTCGATACTCGAAGCTACTCTTTTTCCCCAGGTTGAACTGCTGTATTCGCCTCTGCGGCGATAAGATTGGTTCGCCACGCCAACCGGGATGCGGTCGATGTGCTTGTCGGCGTAGGTGACTAAGATGATCCGGTCGGCTTGCGTGCTATCGAAAAGTTGAGGATCGGCAAAAAATTCCTGCTCCGCACTGGCAGGTGAAACGACCAGCATCGCCATCAGCAACGAAAAGAAAAAGGCGTGGATGCGCACGCGATGAGTTTGCATTAGCGTATATCCTGACCGGCTGGTTGCAATCCTTGAACCCGTTCGGCAAAAATAATCTGGTTATTGTTACGTAAATGGGCGATGGCAGCGTCGATCTCTTGCGGACGGGTATGCCGGTCACCGATTTGAATTTCATAAATGCCATTTTCCGAAGGCCCTTGAACGATATGGCCCGAGACGCTATGCAAGATGGCTCCGATTTGCTTGAGGTCCGGTTGATCGGCGAAGACGATACGTACCAAATTGTGCGCCGGTGTGTTTTCCGGTGCGCTGGCGAGTGTTCTGTATTCCGCTGTCAACGCAGGTTCATTTACCGGTAAATGCAACATAAACGGCATTGCCAGCAATAATAAACTCGCTGCTAAGGCAATATGTTTTACAAAAGTGGGAGATTGTCCGGAAGAAGGTTTGGATTCTTCGCCGGGCTGGTTAGGCCGGGTAACAGGACGGATTACAGATTGCCGTTCAATGCGCTTTCTCAGTTGCGCGAAAGCAGCCTGCGAAACTTGCCGCAAGAGATCCGTTTGTTGCATTTCTTCAAATAGTTGCTGTTGCTGTTGCAGCTCAATCCGACAGGCTATGCACGTCCTTATGTGATTTCTCACCCGATCTTTCTCAACAGCATCCAGGGAGTGATTCACATACCAGGGCAGGAGATTCCATACTTTCTGATGCTCGTTTTTACCCGTGACATTGATCATTGTAGAAGACATCGTTTAACTCCTGCCTTTAAGCTCTGGAAGTAATTTCGCTAAAATTTTCCGTGCATGAAACATTCTGGTTTTTACTGTGTTCTCAGGGCATTGCATGATTTCTGCGATCTCACTGTAATGCAGCCCTTGATAATAGGTCATCTCCACCACAGCGCGCTGTTCCGGGGATAAGCTATCGAAGCCCGCTTCCAGCCAGTTACTGATCTCCAGCTGCGAAACCCACTGCGCTGCGGGATTGGGAAAGTAATCCAATTCATCATTGAATTCAACGGACCGGTCTTCTCGAATCAGGCTTTGTTCGATGCTTTTTAATGCCTTGAAATATGCAATCCCCAGAATCCAGGTGGACGGGCGGCATGTTTGATCGTAGGTCGATGCTTTTTCCCACACCACATACATCACGTCATTAATAATTTCTTCAATATAATCATGCCGCCGGGTAATGTGAAAAATGAACTGATACAAGCGGTCAAAGTAACGTTGATACAGTTGTTCAAAAGCTTTTCCATTGCCGCCCGCCGCTTCGGCGATCAGATTCCTTTCCTTAACTTGCTGTTCGTCCGAGTTAAAAGATTTTCTTACTTTAGACCCCGGCAATTCACTCATGGTGTTTCATAATCGCTATGACTATTGATTAAGTCTCGGTAAATTTGCCCTGTTTATTCCGTGCGGCGGGTTAAAAGTTCATTGCGGCAAAAATAAAAATCAGAATCCGACGGTAATCGAGAATAAAACCCGGTTATCAACCACATGCGGGCGGAATTGCCAGCCTGCGATATGCTCTTTTTCAGCGCCTAAATCCAATCCGGAATAGTAGCGGACATCGACGCCGATATTCGGGGAAAAATGCCAAGTCACGCCGGAAGTCCAATACAGGTAATCATAGTGCAGCACTTTCTTCTGCTGACTGTAACCGAACGTGCCTGACATTTCGATTGAGCTGGTAATCGGGTAGCGCCCGGTGATTTCATAATTGAATGACATATGGTTTTGCTGGTAGCCATTTTCGGAGAAACTAAAGTTGGCGGATAGCAAATCACGGAAATGCGTATGCAAGTAAAATTCATTGTAATCAACGCTCTGTCCGAATATTTTGCCCGTGAAAATATAACGGGTCCACTCCGCATTAAAGCGCCAATCGTCCGATAGTTGATAGGCCCAACCGGCATAGGGCTTGAATTCCGCATCGGAGCGCGCGGCGAATCCTTGATCGGCAAAATTGACTGTCGACGCGAAAGTGCCGAGGTAAAGCCCCGATTTGAACCCGTAGTCTATATTGAACTGCGCGGCGGGTTTTCCATCGCTTTTGGAATAACCGCGCCAAATATAATCGGTCGTGCCGGTTACGCTGGCGCTTAGCTGAGCATGAGCGCTGATCGGGTAACTCAGAATGAACAGCAATCCTAGCAGCCGACGGTTTTTTATTTTTATGGATTGTGAACGCAAATGATTAAACCATCGATTGTTTTAAAGTGATTCAGTGCCGGGCAATGAGAACCGGAGTTTAGTGGATAAATTAAAATTCAAAATGGATTTCCAGTAGGAAATTTTAACATCATGATGTAGTAATCTTTGCGGCCAATTCATTCATGAGCGCTGCAAACTGTTGATTCACATTGAATAGATTGAATTTCATGATGCGTCCATGAACGGGCTTCAATCCACGTCGCAAGGAATTTTTATCAACATTGAACCTTTTGCTGTTCTGCCAGAATAAACGCACAGAAGAAAAAAATTATTTTAAGTAAGCCACCTCGTTAGGAGATTTAAAGATTGAAAATACTTTACAGAATACCGGCGCTTATAAGGTTTGATTTGATTGCAGCATCAAACGCCTATGAGCAAGGGATGGGAGGAACCGGTTAAATTTTATGCAAAATATCTGCTTAGAATGATTTTAATCAGTAATAAACTACTTTCCTGAAGTGCGCGTTATTTCAATTGAGCTCGATTCTGCTCTCAGGTTATACAGTACAAAAATTATTTTAAAAATTGACTCAGATAATTCCTACAGTTTGCCGTTATATATAAAAACTGAGACGTGAGATTCACTGGGTTTCATCTGGAAGAATCTGCAATTCCAGAATATTAAGCTGGGATGCGTCGAATTTTTCGGCTATCAATGAATAAATTTATATTGGAAAAGTGCAAGGAGTGCTGACATGCCATTAAAAAATTCAATTAAAGGATTTAAAGCATATTTGGGCGATAAAGAATCGTTGCTGGATACGAACTACAAAAGAATTGCGGATATGATCGAACTGCATTGGGGATACAAGGAATTTTATCAGCTCATCCAGAAGCTGCTGGTCGTTGAGAAAGACCAGAACAGACAAGGATTTCCATTGGAAGTGTTACAAGAAATCTATACATTGCAAGAGCTGCATCAAAAAGAGTTTCCTGCGCTCAAGATTTTAATCGATGAAGGTACTGCTTCCCGCGCCAGAAACAACAACTCGTTGCTGGTATAGGCATTTGCAAGCATGAGAAGAACAAAGACGGAGCTGGCGTAAACACTTGATCCATTGCGCAGTACTTTACGCCAACCGGTTGCGAAAGTGCTGCGCCCCGTCTGAATCAAGCTGTTACCGGAGAATATTCACTTCGGTTCCCTCAGTTCCCGCACTGACCCGGTCAAACAACTCCAATAATTCGCTGTTACGCATGCGGATACACCCGATCGATCCGGGTTTACCCATTTCCACGCTGTCCGGCGTGCCGTGAATGTAAATATAGCGGCGCATGGTATCGACCGAGCCGAAACGGTTAAAACCCGGCTCGCAGCCGCGCAGCCATAAAATACGCGTCAGAATCCAATCCCTTCTGGGGAATTGCGCGGCAAACTCCGGCGAATAGATTTCCCCGGTCGGGCGGCGTTTGATAAAAACCGTATTGACCGGCTGACCGGCGCCGATTTTGGCGCGGATGATATGCTTTCCCAGCGGCGTGCAAAAGCTGCCATTTTCCTGGCCAGTGCCGTTTTTGGCTGAGGAAATACGGTATCGCCGCACGATTTGTCCGTGTTCATCCAGTAAATCCAGTTGTTGGGTTGCAATCGTAATATTAATTTTCATGGTTGTTCCGCTCGCTTGCTTTGCGCCTTTGCGCAAAAAATTGTTTCAATAACGTGCTGGCTTCGGCCGCCATTATGCCGGCTTCTACCTGCAAATGATGGTTCAACCGGGTTTCCGCCGGAAGATCGATGATGCTGCCGCAGGCGCCGGTTTTCGGATCGGCCGCGGCATACACCAGACGCTGGATGCGCGCGTGAAAAATCGCACCGATGCACATCGTGCAGGGTTCCAGCGTCACATACAATGTGCAGTCAAGCAAACGGTAATTGCCCAGATGACTGCCGGCAGCGCGCATCGCCATGATCTCGGCATGCGCGGCGGGGTCGGCAGTGGAAATCGGGCGGTTGTAGCCGTGCCCGATAATGCGGCCATTCTGCACCACCACCGCGCCTACCGGCACTTCGCCGCAATCCTGCGCTTTCTGCGCCAATTCCAGTGCAGCTTGCATGAAATAATGATCGGGATTTGTTTCCAATGGCATTCCGTTTTCGTTGCAAAAAATCAATATTCACCGGCTCATCGTCACGGCGGTTTTTGTGCTACATTGCTACCCCATTCCGGCTGGGAAAGCATCCTCGGGCCACTGTAACATCAACACCTCATTTTTCTAACATTGTGACCACCTATGATCGCTCAAGCGCAATCGCAACTTCATACCATCCGTGATCTTTTACGTTTCGCTGTCAGCCAGTTTAACAAAGCCGGTCTGTATTTTGGCCACGGCTCCGCCAATGCGTACGATGAAGCGGCGTATCTTATTCTGAAAACCCTTTATTTGCCACTGGACCGGCTGGAACCGTTCCTGGATGCGCGCGTCACCGATGCGGAGTGCAAGCAAGTGCTGGACATCATCGAGCGCCGCGTCAAAGACCGCATTCCTGCGGCTTATCTGACGCACGAAGCCTGGCTCGGCGATTTCAGTTTTTATGTCGACGAACGCGTGATCATTCCGCGCTCGTTCATCGCCGAACTGCTGCAAACACAATTGTCACCGTGGATCGACGATCCCGATCGCGTCACCGCCGCACTCGATCTCTGCACCGGATCGGGCTGCCTTGCCATTTTGCTGGCGCACGCATTCGACAATGCGCACATCGACGCCGCCGACATCTCCCCGCACGCGCTCGCCGTGGCGCATAAGAATGTGCAGGATTACGGACTGGAACACAGAATCGGCCTGATCGAATCCGATCTGTTCTCGGCCTTGCAGGGAAAACGTTACGACCTGATCATCAGTAATCCGCCGTATGTCAACGCCGAATCGATGCAACAATTGCCGCAGGAATACCGTCACGAACCGGAAAACGCGCTGGCCAGCGGCGCAGACGGCCTGGACGCAACCCGGCAAATCCTGCAACAAGCCGCGCGGCATTTGACCGACGACGGCATCCTGATCGTCGAAATCGGCCATAACCGTGCCGAACTGGAACAAGCGTATCCGAAATTACCGTTTACCTGGCTGGAAACCAGCGGTGGGGATGAGTTTGTGTTTTTGTTGCAGCGAAAGCAGTTGCCGAAGGAATAGCCGAAACTTCATGAATAGGCCATTCTCAGAATGGTACGAATTTGTGAATTTAGCAATGATAAATATATCTTTGATGAATATATTGCGTCATTTTAGAAGCCTACAAAGGTTTTACACATAAGAGGAGCTTCTATGATTACTAGAGAACTCGATTTTTTTACTTTCGTAATAATGCCATTTAATTCTGGATTTGATGATGTTTATAGGCTTGGAATTAAAGAGGCGGCAAAAGATTGTGGTGTAAAGGCGGAGAGGTTAGACGAACAGCTTTTTGGTGAAGGGATGCTTGATCGCATTTATCGCCAAATTGATTTGGCTGATTTTATCGTTGCCGATCTTTCAGATCGGAATGCAAATGTCTTTTATGAGTTGGGCTACGCTCATGCAAAAGAGAAAACTTGCATTCTTCTTACAACGGATGCTTCAGATATTCCATTTGATTTGAAACACAGGAGGCACATCGTTTACGGTTCTTCTATATCTTATTTAAAAGAAGAATTAGTTAAAAATATCGAATGGGCTAAAAGTGAAGCTATTGCAAGAGAAAAAAGCAAGATATCAGTGATAACAAAGCCACCTATTGGAGACTTATCAACTTCTAAGCATGCTGCTGAAGCAACCATCACTTTGGCTTTTGATCTACATAACAAAACGAATAACATATCGCCTGAAATATCCGCAATCTATCTATATACCGGACATCAGTGGAAAATAATGAATGACTCGAAAGAATGTCCATTTTCTGAAGCCGATATTAAACCGTTTAAGTATCGTTATTTTATTTTGCCACCTGTACCAAAGATTGGTCGTAACGGATGGGCTCAAGTTAAAGTGAAAGCAACCCGAACTATTGCAAAGGCATGGGAGGGAGATGAAATAAAGGACGAATATAAAGTGGGTGGAAGAGGGATTCTCCGACTAGAAACTGCTGATGGGAACTATGATCACGAATTTGATTTCAATTTGGAATTACAAGAGATACCGTTCTAAAATGTATGACAAATTGCTCCAAGTGATATCCCCATCTATAATCCTATTTGTGTGTCAGCTGTGCTCATTCATGTTCTCAGGAATGTATTTTTAGCGTATTTGCCAAACTTACCGGACAATGAAACAAACGATAGAAAGTTGACTACCCAATCAAACTCAACAGCCGCCGCGTTTCTTTTTCATCCAGTTCCAGCCATTGGCCGCGTTTGATCCGTGGCGGCAGGTTGATCGGGCCGAAGCGTACGCGCATCAGGCGGCTGACGGTGAGTCCGATGGCCTCGAACATGCGCCGTACTTCGCGGTTTTTGCCTTCTTTCAGAATGACGCGGTACCAGTGATTCGAGCCTTCGCCGCCTTGATCGGCGAGGTAAGTGAAGGCCGCTTCGCCGTCGTCCAACATCACGCCGGTGGTGAGTTGTTTCATTTGTTCTTCGGTAAGTTGTCCCATTATCCGCACTGCATATTCGCGTTCCATTTCAAAACGCGGGTGCATCAAGCGGTTGGCCAGCGCGCCATCGGTCGTGAAAATGAGCAGTCCGCTGGTATTGAAGTCCAGCCGCCCGATGGCGGTCCATTTGGATGATCGCAGATGCGGCAGTTTGTCGAAAACCGAAGGGCGGCCTTCCGGGTCGTGACGGCTGACAATTTCGCCTTCGGGTTTGTGATACAGCAGCACTTTGGGCAAATCCGCTTCGGCATGAACGCGGATCACGCGGCGGCCGATACGGATCACATCACCCGGCCCGGCCCGGTCGCCGAGCGTGGCGGTCTCGCCGTTCACGCTGACTGCGCCGGTCGCAATCAATTCCTCCATTTCCCGTCGCGAGCCCAATCCCTTTTGCGCCAGCAGCTTTTGCAGCTTGAACGTCACTGCTGGCGGTTCGTCACGAGTTGTGATCGGCTTCTGGCTGGACGTGCGTTCAGCGGGTGGCGTTTTTTTCTTGGCCGGTCTGAGCGGTCTCTTAACTTTCATGGATAGTTGGCCTGCGATGTGTGCTGACAGTTGAAATGAGTGGTAATGCGCGCAATGGCGGATTTTAAACTATTCCGCGGCCAATCATGCTTGTTCTTTGAATTCACCGCGCAGCATCGCCATATCCGGCGATAACTTGTCTATCAAAGGCTGTGAGATTGTTTGCCGCAAGTGTACGGCTTGCTTGCGGCTTGTATCGCTATTCTGTTGTTTTTTATGCTTGCGCTTTGCGGTGTGGTGACAGAATACGCTAAAAGGGAAATTTTATTCCCGGCGGCAGACCCATGCCGCTGGTCAGCGCTGCCATTTTTTCCTGCGTGGTCGTTTCGACTTTGCGGACAGCATCGTTGAACGCGGCGGCTACCAGATCTTCCAACATTTCCTTGTCGTCGCCGATCAAACTATCGTCGATGCTGACGCGCTTGACATCATGACGACAGGTCATCGTGACCTTTACCATGCCGGCGCCGGATTGGCCTTCGACTTCAATACTGGTCAGATTTTCCTGCATTTGCCGCATGTTTTCCTGCATCATCTGTGCTTGCTTCATCATGTTTCCGATATTGCCTTTCATTTCTTCTCTCTCCTTTATTTTTCAATGGGTTTAATGGAAGGGACGATCAATTTTGCGTCAAACTGCTCAATCAATTCTTGCACGACCGGATCCTTTTCAATGGCTGCAATGGCATTGGCCTGCTTCTCTTCTTCTTCGCGTTGTTGCAGTGCGACCGGCGTTAATCCGGTGATGCTGCCGACGGAAAAGCTCAAACTAACGGGCTTGCCAAAATAGCTATTCAGCGCGGCTTGGATTTTATCCTGATATTTTTTTTCCAGCAGGTGCTTATGCACATCCGGTACGCATAATTCTATTTTCTCCCCGGCGATGGTCTTGGCTTCGCTGTGATGTGCCAGCATTTTTGCCATGCCGGTCAGCTTCAATTGCTGGCTCAGTTGCGGCCAGTCCAGCAGGGGGGCGGCAGTGCGTTCTTGCGGGATGGTTTTTGCGGGTGCTGCTTGTGGTTTTTTCTCCACGGTTACGGGTGGTTTGACGCTCACCGGTGCGGCTTGGGCGGTTTGGCGATTCGCCGTCAGATCATCCGGCATGAACGTCAGCATGCGTAAAAGTGTCATGGTAAAACCGGCATACTCATCGGGCGCCAGACTGAGATCGCCGCGCCCGTGCAATGCAATCTGATAAAACAGTTGCACATCATCGGGTGCTAAGGATTTTGCCAATGCAACGATACGCGCGTATTCCGGCGTATCCTCGCTGATCGCCTGCGGCACGGTTTGCGCCAGTGCAATGCGATGCAATAACGCGGCCAGGTCCTGCAACGCGGAATCGAAGGAAAGACACTGCGCTTCCATTGCATCGGCCAGAGATAATAATTTTGCGCCATCCCGCTGCACCAACGCTTCGAGCAGATCGAACAAATAGCCTTGATCGATGATGCCGAGCATATCCCGCACTCCGGCTTCCTCGACTTTACCCTCGCCAAAGGCGATGGCTTGATCCAACAGACTGAGCGCATCGCGCATGCTGCCCTGTGCGGCGCGCGCGACCAGTTGCAACGAAGGGATATCGCAGGGAATATTTTCCTGCGCCAGGATATTCTTGAGGTGCGCGGCAATTTGTGTTTGCGGAATTTGTTTCAGGTTGAATTGCAAACAACGGGATAACACGGTAATCGGGATTTTCTGCGGATCGGTGGTTGCCAGCACGAATTTGACATGCGCCGGCGGCTCTTCCAATGTTTTTAACATGGCATTGAACGCCGATTTCGACAGCATGTGCACTTCGTCGATGATGTAAATCTTATAACGCGCGCCAGTGGGGGCATACAGCGCATTTTCCAGCAGCTCGCGCATGTTATCGACTTGCGTGTTGGACGCAGCGTCCAATTCGATCAGGTCGATAAAACTTCCCGCATCGATTTGCCGACATGCCGGGCAGACGCCGCAAGGTGTGGCGGTTATACCGGTTTCACAATTGAGCGACTTGGCCAGAATGCGGGCGATGGTGGTTTTGCCGACACCGCGCGTGCCGGTCAGTAAATACGCATGGTGTAAACGGTTTTGCTCAAGCGCATTGGTCAATGCTCTGACCACATGCTCCTGTCCAGTCAATTCGGAAAAATTTCTCGGGCGCCACTTACGCGCAAGGACTTGTGTTTGGGACACGTTTTTGATTAGAAAAGCGAATTAGATCCTGTTAAACCAGTAAAAATCCGGAAAGGCAGATCCCAGTTCGTGTTGGGTGGCGAGCCCGACCCCCGGCACTCGCAATAAATAGCTGTGGCTGCTTCCTTCCGGACCTGACCAGATTGACTACCTTGCAATGGGGGGAGGCCCGCCATAAAACTCAATGTGGCGGAAGTATACCAGTTGATGATGGATTACTCCAATTTCAATCGCAGCTGAAGTGCGCATTTACCGGTCAAAGGAAATAAATTCAAACTCAAATTTGATCTGGCCGTTATGTTATTTTTCCCCAGGAATTGCAAAATGTTCCATCATCGCGATCTGCTCGACGACTTGAATAAACCGTTACCGCTGAAGGATAAAATGATCAGCGCGCATCGCTCTGTTCAGAACAAATTTCCATTTATTTCACGGATTGCCATCGCGCTGTACGATCCCGATACCCGAGTGCTGAAAACGTATCTGAACAGCAGCGACGGAGAAAACCCCTTAGTGCACTATCAAACATCGTTGGATAATGCGCCATCGTTGAAGGAAATCCTCGCCCAAGGGCTGCCGCGGGTGGTCAATAACCTAGTGACTTTTGAGAACGGTACGCACGAGCATACCCAGCGTATCGGCCGTTCCGGCTATGCCGCGAGCTATACCATGCCAATTTTTCATGGCGGCGAGTTTGTCGGCTTTTTGTTTTTTAACTCGCATGAAGCGGAAGTATTCACCGAGAATGTATTGAGCATTCTCGATATTTACGGACACCTGATCGCGCTGATGATCGTCAATGAACTGGCCACGTTGAGGGTCATGAACGCCGCGCTGAAAACGACCAGCGGCATTACGCATTTCCGCGATCCCGAAACGGGCAGCCATTTGGATCGCATGTCGCGCTACAGCCGTATCATCGCTGAAGCGCTCGCCGATCGATACGATCTGGACGATGCGTATATCGAGCAAGTTTTCATGTTTTCACCGTTGCACGATATCGGCAAGATCGCTATGCCTGACAGTATCTTGCTGAAACCGGGGCCATTGAACGCGGAAGAACGAACGATCATGAATACGCATTCACAGAAGGGCAGGGAAATGATCGACGATATCGTGATGAACTTTGGCTTCGGCAATTTCAATCATATCGATGTGTTACGCAATATCGCTGAATTTCACCACGAAGCGGTGAACGGCAGCGGTTATCCTACCGGTAAGCGCGATGATGAGATTCCGCTTGAAGCACGGATTGTCGCGGTGGCCGATGTTTTTGACGCGTTGACTTCACGCCGCCCGTATAAGGAAGCCTGGAGCAACGAAAAAGCATTCGCCATGTTGCAACAGCTCGCCGGTGAGAAACTGGATATCGATTGCGTGATCGCGCTGATTGAAAACCGGCAGAAGGTGGAATCGATTCAACAACAGTTCAAGGAAGATATCTACGGTTAGCAGCGCCTGGCCGCGACACCGGAATCAATTGAATTTTTCCCGCGAAATCCCACCGGTACGTATCGCTTAAATCCGCTAAAATCAGCGGTTTCATTACAAGCTTACCCGTAGAGCGATGACTGCCGGTAATTTTTCCCCAACTCTGATCAAACCCAGTGACGCCAGCGCATGGATGACGTGTATCCGGCGTGTCTGGCTGGATAAACATCAACCGGTTGCAACGGAGCTCGATGGATTTAATCAGCTGCTCAGCGATCTTGGTCTGGAACATGAAGCGGCCATGCTGGCCAAGCTGGGAGATCAGTATGCCGTCAGCAAAGCGGTTTCCTTTGAACATACGCAAGCCTTGATGCAGCAAGGGGCGCCGGTGATTTATCAAGGCCGTTTGCGGGATGAACAACTGGGATTAGTGGGTTATCCCGATTTCCTGATTCGCCATGAAAGCGGTCAATATCAGCCCGCGGACGCGAAGCTTTCCCTGAGTGAAAATAAAAAATCGATTCAGATACAGCTGGGAATCTATCGCCGTTTACTGGCCAACAATTTACCGGCGATGGTTTTTCTGGGCGATGGCCGTGTTGCGCAATTGGGCGATGAAGTCGAACCATTGGTCGATGAGTTTATCGCCAGTATGCGAGTGCTGCTGGATTTGCCGCAACCGCCGGAAGTCCGCTATAGCCATAGCAAATGCCGTATTTGTCCGCATACGGCGTATTGCCGCCCGGAATTTGAAGCCAGAGAGGATATTTCGCTGCTGTACGGCGTGCACGGCAAAGCTGCGGATCATCTGGCGCAAGCCGGGATTGCAACGATCTCGCAGCTTGCCGGGGAGTCGGCCGAATCCCTGCCGGATGTGCCGCATCTCAAAGGCAATAAACGCAAGCACCGCGCCATTTTGCAAGCCCGCTCGATGTTGAGCAGCGAAGTATTTCAACTAAACAAGGCCGTTTTGCCGCAAGGCACCTGGGTTCATTTCGATATCGAAGACAACCCATTGACCCCGAATCGCGAGCGTCATGTTTATTTGTGGGGATTTTTGGCGCCGCCGTATGACCGGGAAAGCTTTGAATACGTCTGGACCGATGACGAAGCCAGCGATTATACGGGCTGGCTGGGTTTCTTGCAGAAAATGGATGCGTATCGCTCACAGTATCCGGCCTTGGTGCTGGCGCATTATTCCAACCACGAAAGGGCGACAATCGGCAAATACGCCGAGCGTTACGGGATGGGAAATCATGCCACCGTGAAGTGGCTGCTGGGCGCGGATAGTCCGTTGTTCGATATGCAAAATCCGGTATTGGATTGTCTGGTGTTGCCGCTGCAAGGCTATGGTCTGAAAGATATCTGCAAGCATCCGGGGCTGGTGAATTTCCAATGGGAAAACGAGGAATCCGGCTCGCAATGGTCGGTGGTGCAATTCAACCGTTTCCGCGCGGGAACCAGCTTAACGGAAAAACAGAAACTGCAAGCCGCAATACTGGGTTATAACCGTGACGACGTGATCGCTACGCGCAGACTGGAAGTTTGGCTGCGCGAGCGATTTTCCTGAAGTCCGTTCTGATGAAATTCCCCGCTTAGGTTAAAATACGGTTTTTTCCGATCCGCGTTGTTTATTGCAAGGCGAATCTTTGCTCTTAGACCTGGAAGTCTATCAATAAGGAATTGTTATGAAATA
This sequence comes from Nitrosomonas oligotropha, assembly GCF_009833085.1. Taxonomy (GTDB): domain Bacteria; phylum Pseudomonadota; class Gammaproteobacteria; order Burkholderiales; family Nitrosomonadaceae; genus Nitrosomonas; species Nitrosomonas oligotropha. Next base: position 14,164 of record NZ_QRBZ01000005.1, on the reverse strand, counting down.
CCAGACCGATGATTTACGTATTGTCGGCGTGCATGAACTGACTCCGCCGGTTGAACTGCATCGCGAATATCCGATGACGGAGAGTACGACAGAAACCGTTTATAGCGCGCGGCAAGCGACTCATCGCATTTTGCACGGTGAGGACGACCGCTTGCTGGTTGTGGTCGGTCCTTGTTCCATTCACGATGTCGATGCCGCGCTGGAGTATGCGGCGCGGTTGAAGCATTTGCGCGAAAAACTCAAACCGCAATTGCATATTGTGATGCGGGTGTATTTCGAGAAACCACGCACGACCATCGGCTGGAAAGGGTTGATCAACGATCCCGATCTGGATAACAGCTTTCATATCAACAAAGGGCTGCGCATGGCGCGCCGGTTATTGCTGGATTTGAATACCATCGGCATGCCTTCGGCCACCGAGTACCTGGATCTGGTGAGTCCGCAATATCTATCGGATTTGATCAGCTGGGCGGCCATCGGCGCACGCACGACCGAAAGCCAGGGGCATCGCGAATTGGCATCCGGTGTTTCTTGCCCGATCGGCTTCAAAAATGGCACGTATGGCAATTTGAATATCGCGATTGACGCCATCGCGGCCGCTTCACGCCCGCATCATTTTCTGTCTGTCACCAAGGAAGGGCATACCGCCATTTTTGCTACCAAAGGAAACGAGGATTGTCACATCATCCTGCGCGGCGGGCGTAAACCAAATTACGATGCGGCGAGTGTTGCTTCAGCGGTGGAAGAATTGAAAAAAGCCAAGCTGCCGCCCTATTTGATGATCGATTTCAGCCACGCCAATAGCCACAAGGATTACCGCCGCCAAACCGAAGTGGCGGCCGATGTGGCGGAACAGATTGCGGGCGGTAGCAACGCCATTTGCGGCGTGATGATCGAAAGCCATCTGGTGGAAGGTAATCAGAAAGCCGATGGCAAGAAGCGCGAAGAGCTGGTTTACGGGCAGAGCGTTACGGACGGCTGCATCAATTTTGAGGCGACCGAACACGTGCTGCAACAACTAGCCAGTGCGGTGGAAAAGCGCAGGAAGAAATAGCGCAGCTTTCCGATTTCCCTCTGCCAGGAGCTGTAAAGCAGCAAACCGGCAGAATACCGAAGTATGGAGGTGGGAATGCCTAAGATTCTGGTAACCGGCGCGACCGGTCAAATCGGCGCGGAATTGACGCAGGCTTTGCGTGAGCGTTACGGTGTGGAGAATGTCGTTGCCGCCGGACACCGCCGCGAACCTTCCGGCGGTTTGGCGCAAGCCGGGCCGTATTGCAGCCTCGATGTGCGCGATGCGGCCGCACTGGATGCGGTGATCGCCGGGCAGGGTATCACGGTGATCTATCATCTCGCTGCACTGCTTTCCGCAGTGGCCGAAGAGCGACCGTTGCAAGCCTGGGATATCAATATGAACGGCCTGCTCAATGTGCTGGAAAGCGCGCGCCAGTTCGGTTGCCAAGTATTTTTTCCCAGTTCCATTGCCGCATTCGGTCCCGGCACACCGCCGTACAATACGCCGCAGGATACCGTGCAGCACCCTTCGACGATCTATGGCATTACCAAAGTGACGGGCGAATTGCTGTGCGATTACTATCATCGCCGCTACGGTGTCGACGCGCGCGGTGTGCGCTATCCCGGACTGATTTCCAATCAAGTGCTGCCCGGCGGCGGTACGACCGATTATGCCGTGGATATTTTTTACGCCGCGGTCAAACAACGGCATTACGACTGCTTTCTGCGCGCCGATACCCAACTGGATATGATGTATATGCCCGATGCCATTGCAGCCGCAATGCAACTAATGCAAACCGATCCCGGCAAATTGACGCACCGCAACGGTTTTAACGTTACCGCGATGAGCTTTACTCCGGCGCAATTGGCGGCGGAAATACAAAAGCATCTGCCCGGTTTTACCATCGGCTATACGGTCGATCCGCTGCGGCAAGCGATTGCCGATTCCTGGCCGCGGCATATGGATGACAGTGCCGCGCGCACCGAATGGGGCTGGCAGCCGGGTTTCGATTTGCCCGGCATGGTGGCCGATATGCTGGCGCACATCAGCGCCAAATTACGTAACGGTTAATTGGAGATCTCTATGTCGCTATCGAAAGTGGAACCGCTATTCCTGGCCAAGTTAAATCAACTGCAACAACAGGGTGTCCGCAAGGGCGACGAGAAAATCATTACCGGCATTCTCGCGGGCGAAGACGGATTGGGGCCACGCTATCAGCTGCACGGTTATGGCAAGCGCGCATTTTTGCGCATGAATTCGAATTCCTATTTGGGCTTGGCGCGGCATCCGGCGGTAATTGAGGCGGAAGCGCAGGCAGCGGAACAATATGGCGCGGGTCCCGGCGCAGTGCGATTTATCAGCGGCACGTACGCGCCGCATGTGGAGCTGGAGCGCAGACTGGCGGCGTTTCATGGCCGTGAAGCGGCGCTGTTGTTCAGCGCGGCCTATGCCACGATGGTTGGCGTGCTGCCGCAATTGATTTCCGAGCAGACGCTGGTGGTCAGCGATGCGCTGAACCACAATTGCATCATCAATGCGATCCGTCTCGCACATCCGGCCGGAAAAGCGATTTATGCGCACGGTGGCATGCATGATCTGGAAAAAGTCCTGAGCACCAACCGTGACCGCTATCAACGGGTTTGTGTGGTCACTGACGGCGTTTTCAGCATGCGCGGCGATCATGCGCCGTTGGATGAACTCGATGCTTGCTGTGCCAGACACCAAAGCGATTATCCCGAAGGAATTGTCACGCTAGTGGATGACTCGCATGGCGCCGGCGCTTTTGGCGGTACCGGGCGCGGTACTGAAGAGATTACCGGAGGGCGGGCGGATGTATTAATCGCTACGCTCGGCAAGGCGTTCGGCGTCAACGGCGGTTACGTTGCCGCCAGCGCCACGACCATCGCTTACTTGCGGGAAACCGCGCCGTTGTATATCTATTCCAACCCGATCACGCCCGCCGAAGCGGCTGCTGCACTGGCGGCGTTGGATATTCTGGAAAGCGAGGAGGGCTTGCATCTGCTGAATCGACTGCGCAGCTTCAGCGCTAAACTCCGATCCGGATTGCAACAGCTGGGCTTTGAAACTTTGTCCGGAGAGCACCCCATCGTGCCGGTATTTGTCCGCGATACCGCCAAAACCGCCGCATTGGTGGCGCATTTATTCGATCACGATATTCTCGCCACCGGTTTGAATTATCCGGTCGTACCGCAAGGCGACCAGGAAATCCGCTTGCAGGTTTCCGCCGAACATACTGAGAAAGATTTGGATTACTTACTCAATGTGTTGGCGGATTTTCGTCAGTAGTGTCGGATTCTCCGGTTTCAGGCTATTTCTGCGCGTGGACGGAAAAAAGAACGAATGCTGCAATGTGATTCGGAAATAAAAAAAGAGCAGAACTCAAACTGAATTATTTCGCAGCATCCCCGGTTTGGTGCTTGATCTCTTTAGCGATTTCTTCCATTTTTCCCTGAGCTTCTTCAGAAGCATCCTTTACCGCGCTCGTGATGTCTTCAATTGCATCGCGCGCTTTTTCGTTAGGGCGACGATCTAGCGCGTCGTTGACTTTGTCGACTACTTTTTCTGTGGTTTCCGTTGATTTTTGTCCACAGGCGGATAAAGTGAATAGCACTATCGCAATCATAAAAAAGTAACGTAATTTCATGTTTTTCCCCCGTATTGGTTAGAACTGAGATTCTAACTCACCGGGCTGGTTTTTATTCAGCCAAGTGAGTTTTTCACGCTACTTTATGTTGGGACAATCCATGTAAACGGGGTGCGATGTGATCACAATCGCCACACGGTTTTCCTGATCGGGTGTGTTGTCGGCGCCTGGAACTTCACCGATTGCTTTGGTAATTAATTGGCTGGGCCGGGCGCCGCTTGCTACCAATCGTTGTATCACCGCCTGGGCTCTTCTTTCCGACAAATCCTGGTTGTAGGCCGGTTTGCCGACAGTATCAGTTGATGCCGTGACGATTGCAGTTGCATCGGGATGCGCTTCCAGCCAGTTGCCCACTTTGCCGATGGTTTCGTCTTTGGTTTTAAAGGGCACGGCGCTGCCTGTTTTGAAGTAAGCCACGGTATCGTGAATCGATTCTTTTTTATGGTGGTTATGGCCATGCACTTCTGTCAGCCACAGACACATTTCCTTCTCTGCTTCCAAACGATGGCGTGCGGCTGATTTTGCGGCATCTAAAGCCTTTTGCTTCTCGTTGATATTCCAATAGTGATTTTTCTCGAGATGACCCAAAATCTCATTGGCGGTTTCCAGATCTTCTTCGGATTGCTCTTGATGCCACATGGCTTGCCCGTAGTGACCGGTTCTGGCGGCTTTAATCTCGGCCTTCAAATCTTCCGTATCGGTTTTGGGCGTGGCGCAGGCGGTCAGGAACAGTATCAAAATTGCGAGCGGTAAGCAGTGATATTTTTTCATGATGATATCCTTATGATTGAATGGGTCGCAGCAGGCTTATTCGCCATCATCCAGTGGGCCGTAACTGGTCCAGTAGCCAGGGTAATGCAAGCCAAAATAACGGCTGTCTTCACTGAAACGATTCCAAACATAAGCCGGTGAGGCAAATTCACTGGATGGAACCGGTGAAGTGATGACTTCCACGCCGCCTACCAGTGTCCGGCTCACACCATGCACAATTCCGCGGATAACACCCCACGTCAGACCTAGAAAAATATTTTGATCGCTGGTGATATTGATGACATTTTTGGGGATCTCAATAAAGCCGAAGGCAATGTTTGCAATACCTTGGCTGAATTTGTCGATGAAATAGCTTTCTGCTTTGGCTGCCGATGTCATCATCAGCGCGCAGGTTAGCATGCAGGCAGCCAGAATTTTATTTTTGCTCATGAGTAGCTCCTTATTTTTAGAATTGAAACTACGCGAGACCATACACAGAGTACCCAAAAGTGCAGACCCCACACCGATCTTTACTTTGATGACTGATTTATCTGGGAATCTTCTTAATGCTCCAGATTTTTTTCATGATAAGGCCGCTGGCTGGATAAAGAAATAAGCTTTTGCTTATTTCTATCTAAGCGATTTGCTTATAAAAATGCAGGCATGATTGATAATCAGTGCAAGAACCGGAACAAGGTTTAACTGCATGCTGGTAAGCTAACAATCCATTCTGCTGTTTTTAAAATGAACCTTCCATAGACATAACCGGTGTCATTTTTGATGCGGCACGCTTGACCTGTATCAAGGTGGTGCTGTTTAAATTTGATCTGGGTTTGTCAGATAAGTACTTCTCTGTGAATAGGAATAACATGCTGTAAAAATAAGAACTTTCTCTCTCTCCGATAGGAAGAATTAATCGTAATATTTGCCATAAGCGTACACATCGATATGAGTGACAATGAAGTTAAATTTACCTGTTTAAAAGCATGCGGTTACACAACAGAATGCTGCGCTGGCAGGAGGAGCGGAAGCATCGGCCGAGTCACTGACGCAACAGTCGAAGGACTGTGTGGGGGCTAAACAAGTTGCAGTTGCAGCAAATGGTTTTGGCGAAAAAATGCTTTTTAAATCGAGAATAATCATCATAAAAATTATGCTTGCTTTAATAAAACAACAAATTACTCGCTCACTGAAGCAGCAGTTGCTGAACAATTGGGTGGGAATGGGTTGCATGGGGTTGCTGGCATTGACCTATGCCGTGCTGGCGAGCGTGATTATTGAAAATTTTGCCGCCCAGGGAAATTTTTCTCCCATCTGGCCACCTAGCGGATTAGCTTTGGCGGCTTTGCTTGCCGGAGGCTATCGATTATGGCCGGGCATCGCACTGGGTGTTTTCATGGCCAATTATTTGGCGGGTAAATCCCTGGAAGCGAATCTGATATTCGTCATCGGCAATACCTGTGAACCGCTTATCGCCGTTTGGATTCTGAATTGGCAGCTCAAAGGCGCGGGTTATCAAAATATCGCCGGTCTTGAACGGTCCGACGATTATCTCCGTCTCGGTTTGGCAGCGATTTTATCCATCACTATCGGTACTATTCTATGCGTCATCGGGTTGTATTTGATCGATGAACTCAGCCCCAGAGTATTAACTTTCAGCATGCTGCTGTGGTGGATAGCCAATCTGCTGGGAATCGTGATATTCACTCCGTTTTTCCTGACATGGCGGAAATTACCGGAAGGGTGGTTCGAGGGGGGCCGTATTTTAGAGACTGCCGCGTTTGCCGGCCTGACTTTTCTGGCCGGGCAAATCGTTTTTCTCGAGTGGTTTCATCAGGAGCTGGGATTCATTGCTCGCGGTTACTGGATCATTGTTTTTGCCACTTGGGGCGCTATCCGTTTCGGCCGCCACGGTATCACGCTGGTGATTACTATGACATTTATACAGGCCATGATCGGCGCGGCGCAAGGAATCGGTTTCTTTGGAAGGGATTTGCAAGAATCCGGCTTGATCAATATGCAGCTTGCCTTTCTGGTCATCGCCGTGATTGGTTTATTGCTGACGCTGATTATCCACGAGTTAAGGAAATCGCAGGCGGACATGAAATTGGCTGCGCTGGTTTATCAAAGAAGCAGTGAAGCGATGATGGTCACCGATGCGAATAAATGCATCATCAGTGTTAATTCGGCTTTTACGGATGTGACGGGTTATCAACCCGATGAAATTCTTGGAAAGAATCCTAAAATCCTGAGTGCGGGACTGAATAGCAAAGAATTTTACCGGACCATGTGGCAATCCATCAGCACGACGGGGAAATGGCAGGGGGAAATACAAAACCGCCGCAAGAATGGCGAATTATTTACGGAAATACTGAGTATCAACACGATTTACGGTCCCGATGGCGCTATTCAAGGCTGGGTTGGATTATTCAGCGATATCTCTGAGAAAAAGAGAAAAGAGGCGTTGATTTGGAAACAGGCCAACTACGATATGCTGACGGAATTACCCAACCGGCGCATGATATACGATTGCTTGCACGAGGAAATAAAGCGCTGCCAGCGTGATAACAGGCAACTGGCGTTAATCTTGATCAATCTCGATCGTTTCAGGGAAGTGAACGATACGCTTGGGCATCTGTATGGCGACCAACTGCTCAGGGAAGTGACTCGCAGACTGGCGGCTTTCACACGAGGGAAAGGCATGCTGGGGCGCTTGGGGAGTGATGAGTTTGCCTTGATCCTGAGTGACGTGAATGAAATTGGCCGGGCCGGTTATTGTGTTAATTCAATACTGGAGCAATTGGCCATTCCTTATCATCTGGATGGTGAAATTGCCTATCTCACGGCCAGCATCGGAGTGGCGCTCTGCCCGGAAGACGCGAGCGATGTGGCCAGCCTGCTCAAATGTGCCGATCAAGCCATGTACACCGCGAAACGTGAAGGAAAGAACTGCTTTTTTTATTACACCCCCAGTATGCAGGAAGCCGCCAATACGCGCATGCGGCTGGCCAATGATTTGCGCTATGCGGTGCAAAGAAACGAGTTAGTGGTGCATTACCAACCCATCATCGATCTGGCAGACGGCAGGATCCGTAAAGCGGAAGCGCTGATTCGCTGGCAGCACCCCGTAATTGGTCTGATCAGTCCGGATAATTTCATTCCCATCGCGGAAGAAACAGGTCTGATCATTGAAATCGGTGAATGGGTGTTTCGCCAAGCGGCTGCGCAAGTGCAGCTGTGCCGCGCGCGCTACAATCCGGAATTTCAGATCAGCGTTAATAAATCCCCGTTTCAGTTTAAAGTGGATCCCGGACGCTGTCATTCTTGGTTTGAATACCTGCGGCAGCTTGGTTTGCCGGGTGAGAGCATTGTCATTGAGATTACCGAGAGCTCGCTGATGGAGGCAAAAAATAATGTTTGCGATTATCTGCTGATGCTGCGGGATGATGGAATGCAAGTGGCGTTGGACGATTTCGGCACCGGTTACTCGTCGCTTGCCTACCTGAAAAAATTCGATATCGATTACATCAAGATCGATAAGTCTTTTGTGCAGAACCTGAGTCCGGATTCGGACGACCTGACCTTATGCGAAGCCATGATTGTGATGGCCCATAAACTTAACTTAAGCGTGGTTGCGGAAGGTATAGAAACGTGGGCGCAGTTTGAATTATTGCAGCAAATCGGTTGTGATTTCGGGCAAGGATACTTGTTCTCAAAGCCCGTGCCTGCAAGCGAATTCAATCAATTATTTGAAAAAGACACGATTTTTCTTCCCGTCAGTTAAGAAAAATTTCTTCTGGAAATGTACTCGGATAACAACTACGCCGAGTGACCTCGCATTTTTTGGATCAGATGTGGTTTCTCGCGCCAAGAAAATAAAAAAGGCCTGAATTTTTCAAGCCTTAGTGTACTTGGCGTCCCCAACGAGATTCGAACTCGTGTTACCGCCGTGAAAGGGCGATGTCCTAGGCCTCTAGACGATGGGGACAAAATGATGTTTCGTTTATAGCACCGCTTAATCCAAGAAAAACTTGGTGGAGATAAGCGGGATCGAACCGCTGACCTCTTGCATGCCATGCAAGCGCTCTCCCAGCTGAGCTATACCCCCTGATCAAAGGAAGGGGGATTATACTGATGCGATGATTTATTGTAAAGAAAAGATCAACCGGGAAAACTGCTGAGATGACTGTTCATGCGCGCCAGTGTCTCCTCGCGTCCGAGCAACGCCAGTACCGCATCGATCGACGGGGTGTGAACTTCGCCGGTGACCATGACCCGTAACGGCATGGCGATTTTCGGCAGTTTTACATCATGTTCCTTGGCGGCAGCTTTTATTTCCTGATGGATGATTTCCCGTGTCCATTCGATGTGGCGGAATTTTTCCAGCAGGCCGGTCATGATCGGTTTCGTTTCCGCAGTAAAGTGCTGTGCTTTCAGTTCATTGTCGGGTTCCAGCGGGCGGTAAAAATACACTGCGGCATCCGCCAATTCTTCGATGGTATTCACCCGTTCCTTGAGCAAATCGACAACCTGCGTCAGATTGGGGCCGCCATTCGTCGGGCAATCGTCTTTCGCCAGGAAAGGTGTTACCAGTCCGGCCAGACGGGTATTATCCGTTATTTTGAGATATTGCTGATTGATCCAATGCAGTTTTTCCGGATTGAATTTCGCCGGAGAGCGGCTGATCGCGGATAAATCGAACCATTCTACCAACTGTTCGCGGCTGAAAATTTCCTCGTCGCCGTGCGACCATCCCAGTCTCGCCAGATAATTCAACAGCGCTTCCGGCAAATACCCATCCTCGTGATACTGCATGACCGAGACCGCGCCATGCCGTTTCGACAAGCGCTCGCCGTTAGCCCCCAGAATCATCGGCACATGCGCGTATTCCGGCAATGTGGCGCCCAATGCCTTAAGAATATTGATCTGGCGCGGGGTATTGTTGACGTGGTCGTCGCCGCGGATGACATGGGTGATATTCATGTCCAGATCGTCGATCACCACGCTGAAATTATACGTTGGCACGCCATCGCCGCGCAGCAGCACCAGATCGTCGAGTTCATTGTTGGCGACGGTGATTTTTCCCTTGATCTGATCGTTGAAGGTCACGTAACCGTCCAGCGGGTTTTTGAACCGCAGCACCGGTTTTACACCGGCGGGCGGGGTTTGCTTGCTATCGCGCCAGCGCCCGTCGTAACGGGGCTTCAAACCCGCCGCCAATTGCTGCTCACGCATTTGTTCCAATTCTTCCTTGGTGGCGTAGCAGTAATACGCTTGATTATTCTGCAATAATTGCTCGGCAATTTCGTGATAACGCGCTAAGCGCTGCATCTGATAAAACGGCCCTTCGTCGTAATCCAGTCCCAGCCACGCCATGCCGTCCAGAATCGCCTGGATCGATTGTTGCGTCGAACGTTCCAGATCGGTATCTTCAATGCGCAGAATAAATTTTCCGCCGTGCTTGCGGGCATAAGCCCAGGAAAACAGCGCGGTGCGTGCGCCGCCGATGTGGAGATAGCCGGTTGGGCTGGGAGCAAATCGTGTGCGTACCATCATGATTGTTGTGTCAACTATTACGCCGAATATTGGAAAGCGGATAGTTTACGCGATTCCGCCGGGTATGTTGATAGCCGTATGAAAGCCAAAGCCGATTATAATGGGCGCACTTTCTAATTCGGATGCTTTTCTTGTGGCACTAACAAGCGCGTTTGCTCAATGACTGACTTGATCCATGATCTGATTTTTGCCGCTGCCGGACGGACACCGGATGCCGAAGCCTTGTCTTATGACAATCAGCGTATGAGCTATGTCATGCTGGCAGGGGCAGTCGCGGCAACGGCGGATGGCTTGCGCGCATGTGGCTTGAGCCGCGGCGAGCGTGTGGCGGTTTATCTCGAGAAACGTTTCGAGACCGTAATCGCGCTCTTTGCCGCGACGGCGGCGGGTGGTGTGATGGTTCCGGTGAATCCGGTATTGAAGCCGGAACAGGTGGCGTACATCCTGATCGATTGTAATGTCAGGATATTGGTGACCTCACTGGAGCGGTTGAAATTGCTGCAAGCGGTTTTGCCGCTGTGCCACGACTTGCATACCGTGATTGTCGTGGATGGCGGAGATCGTTTGCCTGCGCTTGCTGGTTTGACAGTTGCCGGTTGGCAAGCTGTTTCTGCGGTGCAAAAAGAACATTCCGCATCGGGCGTGATCGATAGCGATATGGCGGCGATTATCTATACCTCGGGCAGCACTGGCAAACCCAAGGGCGTAGTGCTGTCGCATCGCAATTTGCTGGCTGGCGCGAAAAGTGTCGCGCAGTATTTGCAAAACCGTCCTGATGACCGGATTTTGACGGTGCTGCCGCTCAGCTTCGATTATGGATTGAATCAATTGACGACCGCTTTTTACGCAGGCGCAACCAATATCCTGATGAATTATCTGCTTCCACGCGACATCATCCGCATCGTCAACGACGAGGGAATCACCGGCCTTGCGGCTGTGCCGCCATTGTGGATTCAGCTGGCGCAATTGGACTGGGGAAAAGCGCCGTCGTTGCGTTATATCACCAATTCGGGCGGCGCCATGCCGCGTGCGACGCTGAATCAATTGCGCAGTGTTTTACCGGCAACGCAGGTTTTCCTGATGTATGGTTTTACCGAAGCGTTCCGCTCGACCTATCTGGCGCCGGAAGAAATCGAGCGGCGTCCGGATTCGATCGGCAAGGCGGTACCGAGTGCGGAAGTTTTGGTTCTGCGCGACGATGGCTCACCGTGCGCACCGGGTGAGCCGGGCGAATTGGTGCAGCGGGGCGCATTGGTGGCGATGGGGTATTGGAACGATGCGGAAAGAACGGCGTTGTGCTTCAAACCGCTGAAAGCGCGCCAGGCCGGGTTGCCACTTGCGGAGATCGCTGCCTGGTCCGGCGATACCGTCCGCATGGATGAAGAAGGTTTTTTGTATTTCATCGAACGCCGCGACGAAATGATCAAAACCTCCGGTTACCGGGTCAGCCCTACCGAAGTGGAAGAAGTTATTTATGCGTCGGAATGTGTTGCGGAAGCGGTTGCGATCGGTGTGCCGCATCCCGTACTGGGGCAAGCGATTGCGGTGATTGTGACGGCCCGCCGCGGCATGCAGCCGGATGCCGGTCTTTTGCTGCATCTATGCAAACAGCGATTGCCTGCGTATATGCTGCCCAGTCACATCGAAATGCGTGAGGGTGATCTGCCGCGCAACCCGAACGGTAAAATAGACCGCAAATTGCTTTCTCAGGAATTACAGCATTTATTTAAGGAAACCGCGCAATGAGCAATTTACCTCCGGAACATGCGCCGCTGGTGCAGTTTGCCGTGCAGGACGATTGCCTGCAAGTGGGCGGTATGGCGTTGACGCGTTTAGCGCAACGCGTGGGTACGACGCCGTTTTATGCGTATGACCGGCAGAAAATCAGTGACCGGATTGCATTTTTGCGGTGTCATTTACCCGACGGGATTTTGCTGCACTACGCCATGAAAGCCAACCCGATGCCGGCGCTGGTGCAGCATGTGGCCGGTTTGGTCGACGGCATGGATGTGGCTTCGGCGGGCGAGATGCGCGTGGCGCTGGATACGGTTCTGCCACCGGGTCATATCAGTTTTGCCGGGCCGGGGAAAAAAGAACACGAACTGCGCAGTGCGATTGCGGCGGGTGTTGTTCTTAATATTGAATCCGGTCAGGAAATGGAATTGATTGCGCAACTGGGAGCCAGTTTAGGGATGATGCCCAAGGTAACCATCCGGGTGAATCCGGATTTTGCGCTCAAGTCTTCCGGCATGAAAATGGGCGGTGGGCCGCAGCCATTCGGTATCGATGCCGAGTGCGTGCCGCATACATTAAAACGGCTGGCTGTGCTTGGATTGGACTTTACCGGTTTCCACATTTTCAGCGGCTCGCAGAGTCTCAATGCAGCCGCGCTGCAGGAAGCGCATGCAAAGTCCTTGCAGCTGGGTATCCGGCTGGCTGAATACGCGCCATCGCCGCCGCGCTTGTTGAATATCGGCGGCGGTTTGGGGGTGCCGTATTTTCCCGGAGAGCGGGCACTGAATCTTGCTGCTGTGGGGGAAAATTTGCAGCGTCTGATGCCGGAAGTGCAGCGGCAGTTGCCAAGCGCCAGAATCGCAATCGAATTAGGCCGGTATATCGTTGCGGAAGCGGGGATTTATGTGTGCCGGGTTCTGGAACGTAAAATCTCGCGCGGGCAGGTTTTTCTCATCACCGATGGCGGACTGCATCATCACCTGGCGGCTTCCGGCAATTTCGGCCAGGTCATCCGCAAGAACTATCCGGTCATCATCGGCAATAAAGTCCGCGGCGCGGAAAGGGAAGTGGTATCCGTTACGGGACCATTGTGCACACCGCTGGATGTATTGGCCGATCAGTTACCCATGGCCGAGGCATCCGCCGGTGATTTGGTTGTGGTGTTACAATCGGGCGCTTACGGTTTAACCGCTAGTCCGGTCGCATTCTTAAGTCACCCCGTACCCATCGAAGTGTTGGTTTAATCGATTAAATTTCATCAATCTGCGCGCAATTGTTGTTTATTGTGTACAAGCAGTTATCTTTGTTGTAATTCTGCCATTAATTGCTAAAGATCAGTTGAATATTCGCTTTAAATATACTTAAATGACCGCTGTAGTAAATTTATATTACTTATTGAAAGAAAAGCTTTGTTTCGTGCGGCTAAAAATAAGAAATGCACCGTAGATTCTGCGCTTTTTCAATGATGATGTAGCGCCAGCACAGTTTACTATTCTGACACTTTTCTTGATATCAACGAATGTCCGGGGAGTGCTAAAAATGAATGTAACCAGCTGCATATTTAATTGGGTGATTCTATGAATGATTTGTATCAAAATTTTCAGAAGTTCTTTGAAATTGTAGTCGCTGATACAGCTGAGCTGCTTGAGCATGTTTATAGAATTCGCTATCAGGTACTGTGCGTGGAACAGCGTTTACCCGGATTCGATCCTGCGCTTTGTCCGGATGAAAAGGAAAAAGATAGTTATGACAGCCACTCCTGCCATGTGCTTTTGCGCTATCGCCCATCGGGACAATTTATCGGCACGGTACGGTTAATTCTGCCGGATTCAACGCGGCCTGAGAAGCTATTGCCGGTTGAATTGTATAGCCAAACAGACCCGGCATTGTGCGATATCAAAGCGTTACCGCGCCAGCAGACGGCTGAGATTTCCCGTTTCCTGGTGATCAGCCAATTTGACCGGCGTAAAGACGAGCGGCGCAGGGAAGAGCGCCGTAAGGAAACCACCGAGACTGACAGCGATAAAAGAAACACACAGGACCGCCGTTCCAGCGACCGCCGTTCCGCGCTCAGCATCGGGCTGGTGTTGATGGCGGGTGTGTTGCGCATGTCCGTCAAATACAATATCAAGCACTGGCTGTCGGTTGCCGATCCTGCGCTGAATAAGCTGATGGGTTTTTACGGCTTGAATTTCAATCCGATCGGACCACCGGTAGACTATCATGGCATGCGCCGCCCCTATTACGTGAAAGTAGAAGACGCGCTCAATAAAATGTACCAAGAGCATCATGATGCCTGGGAAGTCGTAACCGACTGCGGTACTTATAATCCCATTCATATTAACTAATGTGTAAGAAATCTCAGGGTTGTTTACAGAGAGGTTGATAGAAATAAGCGTTGAGTATTTCATAAGGAGTGGCATTACTCAAACTCTTATGTGGCT
>NZ_QRBZ01000004.1 GCF_009833085.1 Nitrosomonas oligotropha | reverse complement strand
TACACAACAATTCATCAGGCCGCCTGAGCTTGATTAACCCGCCTTGTCAGAGCTTAACTTCGCTTCCAGGTTGTACAGGTTAATGGCGCCACTTCAGCGAAAGAAAATAGCGATATTGATACGCGAATAGCGGTTTTATCTTGATGATAGGATCGGTTTTGCGGAAAAAGTACTGGTTTATGCAAAATAACAAAAGAATACCGATGAAAATTGAACGACTGATCACCATTATCACCAACCTCGCCGTGGTCGCGGGTATGGTGCTTGTGGTGTTTGAGCTGCAACAAAACCGGGAAGCGATTCAGATCGCGCATCAGCTATCTCTCGCGGGGTTAATCAGTCAAACGCATCTGGCGGTTGCATCGGAGCACGAACTTGCGGACCTGATAGCTCGCGCAAAGCGTAACGACACGCAGGATTTCAGTCCCGCGGATATTGAGCGCGTCAATCAATGGGCGCTGGCATTCCTTGAACCGCGCATCAGCTCGTACCATCTCAGGAGCAACGAATTCGTTGTGCTGGAAGATTGGTGCGATCTCATGCGCGATTTTACCGATCTCTACCGGCATCCCTACTTTGGCGCCATCGTGAAGTCTGACCTCAGTTATGCCGATGCCATAATGGCGGATATCGAGAACCGCTGTACTGTGAATAAATAACCCGTAAAGCGGAAAGGCTTGCCTGACCCCTCTGTTCCACGTGCGCATCCTTGCGCCCATCCCGCACCGGTACTTTGCAATGCTCTTCCAGCTTGATTCGTTGTAAAATACTTGTCATCCGTTTCTTAACTACCCTTCCTTGAGTTTATCCGGTTAAAAGCTATGAGAAATTATCTAGTTGGACTAATCCTTTTAGCTTATTTGGGAACGCTATCAGCCAGTCAGGACGGTGATTTTCTAGCCGCCCGGGAAGCATTCCAGACGGGCAATGCCAAACGCCTGGATGAAACTGCCGCACGGTTGCAACGCCATGTGTTATGGCCTTATGTGGATTATTATCAGCAGCGCATGCTGCTACGCACCACCGATAACGCCAATATCCGCTATTTCCTGTCGCGTTACGACGGTGCTCTGGTTGCAGACCGGATGCGCGGCGACTGGCTCAAAATGCTGGGCAAGAATCAGCAATGGGCGCTTTTTGACGCCGAATATCCGCTGCTGGTGAATAAAGATAATGAATTATTGTGCTATTACTATCAGCGCCGCCTGAATGCCAATGATCGTACAGTGCTGACCGAAGCACGCGTGTTATGGTTTACCCCGGCCAGTCTGCCGGATAGCTGCACTCCCGTTTTCCAGGCGCTCATATCCAGCGGCCAGATCAAAGTCGAAGACATTTGGACGCGAATCCGTCTGGCTTTGGAAGAAAATCAAACCGGCGTGGCCACACATGCGAACCGCTATCTACCCAGCGTCGAAGCGCTGAACAGCACCGAGCTGAATAATGCCGCGAAGAATCCGCAGCGTTACCTGGAAACCCTGAAACGAAAAATCAAAACACGCAGTGACCGCGAAATTGTCTTGTTCGCGCTGTTACGCCTGCTGCGCAACGATACCAACCCGGCGTATGTGCAGTGGTTGAAGGTCAAGGATCAACTGACCGCATCCGATCGTTCCTATTTCCTCGGGAGACTCGGGCATCGCGCCGCCATGCGGCATGATTCACGTGCCTTGGACTGGTTCCGGGAAGCGCAAAGCATGACACCGTATTATCCGCCATCGGATACCGTGCTGGCGTGGCAAGTTCGCGCGGCTTTGCGCGCGACCCATTGGGATGAAGTGCTGAAAACCATCGAACGGATGTCACCCGCCGAACAGCAAACCGATACCTGGCGCTACTGGAAAGCGCGTGCGTTAAAAACCAAAGGCAGAACGCAGGATGCCAACGACATTTTCATTCCGCTCAGCAACGAGCACAGTTTTTATGGTCAGTTGGCCAGAGAAGAACTGGGCACCATACTGACCATCGCGGACAAAACTTACCGCGTCAGTAACGCGGAAGTATCCGCCATGGAGCGTAACCCCGGCCTGCAACGTGCGTTGGCTTTTTCGCGCATGAATTTGCGCACCGAAGCGCTGCGGGAATGGAGCTGGACCGTCCGCAACTTCAGCGATGCCGAGCTGCTGGCCGCGGCGGAAGTCGCCCGCCGTCAAGGCTTATATGACCGTGCGATCAATACCGCCAACCGCACCGTCTCGCAGCACGATTTCAGTTTGCGCTTTTTATCGCCGCACCGTGAAACCCTCAAAAAAGTTCTGCAACAACATCAGTTGGACGAAGCCTGGGTATACGGTTTGATCCGGCAAGAAAGCCGCTTCATTGCGGATATCAAATCGCACGCCGGCGCAGCCGGTTTGATGCAATTGATGCCCGCCACCGCCGAATGGGTGGCCAAGCAATTGGGCATACCGAATTTCCGCCAGCATCTGGTGGTCGATGTGAATACCAATTTGCAGCTGGGCACCTACTATCTCAAGCACGTGCTCGGCACGTTGGACAATCAGCCGCTGCTGGCTTCCGCTGCGTATAACGCCGGACCGGGACGCGCCAGACGCTGGCGTGACAACACCGTGCCGCTGGAAGGCGCGATTTACGCCGAGACGATCCCTTTTAACGAAACGCGTGATTACGTTAAAAAGGTTTTGAAAAATTCGATGTATTACGCCAAGGTGCTCGACCACGGTCAAGATGCGCCGACACTGAAGGAGCGCCTGGGCGTTGTCAGGGCGAAATAAGCCGTGAAAACTTACCTTGTAGGCGGTTCGGTTCGCGATGAACTGCTGGGACTGCCGGTCAAAGATCATGATTATGTCGTGGTCGGCGCTTCGCCCGAAGAAATGGAGCAACTCGGTTATCGTCCGGTCGGCAAGGATTTTCCGGTTTTTTTGCATCCGCAAACGCATGAACAATATGCCTTGGCGCGCACGGAGCGGAAAATTTCGCGCGGCTACAAGGGATTTGAAGTATTCACCTCGCCGCAAGTCACGTTGCAGGAAGATCTGGTGCGGCGCGATTTGACCATCAATTCGATCGCCAAGGACGAAGAAGGCAACATCATCGATCCTTTCAACGGTGTGGCCGACTTGGAAGCCGGTATTCTGCGTCATATCAGCCCGGCATTTTCCGAAGATCCGGTGCGCATTCTGCGCGCAGCACGGTTTGCCGCGCGTTTCAATTTTCACGCCGCCCCGGAAACACTCGCCTTGATGAGCGATATGGTGCATAACGGCGAAGTGGACGCACTGGTGCCGGAGCGCGTTTGGCAGGAGCTGTCGCGCGGTTTGATGGAAAATAATCCGTCGCGGATGTTCCACATGTTGCGCGAATGCGGTGCATTAGCGCGCATCATGCCGGAAGTCGATGTGCTGTTCGGTGTTCCGCAACCGGCGCACGCACACCCGGAAATCGATACCGGCGTGCATATCATGCTGGCGATCGATTACGCCGCCGCGCAAAATTATTCGTTGCCGGTGCGCTTTGCCACGCTGATGCACGATCTGGGCAAAGGAACCACCCCGCCCGAGGAGTGGCCGCGCCATATCGGCCACGAGGCGCGCAGTATCGAACTGACGCAAAACGTATGCGAACGCATCAGGGTGCCAAAAGATGCCCGCGATCTGGCTTTACTGGTCGCCCGTTACCACGGCGACGTGCATCGCGCCGCAGAACTGAAGCCGTCCACGCTGGCGGATATGCTGCAAGCGGTCGATGCCTACCGCAAACCCGGCCGGTTTGAAGAATTTTTGCAGGCTTGTGCGTGCGATTTTCACGGCCGCCCCGGCTACGCCACCAAACCGTATGCCCAGGCCGGGCGGTTTCAACAGGCCTATTCCGCTGCCAGAAGCGTCGATGCCGGAGCCATTGCCGCGGAATTGCGCCAGCGCATCGCGGATGCCACGGCATTGCCCGCAGCCATCAATGCGCGTGTGCGCGAAACACGTATCGCCAGAATAAGCGCCGAATTCGGCTAAGAAGCCAAGCCGTGGCTGAATCCTGATATCAGGATTTACCGGGAATTTGCGCGCTTGGACGGCCAAAATAATAGCCTTGCGCAAGATCGACCCCCAGATTTTTCACCATACTCAGCGTAGCGGCGTCTTCAACGAATTCCGCCACGGTTAACTTGCCAAGCCCGCGCGCGACTTCCACCATGGCTTTGACAAAAATCTGATTGTCGCGGTTATTGGGGAGATCGCGGATAAACAATCCGTCGATTTTAAGAATTTCCACCCCCAGGTATTTCAGATAACCGAACGTGGAAAAGCCGCTGCCGAAATCGTCCAGGCAAACACAACAACCGGCTTGATGAACCGCTTCGATGAAGCGTTGCGCATCCTGAATATCCGACACCGCCGCCGTTTCGGTCAGTTCGATGATGAGACGTCCCGGGTCTACGCGCAGTTCGCTTAACAGATTGCGGATATATTGGGGAATCGCCGGATCGTCAAACGTCCGGCCGGAAATATTGATAGCGGCTGGGGGCATATCGGGATTCTCGCTGAGCAATTCGATGCTGCGCCGGATCACCCAGCGGTCGATCGTGACAATCTGGCCGTTCTTTTCCGCTATGGGAATAAATTGGCCCGGCATGATCAAATGCGCCGGTTCATTCACATCGCGCATCCTGACGAGAATCTCCACATGAGTCAGCGCATTGTGCGCGGTTTCGTAGACACCTTGAAAATGGATTTCAAACAGATTCTGTTCCAGCGCCTGGGCAATCCGGTTATACCAAGTCAGCCGGTGCATCATGGCTTCCGACGAATCACGCTGAGGATCGTAGACTGCCCAGGTATTCTTGCCCTGATTCTTGGCCTGATACATCGCTGCATCCGCATGCGCCACCAAATCCTCGGCTGTTTCGCCGTGCTCGGGGAAAATAGCGACACCGACGCTGGTCGTCAGACGGATATTGGTGTCGCGGAAATGCAGCGGAATCGATGAGATGGACGTTACAATCCGGGCGGGAAGAATACTCAAATCGTCATCCGGTTGCAGATGGCTCAGAATGGCAAATTCATCGCCCCCCAAACGGGCGAACACTTCGATATGCCGCACAATGCTGGAAATCTCGCCCGCTGTCCGGACCAGCACGGTATCACCGGCCCGGTGTCCGAAAGTATCATTAATGTATTTGAAATCATCGAGATCAAAATACAATAGCGCAAATTTCTGCCGCTGGCGTAATGCAGTGGCAATCAGAGTATTCAGTTCTTCCTGGAAGCGATGGCGATTATACAAACCGGTCAACGGATCACGTTCCGCCAGATACAGCAGCTGCTGCGCGGTTTGCCGCTCTTGCGTAATATCCTCGTAAATCCATAAGCACCCGATAATCCGCCCCTCGATGTCATTCACGGGATACGATAACTGGGTAAGCGTCCGTCCGTTAGTCAATTCGAGTTCACAGCGCTCGCCGATTTCATGCGTATCCAGCACATTCAACACATGCTTGGAAGCGTGATTGGGTTGGGCAAAACGTTCGCCGGAACTCTCGAGGATAGTTCTGGCGGGCTTATTCAATAAGTTCTCGTGTTCGCCGATACCCCACATCCGCAAGAATGCCGGATTGACATACTCCACCCGGTGTTCATTGTCTTCAAACAAAATGCCCATGTTCATGGCGGAAAGTAATGCGCCCATGCGGCTTTGTTCCCGCTCTGCCAGTACACGTAATTCCCGTTGGTGGCGCTCGGATACTTTCAATTCTTCCAAAGCCGCGCTTAATTCTTCTTCCGCTTTTCGTTGGTGCGTAATATCCAGCATCACGCCTTGCAACAACACCGGCTTTCCATCCTCGTCTTTCAACCAGACCGCGTCATCCCGCACCCAGGCAATACCGCCATCCTTCTTATGAATGCGGTATTCCGCATGATAAGCTACACCATCCCTCAGACTGATCGATAGAGCGGACACAATACGCTCCCGGTCATCCGCATGGATTTGCCGCGTCCACAGCTGCGGATCATCGAGCCACTCTTGCACGCTAAAACCAAGTTGCGATTTGAGCTGCGGACTCACGAAGACGGTGTGAACATCGGGATCCATGGCGGCGGTATAAGTAACGGCCGGGATTTGTTCTATCAGTGTGCGGTATCTCGATTCAATATTGCGCCGCTCGGTGATATCGCGCGCAAACCCTACGATGCCGATGATTTCATCGTGACTGCCGCGCAACGGTAATTTTATAGTATCAAACCAGCGGGATTGCCCATTGCCGAGCGTAGCTTGATCAGCAGGATTACGTATGCGCTTGCCGGAAAATGCTTCGTCGTCATCGGCGTGAAATCCGCGGATATTTCGAGCCGGATCGCCATAACAGATATAGCCCGGCCAGAAATCGGTATCCGGCCTGCCCAGCAAGTCTTCCGGTTTAAGACCGACGCCATCGGCAAAAGCCTGGTTCACCAATAAAAAGCGATGCTGTTTGTCTTTTACAAAAATCCAGTCCGGCGTGGCATCGATGACGGCGCGCAACAGATTCCTGGCTTGATTGATTTCTTCTTCCGCGCGCTTCTGCTCACTGATATCGGTATGCGTGCCGAGCATGCGCAGCGGCTGGCCTTGCTGATTCCACTCGACGATTTTTCCCAGCGAGAGTATCCATTTCCACTCCCCTTGCTGCGTCAGTTGGCGGAATTCCATCCGGTAATCTTCGCGTAAACCGCCGATGTAGTCGCTGTACACTTGGTAAGCGGCATCCCGGTCCGCCGGATGCGTACGTTCTAACCAGCGCCTATCCGTTTCCACAAAAGATTGCGGATCATAACCCAACATGCGGGCATATTCGGGACTGACCATCGCTTCCCCGGTTTGCACATTCAAATCGTACAACCCCTGATTTGCCGCCGCCAGCGCCAGACGCAAGCGTGATTCGCTATCCTGCAATTGCTGCTCCGCCTGGCGCTGATTCGCCTGGATACCGATCATCATAAAAGCGATGAACGTAATCGTTGCAACAAAAATACACAATACTAATTGATCAAGTTGAAAATCCCCTCTGGAGAAAGGGCCGGCCCCTTGCGCCGTGCCTAGGACCGCAATCGAGGAAATCGCTAGAACCACGATAAAAGTCTCTAACGCATTTAAACGTAAACCCGCCCATATTAAAGGGGGGAAAACCAGGAAGGCCAGCGGCAACATGAGTTGACTGATAGCCATAACGCCGCCGAATATCAGCCATGTCAGGCAAACACAACTGCCTAGCACTAAAATAAATTCCAGCTTGATCTGTGACGGCGATAGCGGGGTTTGCCGGAGATTCGTCAGGAACAGCAAGAATGGCGTGAATACCAGAACACCCACCGTATCCCCAAGCCACCAGCCGACCCAAGCGCGAGAGAGTACATCGAATGACAGCATTCCACCGGCATACAACGCAAAGACGCCGATACTGGAGGTCAACAGCATACTGCCTGGCCCGATCAGCAAGAAGGTCATTACATCGCGCCCGCGTATAAAGCTGTTTTGAAAGCCCATCACTTTTCTAAGCAACAATGCCCCCAATACCGGACCTGCGGTATTGCCTAAAGCGATGGCCAAAACAACGGGCGAGGTGAGATCACCGGTAGACAGGTTTGTGACAAGCGCGCCCAGGAATATACCCGGCCAGCACGGCAACCCCCAAAGCAACAGTGCCGCCAAAGCAATCCCGGAAGGCGGCCAAAACAAGGTGATACTTGAACCTATATAAGGTGCGTTTAATCCTGCCTTTCCCCCGGCGAAATACGCCGATGCCAGCAGTAATATCTGCGTGACCAATAGAAATAGCGATTTTTTTACGTGTTGTTGTTCCATATCCAAGGGCGGTTGGCTGATTCTATAAGCTAAAGCACTATCTTGGAATATGAAAACATAATATGTATGAGTCTCAGGAACTTAAAGCAGGTGAGCACGCGCTGGTTTTCATATCGCACAATAAGATTATCACATTGAAGATTAGAACGAAATTCTATTGCACGCAGTAGCCGGAAAAAGTATTTTTAGTCAAATCATTTGATGCCATGTCACGATGCATCCGTGATTCAATATCCTGAAGATAGCGTTTTTCATTTCCGCTTATCGTTATATCATGTCAGTGGCTTCAATGGATTGGCTGCCATATTCCAGCTTAAGGGAGGAGAAGAAAATGACATTCCACATATTTCACATTAACGAAGTGTATTCCAATGCTGACGGAACCGTTCAATTCATCGAATTTACAGGAGATGCCAACGATCAGGACGAGTGGGCCGGACATACGATCACCTCAACCAGTGGCGCCACCACCCACACGTATACTTTCCCGGCGAACCTTCCCAGCGAGACAACTCTGAGCAAGTCCGTATTGGTTGCAACGCAGGGATTTTCAGCGCTGGGTTTAATCACGCCCGATTACATCATTCCGAATGGCTTTTTGTTTACCGGCAGCGGCAGTGTCACTTTTCCCGGAATGTTTGGCGGTACGATAACTTATGCCGGATTACCGGTCGATGGCATAAAGTCACTCAACCGGGATGGTTCGACGGGGACTAATTCCCCCGCCAATTTTTCAGGCGAGACCGTTACTTTACCTCCCAATGTGTTGTTCGGCACCGATGATCCTGACAATTTGACCGGCACATCCGGAGACGATTTTATTCTCGCAGCCGGTGGAGACGATACGTTGAATGGTTTGGAAGGCAATGACACGCTGAATGGCGGCTTGGGTGCCGACACGGCGGTCTATAGCAGCAACCATGCGAATTACACCGTTCTCGGAACAAGCTTGGGAATGACAGTATCCGGGACGGAAGGTAACGATACGCTCACCGGTATCGAACGTTTTCAATTTGCCGATCAAAAAGTCGCGATCGACCTCAATGACGGCCAAGCTGCAGGCAACACGGTCAGACTGATCGGCGCGGCATTCGATGCGCCAACCATTCAG
Source organism: Nitrosomonas oligotropha (assembly GCF_009833085.1). GTDB lineage: Bacteria > Pseudomonadota > Gammaproteobacteria > Burkholderiales > Nitrosomonadaceae > Nitrosomonas > Nitrosomonas oligotropha. The sequence continues at coordinate 81,679 of NZ_QRBZ01000004.1, read as the reverse complement.
GCACACCCGGACTATGTCGGCATTGGGCTTGGTTTGTTCGATTCCGGTCAGAGCATGCTGCAAGTTTCGCAACTGGTGATCGGTGTGCTGGGTAATCCGGACAATGACACTTTTGTGGATACGGTGTACCAGAATGTTGTCGGCAGCGCACCGTCACCCGCGGATCACAACCTGTATACCGGATTGCTGACAGGCAGCGGCGGTACGTTATCGCAAGCGCAACTCCTAGAAATTGCGGCCAATTCCGAGGTGAATGCCACGCACATCGATTTAATCGGATTGCAGCAAACCGGAGTGGAATTTACTTAATCGCCCGGCGGATCATGCTTTGTTTCGGTTTTTCAAAGTAGCGGAGTAACGCGCAGGATTACTTTGTAATCCTGTTTTTTAATGGCCGCACCGGTCGCAGGGTAAGGTTGTACAGCCAGCAATTCCAATTTGTAATCAGAAAGTTCGTGAACGATGGGGTAGACATTCGGAGAAGTCAGCGCGATCTTTTCCGGATCCTTCCCTGCACGGATGACATCGAGTGCGATAACAACCTGCCCTGACCAGATGCACGCCATATCAGCCGGACAACGCGAATCTTCTGTCACATCGGAAAAACGAATCTGCAGACCGGTGCTGCCGATCTGTGCGGTGTGATCCATCGCCAGTTTAAACGGCAGATTGAATTCCGCTTTGTCGCTGGGCGCGGTATCGCTGTACTTCACTATGGAAAATTTTCCACTGTCAAAATCCAGCTGTAATTCAACATCGTACAGCAGATCATTGTTGTCCACAGTGATCTGTGGAATACGCACTATCCGTTCCGTCGTAGAGAAACTGGGCAATTCAACCGCCGCCGCAGCACATGGAACAAAAAAGCTACTGAACAAACCGATAGCAAGCAATTTTTTCATGATATCAATGCCTCATTCTGGATGAATTACTGTCATTCCGCTATTCACAGCCGGGTTCGCGATCTTCGTCGCTCCAAGCCAGTGAGCGGTAGTCAAAACCATTTTCAATCACCGGTTTAATAATGTCAAAGTAGGGCGAGATATCGAAATCGCGCGGTGTATAAAGGCTGTAATGACGAATATGGTAGATATCCGCGTAACAATCGGTATGCCTTGGATCATCCGACCAGGCGCGTTGAATTTCCGGCAATATCGGATAACGCACCGACTCAAACGCTTGCGCGATCAGCGTCGAACAGATCGCCCGTGTCGGATCTCCACTGCCGAGGGCTAGCATACGTCTGCGAAATCTTGTCGGAACCGGCATTGTCGGCAGCAAATAGCGCAAAAGATCGAAAATGTGCTTGAGATCATAGTGCTGGCCGATACGCGCGATAACAAAATCCACCACGCGCTTCCGATCCTCATCGTTCAAACCGACAGGACGGCAAATCCGGGTATGCATTTGCGCATAGTGCGCGAGCGTTATCGCGCGCACACCTTCCTTCAGATCGGCTTCAATCAGTACCTGGGGCAGCTGCCAGGGCGCGCTGTGCGGTAGCACGTTACCAATGTACAGCGCGGCATGCGACCAGGTGGATTGTGTGAGGTATTTGATGGCTACGCTAACACGGGTATCTCCCTCCACCAGCAGCACATCGCCGGGCTGCAAAGTAGCGGCCAGTTTTTCCTGACTAATCGTTGCCACCTGAACGCTCTGCCGCACCGGCTTGGTTAAGAAGTGTGCCAGCCCGCGGCCAACAATTTCAGTTACCTGCCCCATAAATCCTTCCCTTTATCGATATATGCCATCACAGTATTAACTGCCTGCCGGTATATCAGCCGTTATGTAACGGTGATGCCGGGATACATGGGATAATAATCACATAAATCAGCTTCCATGATAAGTATCCAGGCTCTGTTTTGTGACCGCTAATTTACTTGTCAATAAATAATGAATGAACATGTTGCTCACTTAATCGCACTGGCAGTTTCCGGCGTCATCGTGACTGTTTGCGTGGTATTGCATTACGAAGCGTTGCGTTTCTTAAGCCGCACGGTGGGCGTGCATGTCCATAAGCGCATCGGTGTGCTGGTGGTCATGCTGGGGTTGCTGGTAGCCCATGTGGTGGAAATTATCATTTTTGCGCTGGGCTATCGGGTCATGCAACTGGATACCGGATTGGGTTACATCGCCGGTTTGAACGAAAATAATTTTTTTGACTTTATTTATTTTTCATCGGTTGTTTTTACCACGGTGGGATTTGGAGATCTGGTGCCCACCGGCGCCATCCGCGTGCTCAGCGCCACCGAAGGTTTGACGGGACTGGCGATGATCACCTGGTCGGCATCGTTCACTTTTTTGGCGATGCAGCGTTTATGGCCGCATCTTTTATCTCAAGCGGAACGTAACGCGAAGGATTGAACCGTGACCCGATGGCTCCGGCTTTAAGCTGCAGAAACCATCGGATCAATTCATCCTATTCCGCCCTTTTCAGCGCACTCAAGTCCTGCTGATATTTCGCCTTGCACTGTTCCACCTTACCGCCGATATCAAGCAAGCCGGAGGTTCGCATGCATTCGTTATATTCAAACAAAATATCATTCTTTTTCTGCGCAATCTCAAGCGAAGTTGACAGCTGCTTGACTTGCTGCGCGATATTCTTCAAATTGGTATCCGAAGCAGCGCCAACACCTTCTATGCTTTCTTTGGTCGCATCCAGTTTCTTCAACGAAACCTGATTGATTTTATTGACTTGCTCAGTAAACGCCTGATTGGCCTTATTGGAGTAATTTCTTAATTCATCGACATTCTGTTGCGTAATGCCTGCTAACCTCGTTTGATAATTATTGAGTTCTCCCTGAACGAAGGTATTGATACTCTCTTTAAAGCCGTCCAACGAACTATCGATTTCCTGTTTGAATCCCTGCATTTTTCTTTCTATTAAAACTTTGACATCATCATCCAGCTTTTTAACGATAGAGTCGGAAATTTTATCAACCGGCGGACGTGAGTCGATAATTTCAACTTTTGCCGCAGCCAAGTTGGATTTTATGTCATCGCCCAGGGATTTCTGTTTGCTGTCGATCTGATTGAGCGAGTTTTTCTCATTTTCCGCGACCAGCCAGGAAATCAGCACCAGCTCTTTTTTCTTTTCCTGATTCAAGCCATGAATCATCTCGTCCAACATACTCGCAACCGCTTCCTTATCCGCAATGCCTTTGGCATGGGTTAAGCTGGCCGAATCCAGATAACTCTGCAAATTGCCCTGAATCTCGCTGATATTGGCATTCGCTCTCGCGGATACCAGCGACTGACGATAAAACTCGTACGGCAAATAAACCAGCGCCAGGAGCGCGCACACAATGGATGCCGCCGTTTTCCAGCGTTTGTGCTGGATATAAAAACTCAATCCGAGAAATACCAAAGCCAAAAGGAAAATCGGCATTAAAATTTGCGCGATTTCCAGCCAGCCTCTTTCCATCAGCGATTCAAACGAAACAAACTTCAATATTTTGGCAATAAACTCATTCATCAACGACTCCCCATATGACGAAAAAATGCAATTAAACGTAACAGATAACAGCTATTATTCATGATAGCGATAATTTATCATGGTATAGCCGTTTGATTGTATAAACTTTGGCTTTCAACACCTGCCGGCATCAAACTTCAACGTAACAGGAAATAGCGTGCAAACAGCATATATCACCCACCCGGATTGTCTCAAGCATGACATGGGCATGGCCCATCCGGAGTGCCCGCAGCGCTTAATCGTCATTGAAAACGAACTGAAAACCAGCGGGTTGCTGGCGCAATTGCAGCGTTACGAGGCGCCGCTGGCCACAACGGAACAATTGGCGCGCGTGCATACTTTGGAATACATTGAAAGCATCCGCCGGGATACCCCGGCGGCCGGTTTGATCGCATTGGATGCGGATACCGCGATGAATCCTTTTTCACTCAGTGCCGCGTTACACGCAGCGGGAGCGGTTGTGCTGGCCACCGATCTGGTTCTGGCCGGTACCGTCAACAATGCATTCTGCGCCGTCCGTCCGCCCGGTCATCATGCGGAATCGGACCGCGCCATGGGATTCTGCCTGTTCAACAATATCGCGGTCGGGGTGGCGCATGCCATTGCGCAGCATCAGCTGCAACGCGTCGCCATTCTGGATTTTGACGTGCACCACGGCAACGGCAGCGAAGAGATTTTCCGTGACAACCCGCACGTCATGCTGTGCTCGACGTTTCAGCACCCGTTTTATCCCTACAGCGGCGCAAACAGCGCCACCGAACGCATGATCAACGTGCCGCTGCCGCGCGGCTGCAACGGCGCGGTATTCCGCCAAGCCGTCACCGATCATTGGTTACCGGCGCTCGACCGCTTCAAACCGGAGATGATTTTCATCTCCGCCGGGTTCGATGCGCATCGCGACGACGACATGGCCCAGCTGCAACTTGAAGACGAAGACTATGTCTGGATCACACGGCAGATCATGGTTATCGCTGATCACCATGCGCATAGCCGCATTGTTTCGGCGCTGGAAGGCGGTTACGATTTAAAGTCATTAGCACGCTGTGCAGCCGCGCATATTCAAGTATTACAGGCAAAAAAGATCCCGCCCGTTACCGCAAACCGCTAATGGCTGCTTGCAGGCAACGCCGCGCATCCGGTCAACGCGGAAAATGTATCCTCGATCACTGAACGAGGTACATTCCGGGTGATAAATACAATGCGGGTTCGCCGATCTTCCGATGGCCATCCGGTCAATTCCACCGGGGGATGAAAAATATGCTGTACCCCATGAATAACTATCGGACCGGCACGATTCTTCATATTCACCATCCCCTTGATGCGCAAAATATCCGCGCCCTTGACCGTCAGCAGCAAATTCAACCAATCCTCAAACAATTCAGGATCGATCGGCTCGTCAAAGGTAAAACAATAGGACAAAATATGATCATCATGGCGATTTATATCCGGCTGTTTAACGGTGGATCTATTGAGAGAATGGAAAGTTTGCGCTGCACCATGCGGCACAAATTCATATCGGCTTGAAGGATTCCCGGCATACGCTTCCGCGCTCAACCATCTGACAACATCCGGTGTTTTTTGATCTATCGAAAATAAGTTAGCACTGAATACCGCTGGCCCTTCCACCTGACCGTTTACAGCCAAAAATTGTAAAGCGGCGGGATTCAGAATCGCCAAGCGTTGTTGCAACATACAGCGTTGCTGTTCATCGATTAAATCACTTTTGGTTAAAACAATCCGGTCTGCTATCGCAGCCTGCTTTACGGCTTCGGGATGATGGTCCAATGTATCCATCGCGTGGACACAATCAATGGTAGTGACCACAGCATCCAAACGATAGCGCGCGGAAATGTTTTTATCCGTCATCAAGGTATGTAAAATCGGAGCCGGATCAGCCAGTCCGGTGGCTTCGATGATCACCCGGTCGTAGTGGCGTACTCCGTTGCGGGAAAAACGCCAGGTGATATCTTTAAGCACCTTGGCCAAATCACCGCGCATCGCACAGCAGATACATCCATCTCCCACTTCCATGACCAAGGTTTCATTGCTATGCGCAACCAGCAAATGGTCCAGGCTGATTGCACCGAATTCGTTAATCACAACCAGGGTTCGTTTAAAGAGTGGCTGCTGAACCAGATGATTTAACACCGTCGTTTTGCCGCTGCCTAAAAAACCAGTCAGCAGCGAAACCGGAATCGGCGGTGGTTTTGTTACAGTATCCACAATCCTTCAGCTCGCTGAGTAGCAAGCCACGAGACAGCTCTCACGCTGGATGGCTTTGGCAATGTTCACAAACCCCATGCAGTTCCAGTTGTTTTTGCGCCAACATAAAACCGGTGCTTTGAATGCTACGTTCAAGTTCCTCGATGATGCGTTTTTTGATACCGACTTCCTTGACACTGCCACAGCGATCACAGATCAGAAATTGCGGTGTTTCATGCTGATGATCGCATGCAATATGCGCACACGACATATACTGACCGGCAGTTTCCAGTTTATGAACCAGTTTTTCCTGAATCAGGAAATCCAGCATGCGATAAACGGACATCACCGGTAACGATTCCTGGAATTGCGTTTTATACCGATCCACGATTTCATACGCCGAAAGCGGCGTAGCAGAAGCCAACAACACCATGAGAACATTCTTTCGTTTATGCGTTAATTTTGTTCCTGCCGACGCACAAACTTCCCGTGATTTTTTGATTATTTGTTCGATATCGACTGACATTTTTAAAAATTTCAGTATTCAGAATGATTAGAAATACTTCTAGTGATTAACCGGCAAAAGCATATCACGCGAGAGAAATTCTATGTGCAAATCCACAAATTCATTTGAAAATCAAAATCATCACCTATCGATCACTCCACACAGGAAATGGATCTTCCAAGGTTAACCAGTCTTTCTCTCCGGCTTGCGATTCTTCATCGGTCACCAAACATTCGTCCAGCCATTGGCATATTCCTTGTTGATCAATATTCTGACCGATAAAAACCAATTCTTGCCGCCGGTCTCCATGCGGTTCTTCCCATTTCTCCAGTATCGATTTCAAATAATCCTCATCGTGCGGCCACTCATTTCTGGGCACAGCTTTCCAAAACATACCAGCATAACCATAGTGCGCGATGCCACCGGCTTGACTCCACTGACCTGCATAGTCCGGCCGGGTTGCCAGCCAGAAATATCCCTTTGACCGGAGTAATTTTCCTTCTGACCAAGGTTGATGGATAAAATCGTAGAACCGTTGAGGATGAAACGGTTTCCTGGCTGTGTAAACAAAACTGCTGATGCCGTACTCTTCCGTTTCAGGTATATGTTCCCCGCGCATCTCCTTTAACCAGCCGGGTGCCTGCTGGGCATGCTCAAAACTGAACTTTCCGGTGTTTAGAAGTTTGTGTAATTCAACCCGGCCATCCTGGATGGCAATAATTTCAGCTTCGGTATTCAAACTGCGCAAGATACCTCGAAGTTGAATTAACTCACCGGGACTGATCAAGTCAATTTTGTTGATCAAAATGACATCACTGAATTCCACTTGATCAATCAGGAGATCAGCGACACTGCGTTCATCATCTTCCCCCAGGCTTTCTCCTGTTTCCTGAAGCATTTTCGCTTCTTCAAAATCCTTCATGAAATTAACCGCATCCACAACCGTTACCATCGTATCGAGCCGGGCGATATCGGATAGGCTGATTCCCTTCTCGTCAGCGAATGTAAATGTTTCTGCGATCGGTAACGGTTCGGATATGCCTGTGGATTCAATGACCAGATAATCGAACTTTTTCTCAATGGCCAGCCGCCGTACCTCGATGAGCAAATCTTCGCGCAAGGTACAGCAAATGCAGCCATTGCTCATCTCTATGAGCTTTTCTTCTGCGCGGTTAAATGAAATTTCTTTCTCAATGATGGAAGCATCAACATTGATTTCGCTCATATCATTCACAATGACCGCAACACGCAGTTTTTGCCGGTTATTCAAAATATGACTCAATACGGTTGTTTTACCCGCACCCAGAAACCCGGAAAGCACAGTCACCGGTAATCGATCAGTTGACATTAGTTTGATTTAAATTAGTAGAATTGATATTTGTTATGATATAACATATCAAAATAATAACACAATATAATTTCTTCCTAGCCATTAAAAATCAGTCAATTTCCGGCACCACTCAATTCAGCGATGGGTGTGTTAACAGTGACTTGCAACAGCAGCTTTCTTAAGATTTGGTTTGAAGTGCGCTTTCACAAAATTAAACAGATTACTGAAATTAATAATCGATGAATCAATTAAAAATTACAGTGACCATCATGCATTCGCAAAAATTAAACGGTTTGAATAATGCGCGGTTAATCGTAAAAATTCTTCAAACGCCAACAGTCAGTGAAGTATGTTCCATTCCGCACGGCAAATAGCGGCCAGCATTATTGCGGTAATGACGATGAGTGCAATGGACAAAGCAATAGCGGAACAAGTAACCGGGGATCCGGCAGTAACCAAAGTCAGGCCCGAAGCCAGCGCACACAATCCCGCTGTGCAAATGACACCGATCAACATTATCGGTGTTACGCCGGATCAACCCTCCCAGCCCAATACCAGCACACTGAAAGGCCGTTCGCTACGATTGCAACAAGGCAACACACTGGGTCAAACCTTGAACGAGGAACTCGGCGTTAGCAATGCTTCCTTTGGTCCCGGAGTGGGCATCCCGGCGATCCGTGGCCTAACCGGATCCCGGGTGCGCATTTTACAAAGCGGTATTGGCACCCATGACGCCACCAGCTTGAGCCCGGATCATGCCGTGGCGATCGATCCCTTATTCGCCGAAGAAATCAGAATCATGCGAGGCCCGGAAATCATTCGCTATGGCGGCAACGCAATCGGCGGCATTGTTGATGTTAACGATCATCGCATACCCGGAAAGCGCGCCACAAAACCCGCCAGCGGTTCTGTCGAGAGCCGCTATGACACTAACGGAGACGGCACAAATTCCGCCTTTAAATTGAATCTGGGAAAAGACCGGCTGGCATTCAGTTTGGGAGGATTCTTGCGCAAACGGGGTGATACTCAAATTCCAGGAAAAGCAATTGACGAAAGATTGGTAGAACAACAATTCGGTCTGTCAGAGATACAAAATGCCAGTGGCACAATCCCCAATACCGATAGCAGAGGAGTCGGCGGTTTTGCCGGTATATCATGGATTGGCCAAAATATCATGGCGGGTATGGCGGTCAGTCACACGGATAATCGCTACGGAGTGCCCAGAGGCAGTCATCATCTGGACCCCAATCACTTGAATGGTTTGGAAACAATTCTGCCCAAACTCAATGACTTGACAGGATTTGAAGATATCTTCGGCCCGCAAGCACTATTTCCCAATATTCGCATTAACATGCGGCAAACCCGCTATGACTTCAAGTCTGAATGGCACGAGCCAGCACGCGGCATCGAAAGCATCAGTTTCCGCTATGGTTTGGTCGACTACAGACATACTGAGATGGAAGGCGGATCACCTTTCACTAAGTTCAAAAACGATGTCGGTGAAGGGCGTGTTGAAGTACGTCATCATGCGTTTCCGAATCTGACCGGCACCTTTGGCGCACACTGGATACATCGTAATTTTTCCGCGCTGGGTGTAGAAACGTTTGCACCTCGTACCAAGCAACAGTCTTTGGGCTTATACACTACGCAAGATTACGCCTGGAATAATTGGATTTTGCGTGGCGGACTTCGCTTTGAACACGCACACATCGACCCCAGCGTAAACGAATTGAGACTGCGCGGCAGCGCTCTGCCGCCAGTGCAATTACCCAACGCACTCGACTATCAAGCATTGTCTGCTTCATCAGCACTGCAATGGAATCCGCGGACAGATACCGCATTGACGCTGACCTTAAATCGCGGCAAGCGTCCGCCGGATATCCAGGAACTATTGGCGCTCGGCCCGCATTTGTCGACTCGCAGTTTTGAAATCGGCAATGTGCAGCTCAAGAATGAGACTGTGAATATGGCCGATTTAGGAATTGAATGGAAGCCAGGGCGAATCAGCGCGCGAATCAACGGTTACTACAACCGTACTGACGATTTTATCTACCTGCGGAATACCGGTTTGGTGTATGAAATTGACAACGAGGTGATCCGTCAGCGCTGTGTCAGTGATGCGGAATGTGTATCGGTCCTCGCCTACGATCAACGGCATGCCGAGTTTATCGGCTTCGAATCCAGGATTGACGCAACGCTTTATCAAATGCCGCAAGGCAATTTGCTGCTCAGTTTATTTTCCGATTATGTACGCGGCCGTTTTGTCACTGGCGACCGCGATGATGTACCGCGTATGCCGCCACTTCGTTACGGCGCCGAACTGGGATACGGCAACCCCACCTGGAATACCGCGGTACGGTACACCCGGGCTGAAGCGCAGCATTATCCGGGAAGAAACGAAACACCCACTGATAGCTACCATTTATTGACCGCAACGGCAGATTATCAAATCACAACGAGCAAATGGGGCAATTTGTGGCTATTTGCCAAAGGACACAATCTGCTGAACGAGGAAATACGTAATTCGGTTTCTTTTTTGCGAAATTTTGCACCGGAGCCGGGACGAAGTTTCATAGTGGGCGCGCGCGCCACATTCTAAAACTGGCTGCAATCGGGAATCTCGACATGGAATTGTTATATTGAAAACATCAGCCGGTAAAACTTATCTTTGCTTTTATCTACTGCTTACTGTTTTGCTATCCGGCCGGCAAGCTTTTGCCGTGCATCTGGATGTTGAAGTCTGGGGGCAAGGCAATGCTCTGTTTACAGGCTATTGCCGCACACCCGGCGCGGTAGGCTGCGATCTGGATGGATTAGCCGAGGTATTGCATTTACCGGCGGGTACATTACCGATAGAAGCTGTGACCGGGAAACTGATTTTTCCAGCCGATTTTCAAGATCTGCCGGGTGGGGATTTCAAAACTAAAAACCCGGGATTCCAGTCGATTCAAAATGCATTGTTACCGAATGAATTACTGAGTTATCGGGCACTGGGAGCGCTCAAATACTGGGACCCGCTGTTATCCTCTTGGGGAAAACCGCCCGAAGGCATACAAATCAGACTGTTTGGCGGACTGGAAGCGAGCGCTGACATAATCAACGATCTATCCCAATGCGCCGGTCAGTTAATATGCTTCAGCGACGGAGTCTTCGGCAGTGACGGCAGCACCATTTTTTCTGCCAACGGCATCTCGGGCAATCCGGAGCTGGTTGTCGATATTACGGGAAGCAACGGTGTATTGCACACGCATCTGAGTTTCTTCCTGGAGAACCAGAAAGGTCAAATAGGCGGTCCCGCAGGCGCTTTCCTCATCGAAATGCAGCTTATCTCCAATGCCCGTTTCTTTCCTTCCGCGCCGTTTCTCATTTTATTCAACGCGGGTTTGCGTGAAGATGAATTCGCCGCGGCATTGTTAGCGCTTACTGGCGGAATCACGGCCCCTGACCCGGATCCACCGCAACCGTTCATTCCTGCATCTATTCCGGGTGACGTTGATTTCGATGGCGATGTAGATCGCCTCGATGTCGCATTGATTTTACTAGCCGCGCAAAACAATGATCCGGTGCGATCCAGCAATGCCATGCTCGACGTCGATCATGACGGTGTCATTAACCGCGCCGACGCATTTCTGGCTAAACAGTTATGCACGTTGAGGCTGTGCAACATTCCGGTCTTGGCTCCCGCCACAGTTTTGAATGTTGCGGCAGTCTACGATGCAAAGAACAGCATATTGGACTTGAACGATATTCAAGTGAGTAATCTACATTATCGGGCGCAGTTGCAGTTAGAGGATAACAACTTATTCGAGCTGAATTCGCTGCAACTGGACAAATCGCGCTATGCCATACCCGCACGTTATGACATTGAAGCTGCAATTCTGGAAATCCCTTCGGTTTATATCCACGAAAAAAATTATAAGGCGACTCTGCGCAACATCGGGGATTCCAAGTTCCGGCTGGAATACTTTGAAGAGATAGACACAATTTTTAAGTAATTGACTGATTTTACCAGGAGGATAACGACAGAATTAATTTTGCAGCACGTATCAATCAAAACAGTAATTTAAAAAACCTAAGAGGCTTGATCATGCATAAAAAAATACTTATTGGGTTAGTAACTGTAGTTGCTAGCTGGTTCTTTTCATCCGTTAACGCGGCTGAGCATCATCATGAGAGCGACATACAACCTTGGAAAATCGGCGCGGAAATATTCGTTAACAGCAATTTATTCGAGCCTGATTTTGGTGATATCGGCGGAGGATTATATGCAACCGATGAACCGGGGTTTGATGTTCACATAGAAAAAGGAGCATTTACACCTGGCAACTGGCTGCGTTTCCAGCCTACCGGCAAATTGTTATTCTGGAACGGCTCCGAATGGAGTTCGGCAATGCCAAATGGAGAGCAGATTGAGATCACCGACGCGCTTGATAATATCATTTCGTATCGCGCGGACGGAACGAGCAGTATTCCAGGTGTTATCGGGGAAATTGGCAGCGACGGCGGATTGCACGATCACTTGAAAATGTCTATTCTCAATGCATCCAATACGTTGGGCGGCAGTACCGGCGCATATCGCATCGAACTCAAATTATTTGAATCTAAAGCCAACAGCGATACTTCGGTCGCTATTGCCGCATCTCCTATCGCAATCGTTTTTAATCGCGGGCTTGCGCAAGATAAGTTTGAATTGGCCGTCTCAGCGGCCGCAGACCTGAAAGACAATTCAGTTTTCGTCGCGGAAACAGGGATGTTAACTATCCAGCGAGTCAAAGCATTGGGCTCATATTACCAAGCAAAACTAAGACATCTTGGCGACAACAAATTTGAACTGATCGATGTCAAGGAAATTCCTGAAACCAAGGAGTGAAAGATACCTTTAACTTCCTATTACAAAACCCCAAAAAGGATAAGGGGCGTTGCGGCAAGAGGTGATACTCGATCACCTCTTGCCGCAAAAGTAGCGTGATGATCAGGCAAGGCAAAATCAAACGAAAAAGCATACTGTTTGCGAGTGATCAATGCGTGTTCTGAATTTGATTTCAAGGCGGCATCCTGGAGCATAGTAGTTTCTCAGCGTATCCCCAGGTTTTCCGGAGGGATATCACCCGGTTGTCTGGATTGCAGGTAGTGATATACACTGCAATCCTGTACCGCAATTCTGCACGTCGGCTACCGGAATGGCTCGTTCGTTCCACAGGACAGTTTGACGCCAATACGGAACTTCAGGAGAGCATTCTGAAGATTGACCGGTGTTTTAATTTTTTTCATGGACCCACATGTCAATGAAGTTTTTTGCTTTTATCTTGTTAGCGATGATTCCCGGCCTGACAAGCGCTGCCGGACCGGCATCATCCGGACTATCCGATACCTTGGAAGAACGCGTAAAGCCCTGCATCATCTGTCACAGAGATGCTGACCGGATAGACCGGGATGCCTATTTCCCGCGTATTGCGGGCAAACCGGCCGGTTATCTCTTTAATCAGTTGCGTAATTTTCGTGATGGGCGGCGCTATTATCAGCCAATGGCCATTTTGCTCGAAAACATGTCGGATGATTACATGCGCGAAATCGCAGAATATTTTGCTGCCCAGCCCTACGCTTATCTGGAGCCGGTAGCGCCCGCACTGACACCGGATGAAATCAAATCCGTGGAAACACTGATGTATTCCGGCGATCCCGAGCGCGATCTTCCGGCATGCGGTGCTTGTCATGGCAAAACGCTGATGGGCGTGCAACCGGCCATTCCCGGTCTGCTGGGCTTGCCGCATGCCTATCTGGCGGCACAATTCGGCGGCTGGCGCAATGGTGGAATCATGCGCGGCCAGATACCGGATTGCATGTCGGAAATAGCCAAGAAACTAACTCAGGAAGAAGTCAATGCACTGGTGCAATGGCTGCCCGGCCTGCCGGTATCGGGACAATCCGCTGCAGCGGATGCGCTTACCCCTGAACTGGCGCAGCGTTGCCGGACTATTTTGTCCGGAAAAGAGGTGACACGATGAGAAATTCAAATACAACAAGATTGGCGGGCATAGGGCGGATCATCGTTTGCGTTATAGGCGGTTTGCTATCCCTGGCGCACATGGCATCGGCTCAGACACCGGCTGACTCCGATACCGATCAAGTCCGGCGCGGCGAATATCTTGCCCGGGCAGGCAACTGCATGGGGTGCCATACCACGCGCGGCGGCGAGCCTTACGCTGGCGGGCGCAAGCTGAATACGCCTTTCGGTCAATTCGTCACGCCGAATATCACACCGGATAAAGAAACCGGAATCGGCGGCTGGAGCGACGAGGATTTCTGGCAGGCGCTGCATTATGGAAAGTCGAAGGATGGCCGTAATTTGTACCCGGCTTTTCCGTATACCGAATATACCAAGATTACCCGGCCGGATGCCGATGCGATCTTTGCCTATTTGCGTTCGCTACCGCCTGTCGCACAAACCAATCCGCCCCACAAGATCAGTCCACCCTACGATAATCAGACGCTCCTGTATCTTTGGCGCAAGTGGTATTTCAATGAAGGCGTCTATCAACCGGACAAATCGAAAAGCGATGAATGGAACCGGGGTAATTATCTGGTTCAGGGACTCGGACACTGCAACGCCTGCCATACTCCGCGAAATGTATGGGGAGCAAGTCAGGACGATAAGCTGACGGGCGGTAAAATCATGGGCTCCTACTGGTATGCGCCCTCGTTGATATCCCCGCGGGAAGCCGGGGTCAGTGAATGGCCGGTCGAGGATATTGTTGAACTGCTATCCACCGGGATCAACGGCCATGCCGTGACTTCCGGTTCTATGGCCACGATTGTCCGGCAAAGTTTACAGTATCTGTCGGACGATGATATCCGTTCGATCGCGGTTTACCTTCAATCCCTGGGCGAGAAGAAAGACAACGCCAAAGCACCCCGGAAAGCCCGCAAAATGCCGGAACAAGTGCGCCAGTACCTAGCCCTCGGACAGGAAGTATATGAAAAACACTGCCAGGACTGTCACGGCCAATCTGGCGAAGGCGTACCGAAAATATATCCCCCACTAGCCGGAAACCGCAGTGTAACCATGAGCTCCCCGCTGAACACAATCCGCAGCGTGCTGTATGGCGGGTATCCGCCTGCCACGGCCGGTAATCCAAGACCTTATGGCATGCCGCCGTATCAGCATTTCATCCGCGATACCGAGATTGCCCAGGTAGTTTCTTATATCAGGAACGCATGGGGAAATCTCGGCAGTCTGGTGAGTCCGGAAGATGTCGATAACAGCCGGGGCAGCGAATTCTGAGTCGCTCCGGTTATTACTGAGATTTTTTGGTTTACGTCGAGCTGCAATAGCGCGGTATTCCACCAGACCCGATCACTAGCTGCTGGTGCTTGCATCAAACCTGGCATGATTTCGTTTCTGCCGGGTTTGATGCGCACCGCGACCGCGCTCTGCGATTACAATTCGATTCCAGTGCCCTTGAATCTGCTTGATTCACCTTCTCTTAATTCAAATACTTCAACCCAAGTAGGGTGACTTTCCCCTCTAGCGTTTAAAAGCGCAATCCGGATAATCGTAGGCGCATAATTTTTTTGGAGCGTGTCTGTGAAAGCAGCAAATCCTGCTTTGATGGTGCTTGTATTACTTTAATCTGTTTGTGCCACAACCGGTTAAGCAAGGGATAGCAACCTAACCAAAACCACTCAATTTCTGGCAAAGCACCGGTATCTTAAAATAACGATAGCTCTTACAGTGATAAGGAATTGGCGGTCACGTTCGATCAGAATAACGCGGTTTCGCAATTCTCAGTAAAATAAGAGCAGTTTTTCTACTAGGAACCTTTATGAATCTGTTAATAAAATATCTTGTCTGGATAGCTCTGTCTCTCGCCGGAGCTTCCGCTCTCGCGGTCATTGCCTTGAATCGCGGTGAATCGATCGGCGCAATCTGGATCGTCATCGCAGCGGTGTGCGTTTATCTCATCGCTTTCCGTTTTTACAGTCTGTTCATTGCGAACCGGGTGTTAAAGCTGGATGAAAGGCGTATGACACCGGCGTATAAGCATAACGACGGTTTGGATCATGTGCCGACCAATAAATATGTGCTGTTCGGCCATCACTTCGCGGCGATTGCCGGGGCGGGTCCGCTGGTGGGGCCGATTCTAGCGGCGCAGATGGGTTATTTGCCGGGCATGCTGTGGCTGTTGGCCGGGGTGGTATTTGCCGGTGCGGTGCAGGATTTCATTGTGCTGTTCATTTCCACGCGGCGCAATGGCCGCTCGCTTGGGGATTTGATCAAATCCGAGCTGGGGCAGTTGCCCGGCATGATTGCCATGTTTGGCACGTTTTTCATCATGCTCATTTTACTGGCGGTATTGTCCTTGATCGTGGTTAAGGCACTGGCCGAATCGCCGTGGGGCACGTTTACGGTGGCGGCGACCATCCCGATTGCGTTGTTCATGGGGGTTTACGCACGTTATTTCCGTCCTTGCGCCATCGGCGAAGTGTCGATCATCGGTTTTGTGCTGCTCATGCTGTCTATCGTCGCCGGACAATATGTGCAGGAAGATCCTGAGTGGGGGGCGATGTTCACGTTGAGCGGCGAGCAATTGACCTGGTTGTTGATCGGTTATGGCTTTATCGCGGCGGTTCTGCCGGTCTGGCTACTGCTCGCGCCGCGCGATTATTTATCGACTTTTTTGAAAATCGGCACCATCGTCGGCTTGGCCATCGGCGTTATTGTGATTTCGCCGGAGCTGAAAATGCCCGCATTGACGCAGTTTATCGATGGTTCCGGCCCGGTCTGGTCGGGCGATTTGTTTCCTTTCCTGTTTGTCACGGTGGCTTGCGGCGCGATTTCCGGTTTTCATTCACTGATCGCTTCGGGTACCACGCCTAAGATGATTTCGTCGGAAATGGATGCACGCTTTATCGGTTACGGCGCGATGCTGATGGAATCGTTCGTTGCCATTATGGCGCTGGTTGCCGCTGCAACCTTGGAGCCCGGCATTTATTTCGCCATGAACAGCCCGGCGGCCATTATCGGCACCACGGCGGAATCGGCGACGCAAACGATCACCCAATGGGGATTTTATGTAACGCCGGAAATGATTCACCAGACCGCGCAGAATGTCGGCGAACATAGCATTATTTCGCGTACCGGCGGCGCACCGACGCTGGCGGTCGGCATGGCGCAAATTTTGTCGGAAGTGATCGGCGGCACCGCGATGATGGCTTTCTGGTATCACTTTGCGATTTTGTTTGAAGCATTATTCATTCTGACCGCTGTGGATGCCGGAACACGCGCCGGACGTTTCATGCTGCAGGATTTGCTGGGATCGTTTGTTCCCGCCATGAAACGCACCGACTCAGTCGTTGCCAGTCTGGTTGCCACCGGCCTGTGCGTCGCTGGTTGGGGATACTTTCTGTACCAGGGGGTTATCGATCCGCTGGGTGGTATCAATACGCTGTGGCCGTTGTTCGGTATTGCGAACCAGATGCTGGCGGGGATCGCGCTGATTCTGGCGACCTGCGTGCTGTTCAAGATGAAGCAGGATCGCTTTGCCTGGGTGACCGTCATTCCGGTGGTGTGGGTCAGTGTTTGCACGTTGACGGCGGCGTGGCAAAAGATTTTCCACGATAACCCGCGCATCGGGTTTCTCGCGCATGCGGAAAAATATCAGGAAGCGGTGGCGCAAGGCATCGTATTAGCGCCGGCCAAGTCCATCGAGCAGATGCAACAGGTAATTTTCAATGACTACGTGAATACCTCGCTGGCCGGTCTTTTCATGGCGGTGTTGATCAGCATGCTGGTGTTTGGCACCCGGACCGTGCTGCAAGCGCGCATCGTTCGTCACCCAACGGCTCAGGAAGCACCGTTTGAATTATTACCCGCTTACGCGGCAAACGACAATAAATAATGGAGATTAATCATGTATAACAAAATTACTCTGACTTTGCGTCATTTCTCACAAAGCTTGCGATTGATGGTCGGCATGCCGGAATACAGCACGTATGTCGATCATATGAAAAGCACTCACCCCGATCAGGCCATCATGACTTACGAGGAATTCTTCCGCGAACGCCAGGAAGCGCGCTATGGCGCCAAAGGCAGGTTAAACCGGTGTTGCTAAAAATAGGTTTCGGACAAAACCCAGGCTTTCCATCCGGCTAGACACAGGAGCGTAAAGAAAGCGGCCACCATGTCATCGAACATGACGCCAAACCCGCCTTTCAGATGTTGATCGTAATACCGGATCGGCTGGGGTTTGGCGATGTCAAACAGGCGAAACAATGCAAATGCCGCCAATTGCCAGGCCCAATGATCGGGGGTGAAATACAGCACCAGCAGAAACGCTACGGTTTCATCCCAGACCATGCCGCCATGATCCGGATCGCCCAGCGCTTTGCCGCAAAGACCGCACGCCCAGATGCCGGTAATAAACATGATGTCGATCAGCAAGAGAAAATAAACCGGGCTCAGATAATGATTGAATAGCCAGAATAATGGAAAGGCAACGAGTGTTCCCACCGTGCCGGGAGCAAATGGACTGAGTCCCGCGCCACCGGAGAATGCGATGAAAGGAGCGGCATGGCTATAGACAAAATCCGCATTCGGCTGGAATTGCGGCGCTGGAGAACTGGGTGAATTGTCAATTTCAGGTGTTGAAGTGGTCATATCCTTTGCTATCCAATGTCATTGCCTTGCCTTGCGCATCTTTTACCGTCAATCCCGCGCCGGAATAAATTTCGCCGATACGGGCGAGCGGCAGAGATAATTCGCCGGACATTTTTTCAATTTCCCGGCGCTTTGTTTTAGCTGCCGTAAAGCATAACTCGTAATCATCCCCGCCCGCCAGCAGACAATCGATGGCCATTGATTGCTGCCGGTATTTTTTTAATACCGCTGAACAAGGTATATCAGTCATATTAATACAAGCGGCTACTTCTGAAGCAACCAGAATATGCCCCAAATCCGCTGCCAAACCATCGGAGATGTCGATGGCGCTGTGCGCCAGACCGGTCAGGCGTTGCCCTAGCTCGACCCTGGCTACCGGCGTCAATAACGACGGCAGACATTGCGCGATTTCTTCAGGTTCCAAGGTGATTTGTTGCAATTCATGGCGCAGCGCCAAAGCGGCATCGCCCAGCTTGCCGGAGACCCAGATGTCATCGCCCGGTTGCGCGCCGCTGCGGCGTAACGCTTTTCCGGCTGCAACCTCACCGATGATCTGTATGCCGATATTCAATGGCCCGGCGGTGGTATCGCCGCCGATCAATTCGACATGATAGCGGTCAGCAAGCGCGAAAAAGCCTTGGCTGAATTCTGCCAGCCATGCTGTATTCTGGTTTACTAATTCTTCCGGTAGTGTCAGCGCCAGTAATGCCCAGCGCGGCTTGGCGCCCATGGCAGCCATGTCGGATAGATTAACCGCCAGGGATTTGTAGCCGAGCCGGTAAGGATCGGCATCGGCAAAGAAATGCCTGCCGCTGACCAATGTGTCGGCCGATATCGCCAATTCTGTTCCGGCCGGTACACTGATGAGTGCCGCGTCGTCACCGGCTCCGAGTATTGCATTCGTTACAGGCCGCTTGAAATAGCGGCGGATGATATCGAATTCCGAGGCCACGCGGGTGTGATACTAGAGGCGGTTTTTTACCGGTCTGGGCGCCGAGGTTTCAACAGCGCGCAGCTGAATGGCCAATTTATCCAGCACGCCATTGACATACTTATAGCCGTCGCTGCCGCCGAATGTTCTGGCCAGTTCAATGGCTTCGTTGATGATGGCGCGGTAGGGGATTTCCGGGTGATGAATCAACTCAAAAGTGCTCAGCAACAAAATCGCCGACTCTACCGGACTGAGTTCATTCAAAGTACGATCCAAATGCGGCTGGATGATTGTTTCCAATTCCTCGGCATGCTGCACCACGCCATGCAGTACATGCACAAAATGCTTATCGTCGACATGCTTAAATTCGTCGGATTCGCGTAACTGCTGCTCGATAAAGCTGGCCGTACCGCCAGCCACTTGCCACTGATAGATACCCTGCACGGCAAATTCGCGCGCTATCCGGCGGCGGCTTTTGTATTTTTCCGTTTTGCCGTCGATGGATGGATCAGTTTCTGTCACGGCGTTGTTCATAAATCGATTTCATCAATTTTAATATGCAAATTGGCCATTTCCAGCGCAACTTGCGCGGACTCGGTGCCCTTGGTGCTCATCCGGGCAATCGCCTGATCCTCGTTATCGGTGGTCAATACGCCATTGGCCACGGGAATTTCCGCTTCCAGCTGCACCATCAGGATGCCGCGCGCCGACTCGTTGGCGACCACTTCAAAATGATACGTGTCGCCGCGAATCACCGCGCCTAAAGCAATCAGCGCGTCGAATTGATCGGACATGGCCATTCTTTTCAGCGTCAATGGAATTTCCAATGCGCCAGGAACGGTCGTAATCAGGATATTGGAATCCAGCACGCCATTCTTCTTGAGTTCCGCCGTACAGGCGCCAAGCAGACCTTCGCCGATATCGATGTTGAAACGGCTCATGACAATGCCGATGCGCAAATCCGATCCATCCAGATTAGGCTCAAACTCAAGTATTTCGTCATAGTACGGCATATCCGGCTCCTGTTATGTTAATTAGTTGCAATGGCGGCGTGATCACCGGGAATGGAGAATCATGGTTTTTATTTTTCCACATACCGTGTTACTTCCAGACCAAATCCCGTCATGCTGGGCATTTTTCTGGGTGTCGCCATTAACCGCATTTTTCCTACATTGAGGTCTTTCAATATTTGCGCGCCAATACCATGGTCGCGCAGATCCGGTTTGAGCGAGCTGGAAACATGCGTTTCCTGCGATTGTACACGTTCAATCAGTTTTGCCGGGCTTTCTTTCCGGTGCAGCAGGACGATAACACCTTGCCCCGCTTCGGCGATCAATTGCATCGCGTCATGGATATTCCAGGAATGCGTATTGTCATGAATGTCGAGCAAATCAACCACCGATAACGGTTCATGCACCCGCACCAATGTCTCGGTCGCCGGATTGATTTCACCTTTGACCAAGGCCAAGTGGGCGGTATTGGCAATTTCATCGCGGTAAGCCGCCAGCAGGAATTCGCCGTGCAGCGTTTGAATCGTGCGTTGCGCGACCCGCGTCACCAAGCTTTCGGTTTGGCTGCGGTATTGAATCAAATCCGCAATCGCGCCGATCTTGAGTTGATGCTTTTGTGCGAACACCATCAAGTCGGGCAATCGCGCCATGCTACCGTCTTCTTTCAAAATTTCGCAAATCACCGATGCCGCCGTCAAGCCCGCCATTCTGGCCAAATCGCAACCGGCTTCGGTATGTCCGGCGCGCACCAATACGCCGCCTTTTTGCGCCATCAGCGGAAAGATATGACCCGGTTGCACGATGTCTTGCGGCTTGGCATCGGGTTTGACCGCAACCTGAACAGTTCGTGCGCGATCCGCCGCGGAAATACCGGTCGTCACACCGCTGGATGCTTCGATGGAAAGCGTGAAATTGGTACCCAGCGGCGCGCGATTGGCCGATACCATCAAGGGCAAATCCAGCTGATGACAGCGTTCCTCGGTCAAGGTCAGGCAAATCAAGCCGCGCCCATGAGTCGCCATGAAGTTGATCGCTTCCGGCGACACAAAATCGGCGGCCAGAACCAGATCGCCTTCATTCTCGCGATCTTCTTCATCAACCAGAATGACCATTTTGCCCATTTTAAGATCGGCGATGATGTCTTGGATGGCGCTGATACTCATATCTGTCTACTCCGGCTAACTTTCAATGTTTAACAATCTTGCCACATAACGGGCCAGCATATCAGTTTCCAGGTTCACCAGCATGCCGGGGGCAAGTTCTTTCAGATTCGTCATCGCCAACGTATGCGGAATGAGATTGACTGAAAAAACATTGCCTTCAATCCGGTTGACCGTCAGGCTGACGCCATTGACGGTAATCGAACCCTTATGCGTTAAAAACCGCATGATGGATTCCGGCGCTTGAATGACCAATACAAAGCTTTCGCCAGCAGGTTCAAACTTCACCACAGTGCCAACAGCATCCACATGCCCGCTGACCAAATGGCCGCCCAGACGGTCGGACAAGCGCATGGCTTTTTCCAGGTTGACGTGAACACCGGTCCGGTCGAGCCCTTGGGTGCAATTTAACGTTTCTTGTGAAACATCGACGGTAAACAAGTCTCCGGTTAATGCTGTAACCGTCAGGCAGACACCATTGATGGCGATGCTGTCGCCCTGCGCCACATCGCTGAGATCCAGCCCACCCGAGGAAATATTTAGGGATAATCCGTGCTTGCTCTGTTCATGGATGGGTTGACTTTGTTTGATCTCCCCCACCGCTTGTACGATTCCGGTAAACATTTCAACGCGTTCTAGAAATTCATCATGGTATGAATGATTGGATATGCTTTAACGAATTAGAAAAACATTGGCGCGCCCAACACGATTCGAACGTGCGACCCCCGCCTTCGGAGGGCGGTACTCTATCCAGCTGAGCTATGGGCGCTTTGATGAATAAATCTTCAAGTCATAATTGCGGCGCAAGGATAACCGCTTTTGTTATTTCCGTCCAACCCGGTTTACTGATCGTTGCAGGGGTGCGCTGCAAGAATAATCCGTTCTGTCCTTTTAACTACTCGGCATGCTTCATCTCGGCCGTTACAGCGACAGGAAAGATTTTAACAGTTTTTACCACCCGGTTTTTAGTTTGAATCACTTCCATCGGGTAACCGGCAATGTTAAGACCGGTTCCGGCTTCCGGAATATCCTCGAAATACTCCAGGATCAGCCCATTCAAAGTTTTTGGCCCATCCAGCGGAAATTGAAAACCCAGCTTGCGGTTCAATTCGCGCAGCAAGGTGCTGCCTTCGACAATAAAACTACCATCGTCCTGTTTCGAGAAAGTACTGGCCAGATTAGGCGCTTGCGTGGTGAATTCACCGATGATTTCCTCAACAATGTCTTCCAGTGTGACCAGCCCCAGCCATTCGCCATATTCATCGACGACCAGACCGACTCTTTTCTGGTTTTCCTGGAACAATTGCAGTTGCGAAAATAAGGATGTTCCGGAAGGAACGAAATAGGGCTCACGCATCACTTTTTCAAGCGTAGCCGCGGTTATTTTTCCTCCCTGCATTTGATTCAATACCTTGCGCACATGCACAATGCCGACGATATTATCCAGGCGTTCACGATATAGCGGCAAGCGGGTATGGTGGCAAGTCAGCAATTGCGTATGAATAATTTCGTCATCCGCGTTCAGGTCTATCGCTTCGATCTGGCTACGCGGCACGATGACATCGTCAACGGTAATCGTTTCCAGATCGAACAAATTCAATAGCATGCTTTGATGCTTGTGCTGTATAAAATGTCCGCCTTCCAGTACCAATGTTTTCAGTTCTTCCGTGCTGATCTTCTGCTCCAGGCTGCCTTTTTGCGGTTTTAACCGGAACAGAATTAGCAATCCGCTGACGAATAAATTAACGAACCATACAATGGGATAGAAAATAATCAGCAATGGCGTCAATACATAGCTGGCGGCTAAGGCAATCCTTTCAGGATAAGCGGCGGCGATGACTTTCGGGGTGATTTCGCTGAATACCAGAATAGCAAAGGTCACAGCGATTGTTCCCATAAGCAAAGCAAAATCATCGTGAGCAAATAAAGTCGCAACAATAATGGCGACCAAAGTTGCGGAAGCGGTGTTCAGTAAGTTGTTGCCGAGGAGAATGACACCCAGTAAACGGTCTGTATGATCGAGCAACTTTATGGTCAGCCGGGCGCCGCGATGACCTTGCTTGGCGAGATGCCGCAAGCGATAGCGGTTAATCGCCATCATACTGGTTTCAGAGAGGGAAAAAAAGCCTGACAAAACTAACAAAAACACCAATGCAATCAGCATGATGTGCAACGGCATATCTTCCAAAAGTCACCTGTTACAAGTAATGGGAATCATAAAAACATTATATATTCTGAATCTAAGCAAACTTTTGTCAACAAAAAGAACCATAAGACGAGTAATCGATAATTATTTTATGCCGGTTACTTCATGCAGAATGATCATGTTTACAATTTATCTAATTGATTCGTAATTAACTTAATCAGTTATACTGTAATTTCCTTGAGAGTAGCCTAAGTGACGTTTGTAAAAATTGTTTTGTTTTTTGTAAACCTATCAATTTGAGTAACGTTAATAGCATCTCTTCTTACCGATTCAAATGCCATGTCTGACTCCTTAAATTTAGGCTGCGATAGTACTAAAGATATCAAATTTCTTGAAATCAAACACTTAAATGGTCCCAACATGTGGACTTATTATCCCGCTTTGGAAGCAACCGTGGATATTGGTGAACTGGAAGATTTTCCTTCCGATAAGATTCCAGGTTTTTATGAGCGGCTTTCCGAATGGTTACCGTCTCTGATTGAGCACCGTTGCAGCTATGAAGAACGCGGCGGTTTTTTGCGCCGTGTCAAAGATGGCACTTGGCCGTGCCACATTCTTGAGCATGTCACTCTGGAGCTTCAGAACCTGGCGGGTATGCGCGGCGGCTTTGGCAGAGCGCGTGAAACTTCGGTGCGCGGTGTTTATAAAGTCGCATTAAGCGCCTGGCAAGCGGAAATCACTACAGCTGCTTTACATTCCGCGCGTGAATTGGTTTTAGCCGCGATGAATTTTCAGCAATCCGACTCCCCATTTTATGATGTCGAGGGAGCAATCGAGCATCTTCGCGATATGGTCGATTCGCTTTGGCTCGGACCTTCCACAGCATGCATTGTAGATGCTGCAATGGCTCGTAATATTCCAGCCACCCGACTCATTGCAAAAGGAAATCTTGTGCAACTGGGCCATGGCGCGCGCTGCCGCCACATCTGGACAGCCGAGACAGACCGGACACCCGCCATTGCCGAGGGTATTTCCCGTGACAAGGATCTGACAAAATCATTGTTGCAATCCTGCGGTGTTCCTGTTCCGGAAGGGCGCATTGTCGAAAGCGCCGAAGCTGCTTGGGAAGCGGCGAATGACATTGGCATGCCGGTTGTCATAAAACCTTGCGATGGAAATCATGGACGTGGCGTTTTTATTGAGTTAAGCCAGCGGGAAGAAATCGAATCGGCTTACCGCATGGCGTTACGGGAAGGGACGGAGGTACTGGTCGAACGCTATATTGCCGGAACCGAGCATCGTTTGTTGATTGTCGGTGGACGCCTGATAGCGGCTACGCGTGGCGATTCAGTATCAGTCATAGGAGATGGCGTCTCAACCATTGCCGAGTTAATCGAATCGCAAATCAATTCCGATCCACGGCGTGGATCGACAGAAGATCATCCGCTCAATTTGATCCGGTTGGATAGCGCGGCACAGATGGAAATCGCTCACCAAGGGTATCAGCGTGATTCCGTCGTGCCAACCGGCATTAAGGTTTTGATTCAACGCAATGGTAATCATGCGTTCGATGTGACCGATCAAGTTCATCCGTCGACGGCGTCTATTGCATCACTAGCAGCGCGCGTCATCGGTCTGGATATTGCCGGTATCGATCTGGTCACCAGCGATATTTCACGTCCATTGAATGAACAAGGCGGCGCCATAGTAGAAGTCAACGCAGGTCCAAGCTTGCTGATGCATATTAAACCGGCGGTTGGTAAACCCCGGCCGGTCGGAAAAGCGATTGTCGATCACTTATTTCCAGACCAGGAAAACGGCCGCATTCCCATTGTTGGAATTTCCGGAAGTTATGGCAAAACATCGGTTGCTTACCTTGTTGCCAGATTGCTTGTTCTGTCCGGCAAGCAAACCGGTTTGGCTTGCAGCGATGGACTGTATCTGGACTATCGGCAAATTGATAAAAACAACAGCGCCAACTGGGCGGCAGCTAATCGCACCTTACTCAATCCGACAGTTGAAGCTGCTGTTTTTGAAAATGGTTTTGATGTGCTATTGAATGAAGGACTGGCATACGATAGTTGCCAGGTAGGTGTAATCACCAATATCGATCCTGCGCACCATTTTGGCCGTCACGGGATTGAAACGCATAAACAGGTTTATACGGTGCTCCGTTCGCAAGTCGATATGGTGACACCGACCGCTGCGGCCATTGACGATGTGGAAAAAGATATAAAACTACCGGTCGGCGCGGCAGTCATCAATGCGAACGATGAAATGCTGGTTGAAATGTCCGAGTTGTGTCACGGTGAAGTGATTTATTTCAGCATTGAACCGGAGCTACCCGTGATTAAGCAACATTGCGCAAGTGGAACCGGACCTACGCAGGGCAAACGCGCTGTAGTAGTCCGCAATGGCAGAGTTGTACTGATATCGGGTTCAAATGAATTGGTACTGATCAACCTGCGTGAGATCGCTTCAGAAAGCGGGGCGAAAAGCACGCAGGCAATCGAGAATATATTGGCAGCTGTGGGTGCCGCTTGGGCATTAGGCATTGAACCGAATCTTATACGTGTTGGAATTGAGACATTTGGTTTCAGTCAAGAGAAGTACAAACCTGAAAATCAGAATCTTCTGGAATTACAAACACAAGGAATTAAGTTATGAAAGTTTTACGCATACGCGCTTTGCGCGGACCTAATTTGTGGAGTCAGCATACTTCGATTGAAGCTACCGTTTTTTGTAGTGGATCTGAAAATAGTATTGATACCATTCCTGGCTTTGAAGCACGGCTACGTGAGCGTTTTCCAGAGATTTCCTTACTCCAGCCCGCCGGTCATCATGAAGCGGTCACCATGGCTCATGTACTCGAATTTGCCACGCTCGGTTTGCAAGTGCAGGCAGGTTGCCCGGTAACATTCAGCCGCACGGTACAAACACCGGAAGCCGATACCTATCGCGTTATCGTAGGATATAGCGAAGAGAAAGTTGGCTTGCTGGCTTTTGAACTGGCGCAAGCTTTATGTATCTCCGCTATTGATGATAGCGTTTTTGATTTATCCGATGCACTGCATCGCTTGCGCGAACTCAATGAAGATATCCGCCTGGGCCCGAGCACCGGTGCCATTGTGCAAGCCGCAGTGGCGCACGGTATTCCGTTCCGCCGCTTGACCGAAGGCAGTCTGGTGCAATTTGGCTGGGGCAGCAAACAGCGCCGCATTCAAGCATCAGAGAGCGATCGCACCAGTGCCGTCGCAGAATCGATTGTGCAGGATAAGGAATTAACGAAAACTTTACTGCATGCCGCCGGCATCCCGGTTCCGCTCGGCCGGGAAGTGAAGGATGTCGAGGATGCTTGGGCAGCTGCTTGCGAAATCGGCGTGCCTGTCGTGATAAAACCTCAGGATAGCAATCAAGGCAAAGGTGTCACTGTTAATCTTGTCACCGCTGAACAAGTCAAAGCGGCGTACATGATCGCAGCCGAAATCAGTGATAATGTTCTGGTGGAGCGTTATATCCCCGGACATGATTACCGCATGCTGGTTGTCGGTAACAAATTGGTCGCTGCCGCCCGGCGCGAACCGCCGCAAGTCATTGGCGACGGCGTGCACAGCATTTATGAACTGGTGGAGCAAATCAATCGCGACCCCATGCGCGGCGAGGGCCATGTCACTTCATTAACCAAGATACATCTGGATGAGATATCCGTCGCGCATTTAGCCGCGCAAGGATTGACCGCCGAGTCGATCCCTGTAAAAGGAATGCGCGTGGTATTGCGCAAGAATGCCAATTTATCAACAGGGGGCACGGCGACCGACGTGACCGACGATGTGCATCCCGAATTGGCGGCACGCGTAGTTGCTGCTGCGAGAGTGGTAGGGCTGGATATTTGCGGTGTTGATGTGGTTTGCGACAATGTCATGAGCTCTTTAGAAGATCAAGGTGGTGGCGTTATTGAGGTAAATGCGGCGCCCGGTTTGCGGATGCACTTGCAGCCATCGTATGGAAAAGGCCGCGCAGTGGGCGAAGCCATTATTGATTACATGTTTCCCCAAGGCGAGGATGCACGCATTCCCGTGATCGCCGTTACCGGCACCAACGGTAAAACAACGACAACCCGTCTGATCGCCAACGTTCTGCAGAGAGATCAAAAACGCGTTGGTGTTACTTGCACCGATGGTGTTTATGTCGACGAGCAGTGCATCGACACCGGAGATTGCAGCGGGCCGAAAAGTGCAAGAAATATTCTTTTTCATCCCGATGTCGATGCTGCCGTGTTAGAAACCGCACGAGGCGGTTTGCTGCGCGAAGGCCTGGGATTTGATCGTTGTGATGTTGCCGTTGTAACCAATATTGGCATGGGCGATCATCTTGGCATGGCATATATCAATACAGCCGAAGAGTTGGCTGTGGTTAAGCGGATTGTTGTGCAGAATGTAACGCCCAATACCGGTTATGCGGTGCTAAATGCGTCTGATCCGCTGGTTGCCAGCATGGCTGAACATTGCCCCGGTTCGGTTATTTTCTTTGCTCAAGATCGCCATCATCCGGTGCTGGCTATGCATCGCGCGCAGCATAAACGTGTTATTTACGTTGAAAGCAGCTGCATCGTCGCTGCGAGTGAAACTGTTGAATACCGTATCCCGTTAAATGAAATCCCCCTGACGAAGAACGGCAGCATCAATTTCCAAATTGAGAATGTAATGGCTGCTATTGGTGCTGGCTGGGCGCTCGGCCTGGAATGGGCGGTCATTCATGCCGGTGTCGCTAGTTTTATCAGCAATACGCAAACAGCACCGGGCCGTTTTAATCTCTTTAATTACCGCAATGCAACTTTGATTGCCGACTACGGCCATAATCCCGATGCGATCCAAGCCTTGGTCAGCGCGATTGATAATATTCCGTCAAAGAAACGTTCCGTTGTTATCAGTGCTGCAGGCGACCGGCGCGATGAGGATATTCGTCAACAGACACGAATCCTCGGTGATGCATTTGATGAAGTGGTGCTGTATCAGGATCAATGCCAACGCGGCCGTGCGGATGGTGAAGTATTGTCTTTATTGCGCGAAGGTTTGGGTAATGCCAAACGCACGCAAAAAGTCAGTGAAATCTTTGGAGAAGCGATTGCCATTGATGCGGCTTTGTCCAATTTGCAGGACGGTGAGTTATGTCTTATTCTGGTCGATCAAGTTGAACAATCACTGGGACAAATCAATAACCGTATTGCACTCGGATAATCGGGCTATTTTTTAGATGTGAGCGTTATGCAATTTCATGGTGAGGTGAATCATGAATAACTTACGCTCATATCGCTATCACAGTCTTTACCAAAAGCTCAAAATCAAGAGCAATAACGAATTGCTCTTCATCACTTTCCCGGCAGTATTCGCAATGAATGCGAAGCACTGCATTGACAAGACGTTACGAATCCGGCCCCCGGCTTTATTAAGTCATTCCACTCATCTACTCAAAGCTGCAAAAATCCAGTAATCAGTTTGCTCTGAGCAAGTTACAGCATATCTAAAGCTACTTCGCGGCTTGACTATCGCAACAGACTTGCCGGGCTGAATACCCCGCCTCATACGGCGGAGTATTCAGTGCTTTCTTTAATTCTCTGATTTCCAATTTTTCACTCCCAAAGATGGGGAAAATTAAATCTTGAGAAATTAAATCGGATTAATCGGCTTGTCTTCTCAAGAAAGCGGGGATATCCATTGGATCAACGCCCGATTGACGCATCGCTGCGACGGTGGCGTTACCTCTTCTGCCCGTGCGCATTACGGCCGGTTCTTCAGTGGAAAACACGGAATCCCTATCATCGGTACCGGTGCGTGTATGCACCACGGTTAACGGAGAATTTTGGCTTTGGCTGACCAAGCTGCCCAATCCGGTAGCCACCATGGTAACGCGCAGATTATCGGCCATATTCTCATCAATGACGGTGCCGACAATAATCGTTGCATCTTCGGCGGTCAGGTCTTTAATCGTGTTCATCACTTCATGCACTTCGCGCATTTTCAGCGATGAGCTGGCGGTAATATTCACTAGAATGCCGCGCGCTCCGGACAAGGAGATATCCTCGAGCAGCGGACTTGATACCGCGCGTTCGGCTGCAACCCGGGCGCGATCGACACCCATCGCAATGGCTGAGCCCATCATCGCCATACCCATTTCCGACATCACGGTTCTAACGTCGGCAAAA
The DNA here is from genome assembly GCF_009833085.1 of Nitrosomonas oligotropha. Lineage (GTDB taxonomy): Bacteria > Pseudomonadota > Gammaproteobacteria > Burkholderiales > Nitrosomonadaceae > Nitrosomonas > Nitrosomonas oligotropha. The sequence goes on along the minus strand of NZ_QRBZ01000004.1, from coordinate 52,058 downwards.
TCAACGTTGACCAGACCTGGGCAATTAATCACTTCGGCGATACCGGCTACCGCGCCGTACAGCACGTCGTTGGCTGCTTTGAATGCATCCAGCATGGAAATATCATTGCCTAATACCATCATGAGCTTATCGTTCGGGATCACGATCAACGAATCAACATGCTGTGACAACGCTTCCATCCCCGCTTTGGCAGCCGCCAAGCGCTTTCCTTCAAATGCAAACGGTTTGCTGACAACAGCCACGGTTAAAATGCCCATTTCCTTAGCGACTTGCGCCACCACCGGAGCAGCACCGGTACCGGTACCGCCACCCATGCCAGCGGTGATAAACAACATATCCGCGCCTTGAATCAATTCAGCGATGCGGTCGCGATCTTCCAGCGCGGCTTCCCGGCCAATTTCAGGATTCGCTCCGGCGCCCAACCCCTTGGTAATACCCGTACCCAGTTGCAGTACCGTTGGCGCTTTATTGCTTTTCAATGCCTGGGCATCAGTATTCATACTGATGAACTCAACGCCTTGCATGCCGTTCTGGATCATATGATCCACAGCATTGCTGCCGCACCCACCAACGCCGACAACTTTGATGACTGCCTCTTGAGTTTCGTTATTCATGATTTCGAACATATTGTTTCTCCTTTAGTACATTGAAATTAAAGCCGCCTGACTGCTAATACAACCCGTGAAATTTACTATTAAAAATTTCTTTGAAACCACCCCTTCATTCTGGAGAAAATCTGCTTGGCAGAACCTCCTTGTAATCTTGAACCATGCTGATGCTGCAACTGTTCGATACCCGCCAGAATCAAGCCGATCCCGGTCGAATAACGCGGTGTATGAATCACATCTTTCAAATTGCCATGATAATTCGGCAAACCCAATCTGACCGGCATGTGAAAGATTTCCTCGCCCAATTCCACCATGCCGCGTAACGAAGCGGATCCGCCCGTGATCACGATGCCCGATGACAGCAATTCTTCAAATCCGCTGCGGCGTAATTCCGCTTGCACCATGCAATACAGTTCCTCTGCCCGCGGCTCGATCACTTCCGCCAGCGTTTGCCGCGAAAGTTGCCGCGATCCCCGGTTGCCGACATCGGGAACTTCCACCATCTCTTTCGTATCGGCCAGACTTCTCAGTGCGCAGCCGTAGCGGCACTTGATATCTTCCGCGCTCTTGGTCGGCGTACGTAAGGCCATCGCAATATCATTGGTAATTTGGTCCCCGGCAATCGGAATCACCGCGGTATGGCGAATGGCGCCATGCGTGAATACCGCGATATCGGTTGTGCCACCGCCAATATCGACCAGACAGACACCCAAATCTTTTTCATCATCGGAAAGCACGGCCATGGCCGAGGCCAGTGGCTGCAATATCAAATCGCGTACTTCCAATCCGCAGCGATGCACGCACTTGACGATATTCTGCGCCGCCGAAACTGCGCCCGTGACAATGTGCACTTTCACTTCCAGCCGTATGCCGCTCATCCCCACCGGTTCACGCACATCTTCCTGGCCGTCGATGATGAATTCCTGGTTCAGAATGTGCAGAATCTGCTGATCGGCCGGAATATTGACCGCTTTCGCCGCTTCCATCACCCGTTCGACATCTTTCTCAGTGACTTCCTTATCCTTGATAGGCACCATGCCATCGGAATTAAAACCTTTGATATGGCTGCCAGCAATGCCGGTATACACTTCATGTATCTTGCAATCCGCCATCAGTTCGGCTTCTTCCAATGCGCGCTGAATTGCATTCACCGTCGTCTCGATATTGGCCACAACACCTTTTTTCAATCCGCGCGATGGATGGCTGCCCAAACCGATCACTTCGAAACCGCCTTCCGGAATCACCTCGGCGACAATGGCAACAATTTTCGATGTGCCAATATCAAGACCGACAATCAAATTTCTATTTTCTCGAGCTTTATTCATCTAATCCCATCTCCGTGGTCTCACGTTTCTCTCCTCGCGCCGGATTTACGTGGTACTTGTTGCATCACTTCAGGCATGCGGATGGCAAAACCATTGGGATAACGTAAGTCAACATACGCCAATGGTTCTTGCTGATTTAACCGCGCAATACTGTGGTTATATACTGAAACATAACGAACCAATCTCTCTTCAATCTCATTCCGCCCCAACTCCAGAACCGTTCCAGTATTCAATTGCAGACGCCAGGCATAGCGCGGGGTCAGGCTTATTTCCGCAATATGCTGCTGCAATGGCGTCAGTATCTTGTTAAAGCGCCGGAATTTCTGCGCCACTTCTTGCGCGCTGGCCTCATTTGGGCCGGTAAACACCGGTAAATCAGTATCAACCGTCACCCGGAACACCTCACCGTAGGTATTGACCAACGCATGACTTCCCCAGTAGGCCAAGGCTTCATGCTCTTCCAGTGTCACATTCAAACCATGCGGCCATTCCCTTTTCACTCTGGCTTCACGTACCCAGGGTAATTTTACAAAAGCTTCGCGCACCGCAGTGAGATTTACCGAAATAAAATTTCCTTCAATTTCATTTCTGACCAATTGCTCAATTTGCTCGCGCGTCACATGCTGCAATTCAACCTTTTTTTTCTCTTTCCCGTGAATCACTTGCACATTAATTTCTTTAATCGGAAACAACGGTGGCTGAATAAGCCGCAAGCTGATCGCATACAGCACCGCCATTGCCACCAAAGTGAGCAATATTTTGGATAACAGATTCAAGGCGTGATGGTTATTCCACATGCGCCAGATCCAGTATTTTCAAAACCAAGTCTTCGAACGAAATTCCGGCCGTTCTTGCCGCCATCGGCACCAGACTGTGGCTGGTCATACCGGGCGAAGTATTGGCTTCGAGGAAATAAAACTGATTGGTTTCACTCAAGATCAGATCAACCCTTCCCCAGCCCTGACAACCTAACACCTGGTACGCCTTTAATGCTTCTCTCTGGATCGCCGTTTCCAATTCCGCCGGTAAACCGCTCGGGCAAAAGTACTTCGTCTCATTGGAGAAATACTTCGCTTCATAGTCGTAAAGCTCACCCGCAATTTCAATCCGCACCACCGGCAGCGGCGTTTCACCCAGAATTGCCACGGTCAATTCCTTACCGGCGATAAATTCTTCCGCCAGCACCAATGCATCGTGCTCAGCAGCCAGTTGATACGCTTTTGCCAAATCCTGCTTATGCTTTACCTTGCTCAAGCCAATCGTGGAGCCTTCCCGCGCCGGCTTGACGATCAGCGGCAAACCCAATGTTCCGGCGACTTGTTCAAAATCGCTATCCGCTTGCAGTACTGCGTAACGCGGCGATTGAATACCGGCCGCCTGCCAGATCAATTTGGTGCGCCATTTATCCATCGCCAATGCGCTGGCCATCACACCGCTGCCGGTATACGGCAATCCCATTAATTCCAGCGCGCCCTGGATAGTGCCATCCTCGCCAAAACGGCCGTGCAGTGCGATAAAAGCCCTATCGAAACCTTGCTGCAGCAGTTTTTCCATGGCTTGCTCAGCCGGATCGAAAGGATGCGCATCGACGCCGCTGCGCAATAACGCATCCAGCACCGCTTGTCCGCTTTGCAGAGATATTTCCCGCTCGGCCGACCGGCCGCCCAGCAGAACCGCAACTTTGCCGAAACGCTGCGCGGTCATTATGTCAGCCTCCTGGCGTCACCGATGATCCGGACTTCCTGCATCAATGCGACGCCCATTGCTTTTTTAACCCTGCTTTGCACCATCATGATCAACGCTTCAATATCCGCCGCGCTGGCAGCACCGGTATTGACGATAAAATTGGCGTGCTTAGGCGACACCATCGCGCCGCCAATGTGGCATCCCTTCAAACCGCATGCTTCAATCAAACGCGCTGCGTAATCTCCTGGCGGATTGCGAAATACCGAACCGGCATTCGGCAGATTAAGCGGTTGACTGGCTACCCGCTGCGCCAGCAACGCCTTGATGCGTTGCCGCGATTGCGTTTCTTCGCCTTGCACCAAGCGGAAATAGGCGCCGGTAAACCACTCGGCTTCCATCGCACCGGCCGGTTCGCTGTGCCGTTTCACACTGCGATAAGCAATCGCGTATTCACCGGGCTGGCGCATTACGATCTCTCCGCTGCGCTTGATAATCTGTGCTTGCGCCACGATTTCCCAGGTTTCCGAACCGTAACATCCGGCATTCATCGCCAGCGCACCGCCAACCGTGCCCGGTATTCCGGCCAGAAACTCCGCTCCGGCCAGATGATGCTTGGCGGCAAACCGCGCTACCTTGGCGCAAGCCACACCAGCGCTCGCGTAGATGAGCCCGCCGGATTGATTCTGCTCGACCAGCCGCAAATCGTTTAAGCGCGCATGCAACGCCACCACCGTGCCGCGCAGCCCGCCGTCCCTGACCAGCAAATTGCTGCCCAGGCCAATGACGTGAATGACTTCGTGCGGCGACGCACGCAGAAAATCCGCCCAGTCGTCCAGATCCGCCGGTTGGTAGTAACGATCCGCATAACCGCCCGCCCGCCAGGTTGTATGTTTGCTCATCGGCTCATTGAGGCGCATTTCGCCCCGCAATGCGGACACGCCTGTGTCACCGGTTGTTTGATCGGCTACTGGCATGGCAAATCCCGTATTGTGCGGCAAAGCGGTCATGTCTCATCAATCCTCAGCATTCATAGCCATTAACCACGGTCAGCTTCTTTCCCATTTGCGCAATGTGCGGCGCCACTCGCGCTACCGAACCCGCGCCCATCACTAGCACAACATCGCCGTCTTGCACGATATCCAGTATCGCTGCCGGTAAATCGTCCACTTCCTCGATATAAATCGGCTCCACTTTGCCCTGCACCCGGATTGAACGCGCCAGCGACTTGCTATCCGCCGCGACAATCGGCTCTTCCCCCGCGGGATAAACTTCCGTCAGCAGCAATACGTCCACCTGGGATAAAACACGAGTGAAATCCTCGAATACATCCCGGGTGCGGGTGTAGCGATGCGGCTGAAAAGCCACTACCAGTCGGCGGCCTGGGAACGCGCCGCGCGCCGCTTTAATGGTTGCCTCCATTTCCGCCGGATGGTGTCCATAGTCATCCACCAGGGCAAAACTTTTCTGTCCGCTGAAGCGGATATCGCCGTACTGCTGGAAGCGCCTTTCGACCCCTTTGAATTCCGACAACGCTTTGACGATCGCGCTATCCGGCACACCGATTTCATTCGCCACCGCAATCGCCGCCAACGCATTCTGAATGTTATGCAAACCAGGCAGATTCAGGGTGATATCGAGTTTGCGGGCGGAGCCGTTCACACCGACCACCGCGGTGAATCTCATCCGGCGATGATCTTGCCGGATATCGATGGCGCGCACTTGCGCTTCTTCGCACAAACCATAAGTTGTGATCGGTTTGGTAATCGACGGCATCACTTCGCGGATGTTGGCATCGTCCATGCAAACCACCGCCATGCCGTAAAAAGGCAAGTGCTGCACGAAATCCACAAAAGTCTGCTTTAAGCGGCTGAAGTCGTGACCGTAGGTTTCCATATGATCCGCGTCGATGTTCGTCACGACAGCGAGCATCGGTTGCAAATACAAAAACGAAGCATCCGATTCATCCGCTTCGACAACGATGAATTCGCCTCTGCCCAGTTTGGCATGACAACCCGCTGCTTCCAGTTTTCCGCCGATGACAAAAGTCGGATCCATATCCGCTGCCGCCAGAATACTGGCAATCAAGCTGGTGGTGGTGGTTTTGCCGTGCGTGCCGGCAATCGCGATACCGCTGCGCAAGCGCAGCAATTCCGCCAGCATCATGGCGCGCGGCACAACGGGAATATTTTTGTTTTTGGCGGCGATCACTTCCGGATTGCCGGGTTTCACCGCCGTGGAAGTAACCACGACATCCGCTCCCGCAATCTGCTCGCTGGCATGCCCTGCATAAACCTTGATGCCGAGCTTGGCCAAACGCTGCGTCACCGGGTTATTCATCAAATCGGAACCGCTGACCTGATACCCCAGGTTGACAAAAACCTCGGCGATACCGCTCATGCCCGCGCCGCCAATGCCGACAAAATGGATATGTTTGACTTTATGCTTCATGCAGTGCTCCGCTCAATTCGATACAACCTTCAGCCACGATCCGGGTAGCTTCCGGTTTTGCTTGGCTGCGCGCCGCCATCGCCATACCGAGCAATTTTTCCCGGGTTAAATCCGTCAATAAATCAGCTAGCTTTTGCGCTGTCAATTCCTGCTGTGGCAACAACACGGCGGCACCGTGGCGGGAAAGAAATTGCGCATTGCCGGTTTGATGATCGTCGACAGCATGCGGATACGGCACCAGAATGCTGGCGACACCGGCCGCGCTTAATTCCGCGACCGTCAGCGCACCGGCGCGGCACAACACCACATCGCAGTCCGCGTAACGCTTGGCCATATCGTCGATAAACGCCGTCACTTCGCCATCCAATTGCAGTTCCCGATAGATTGTTTTAACCGTTTCGATTTGCGCTGTACCCGTTTGATGCACCACTGCCGGACGCACATTCTCCGGCATTAATTTAAGCGCTTGCGGTACCACGGTATTCAGAACTTGCGCCCCCAGGCTGCCGCCCACAACGAGCACATTCAACTTGCCCTGCCGTTCCTGGAAACGTTTTTCCGGCGTTTCCATGTGTGCAATTTCCGCACGCACCGGATTACCGGAGCAAACCGTTTTATCCCGATCACCTTGGATAGCGCCGGGGAAGCCGAGAAAAATTTTATCCGCCAGCTGCGCCAGAATTTTATTGGTTAACCCTGCGACCGAATTCTGTTCATGAATTACCAATGGCTTGTTGAGCAGTGAGGCCATCATGCCGCCCGGAAAAGCCGGATAACCGCCCATGCCGAGAACCACATCCGGTTTTACCCGTTGAATAATCCGCAGGCTCTGCCAGAACGCCTTGAGCAAACGCAGCGGCAGCAGCAACCATGTAACCAACCGTTTACCCCGCAATCCGGAAAAACTGATTATTTCGGTTTCATAGCCTCGTTGTGGCACCAGTTTTAATTCCATTCCAGCCTCGGTTCCGAGCCAAACCACGCGCCAACCGGCTTGCCGCAAGTAATCGGCCACCGCCAAACCCGGAAACACATGCCCGCCGGTACCGCCTGCCATAATTAATATGGTGTGCGCACTCATACGTTCAGCCCCCGCAGCCGCTGCCGGTTTTCCCAGTCGATGCGCAGCAAAACCGCCAATGCGATACAATTCGCCGTGATACTGCTGCCGCCAAAACTCAGCAGCGGCAGCGTCAATCCCTTCGTAGGCAAGACGCCCATATTCACGCCCATGTTGATCAACGCTTGCACGCCGATCCAGACGCCGATGCCCTGCGCCACCAAGGCCGCGAAAGGACTGTCCAATTTGGCTGCCAGACGGCCAATGACAAAAGCGCGCATAATCAGCCAGGCAAACAAAACGATCACGGCAGCGACACCGGCAAAACCCAATTCTTCAGCCAATACCGACAGCAAAAAATCGGTGTGCGCTTCGGGCAAATAGAACAGTTTCTCGACACTGCCGCCCAAGCCGACGCCGAGCCACTCGCCGCGCCCGAACGCGATCAGCGCATGACTGAGCTGATAGCCCTTGCCATACGGATCGGCCCAGGGATCCATGAAAGCAACCACGCGATTCAACCGGTACGGCGAACTCAAAATCAACTCATACAAACCGAACGCCAGGATAGCGATCAGGCTGACAAAAATTTTCAAACTGACACCGCCGAGGAACAGAATCGACATCGCCAGTGCGGCCACCACGAAGAAAGCGCCGAAATCCGGTTCCAGCAGCAATAACGCACCGACGACGGACAACACAACCGCGATCGGCACAAACCCCTTGAAGAAAGAATTCAGATCGGCTGCCTTACGGTTAACGTAGTCGGCGGCGTACAACACCATGCAGAACTTCATGAACTCGGACGGCTGGATATTCACCACGTACAGCGAAATCCAGCGCTGACTGCCGTTCACTTCATGCCCGATGCCCGGAATCAGCACCAATATCAGCAAAAAAATGCTCAGCATCAGCAGATAGGTCACGTATTTCTGCCACATCTGCATCGGCACTTGAAAAGCGATCAGTCCCAGCAGTAACCCGACACCCAGATAGGCACTATGGCGCAGCAAATAGTGGCCGGCCCGGTCGGGACCAAATTGCGCTTCGGCAATGGCGATCGAAGCGGAATAAATCATCACCAAACCGATACTCAGCAACAGCAAAGCAGACCACACCAGCGCCTGATCATAATCGGCGGTTATTCTTGGTTTCTGATTGTTTGCTTGGTAAATCATCGGTTAATGTTTTTTCTGTCCAAAACTGAAAAATTTGTTTTCCATATCTTTGACGGCCGCGACAAATACTTCCGCGCGGTGAATATAATTTCTAAACATATCGAAACTGGCGCATGCCGGTGAAAGCAAGACCACATCGCCGGATTGCGCCAGCAAGAAACTCTTTTGCATGGCTTCTTCCATGGTCACGGCAAAATGCAACGGCACGCCGCAGTCTTTCAATTCATTCGCAATCATGTTGGCATCCCGGCCAATCAGCACCACGGCACGGGCATTATTGGCAACCGCTTCCCTCAGATAGGAGAAATCCTGCCCCTTACCGTCGCCACCGGCGATTAATATGACGTTTTGCTTCATGCCGCTTAAGGCTGCCACGGTTGCACCCACATTGGTACTCTTGGAATCATCAAAAAAAGTAACGCCGTTAAATGCGGCGACTTTTTCCATGCGATGCGGCAAGCCGCGAAATTCGCGCAACGCGGTCAAAAGCGGATCGATGGCCACACCCAGGGCGCGGCACATGGCTAGTGCCGCCAGCGCATTGACCGCATTATGCAAACCGTTGACCACCAGCTCGGAAGTTTTCATTAATTGCACATCGCCTTCCATCAGCCACAAGTCGTCGCCGTCGTGCATGAGACCGAAATCGGCATGGCCGGGCGGCTCATCGACGCCGAAAGTAATCTGTTTTCTGTCCGGCAGCGCCATGGCACAGACACCGGGATCGTTCCGGTTGAGCACCTGTATGCCTTTACCGGCCTTCTCATGCAGAAATACTCTGGCTTTGGCGATGGTGTAATCGCTCATGCCGGTATAGCGATCCAAATGGTCTTCGCTCAGATTCAACACAGTCGCCACATCCGCATTCAAATTGTGCGTCGTTTCCAATTGGAAGCTGGATGTTTCCAGCACCCAAGCCTGCGGCCAATCGCCTGCATCGATCCGCTGCATCAGCGCATTCAGCACCGCAGGGCCGATATTTCCCGCCACTTCCACATTCCAGCCGGATTTCTTCAACATCGCGCCGGTCATCGCCGTAACCGTCGTTTTTCCATTCGATCCGGTGATGGCGACCACTTTCGGTTTGGGCCGGTTGCTTTGCTCCAGCGCCCAGGAAAAAAGCACCATATCGCCGATTACCGGCACGCCGCGTTGCACCGCTTGCTGCACGCACGGATCGGCCAATGGAACGCCTGGGCTGATGGCGATCATATCGATATCATTGAAAATGGATGCCGTGAATTTGCCTTTATGCAGCTGCACGGACGGAAATCCCGCGCTGATTTGCTGCCAGTTGGGCGGCTCGGAGCGGCTATCCGCAGCGCGCACCGTGGCGCCCTGGCGTAGCAGCCATTTCACCATGGACAAGCCGGTTTCACCCATCCCCAGCACCAGAACTGTTTTATCTTGCACATTCATCGTAATTTTAATGTCGACAATCCAACCAATACTAAAATAAAGGTGATGATCCAAAACCGGACCACCACCTGATTCTCTTTCCAGCCTTTCAATTCAAAATGATGATGCAATGGCGCCATGCGGAACACCCGCTTGCCCAGCAGCTTAAACGAGGCCACCTGCAACATCACGGATAGCGCTTCCACGACAAAAACGCCGCCCATAATCACCAGCACAATCTCCTGCCGCACGATGACGGTGACGATTCCGAGTGCAGCACCCAGCGCCAAGGCACCGACATCGCCCATGAAAACCTCGGCGGGATAAGCGTTAAACCACAAAAAGGCAAGCCCGGCACCGGCCATAGCGCCGCAGAATATAGCCAATTCGCCCGCATTGGGGATATAAGGAATGCCCAGATACTTGGCGAATACCACGTGCCCTGAGGCGTAAGCAAAAACAGCCAGCGCACTGCTGATCATGACGGTCGGCATAATGGCCAAACCATCAAGACCGTCGGTCAGATTGACTGCATTACTGGTGCCGACAATAACAAAATAAGTCAGTATGACAAAACCAGCCGCACCCAGCGGAATCGCCACTTCCTTAAAGAAGGGCACGATCATGTCCGTTTGCGCCGGGATTTCCGCGATGGAAACCAAATACAGCGCAACGATCAGCGCAATCAGCGATTGCCAGAAAAATTTAGCGCGCGCGGACAATCCTTTCGGATTGCGGTAAACCACTTTGCGGTAATCATCGACCCAGCCGATCACGCCGAATCCCAGCGTGGTCGCGAGCACCACCCAGACATAGCGATTGTTCAGATCCGACCATAAGAGAGTCGTCAATACGATCGACATCAGTATCAAAGCGCCGCCCATGGTGGGTGTACCGACCTTGACCAAATGCGTTTGCGGACCGTCGTCACGCACCGATTGTCCGATTTTGTAAGCCGTCAGTTTACGGATCATCATCGGGCCGATGATGAAGGAAATGACCAGGGCAGTCAGCGTAGCCATCACCGTGCGGAGCGTAATATAACTGAATACATTGAATGCGCGGATGTCCTGCGCCAGCCATTGTGAAAGTGTCAGCAGCATGACGGCTCCCTCGGCTGCTCCAGTTGCCGCACTACCCGCTCCATGCGCATAAAGCGCGATCCTTTCACCAGCAAAGTCACATCATCCGCCAGCAAGCTTTCGGTCGCATGCAGCAGTTCGTCGATATCGTTGAAATGCCGCGCGCCCTTGCCGAATGCTTCTGTGGCGTAAGCGCTCAACTCACCCAGTGTGAATAATTGATCCAGCCCGGCATTGCGCGCATCGCGCCCGATCGTGCGATGCAGATCAATGGCGGACTTACCCAATTCGCCCATGTCGCCGAGCACCAGTATTTTTTTCCCCGTCGTAGCAGCCAAGACCGCGAGAGCGGCGCGCACGGATTCGGGATTGGCGTTGTAGGTATCGTCAATCAACAGGGCATGGTGCAAACCGGATTTTTTCTGCAACCGTCCTCTCACGCCCTGGAACGATTCGAGTCCAGCGGCGATCGATGCTTTCCCGACACCCGCTGCGACAGCCGCTGCCGCTGCTGCCAAAGCGTTATAGACGTTGTGCACACCGGGTGCTTGTAACTTCACTTCCACAATGCCATCCGGCAATTTCAACTGAATCCTGTTGCTCAACCGGTCTGCCTGATACTCGGCACTCACCAGCGCTTTTTCGCGCAAACCAAAATCGGCAATCTTGCGTGCACCGGCGCATTCCCGCCACAAAGCAGCAAAGCGATCGTCCGCATTGATCACCGCCGTTCCCTGCTGATCCAATCCGGTAAATATCTCTGCCTTGGCGCGCGCAACCGTTTCAACGGAACCCAAGCCTTCAATATGCGCGGCGCCGGCATTGGTAATGATGGCAATGCCCGGTTTTGCCAGCTGAGTCAGGTAACCGATCTCGCCAACATGATTCATACCCATCTCAATCACTGCATAGCGATGCTGTGGCCGTAAACGCAGCAACATCAGCGGCACGCCGATATCGTTATTCAGATTTCCTTCGGTGGCCAGAATTTGCTCGGCTGGCGCAGCCGTGGTGACTTCACCGCCTGCGGTTGCTTGACGCAATATCGCGGCGATCATTTCCTTGACCGTGGTCTTGCCGTTGCTGCCGGTCACGGCGATGAGCGGCAGCGTAAAGCGGTTGCGCCAATACGCGGCCAGTTGCCCCAGGCTTAAGCGCGTGTCCTGCACGTGCAGCACTGGAATCCCAGCGGATAAAGTATTTTCACCGGCCGATTGCGGCACCAGCGCGGCGGCGGCGCCATTTTCCTTGGCGCTCGCGACGAATTCACTGCCATCGAATCTTTCGCCGGTTAACGCCACAAATAAATCGCCCGGCTTGAGCGTGCGGCTATCCGTGCTCACTCCGGTGAATAATCCGTCTTGCCCATTCCATCCGGCCTGCAATACTTGCGCCGCTTCCCGGATCGTCATCATGATTGCACCCGCACTTTCCTGGCCAAATCTTTCAGCACCTGCTGCACAATGTCGGCATCGCTGAAAGGAATTTTCCGGCCCTGTATTTCCTGATACTTTTCATGGCCTTTACCTGCGATCAGCACGATGTCGTTGCGCTGTGCATTGGCGATTGCCTGATAAATGGCCAGCGCCCGGTCGCTTTCAACCTGGTAATTGTCCGCGCCCGCACCTGCTGTGATGTCTTTAATAATGCTCAAAGGATCTTCCGTACGCGGATTATCGCTGGTAAAAATGACTTCATCCGCCAATCGGGTGGCAACCTCGCCCACCATTGCACGTTTGCCTTTATCGCGGTCACCGCCGCAACCGACCACGCAGAACAACCGCGCATTCCGGCCGGATGTCCGCTTTTTCGATTGCGCGCTGCGCAACAGCTCACGTGACGTGCACAGCACTTTTTCCAGCGCATCCGGGGTATGGGCGTAATCGACGATAACAATCGGCTGGTCAATCCCTTCGTATTTTTCCATCCGGCCCGGAATGGATTGCACACTGTGCAGCGCCCGGACCGCGTCCGGCAACCGGATTCCGCTTGCCAGCATTGCCGCCACGACAGCCAGCAAGTTCGATGCGTTAAATTTACCCAGCAAACCAATTCTCAAATGTTCGCGATTATCCTCAAATTCAATATCAAACTCCAGTCCATGCAGATCAACTTTTAAATTGGATCCGTAGACCATTTTGAATTGCCTTGCATAGCGTTCTTCCGGATAGTGAAATCCATAACCGATGAAGGTGGTGGATTTGCTGGCCAGCTGCCGCGATAACTCGACCCCCAGCACATCGTCCATGTTGACCACCGCATAGCGTAATCCGGGCCAGAAAAACAGACGCGCCTTGGCTGCGGCGTAGGCATCCATATCCGGGTGATAATCCAAGTGGTCGCGCGATACATTGGTCAGCACGGCAATCGCAAATGTGGTGCCGTTAACCCGTCCCTGCACCAGGCCGTGCGAGGATACTTCCATCGCCACGCCATGCGCGCCCTGGTCAACAAATCGCGCCAGCGAACGTTGCAGCACCGCGGCATCAGGCGTTGTATTCTCCGCCGCTTCCAACGCGCCGCAAAAACCATTTCCCAATGTTCCCAGCACCGCTGTTTTTTTACCCAGGCTGGTCATGGCTTGCGCATACCAGTGACTGCACGATGTTTTGCCGTTGGTGCCGGTAATGCCGACCATCCATAATTTCTCCGACGGCTGATCATAGACGTGGCTGGCAATCAGTCCCGCTTTAGCTTTCAACCCATCGATTGCCAACGCCGGGATCCGCCATTCGGGGTTCCACGTGAAATTCTGCGGATCCCACAAAACCGCATTGGCGCCCGCAGCAATGGCTTGCGGGATAAATTTGCGCCCATCGGTGATATCACCGGCATAGGCAAGGAATGTATCGCCGGGCTGTATCTGGCGGCTGTCCGTGACCAGATTTTTAACCGCAACACCCAGCTCATCCAACCGATGATAATCAAACAACTGGGATGTTTTTTTCTTCATCGTCATCGCAGTCATCCTTCGTCACCCATTTCAGGGGTCGCGGTAAAGGTAACGACATTATTGGCCGGTGCATCGGGCGGAATATTCAGGATGCGTAAAGCACCGGACATGACTTTACTGAAAACCGGCGCTGCCACCGCGCCGCCGAAATATTTTCCAGCGGAAGGCTCATCGATCATCACGGCGATGATCAGGCGCGGATTCGATGCTGGCGCATACCCCACAAACGTGGAGATATAGCGCTTATTGGCATATTGACCATCGATCAGTTTATGCGCCGTACCCGTTTTACCGGCCACGCGGTAGCCGCTGATCTGCGCCAGCGGCGCTGTGCCACCCGGTTTGGTAGCCATCTCCAGCATGCGGTTCATCGCCTGCGCGGTATCGCGCGAGATGACGCGCTGCCCCATCACCGGCATGTTTTGTTTCAAGAGCGAGATCGGCTTTAATTCGCCGCCGCTGGCAAAAATCGTGTAAGCACGAGCCAATTGCATCAAACTGGTCGATATACCGTGACCGTACGACATGGTGGCTTGTTCGATCGGACGCCATTTGTTGTAAGGCCGCAATATACCGCTGGCTTCACCGGGGAAACCCGATTTCGTCAGCGTGCCGAATCCGGAGCGGTTAAACATCTCCCACATCGTTTGCGATTCGAGCGACAACGCAATTTTTGCCGTTCCGACGTTGCTCGACTGCTGAATGATTTGCGCGACGGTCAATTCGCCTTTGTTGCTGACATCGCGGATGGTTTTTCTGCCCACTTGCCACATGCCCGGCGCGGTTTGCAGTACCGTATTGGCATTGACTTTGCCGATTTCCATCGCAATCGCCACGGTAAACGGTTTTAACGTCGAACCCGGCTCGAACGTATCGATCAGCGCGCGGTTACGCAGCCGTTCATTGGTAATCGATGATCGTCTGTTCGGGTTGTACGCCGGTAAATTGGTCAAGGCCAGAATCTCACCGGTTTGCGCGTCCAGTACAACGATGCTGCCCGCCTTGGCGTTATTGGCCAGCACCGCTTCTTTTAATTCCGCATGGGCGCGATACTGGATTCTTCTATCGATGGATAACACCAAATCCGCGCCCGGTTTGGGCGGACGGATGTTTTCCACATCCTCGATGATCTGTCCTTTGTTATCCTTAAGTACACGGCGCCGTCCCAACTCGCCCGCGAGCGTATCTTGCCAGCCGCGCTCCACGCCTTCCTGACCTTCGTCGTTGATATCGGTAAAACCGAGCACATGCGCTGCATATTCACTTTCGGGATAGTAGCGTTTGGATTCGCTGGCGAAATAGATGCCTTTGATCTTCAACTTCATGATCTTTTCGGCGATATCCGGCACCACTTGCCGTTTCAAATAAACAAACCGGCTGTTTTCCCGTTTGATGCGGGCATCGATCTCGGCGCTGTCCATTTCGAGCAAACCGGCTAATTGCTTCAATTGCTCCGGCTTGATATCGATCACTTTCGGATCGGCATAAACAGAAGCGACCGGCGAACTGATCGCCAGAATATGGCCATTGCGGTCGGTAATCATGCCGCGGTCGGCGTTCATTTCCACTATGCGGCTGTAGCGCGATTCTCCTTTTTCCTGAAGAAAATCATGATTCATTCCCTGCAAGTAAGCCGCACGTCCCGCCAAAGCAATCAAACCGAGCGCCAGGAAACCAAACAACAGCCGTGAGCGCCACGCTGATAGTTTGATTTGCCGTACTTCGGGTTTGATCATGGTTTTAACCCTTCCGTGTTCAAGCGGTTTTCTGCATCGTTAATGGATACAATTTGTATGCTGGAAGCGGCGGGCACTGTCATATTCAACCGCTCTTTCGCAATCTGCTCGATCCGCCCGTGCATGATTAATGTGCTTTGTTCCAGTTGCAATCTTCCCCATTCCACATCCAGCTTGCGCTCGATTCCTTTTTCATTTTCCAGCGCCATAAACAGTTTGCGCACCATGTGCTGCGAGGTCACCACGCCCAGCGCGCTCGCGATCAATATAAAAACCAGAAAAATGTTCAGTTTGAACATTCTGTTACCCGTTTATGGTTACTCTTTCAGCCACACGCATCACCGCACTCCTAGCGCGCGCATTGTCCGCCACTTCCTGTTCTCCCGGACGCACTGCCCGGCCGATCACACGCAGCGTTTGATTACTGAACCGCAGCAGATCCTTTTCTTGCAGCGGCACGCCGCGAGGCAGTTCGTCCATGCTGGAAGCCTTGCGCATAAATAGTTTGACCATGCGATCCTCCAAAGAGTGAAAACTGATCACCACCAACCTTCCGCCCGGATTCAGCAACTCCACACACTGCGGCAAAACGAGCGACAATTCCTCAAGCTCCTGGTTGAGATAGATCCGTATCGCCTGAAAAGTGCGCGTCGCCGGATGCCGGATAATTTCCCGCTGGCGCTGCCGCGAACGCAAAACCGCTGCGACAATCTCGGCAAGTTGTGATGTGGTAACAATAGGCTGCCGCGCTCTTGCCACAATAATCGCTCTTGCAATCTGCCGAGCAAACCGTTCTTCGCCATATTCCTTGATCACCCATCCCAGTTGATCTTCCGTGGCTGTCGCCAGCCACTCCGCTGCTGTTTGGCCCTTCGTTGTATCCATGCGCATATCGAGCGGCCCATCGGCGCGGAAGCTGAAACCGCGTGAAATTTCTTCCAGCTGCGGCGACGACACGCCCAAATCGAGCAAGACACCGTCTATTTTGGCGATTCCCAGCTCTTGCACGATCTGCCGCAATTGCGAGAAACTGCCGTGCCGGATACAAAACCTTTTGTCCTCAATCGCTTCACCCGACTTCACCGCAACCGGATCTCTATCCAGGGCGATTAACCGGCCATGCTCACCCAATCGCGACAAAATCAACCGGCTATGACCACCGCGCCCAAACGTTGCGTCTACATACACGCCTTCCGGTTTGATCGCCAATGCATCGACCGCCTCGTGCAACAACACCGAAATGTGCATGAATCGCTGTTACCGCTTCACTTACAATGAAAAGCCATCCAGCTCAGGCGGCATATCGCCATCCTTGAAAGCCAGCGCATCTTCAATTTGTAAATTCCATTGCACTTCATCCCACAACTCAAACTTAGCCCCCTGGCCAACCAAAACCACATCCTTGGATAAACTGGCAAAAAGGCGCAGCGGCGGCGGCAGCAAAATGCGGCCAGCAGCATCCATCTCGACATCACTGGCATTACCCACCAGCAGCCGCTGCAAATTGCGGGTCTTCGAATCAAAACTAGAAAGATTATTGAGTTTTTGTTCTATCGGTTCCCAGGCTGGCTGAGGATAAATCAATAAACACTTTGAAGGATCGACAGTGACGATCAAATGCCCTGAGCAGGTAGACATCAGCTCGCTACGGTATCTTGCGGGTATCGCAAGCCTACCTTTTGCATCAAGACTAAGTTGCGTGACGCCACGAAACATGCTGTCTCCTCAAATTAAAGGAAAATCCATCGAGACTCACCAAATTTTCCCACATTTTCCCACCACTTCCCACTTTAATCAAAAAATCCCTGTTAGTCAAGCAAGTAATTGGGTTTTTATAGTTATATGACAAAGACTTAAACGTGATGCGGATTGCCATCGGATAGGCAGCAAAATGTTCAAATAAATAAGATAGATAGAAGAAAAATGAAATGTGAACTGTCAATTCTGCTGAAGAAATGACTGCTGGCAGGCTTGTTTACGCCGGTAAAAAACTGCACACTGCACGGCTTTAATTTCCCACTTTGACATCGCAATGACACCCCAATACTGGACCCAAGCCACACAAGAATTGGCGGCATGCGATCCCGTCATGCAACAATTGATCGGACAGTTTCCCGATGCCACGCTGGTCTCGCGCGGCTGCGCATTCACCACGCTGGCGCGCTCCATCGTCGGACAGCAAATCTCCGTCAAAGCCGCCGAAAGCGTCTGGCAAAAAGTGATCGGCGCGATTCCGGAGATTTCACCGCATACCATCGCCGCAGCCGGGCAGGAATTACTGAGAGCGTGCGGATTGTCCGCGAGAAAAGTCATCTATCTGCACGATTTATCGCGGCACTTCCGCGAAGGGGATTTGAATGAAACGGCGTGGGAAGGTCTGGACGATGAAAGCATCATCAAACAACTGATTCAGGTCAAAGGCATCGGCCGCTGGACGGCGGAAATGTTCCTGATTTTCCACCTGCACCGTCCGGATGTGCTGCCGCTGGACGACATCGGCCTGCAACGCGCAATGAGCCTGCACTACCTTGACAAACAACCGGTCGACAAAAAAACCATGCTCGAACTCGCCAAGCCATGGCAGCCCTGGCGCTCGGTCGCAACCTGGTACTTATGGCGCAGCTTGGATCCGCTGCCGGTGGCGTATTGAAATTCTGAGTCTCTTGTTAAATTGACGCATTCCAATCATGAAGTTACACTCAACCAGGTAACCTCAAAATCGCTCTACGCCTGGCGTGTGATTCCAGTTCGATGGCAAACGACAGCACATTGCTGATTACCGCATCTTTAACGAAAGAACGAAAGTAATTCTTGGCGGCACCCAACTTGCCGTCGACGCTCAAATAGGACAAACATGCCACTATCATTACAAGACAGAACTCGTTTATATGGTGCACTCCGATCGGAGCTAAATAAGTCTTCCGTTCAGGATATTCGGAATACAGTAGCTGCTGCTGGTTTTGATGTTTCGCAGATTACCGCAAAGGCCGAAGCCCGAAGCGGCCTCGGTAGCAGAGCCGAAGTAATGCCGATTATTGATCGGCTATATGGTCAAATGCATGAAGATCAACAAGAAGTGGCATTGCGTATTTTGGCGGAACGACTCATCGGTCGTGATGATGAGGTCGATTCTAATGTGCAAGACATATTGAGTCGACATGGATTTCAATACCTATATGGCACTTTCGTTCCCGTAGCTGCACTGGACGCCCGCGAGTCCAGATTCATACCTCTATCCGCAGCGACAGAGTTAGCTCGAGCAATGTCCCGTCTTCTTGATGGAGACTATAGTGGAGCAATAACTTCTGCCTGTGGAGCCGTAGACTCAGTTACACAAGATATTTATAAAACACATGATCTCGGCGATCCAGGCAAGTCGTCATTCCAAACAAAGGTGAATACCGCACTTCAACGACAAAAAGTTTTTGAAAATATGACTCAGGAGTTTGAGCAAATTGGAATGAAGCAAAATGATGTCAATGAATTGATATGTGAAATGAGAAAGGCTAGTAATCATGCGGCGCAAGCACTCCAAATACTACGCCGGACAATGGGTGATACGCATGGCTCTAAGCCCGCACTTCGCCAAACCGCATACGATGCTATCAAATGGTCATCAGCTCTTTGTGGAATTCTTGAACGTGCGGAGGAATAACCAACAAGAAAATATTACTACCGAAATCGGATCTTGAATTGTGCGCACACAAACATTCAAAACTATTCAACAAGCAGCATTTTTAATTGCCGTATTTAGAAAAGCAGCTGTTTTGTGGTGAGAAATTTACCACTTACTTTCTTGAATCCGCTTCCTTTCTTCCATCATCTTCTTTCCTCTGGGTATTCGTTTATAATCCATCATTCCATCCGGTTTATAGCCCATGATCGACTACCAATACTTTCAGAAATCGCTCAATCACTTGCAGGCGCAATTTCTGAATTACCAATCGCTGGATCCTGCATTACCGGAGTTAATGCAGGAAGCGGTCGCGGAGTCGGTGATTCAGCGTTTTGAGGTGTGTTATGACTGCTTGTGGAAAGTGCTGAAACGCTACCTGGTTGAGGTATTGGGTATTCCGGAAGTGCCGAACAGTCCAAAGCCGATTTTTCGATTGGCTGCCGAAAACAATTTGCTGCCTTCCGCTGTTGAGCGATGGCTGGATTACGCCGAAGCGCGCACCCATACCACACACGATTACAGCGGCGAAAAAGCCAAGGCATGTTTGTCGCTGATGGGTGATTTTATTCGCGATGCTACTGCGCTCTACCAATTACTCAGCAAGCAGACAGAACACTAATGCAGGATATTGATATTACGCCGGATCAGCGCAAAATCCTGCTCGATCTGCTGAATGACTATCTGCTGGACGTGACGGTCTGGGTTTACGGTTCACGCATCAAAGGAACGGCGCGCCCGCAATCCGATTTGGATTTGGCGGTTTTTGCATCCGCGGAGCAGAAGCGGGCAGTCGCCGCGTTGAAAGAAGCATTGGAAGAAAGTCAGCTGCCGTTCCGGGTCGATTTGTTTGTTTGGGATGAAATCCCAGCGCAGTTTCGCGAAAATATTCAGCAGGCGCATGTGGTTTTGGTCAATCCGCGTTCGTCGTAACAGACTCTTAAGGTTTATCATTCAGTCTTTACAATTAACCGCCCACGAGATTCATGGAACCAACCTACTTCGACCACAACGCCACCACCCGCCTCGACGACACCGTGCTGGAAGCCATGCTGCCGTATTTCCAGCAGGAATTTGGCAACGCGTCTAGCCGTCATAGCTACGGCATCAATGCCCGGCGGGCGATCGATAAAGCACGCAAGCAGGTGGCAGAGGCGGTCGGGGTGCAGCCGGTGCAGGTGATTTTCACCAGTGGCGGCTCGGAGGCGAATAATCTGTTCATTCGCGGCGCGGTGGATAGTTTGAAGCCGGGCAATCTGTTCATCAGCGCGATTGAGCATCCGTGCGTGCTGAAACCGGCGCAGGCGATTGCGCGGCGCAGTTGTGACGCGTGGACAGTACATCAACTAACGATCAATCCGGACGGGCAAGCCGATGTGGCCGCCGCCGAAGCCGCAATGCAGGCGAATAAACCGGGCGTGGTGTCGGTCATGCTGGCGAATAACGAAACCGGCGTGATTCAGGATGTCGCTGCGATTGCCGGGCTAGCGCGCTCGCACGGCGCGTACATACACACCGACGCGATTCAAGGATTGGGCAAAATCCCGGTGGATTTTGCCGCGCTGCAAGTGCATGCGATGACGTTATCGGCGCACAAGATTTATGGCCCAAAAGGTGCAGCGGCGTTGATCGTCGACAAGCGCTTGCTGTTGAAACCTTTGATTTATGGTGGCGGACATGAAAACGGCTTGCGTTCCGGCACCGAGAATGTGCCTGCGATTGTGGGATTCGGTGTGGCATGCGAATTGGCGCGAGTGCGCTTGACGGAAACCGCGCAACATACTGCCCGGCTGCGCGAGCAACTGGAAACAGGATTGCTTGGCATGGGCGCGACGATTTTCGGCAACCAGGCGGCGCGCATTCCGAATACCTGTTATTTTGCCTTGCCAGATATCGAGGGCGATACGCTGGTGGTCAAACTGGATAAAGCCGGTTTTGCCGTCGCCGCGGGGGCAGCGTGTTCCAGCGTCAATCCGGGGCAAAGCCATGTGCTCACCGCTATGCAAATTGATCCGATGCTCGCGCGCTGCGCGGTGCGCATCAGTCTGGGCCGTGACAACACCCTGCAACAAGTGGACGATTTTTTGCGCGCAACGCAACGCATTGTTGCAGAATTGCGCCAGATCAACAGTCTCTCGTTCTAAAAACACCTCGCTAAATCCAAACTTGGTTACAATGCAGCGTCGCTATTATCGCTTTGTATACCAAGCTGCTTAAAATCCATTCATTTATGACGAATCAAACCACACCGCCGGTCAAAGCCATCATCCTGAGCGCAGGGCAGGGGCGGCGCTTACTGCCGCTGACCGAGAACACCCCGAAATGCCTGTTGCCGGTTGCTGGCAAACCCGTGCTGGCTTGGCAAATCGACGCCTTGCTCGCGGCCGGTGTCGAAGAGATCACCATTATTACCGGCTTTCAGGTAGCGCTGATCGAGGAGCTGCTGCAACAACGGTACGCCCATCATCCCAAGATCAAAATCCTGTTCAATCCCTTTTACGAGGTGGCGGATAATCTGGCGAGCTGCTGGATTGCGCGTACCGAAATGGATAGCGATTTTTTGATACTGAATGGCGATACCGTGATCGAAACCGCGTTGCTGGACAAAGTCTTGAATTCACAATCCGCGCCCATTACACTGAGCGTGGATTTTAAGAATAGTTACGACGCCGACGATATGAAAGTGCAACTGAATGCCGATGGCTGGGTGCAGCAAGTGAGCAAAATCGTGCCGCCGCATGAGGTCAACGCG
Source organism: Nitrosomonas oligotropha (assembly GCF_009833085.1). Lineage (GTDB taxonomy): Bacteria > Pseudomonadota > Gammaproteobacteria > Burkholderiales > Nitrosomonadaceae > Nitrosomonas > Nitrosomonas oligotropha. The sequence goes on along the minus strand of NZ_QRBZ01000004.1, from coordinate 30,159 downwards.
GAATCCATCGGGCTGATTTATTTTCGCGGCAACGGTGTGTCACTATTCCGGCAAGCCGTGGAAGAAGCGTTGCGCCATCCGGCGGAGCTGAAATCGTGGTATTTGTCGATTATCGATCGCCTGGCCAAGAAACATTGGGTGAACTCCTGCCCGATCAACGGATTTCGCTGGTGTGAAATCGATTTCATCGAGGATTTGGCCAGAGCCGGTATCGTCTTTGACGAGAGCGCATCATGACAAGCACCACCGGGCCCGAACTGAACGCCACTATGCGCAAGTTTGGCGCGCCGCAGACAATTATCCGGTCGTTTCAATACTGGTCAGTCATGCTGCGTCCGGCCCAGGCGACGCTGGGCGCGCTGGTTCTGGCCGCGCATGAACCGGCACAGGCCTTCTCGCAACTGAGTCCGGCCAGCTTCGCGGAACTGCACAGCATCACTGGGCAGATTGAATCGGTGCTGGCGAAAGCTTTCCACTATGACAAAATCAATTATCTGATGCTGATGATGGTCGATCCCGATGTGCATTTTCATGTGATTCCTCGTTATGCGCAGCCCAAGCCGTTTGCCGGGATGGAATTTATCGACGCGGGCTGGCCCGCCATGCCGAACCTGGGGCAAGTCAATACCACCGATGCAGCGATCAATCAGCACATTATGAATCACCTTCAATCCTGCTGGTCTTAAGCGAAACAAAGCGAGACGACACGTGACCGAAGAAAAAGCCCCCTACGTCAAAGAATTTCCACTGCGCGAAGCGCATCATCTGGTACGCGACCTGATGACGCCGAATCCTTGGATTTACTGGACGGATTTTTTATTTCATATCACGTTGGGCTGGGCGGCTTTTTTTACCGCGCTGTTTTCACCGTTTTTCTCGCTCTGGCAACTGGGTGGATTCATCGTCGCTGTACCGGCCTTGTACCGCTCGGCGATTTTCGTGCATGAGCTGGCGCATTTAAAGAAAGGTACGTTCCAAAACTTCCGTCTGGTGTGGAACATTATTTGCGGCGTTCCGTTCATGATTCCGTCGTTCACCTACGACGGCGTGCATAACGACCATCACAAACCGGATGTGTACGGCACCAGCGCGGATGGCGAATATCTGCCGTTTGCGACGCGCAAACCGGCGGAAATGGTGTTTTATGTGTTGTTGTCGTTTTTGATTCCGATTGCGCTGGCAGTGCGGTTTGTACTGTTGACGCCAATTTCCTACCTGATTCCGCCGCTGCGCAAAATTGTGTGGGAACGCGCATCGTCGTTAACCATCGATCCCACCTACCGGCGCGCGCCGGATGCAATCCGCAACGATCTCAATTGGCGCCAGCAGGAGCTGGGCGCTTTCCTGTTCGGCGCGAGCGTCATTGCACTGGTTGTATTGGGGGTGTTTCCTTATTCGGTGCTGGTATTATGGTACCTCACCGCGGTCGCCGTGTTCATTCTCAATTCGCTGCGCACATTGGCGGCGCATGCCTACCGCAATCCCGGCGACCGCAAAATGACACTGGCCGAACAATACCTCGATTCGGTCAATATTCCCGGTAATGTTCTGATCACGCCGCTTTGGGCCCCGGTCGGTTTGCGTTTTCACGCCACGCACCATTTGTTCATGAGCATGCCGTATCACAATCTCGGCAAAGCGCAGCGCCGCTTGGTCAACAACCTGACCGATAATTCGCAATACATCAAAACCATCCGCAGCGGTTTATGGCCAGCGCTTAAACAAATCTGGCACGAATCCTCCGAAGCCGCCAAAACATCACCGCAACAAAACGGTTAATGCTGAAAGCCATTCCAACGGTAGAAAACTCGCAGCAGCACATCACTCAGCTTGTCCTGCTGCGGCATGGCCAGAGCATTTGGAATCGCGACAAAAAATTCACCGGCTGGAGCGATGTTCCTTTGAGCGCCAAGGGCGAGCAGGAAGCGGAACAAGCCGCTTATTTGCTCAAGCAGACGGGGTTGAGCTTCGATCTCTGTTTTACCTCTTCCTTGCAACGCGCCAAAACCACCGCACGAATCGTGCTCTCCGCCATGCAACTGGATATACCGGTGCATGAAAGCTGGCGCTTAAACGAACGCCATTACGGCGCGCTGGAAGGCATGGAACGCTGGCCAGCCATCAAGAAGTTCGGTATCTGGCCCATTCTGGGCTGCCAAATCAAATTTGATGCAACACCGCCGTATCTGGACGCGCACGATCCTCGCTTTCCCGGTAATCAACCCGGTTACGCCGGTATCGATAAAAACGAGCTGCCGCTGGGAGAAAGCATGCAAAACACCCTGGCGCGGGTAAAGCCCTATTGGGAAGAAACCATCCAGCCGCACATTCAGCACGGAAAGCGTGTCCTGATAGTTTCCCATCGCAATACCTTGCGTATAGTCACAATGCTATTGGATCGCCTCACCTCCGCGCAAGTCATGAAAACACGATTGGCTACCGGCCGCCCGCTGGTATACGAACTGGATCAGCAAGGTCATTCCGTGCGGCATTATTACGTCGACTAATCTACCGCAAAGGTATGCCGACTGTTTATAGTTTTCCTCCCATCGCCGGGAACCAAGCGAAAATTCTGATCCTCGGCAGCATGCCGGGCGAAGCGTCATTAGCCGCCAAGCAATATTACGCCCATCGCCGCAACGCTTTTTGGCCGATCATGGCGCAATTGCTGCACATCGATGTGGAAGCCTCGTATCAGGAAAAAATCGCCGCGCTGCGGTCATCGCCGATCGCGCTGTGGGATGTGCTCCAATCGTGCAAACGGACGGGCAGCCTGGACTCGATGATTGAAACCGGCACGCAAATCAGCAATGACTTCCAATCCTTTTTTTCCGCACACCGCGCCATCACACATATATTTTTTAACGGTGGAACAGCGGAAGTTTGTTTTAAACGGTATGTAATGCCCGCACAAAACCTAGGATTGCTCCAACTCTCACGCCTGCCTTCCACCAGCCCGGCCAATGCCCGTTTATCTTTTGACGACAAATGCGAAATCTGGCGCGAAACGATTGGCTCAGCATTACGTTCCTGCCATCCCATGCCAAAAATAAAGCAGACGCTTGACGGCGAAGCCCGGGATGCGTTTTACTTATGCGCTGGTAGCACGGAACAAAAATGATTAATCAATATTCGACTGAAAGGAATTCACGCGATGAAAAAACTCATTGTCATTGTCTTCATTATTTTTGCCATTGGATACATTACCTTGATGGTTCAGTATTTTTAGAAATCGATAACGGCTGATGGCTAAAACCACCTTATCTTAAGGCATGCGATGCGAAACAAAGCCCGCACGGAATGATCCGGCGACACGAAGGAAAAAGCGTTTGATCTCTTTTCCTGAATACGGAAGTGGACTGGATCTCTCTGTCCGTCTGCGCACAGCGGACTGACGTATGCCTTTGTTCAAAACAAATTGCTTTTTATTCATACTACTGGCCATTGCCACCCTGATATCCCACACCAGATTTGAACAATATGTGCAAATCGGTCCCGAGCTTCAGACTGCCGATTGGAAGTTCCGGACCACAGAAAGCAGCCGGGTTGAGGTTACGGAAAATGGCTTAAACCTTTTTTCCAGCGATGCCAAAACCGGCGCCAGCGCGCTCCAGCATCTTCCAATGGTAAAACCCGGCACTGTGTTATTAGTATCCGCTGATATGCGCTGCGCTAATGTGAAGGCAGGCATAAAACCCTGGAACTCCGCCCGGCTCCTATTGGCGCAAAATGATGGCAAAAAAGACCGCTGGGATCTGCCTCACGCGGCGGTTGCCCTGACAGGAACCCATGACTGGAAAAATTACCGCAAGGCTTTCATCATCGCACCCGGAATCCAAAGCATCGGGCTGATCGCACAATTAAGCCAATCCACCGGGTCGCTGCAGATTAAGAATATTCATGTTTATCCGGTGTACGAAAATCCGGATTATAAATGGGTTCGCGATATCATTCTGTTGGCTTGGGGCGCATATTTCCTGCTGTTTACCGGTTCATTTCTGTTCATCGACAAAAAAAACATCCTCGTTCGCTTCCTGCTGGTTTCCGCTTTTATCGCCATCATTGCCGGAACAACCCTGCCGGGTGACATGAAAAACCTGGTCTCCAGTGAAGTCAAAACTCAAATCGACGCCGACAGCGAATCTTTTAAAACGATCATTCCCTGGGATTTATCCAAGGTCTGGCATCTCGGCTTCTTTTTCCTATTCGGGCTGATCCTCAGCGTGATGATGAAAAAAGCACCCATCCTGCAAACGATCACGATTATTCTTCTGCTGGCTGGCGGCACAGAATTCGCGCAACTGTTTATCGAAGGGCGGACTGCGCTCCTGAGTGACTTCTTTATTGATGCGGCGGGAGGAGTGACGGGTATGATTTTGATCCGGGCTTTTATTTCAAATCGACAGGAAAACACAGCCGCTTCAACATGATTCTTGACCGCTGGAAAATTTAGCCGCTATAAATCCGTAATTAGAATCTGACTTGGACGCGATACTTCAGCGTAACTGCGCTTTCCGCGGGAACAGCCACTTGCCATACAGCTGTGTTACTGGCGGGTTTATGGTGCGGTTGGCTTTCTTCGATTATTTTCCAGTCACCCGGTATGGGTTCTTGCACCGTAATTGTAGCCATTTCCTTTTTGGCATTTTTGAGCGTGATTTCGTAAGCGCTTTCAAAACGGTTAATGCCATTGTTCCCGGTGCTCAATTGCTTGAAATCGGTTTGTTTTTTATCCGCCGTGACATCAAACGACTGCCCCAGCTTTACCCGCACGATCTCGTTTTTTGGTGTGTGATCGATGCGGTCTTCACCGACGAACTGGGCATTTCCGGCTTTATCGCGTTTGTAGGCACGTAAAATACCTTTGGGCAGCGGCATGCCTAACCGGGCCGATTCTTTATTATCAAACTGCATGAATACGCTCACTTTCAGTTTCTGTCCCAGATCGCCATAACCGGAAGCATAATAATAATCGCTGCCTGCCAGCACCAGCTCTTTACGGGCCGGCACGCCGGAGACATTCAGTAGCGCGACTTGCTTGGTTTGATTCTCGGCAATCGTCGTTAACCGATCCAGGTTATAGAGATGATATTCCATGAGCGATTCCTGGCGCATCGGCTCAGCAACGCTGTCCGCCGCCATTTTGGCTCTCATCGCTACCGGCGCAGCGAATTCTTGCTGCACCCGGTTGATATCACCGGCCACTAATTGCAGCTTCGCATTGACATAACGGGTACCACTGGTATTCGTCAGCGTTACCCAGCCGGACAAATCCAGTTGATCATCCGCATCGTTCAATTCAGCGACATAGTCCGCTTTCCAAGCCAGGCCGCTAGTCAAATAACTCAATTCCAACGCTTGCGCCGTGTGGCCATGATGCGTTCCCTCGATCACCAGCGTAGGACGATCCCGCAGGTTACCAGGCACATTCTCAAAGGTGATACGGCCCGGCAGTCCGGTTTCAATGCGATCGGCCATTTTGAGCACCACACCTTCAGCAGCGGCCAGCACCAATGCGCTCTCTTTGCTTTCAACTCCGGTAGCCGGATTGATTTTAACGATCGATACCGTTTGACCGACGTATTTATTCAGCAGGCTTTGCGGGGTGAGCAAATCGAAATTGAAGTTTTGCTCGGCAATTGTAATGCTGCCCGGATTGCTGACGCTCCTTAACAACGCGGTTTCTGGCCGCATTAGCGCGCTGACATCGCGCCAGGCCAGATTAAAATCACCGTTCGCCAAGGAAACATTCCGCACATCTTTTACCAGTGCTAAGTCACTGTTATAGATAGTTACTGCCACCACTTTCTGATCGTTCAGCGTGCTCAGCCGTTCGTCAGCTCCGGCCATGGCCATAGTCTGACCAATCGATAGCACGCAGCTTGCAATTAACAGCACAGGATAAAAAGCGCGGCGCGTTGTACGCATTGAATTTCCCCTATTGAAGAAGCTTGAAGCGGATTTACTTGCCGGATTTAGGCCGTTCAAACGACAAGACTTTACCGGCAGGAGCTTGTTCCAAAGCATGCAGTATTTTTTTAGGCTCCTGGAGCGCTTTCAACAAACCGGTTTCTCCAAGCACATTGGCCCACATTTTCTGCGAAATCTGCAAACAGGCGGCCATCGGGTTGCTGGCTTGCTTGCGAATTTGATCCACTTGCCATTGCAGGCCTGTCATGCGCGGTTTGAGATGAGCCGGTGCTTGCGCAATCAGTTGATTGATCATGTCCTGGCGCATGGCTTCAAACTTCTCGGGTTCCTCGCGAGCAATCCTGGACCACTGGTCAAAGTCAAAATCCTGTATTTTTTCTTTTTCACTCATGAAAATATTTTAGCACTTTGATATCGGAGCGGACAAAAGATGCGCTGATAATCAATGCAAATTGTAACCATTAAAATGGATTGTTTCGCGCTTTGATCCCAGTATATCCTGATGCTACGGACAAAAATTTGGATTCCACGATGATTGGATTTAGGAGCTATGGCGCTCAGTCAAATCCTACGCGGTGTTATTTTCCCTGTAATCAACAAAAAAGCCGGAATCAGCAGCGCGTCAATTCCGGCTCATTGGATAATCCAATCTTATTGGCTCTGTTACTTAAATTGATCCGCCAAACCAGAGATCATTTTGACTTTCCCAGTCATCGCACGGCTGGACGATGACAATTGCTCGACTAATTGCCCATTCTGCTGCGTCACCTCATCAATTTGTGAGATTGCTTGGTTAATCTGTTCGATCCCGTTTGCTTGTTCCTGAGAAGATTGAGAAATTTCGCCAACGATATCGGAGATTTTCTTAACGCTCTCAGTAATCATTTTTAATGAATTTGCAGATTGACCTACCAGCTCGGCCCCGCTTTCCACTTTGGCGACACTGTCATTAATCAGCTCTTTGATTTGTTTTGCCGATTCGGCACTGCGGCCAGCCAAGCTGCGCACTTCATTAGCCACCACTGCAAAACCACGTCCTTGCTCCCCGGCACGCGCCGCTTCAACTGCCGCATTAAGTGCCAGCAGATTGGTCTGAAAGGCAATCTCATCAATAACATTAGTAATATCGGCAATTTTTTTGCTGCTTTCGTTAATTTGCGACATTGCTTGCATCGTGCTTGACACCACCGAGCCGCTTTTCTCAGCTTGCTTACGCGCTTCCATCACAAGAATATTGGCTTGTTTCGCATTCTCAGCATTTTGCTGCACGGTTGAGGTGATTTCTTCCATACTGGATGCCGTTTCTTCCAGGCTGGAGGCTTGATTTTCCGTACGGCCTGACAGATCCACGCTACCCGCTGCAATTTCAGCAGCGGCATTTTCCAATACTTCAGACGATTCTTTGACACGACCTATCGCAGTACGGAGTTTCGCTGTCTGGAATATCTGTGCATATTCTAATTGACCGAGCTCATCGGTTCTACCGGTATAGACAAAGCGTGCTACCGGATCGTTGGCAATTTTCTCTGATTTTGCAGCAAGTTCCCGGAGTGGACTCAACATTTGGTGAATCACGGTGAAACTGATCAAGCTGCCAACCGCAAAACCTGCTAAAGCAAAAAGTAACGAAATTTGCTCAGCCAGCGCCAATCCGGTGAAAAGCAGCGCAAAAACACCCGTCACGGCCAATGCGATTTTGGCGGATAAACCGATTGGGAATCGAGTTAATTTAACTGCGTCCAGCTTTGAACGCCGTTTGTCATCAGCGGATTTTTTTGACATTATTTTGGCATATAAAGCCTCAGCCCGGTCAACCCAAATCTTTTCCGGTTTTACCCGCACTGACTGGTAGCCGATAATTTTGCCGTCTTCATATTGCGGACTGGCGAATGCGTCAACCCAGTAGTGATCACCACTTTTATGACGGTTTTTTACCATACCCATCCACGGATCGCCTGCTTTCAGCGCATCCCACAGCATCGCATAGGCTTCCGGTGGTACATCGGGGTGACGGATAATATTGTGATTTTTATTCTCGAGTTCTTCCCAACTGAAGCCACTCATTCGGATAAAATCTTCATTGACTGATGTGAGCGCACCTTTTAAATTGGTTGTCGAGATGATCACACAATCATTATTCATACCCATATCCCGCTGGGTAACCGGCTCATTTACTCTCATTGCATACCCCCACTATAGTTGCACCTCCGGCAAAGCCGGAGATTTCCTCAATAAAGTGACCATGTTTCGTGAACTCAGACGTAACTATAAATCGAGAGAGCAACCCAATTGTGAAGCGAATGTAAACTCTTTGTTAAATGTTAGTCACGATTGATCAAAATGACACCGGCATGCCATAAATACATCATTGATTAGTATTAACGCGAATAATGATTAAAGAACCTTAGGAAAATTATCCATAAGAAAATTGATGGCGAGTATTTAACTCTTGAACTGACAACTTAAATTTAGAACTTAGTTGATTGCAATTCAGACTTTTCGAACCGGAATCCGCCAAATATAAAAGGCCAGTATGCTGCCGATTACAAGCAGCATCATTTTTTGCCACAGTTCAGGCACGATCAGAATAGAACTGCCAAATGACAATGTCATCAAAAAATACACCCAGCGTTTAACCCGCTGCGGAATGCTGCGATAGAGCGTCCATTCACGAATGATCGGTCCGGCAATCCGGTTTTCCAGCAACTTGCGATGAAAGTGTTCGGAACCACGTGCAAAACAGGCCGCCGCCAGCAACACAAACGGCGTCGTCGGCAATACCGGCAAAATCGCCCCCAGCACAGCCAGAAATAACGCCACAAAGCCAGCGCCCAGATACATGGCGCGCACTACCGGCGAATCATGCAGGCATAATAAATCGGCTGCTTGTTGCTCCGCTAGCGGCGGCTCATTGCGGCCGGTTTCGTGTTGTTCGGGTAAGTGCATATTAGATGTCATAAAGAAAAAATGTTACCGGTAAAAATACTGCACACTATGCGCTTTGATCAACCCCTGGTGAAAACGATCCATTCAAGCAGCCAGTGATAAAAAGAATTGATGTTACCAGTTATAATATGCAAGCGTTAATTGCTAAAATTAGCCGGATTTTATTTATTCTCGAGGAAATCATGCGTACTATTAAAACACTGTTTCACTTAAGTCTCGTTCTGCTGGCACTGACACTACTGCCCCAGACTGTCTTCGCTAATAAGGACGCGGCAGCGGCCGATGGTCCCGCATTTCAAAAGATCGATACCAAAGTAGGCACCGGCGAAGAAGCGGAAATCGGAAAAACCGTCAGCGTGCATTATACCGGCTGGCTCTACGATGAAAGCGCGCCCGACAAAAAAGGCAAAAAATTCGATAGCTCCTACGATCGTAAAGAATATTTTTCTTTCATGCTCGGCGCGGGACGGGTGATCAAAGGCTGGGATCAAGGCGTTCAAGGCATGAAGGTCGGCGGGCAGCGCACGCTCATTATTCCATCCTCAATGGCTTATGGCTCACGCGGCGCAGGCAACGTCATCCCTCCGGATGCAACCTTGATATTCGATGTCGAACTCATCAGTCTGAAAGCGGGCGCGTATCATTAACATAGGCCGCTTATCCGGTTCGGGTAAATTTCGTAAATTGAGCGATCAGATTGATTCTGCAACAGTTTCTGATGCAGCTCAATTTACCCCCGGTTAGAAATTTATATCATCAACACCATATCCATCTAAAATGTTTTGAACACTCCGCTAACTCGCTGTAGAAATTGACAGGGCATCGCTATGACTCCGACCTCGCAGCAACGTGTTATTCGATACAAACGGCTGGGCATCATCCTCGGCGTGATTGCGGTTCTGATCGCCGCGTTAGCTGCACTTGGCGCCTATTGGTTGCCCGACTATGCCAAATCCCAGCTTGAGTTACGCCTGTCAGAAATTCTGCAACGCCCGGTAACGGTTGCGGCGATTGAACTAAAACCGCGCACGCTCGAGTTGAGCGTACAGGGTTTCCGCATTGCCGAAACAGCGGGTAACGCTGAAGCGGGCACAGCGCTTTTTTCCTTCAACACGCTGCACATCGGTCTCAGTTTGGAATCGCTCAAGCAACGCGCCGCTGTGGTTTCGTCCATCACGCTGTCCGAACCGCAACTGCGTCTGGTGCGGAACAGCAAAGATCAGTTGAATATCTCCGATTTGCTGGAACGGTTCAAGCAACCGGCAGAGCAGGAAGATACCGCAAATAAAACCGCTATTCCTTTTTCAATCAGTAATATCGCCATTCAAGGCGGGCGCGTCGAATTTATTGATCGGCACGAAAATGCCGAGCACAGCATCAGCGAAATCAACTTCGGCATCCCAATCGTCGCCAATACCGGCGGCACACAAAACGACTGGATAGTGCCGCATTTCAGCGCGAAAATTAACGGCGCGCTGCTGTCACTGGACGGTAAATTGCGTCCTTTTGCCGCCACTCAGGAAGCAACGCTGACTTTTAAGCTTGATAATGCAGATTTAACCCGCTTTGACCGCTACGTCACTTTACCGGAAGGAATTCGTCTGCTCTCCGGTTTTTACGACAGTAACCTGAATCTCTCTTTCACTCAGGAAGCGGGTAAAGAACCGCAAATCGAAGTGACCGGCGCCACCTCGCTGCGGCAGCTCGCTATTAAGAACAGCGCCGTAGCCGCGCCTTATCAGGCGCATTTGAAGCATTTGAATATCGCGCTGAGCAAAGCCGATCCGACCGGAAAGCAACCGTCGCGGATAAAACTCTATATCGATCAAGCCGCACTGACGCGCGATGGCGAAAAAGAACCGGCGTTATCGCTCGCCAAATTGGCTATTCCTGATATCACCGTCAATACCGCGGCACAAAAAATTGCCTTGGGCGCCATTACATTGGACGGATTGAACACGACATTACGCCGCGATGCGCAGGGAAATCTCGATCTTTCCCGGCTGTTTGAATCTTCCGGATCTGCCGGGTCTTCCGGATCCTCCGCAAGCGCGCCGGTAGAGCGGGTGCTGATTCCGATTCCGGGCAGAAAACCCGCCCATCCTGCCAATACAGTCCAAACGGCCGGAAAAGAATCGCAACAGAAACTCGCGCGCGTGGACGTAGATAACGGCAACAAGAAAAAGTCCTCTGCCGCTAAACCTTGGGTACCGCACATCAAAAGCATCCAATTCAAATCGGCCAAGCTGCGCTATGAAGATCTGTCGCTGACGAAAGTCACCCCGATGGTGATCGATTCACTCGATTTGGCGCTGGAAGACATCGATCTCGACGGCATAGAGCCGCTGCAACTCACGTTACAAGGACAAGTCAACCAACACGGCAGCATCAAAGCCAGCGGCACGCTGGCCTGGTCGCCGCTATTGGCGGATTTGCTGCTGAACCTCAATGCGGTCGATCTGGTATCGCTGCAAGGCTGGCTGGGCGACAAACTCACCGCGCTGCTCACCAGCGGCGACATTTCTTTCGCGGGAAATTTCAAAGCCAGCGGCGATCCGTTAAAAATTCAATTGAGCGGTGAAGGAAAGCTAGGCAATTTCAATATCTTCGATAGCAAAAATGCCTATGATTTGCTGCGCTGGAAAAAACTGGAAATCGGCCACCTCAGCTTCACCAATGATCCGCTGCTGGTGGATATCAACACACTGTATTTGAGCGATTTCTTTGCGCGCATGATCATCCAGCCGGATGGCACGCTCAATCTGAAACAAATCATTCAAACCGGAAAACCGTCGGAACCGGTCGCCTCGATTACCGCAGCGGCATCCAAGGATCTCAGCGCAACCGTGCCAAAAAGCGAAACACCGGTGCATATCGGCAAGATTTACCTGCAACAAGGCAACATCGATTTCAACGACCGATTTATTAAGCCGAATTACCGCGCCAATTTGACTGCTCTTACCGGCCAGGTCGGCCCGTTGTATCCGGGCAAATCGGGAAAAGTCGATATCCGCGGCATGGTCAGCAAAACCGCGCCTTTGCATATCCAAGGAACCATCGACCCGTTCAGCGCCCAATTGCTGATGGATATCGTTGCGCAGGTCAAAGGGATCGATCTGCCGCCATTCAGCCCTTATTCGGGAAAATATATCGGCTATGAAATTGAGAAGGGAAAACTATCGGCCGATGTCAATTATCAGGTCGAGAATGGCGCATTGTCAGCGGATAATAAGATTTTTCTCGATCAATTCACCCTCGGTGAGAAAGTCGAGAGTGAGAATGCGGTATCGCTTCCGCTCGATCTCGCCATCTCGCTGCTGAAAAATCGCCGCGGTGAAATCAATCTTCATTTGCCGCTCAAGGGTTCCATCGACGACCCCGACTTCAATCTGGGCGACATTGTCTTTTCAGCCTTTATCAACATGATCTCCAAGGCGATCACCTCGCCTTTCGCATTGCTTGGCTCGGCGTTTGAGGGTGGTGAGGAATTATCGGAGATTTCCTTTACCCCCGGTTTTGCCGATATCGAGACCGAATCCGCTCAGCGCCTGGAAACCTTGGCCGGGATTTTAAAAGACCGCTCATCGCTGCAACTGGAAATTTCCGGTCAGGTCGATCCGGATGCGGATCACGAAGGGCTCAAGCTCGCCATGTTGCAAACCAAAGTCAAAGCGCAGAAATTAGCCGAAGATACCAAAAAGGGCATCGCCAGCGGCGCTATCACGGATATCAAATTGACTCCGCAGGAATACAACAAATATCTTGAAATTGCCTACAAAAAAGAATCTTTCGACAAACCCAAGAACGCCATCGGATTGGCCAAGAGCCTTCCCAGCGCTGAAATGGAACAACTCATTCTGACCCATCTCACCGTTACCGATAGCGACTTGCAAACACTGGCGGAAAACCGCGCAGCCGCTGCGCGCAACTGGCTGGTCGAGAATGGCGGAATTTCCAGCGAACGTATTTTTGTCGTCGGTATCCACGAAACCGGCGAGGGCGCTCAAAAGAAAGGCAGCAAAGCTGAATTTTCATTGAAATAAACGCTCGCGCAATGTGCATGCGCAACCGCATCCGATTAACCCGCTTCGATAACCCTCACTTATTCTGACGCAATGAAAAACCTGATCCCTGTATTTTCTGCAAAATTAGCTCGTCCGCTGCTCATGCTCGCGCTGGGCTTTCTGATCGCTACGCCATCCCAGTCCGCCGGAACACTCAATATCAATCCGCAAGATGCGCCTGATGCTTGCAATAAACGCACCGCGCAGGTCAGGGTGACGGTAAAAAATGTAACCACCGGTGGTGCTTTGAACATCGAGCTGTACGATGATCCGGATCATTTTCTCTCCAAAAAAGGGCGCAAACGCAAAGTGCGCATTCCGGCAGCGGCAGGACAGCAAACCGCTTGCATCAATCTTGACCGGGCCGGTACTTATGCCGTGGCGGTTTATCAGGACTTGGACGGCGACCGGAAACTGAAAAAGAACTGGAATCTGTTACCGCTCGAACCTTTTGGCCTATCGAACAATCCTGAACAACCGGCCGGTTTTCCCAGATTCAGCGATTCCGCATTTACCACCGGCAAGCTCGGTGCGGATATCGTGATCAATCTGCAGCAACCTTAATGCACTTGTCATGCCGCGTATGCTGCTCAATCTGCTGATCGCGCTGGTTGTCGCGTATGTAGTGATTGTTTTGCTGGTGTATGTTGGTCAATCCCGCCTGGTTTATTTCCCGGAAAAACAGCTCGGCAATACCCCCGGCGCAGTCGGGCTGGATTATAGCTCCGTCAGCATCCCAACCAGCGACGGCGAAACCTTGCATGGCTGGTGGATGCCCGTGCCGGATGCCAAAGGCACGGTATTGTTCTTTCATGGCAACGCCGGCAATATTTCCCATCGCATCAATTACCTGACCATGTTCAAGCGGCTCGGGTATAACGCATTATTGTTCGATTATCGCGGCTATGGCCAGAGCAGCGGCACGCCGTCGGAATCCGGCACATATCTGGATGCGCAAGCGGCTTGGCATTATTTGACGGCAGCCAAAGGGATTGCGCCTGAACGGATCGTCCTGTTCGGTGAATCGCTCGGCGGTGCCGTGGCAGCGTGGCTGGCAGCCCGGGAGAAACCCGGTTTGCTGGTGTTGGCTTCAACCTTTACCTCGGTTCCCGGACTGGCCGGAGAAATTTATCCGTTCCTGCCGGTGCGGTGGATCAGCCGCTTTGCATACAACACGCAGGCATCGCTACAATCGGTATCCTGTCCGGTTTTCATCGCGCACAGCCCGCAGGATGACATCGTTCCGTTTCATCATGGCGAACGGTTGTTTCAGGCAGCGCCGGAACCGAAGCAATTTTTACCGTTGGAAGGCGGCCACAATACCGGTTTCATTTTTATGCAACCGGCGTGGAAAAGAACCTTGGGTGCTTTTATGGATGAACATTTACGCTAGAGCAAGTGTTCACGCTTCATTAATCCCTTTGATTCCCGCGATCATGATCTTTCTTGCCGTGATTTCCGTGATCGTCCTTGTCGCGATTCTTATGATCCCCCCGGCCCGGGTGATCGCGGTCACCGTGCCGGTCTTGAGAATCTTCCTGCCGATAGCGGCGTGATTCACCGTAGCGTTCGCGGTAACGATCCGAATCGCGCCCCTCATCATGGCGGCCCGGATTATCGTATTGTCTGTTTGAATATATCTGCTGGCTCTGATAATGCGGCAGATAAACATCGTTGTACCAGTTCCGTTGCACAAAATAGACCGGTTGATAGCAGGCGTTGTAACGATGGCAGTATTTGTCCCAGCGTTTGGCATGGCCGGGCGGCACGTACAGATAAACCGGCTGCTGTTGAACAGCAACAGCAGGAGGAATTGCCAAAACAGGATTCGGATAAATCAACTGCGGCACCGGATACTGATTGCCCAGCGTGATTTGACCATAAAACCCGGGTTGACCGATGCTGATAGTGACTCCTACATCACTTGCCAATACTGGTACCGGAATAACTGAAATCAGTACTGCCAGTAAAAAATTTCGCATGTTTAATCCTTTGTGCGTATCAAAAACATCGATCCTATAAACCCGGAAATCCGGCTAGCATCTTCCCTGTTTGGAAAAATAACGTCAAGGTGCAATCATCCACGGTTTCTAGCTGCTTAGAGCATAGCCAATAAGCCGCATGTCATGAACCCCACGGGCAGCAAGATACGCATCCGTCTGGTTACCGGCCGGGCTTCCAGCCAGTTAAACAGTACCATACCGGCGCCGATACTGACACACATTGCCAATAACAGACCGCATAGTTGAATTTCGGGTTGATGCGGCATAAATCTGAAAAATGCGGCATTGATGATCAGCAGTACCGGGAAATGAATGAGAAAGATGGAATAGGAAGCACGCCCAAGATAAGCCAGAAAACCAGGTACGTATTTGCTGCGCAAAACATCGAAATACTGCGCCAATCCCAGGAGCAAGGCAACAGCGCCTGCAACGGCAATGCGCGAACGGAAATCCAACAGCAGCGAGGCAATAATCACCGCAATCAGCACGGCAAACCAGAACACCTGGTGCTTGCTGGCCGATGCCCAATAAATCAGAATACCCAGACCATAAGCGCCAAAGAAATATAAAGCCGTTTCATCCCAGTAACGATCGCGGTTAAAAAAGAACAAGGAAGCGATGGTTAAACCGGAAATTAAAATCAAGCTGAACATTTTCAGTGCTGCATATCGATTCTGGATTTGGCGGGTAGCCCACAATACTAAAATTGTCAGCGCAAATAATTGGAAATCGATGGCGACATACCAGACACCCGCCGACAAAACCTCCTGATTCAGCAGATCATGCAGCAAAAAAATATGCGCGAGCAGTTGAAATAAATTGGGTGTACCGGGTATCGATTCATGCTGCATCCAAATTCTGGCCAAGGCGGCCGCGCCAATCGCAAGCGTTAATGCCGCCAGATAAGGCATGATCAAGCGTACATAGCGTTGCTGGATAAGCGCGATTGGATTTGAGACAAGCGATAAACCCTGCGGTGCAAGTTTTCCTGCGACAAAAAACCCCGCGATGACAAAAAATAGTTGCACCGCGATTCTCCCGTCTTCACGCAACCAATCGATTAATCCCGGAATCAAGGGATAAGCGAAATCCGGTATAGGACCGTAAATGGCCAAGTGATGCGCGACGATCAATAAACAGCAGATCGCTTTTAAAGCATCGATAAAGGGCCATCTTGCGCGATGATCAGCGGACATATTTCCTGTTTTCTATTAATAAAACAGTGAGAAAAGTAAGAATAGATTCCAATATAATGATATGAGCGGTATACCATGCATGGTAATTGAAACAACAAAACACCCTACTGCATCTAGTTCATCTTAATCATTGGAGTCATAAAATTCCTGATACAAATCAAAATGCACTTGATTTGGCAATAGCCGTTGGGAAATGCCTCGCTCAGCGCGGCTGGATGCTGGTGACTGCGGAATCCTGCACCGGCGGCTGGGTGGGTCAGGCTGTCACGGCGGTGTCCGGCAGCTCGGTCTGGTACGAGCGCGGCTATATCACCTACAGCAACACCGCCAAATGCGAAATGCTCGGCATACAACAAGCCACCTTGGATCACTATGGCGCGGTTTCCCCGCAAACCGCTCAGGAGATGGCCATCGGCGCACTCAACCGCAGCCATGCGCAGATCAGTGTATCGATTACCGGAATCGCCGGACCGGACGGCGGCACGGCCACCAAACCGGTCGGCATGGTGTGCTTTGCCTGGGCCACTCAGGATGGCTTAGTGCAGCAGGAAACGCATTATTTTAGCGGCGACCGCGAATCCATCCGGCGCCAGGCGGTAGTTACCGCTTTGCAAGGCGTACTGACCATGTTGAGCCATGCAGCAGCCGTCGCCTGAAACCACCAACGATTGGAATTAGTGTTCACCCGACTGCATGCTGGTCTGCGTAATAATGCGATCGCAGTAAGCGATTGCGATGGCCGAAAGCAGGAACGCCATGTGAATACCGGTTTGCGCCAGCAGCGTTTTTTCGTCGTATGCACTGGCATTGATGAACGTTTTCAGCAGATGGATCGATGAAATCCCGATGATTGCCGTGGCCAATTTGACTTTCAACACGGAAGCGTTGACATGCGACAGCCATTCCGGCTGATCCGGATGTCCTTCCAGATTCATGCGCGAAACGAAGGTTTCATACCCGCCGATGATGACCATAATCAGCAGATTTGAAATCATCACCACATCGATCAAACCCAACACTACCAACATAATGGTGGTTTCCGTCAGCCGGTCCGGCCGGGTCGCGCCTTCGATTGTGACGACATCGAGAATATGCTCCAACGCATTTTTGTTTCCCATCACCGCACCGATCAAATCGGTCAGCTCAACCCAGAAATGAAATACATACACGCACTGTGCCAGCACCAGCCCGAGATACAAAGGCAACTGCAACCAGCGGGTGAAAAAAAGAAAATGCGCAATGACGGGAATTCTCTGCGACGGTGTGTTTCGAGGTTTATCTTTTTGTTCCATATTTTTTGATGTCGTTAAAAAAATGCCGCAAGAATAGCATAGCGGCGGTTAAAAAAATTCGAGTTTGTTATAAAAATCCAACGCAAATTTGGTGTTGCAAACCATAAATTTCAAGAGTCTGGAAACTACCAATAGGTAACCGGTTTTTACTAACTGGATAGTTGGGTGTGATGATCTTGCGGAACGAGAAACCGGGTATTTTTATTCAAAGGAATGAGAAGCATGCATCTTCTCACAACATTTCCTCCAGAGCGGCAGCGGCTTGCTTCGCAACCTCCTTACACAGACTATTGATACCCGCAGGACAATTGCTTTCCGCATTCGATAACGCTTGTTTGAGTTCTATGGGATCGGTAGTGGCATTGATATGCCGAAGAACAAAAACCCGAAATTCAGGGTCGCGTGATGCGAGAGTATGTAAAGTCTTGATATCTTCCCATTGGGTTGCAAATGCCCGGACGATAACATCCGAATAACCCTCGGCATACATTCCGTCGTCTGGTATGCACGGAAGATTGGTTCTGTACACACTATAAATCGTGTCCCAATCCTTCATGGTGTAAAGCTGACTAACAAATTCTTCATCCGAAATCCGGCAATCACTTGTATTTTCCTCGGCGAGAGCAATACTCGCTACCAACAAGACGGAAAAGATTAATTTATTCCAAGGATATAGCCACATAGCCACTACCAATGAGTTTCCAATGACAAACCTACAGATTTAATAGCAAGCCAGGTAGGATGTGCCGACCGCAGGAGGCGCATCAGATAAATCATTCAAACCCCTCGATATCATAACCTGCGTGATTCCCCCAATTCTCGGGATAAACACCTTGTTCAACATAACGATGAAAACTGGAATAAGGCCAATCACCGACGCTTTTTGCCCAGCCATGTTTCACAGGATTCCAATGAATATAATCGACGTGCCGGTTAAAATCATTTTGGTCACGTAAAAGATGCTCCCAGAATCGGCGTTGCCATATTCCTCTTTCCCGGCGGGATTTCCGGCTGGCAGAAATTCTTTCTCCTTTGGCTATGTGACGGGAAAAGTAACCTTTCAGCAGATTCCATCGGGTTGAAAAATCTGCATCGGCCTGCGGCAACGTCCAGATACATTGTAAGTGATCCGGCAAAATAACGACGGCATCCATGCGAAAAAGGTGGCGCTGCTTGGTGTATTCAAATGCGCTACGCAGTAAATCGATTTTTTCGACTAACAGCCGATTGGTCTTGCGTTCGGCAAGATTGACCGTAAAAAACCAGGAACCTCCAGGAACATACGCACGCCGGTATTCTGCCTTTCGTTTGTTTTCCTGTTTTCAAACGTTTTTTGATTGACGCGCCTCCTTACAGTCGGCACATCCTACCAGACCCTAATTGTAGGTTGGGCTGACAAAGGAAGCCCAACATTCATTGATCGTCACGAAACAATACCTTTGTTTTACCGCTGATTGATGTTGGGCTTTCTTCGGCAGCCCAACCTACCTGGTACGCTGATTAATTTAGATTATCGCGCCTCACCATATTGATAAGGACGAATCGACAGCAGCATTATCGATAATCCAAATAACATCAGTAGATATGCATTAGGCTCTGGTACAGGGCTCATTAGAAATGCATGCATTTCAGCAACGTCACCAGGATTATCTTCTCTGTATCCCCAACCTACAATTTGCCCTAACTCATTAATACCTCGCGCATCAAGCGTTTTCCAACCCAATGCTTCTGCATCTGATAACACATACAAATCAATCATCTTTCCATTATCAAATAATAGTGCATGACCTCCACCTCCATCCCATTCCGATGGCATATTTGACCATCCTACAATTTGACCACTATTATTGATATCAAAAGCAGCACTATAAGATCCATCATTTAAAAAGCCTAGATCTTGCATGACGCCATTGCTATATGTAAATGCATGGTATGGCGGGTTTTCTTCGGCTGCAATAACCGAATAGCCTACAATCTGACCACTATCATTAATTGACCTGGCATAGCTATCTCTTCCACCCAATGTACCCAGATCCTGCATGTAACCATCGCTATATAAGAAAGCGTGATAAGCAGAATTGCCACTTATTTGTGAATATCCCACAATCTGGCCATTTGAATTAATACCCGTAGCAATACTATTCGTTCCACCTAAAGTACCGAGATCTTGCATTCTGCCACTTTCGTATAAAAATGCATGGTAACCGACATTACCGGTTGTGGCTGATGCTCCTACGATTTGACCATTATTATTAATGCTCGAAGCATTGCTCCATTCGCCACCCAAAGTACCCAAAAGTTGCATATTGCCGCTACTGTACAAAAAAGCACGAGTATCTTCAGTGATTGTAGTTACATTCCCCACGATCTGACCACTGTCGTTGATATCTGAAGCACTACTCATTAAATCACCTAAAGTACCTAAATTCCGTTTGTTATCGTTACTATATAAAAAAGCTTTAAGAACAGATATAGCAATATATTCATCTCCTACGACTTGACCACTAGAATTGACAGCATTAGCCGTTGTACCTCCAAGGTCTATGATTGTATAACCTGCAGCCAGGGAACTTCCGCTAATGCTTAGAATGGCGAAAAAAATGTAAGAAAATATGTATTTGCTTATTATCATAATTAATCTCATCTTTGTGATATCGAACTTGAATTCATACTAAAACAAAAAACCCGGCAACACCAGTTTGCCGGGTTTTATTTTAACTACAACTACAATGACAGAATTACAACTTCGCCAACACTTCCGCGACCGTTTGTCCCATCAGCGACGGGGTCGGGCAAATCGTGACGCCGAGTTCTTTCAGCATCGAGACTTTTTCGGCGGCGCTTTCTCCTGCAGAGGAGATAATCGCGCCGGCGTGGCCCATGCGGCGGCCTTCGGGTGCGGTGAGTCCGGCAATGTAAGCGACCAGCGGTTTACTCATGTTTTCCTTGGCGAATTTACCGGCTTCGACCTCTTGCGGACCGCCGATTTCACCGATCATGAGTGCGACTTTGGTCTCGGGATCTTGCTCCAGCCGTTCCAGAATGTCGCGGTGCGAGCTGCCGGGGATCGGGTCGCCGCCGATGCCGACCGAAGTGGAAATGCCGATGCCAAGTGCGCGCATTTGGTCGGCGGCTTCATAACCCAGCGTGCCGGAACGGCCAACCACGCCGATATTGCCACGGATGTAAATATGGCCGGGCATAATGCCGAGCATCGCACGGCCTGGGCTGATGGTTCCGGCGCAGTTCGGGCCGGTCAGCAGCATGCGTTCTTCTTTCGGGAAACGGCGCAGAAAGTTTTTCACCGTCATCATGTCTTGCGTCGGGATACCGTCGGTGATCGAGACACAGTATTTGATCCCGGCATCGGCAGCTTCCATGATCGAATCCGCCGCAAACGCGGGCGGTACAAACACGATGCTGGCTTCCGCGCCGGCTTGCTCGACCGCTTCCTTGACGGTGTTGAACACCGGTAACCCCAGATGCGTTTGTCCGCCTTTACCGGGCGTGACACCGCCGACCACGTTGGAGCCGTAGTCGATCATTTCCTGCGCGTGAAAAGTACCGATTCTGCCGGTAAAACCTTGCACAATAATGCGTGTTTTTTCGTTGATTAATATGGCCACTTTATACTCCTAGGCTTTTTTTGCGGCGACTTCGTTGCGGGCGCGGACGACTTTCTCGGCGGCTTCCGCTAACGTATCGGCGGTGATGATCGGCAGGCCGCTGTCGGCAATGATGCGGCGGCCTTCTTCTACGTTGGTGCCGGACAAACGGACCACCAGCGGGATTTTCATGTCGATGTTTTTGACGGCTTGCACCACGCCTTCGGCAATCCAGTCACAGCGGTTGATACCGGCGAAAATATTCACCAGCATCGCTTTGACATTGGCATCGGCCAGCACCAGACGGAATGCTTTCTCGGTGCGCTCGGCGGATGCGCCGCCGCCAACATCGAGGAAGTTGGCAGGCTCGCCGCCCGCCAGTTTGATCATATCCATCGTCGCCATCGCCAAACCGGCGCCGTTGATCATACAGCCGATGTCGCCGTCCAGACCGACATAGCTCAGCCCGGCTTCGCCAGCCGCGACTTCGCGTTGATCGACTTGCGTGTTGTCGCGTAGTTCGGCGATTTTGTGGCGGCGGAATAGGGCGTTTTCGTCGAACACCATTTTCGCGTCGAGCGCGATGAGGTCGTTATTCGCGGTGATCACCAGCGGGTTGATTTCCAGAATGTTGGCGTCCAGATCGCGCAACGCGCGATAACAGCCTTTGATGGTTTTCACCGCGTGATTTAGTTGCGCCGGATCGATCCCCAGCGCGAACGCCATTTTGCGCGCCTGAAAGTCCTGCAATCCGACTGCGGGCTCGACATAAATTTTGATGATCGCTTCCGGATTGGTCACAGCCAGCTTTTCGATTTCCATACCGCCTTCTGCGGAACCAATCATGATGACGCGTTCGCTGACACGGTCGATCATGAACGACAGGTACATTTCCTTGGCGATATTAGTACCCGCTTCAATGTAGAGCCGGGAACAGATTTTTCCGGCAGGGCCGGTTTGGTGCGTCACCAGCTTTTTACCGAGCAGATCCTCCGCGGCTTTTTCAACTTCCGCGTGTGTTTTGCACACTTTGATACCGCCCGCTTTACCACGCGCGCCGGAATGAATCTGCGCCTTCACCACCCAGACATCACCGTCGATTTCCCGTGCGCGTTGCACGGCTTCCACCACACTATAGGCCAGACCCCCTTCAGCAATTTTAACGCCGTATCCAGCCAGAATTTCTTTTGCTTGATATTCGTGAATATTCACTTCAATTTCCTCAACAATCGCATTAATGCGCTAATTTTTATCATTTCAAACTATCGGGTTCTAAAGATAAAGGCCGCATTACGCGGCCTTCATTCATTAACCGTTTTTTGCTGCAATCGCTTCCGCGACTTTCACCACATTATTGGCCATTCTTTCCGAAGCGGCGTCGATCAAGCGGCCATCCAGCGCAGCGGCGCCTTTGCCTTGTGCGGCGGCTTCCTTAAGCGCGGCCAGAATACGTTTGGCTTTTTCAATTTCCCGCTCGGGCGGTGTGAACACATCGTTAGCCAGCGGAATCTGTGTCGGATGAATCGCCCATTTGCCTTCGCAACCCAATGCAGCAGCGCGTTTAGCTGCCAGCACATAACCATCGGGATCCTTAATGTCGCCGAACGGCCCGTCGATCGGGCGCAAACCGTATGCGCGACAAGCGACGATCATGCGGCTGATGGCAAAATGCCATTGATCGCCGGGATAATCCGGATTCAAACCGCCGATATTGGTGGTTCTGGCGCGGTTACTGGCGGCATAATCGGCCACGCCGAAGTGCAATGCTTCCAATCGTCCGGTTGCACCGTTACGCGCGATGTCCTCCACGTTAGCCATACCGAGCGCCGTTTCGATCAAGGCTTCCAGACCAATGCGGTTTTTCAGCCCTTGCTGCATTTCGAGCTGGGTAACCATGGCTTGTACCATGTAAATATCCGCATACACACCGGCTTTGGGAATCAGCAGCGTGTCGATCTTGCTTCCGGCCTGTTCCACCAGATCCACTACGTCGCGCACCATATACTGCGTATCGAGGCCGTTGATGCGCACGGAAACCGTGATGCCATGGCCTTTCCAGTCCAAATCGTTAAGTGCCTGAATGATGTTTTTGCGCGCCTGGATCTTGTCGTCGGGTGCGACGGCATCTTCTAGATCGAGAAAAACAAAGTCTACGCCGCTATTCAGCGCCTTCTCAAACATGCCCGGGCTGGAACCTGGAACGGCCAATTCACAGCGTTGTACCCGCTGAACGGTGGTTTCATAAAGCGTGTGACTCATTTTTCCTCCAGAATTTAATAAATTTGTAAGTGATCGATAAGGCTAATAAGACGAATAGGCCGAATGCATTATTGGGTTTCTTAGTGTCATTTCATCTGAACTGCGCGCAATGGCAGCAATGGATTTAAGACAGACTGTGGTTCGTGATTTAACAACGCAGGCAATCGTGAAGAGATGAATGGATAGAGTGTTTTCTGCTTTTTGTTGTAAAGACTAATTATTCAGCAAATTATATCCATTCCGCGGGAATTTATCTACTGATGCCGGAGTTGAACGCAAGCATCCGCCGCAATGGACAGCTTATGATAGCGCGCAGCCCATTCAAGCGGAATCGACGCTATCTGGCCGTTTTGCTGTGCGGTATAAGCCGCCATGATCGCGCCGAGCATGATGGAACGGCCGCAGCTATCGCCGCCGACACGGATATTTTCTTCAATCGCTGTGCGGTAATCGGGCGCATAGCGCGCGATATGCGCAATCACCGGCAGGCCCTCCAGCACATGGCAGGCCGAGCCGAAACGTTTGGCCGCTGCGGCGCTGTCGAGCATTCCCGTTTGCAATGCTTCTTCCACCAGCGGCGCCAGTTTTTCGCCAGCACAGGATAAGGCATCGCTCAGCGCTTGACCGATGGATTGACCTTGCAAAATGGCCAGCAACGCACAGCCTGCGTACTGTGCCGCCGCAACGGCGGTGTCATTGTTATTGGTCAGCCGCACCGCCTGCTCGATTTTCGCTTTAAGCGCATCTTGCGATTCATTATGGGCCGCCACGATTGCCGGCAATGCCGCCAATGCGGCAAACTGATCGTCGTCCGCGCCGGATTCCAGTGGAAAATCTTCCGGCTTGAGCGGCAGCAGCGTTTGCAGGGTTAACCGCGTGGGAGAATCGATATAGCCGTGATACCCGCCTCCGGGTCCGAAATAGCTGCGGTACTCGGCTTGATAATCCGTGCGGTAAAAACCGCCGTGCCGTGCGATATGGCGCAGCATCAGCAAACACAATTCACCATAAGCCGATGAATCGCCCGCTTGCTTCCTGCCATGCGCGAAGTAGCCGCTGACACCGGCGTAATCGCTGGCATCCGGTTGCAGAAAAACCAACCCTTTGCTTTTTTCGATCTGCGCGATGCGCGCGGGATCGTAGAGCCAATGCAACCCCAGCGACGCGGCATCGGCAACCAAAGCCCCCAGAATAGCCGCCACGCGCGGCTCAAGCTTGATACTCGAATTCATCGTTATTATTTTATTTCAACTTCGTCCGGTATCCGGCGCGCTTCGTCTTCCAGCATCACCGGGATGCCGTCCTTGATCTGGAATGCCAGCCGGTCGGGTTTGCAGATCAATTCCTTATCGTCTTTTTTGTAGAGCAGCGGCCCTTTGCACAACGGGCACACCAAAATATCCAATAACCTTGCGTCCATAATTTTCCTTATTCGCTCATTCTAGAATTTGCTGAGAATATCATCCAATTGATCCAAGCTGGTATAGTGGATCACGATATTGCCCTGGCCGTTCTTTTTCGGCTTGATCGCCACCTGCGCACCGAGTCGCTCGGAGACATTCTCTTGCAACCGCAGCAGGTCGCGGTCGGGCTTCTGCACTTTTTTCGGCGCCGGGTGTTCGATCTGGTTGACGATTCTTTCCGTTTCGCGTACCGATAGCTGTTTTTGCACGATCACATTGGCGATTTTAATCTGCTGCACCGGCGCCAGTGGTAACAGGGCGCGTCCATGCCCCATATCGATTTTACCTTGCATCATCAATTCCTGTACCGGCGCGGACAAATTGAGCAGGCGCAGCAAGTTGGAAATCGTGCTGCGCGAATTGCCCAGCGCTTCACCCGCCGTTTGATGCGTCATACCGAATTCATTGATAAGGCGCTGAATCCCCATGGCTTCTTCCAATGGATTCAGGTTTTCCCGTTGAATATTTTCGATCAGCGACATGGCCAGCGCCGATTCATCGGCAACTTTACGGATCAGCGCGGGCACCTCGGTCAATCCGGCCAATTGCGCGGCGCGCCAGCGGCGTTCCCCGGCGATAATCTCAAAGCGATCATCACTGATGGGCCGCACCAGAATCGGCTGCATCACACCCTGCGCTTTGATCGATTCGGCTAGCTCCGCCAAAGCCACTTGATCCATATTGGTTCTGGGTTGATATTTGCCGGGTTGCAGTTTAGCGATCTCGATATTCTGCAACGAATCTTCCGCCAGCGCCATATTGCCATCGCCCGACAACAAAGCATCCAGCCCGCGCCCTAATCCTTTTTGTTTTGTCATTTCATTGGGTTCCTTATTTCTTTCAAGCAGGATTACCCGCAAGAATTTCCTTGGCTAAATCGAGGTAAGCCTGCGCGCCCTTGGATTGCCCGTCGTGATACAACACCGGCAAGCCAAAACCGGGCGCTTCGGCCAGGCGCACATTGCGCGGTATCACGGTACGGTAGACCTTGTCGCCGAAATGCTTCTGCAACTGATCGGAAACCTGCTGCGCCAGAATATTGCGCGGATCGAACATGGTGCGCAGCAACCCTTCGATGCGCAACACCGGATTGAAACTGCTGCGCACCCGCTTGATGGTATTGACCAGATCGCTCAAGCCTTCCAGCGCATAGTATTCGCATTGCATCGGAATCATCACCGCATGCGCGGCGCATAAACCGTTCAACGTCAGCAAGTTCAGCGCGGGCGGACAATCGATCAAAATATAATCGTATTCGTCCTGAATCTCTTCCAGTGCGGTCTTTAACCGCGCTTCGCGCTGCGGAAAATCGACCATTTCGACTTCCGCGCCCGCCAGATCGCGGTTTGCGGGAATCAAATCGTATTTTCCTTGCGCACTGCTCACCAACGCTTGCTGTATTCCCGTATGGCCGAGCAACACGTGATAGATCGTGGTTTTCAGCGTTTGCTTGTTGGTGCCGCTGCCCATCGTGGCGTTCCCTTGCGGATCGAGATCGATCAGCAGCACGCATTTATCGGCAGCCGCCAAGCTTGCGGCCAGATTCACGCTGGTGGTGGTTTTGCCGACACCACCTTTTTGATTGGTAATGGCTAGAATTTTGGTCACGGGCTTAGCTCCTGTATTCATGACGCGGAATCAAAGCTGTTCTGTTGGATGATAATCAGTTGCCGGGCGGCATCCAATCCAGGCACATGCAGCGTGACCGTCTTTTCAATCGTAAACGGCGCACGGATTTGCTGGCGTTCTTGTTCCGTGCAATTGGCTTTCATCGCAACCCAGCGGCAGTTGGCGGCATTTTCCCCGGCCAAGTGTCGCGTTAACGCGATGAATTCGCCGAGCTCGGAAAATGCGCGCGAAATGACGGTATTCACCATCCCATCGGGACGGACATCCTCGATACGCTGCGCCATGATTTCAACATTCTGCAACCCCATTTCGATTTTTACCTGCTGTAAAAAAGCGGTTTTCTTCTGATTGCTTTCCACCAAAGTCACTTGCCAATCCGGCCTTGCCAGCGCAACCGGTATGCCTGGCAGCCCCGCACCGGTACCGACATCGATAATGTGCGGACCCTGGATATGCGGCAATACCGCCAAGCTATCCGCCACATGCTGAGTCAGCATGTCATGCGGATTGCGGATCGCGGTCAAGTTATGGACTTTGTTCCATTTTTCGATCAGCGATAAATAATGCTCGATGTTTTTAGCAAGCTGCTCCGGCGCCGCAATAACGTCTATATTCAGCGCTTGCAAGCTGCGCGTAATCTGCGGCAGCAGGCTCATGCGCTTTGTTTTTTGTCATTGACCGCAAAGCCGCGTTTCAAATGCACCAGCAGCAACGAAATCGCCGCCGGTGTCACGCCGGAAATACGCGATGCCTGGCCGATGGTTTCCGGTTTGTGCTGATTGAGTTTTTGCTGCACTTCGTTGGACAATCCTTTCACCACGCAATAATCGATCTCCTTCGGCAGCAAGGTGTTTTCATACTGCGCCTGACGCGACACTTCTTCCTGCTGACGCTGGATATAACCGTGATATTTGGCTTGGATTTCAACTTGCTCGGCGACTTGCGCGCTCGCCACCGGTTCGCCCGCGCCGGGCAACGTCATTAACGTTTCATACGTGACATCGGGGCGCTTCAGCAATTCGGTAAGCGTGTATTCGCGCTCGATACCTTTGCCGAGCACACGCAAAGCGTCCTGTTCCGGCAATGTGCCGGGCAATACGCGAATCGAATCGAGCCGTTGCTGCTCCTTGATGATCGCTTCCTGTTTATTGGAAAACGCTTCCCAGCGCTGATCGTCGATCAGCCCCAGCTTCCTGCCGGTTTCGGTCAAGCGCAAATCGGCATTGTCTTCGCGCAATTGCAAGCGGTATTCGGCGCGGCTGGTGAACATCCGGTAAGGCTCGGTGACGCCGGAAGTAATCAGGTCGTCGACCAGCACGCCCAAATACGCTTCGTGGCGTTGCGGCGACCAGGCATCCCGCCCCTGTACTTGCAAAGCGGCATTGATCCCGGCCAGTAACCCCTGCGCGGCGGCTTCTTCGTAACCGGTGGTGCCGTTGATTTGCCCGGCGAAAAACAGATGCTCGATGGTTTTGGTTTCGAGCGTATGCTTCAAATTGCGGGGATCGAAATAATCGTACTCGATGGCATAACCGGGGCGTGTGATATGCGCATTTTCCAATCCGACGATGGAATGAATCAATTGCGTCTGCACCTCGAACGATAAGCTGGTTGAAATACCGTTCGGGTAGATTTCATGCGTGCCTAGACCTTCCGGTTCAAGAAAAATCTGATGCGATTCACGCGCGGAAAAGCGCACCACTTTGTCCTCGATCGATGGACAGTAGCGCGGCCCGACACCTTCGATTTTTCCGGTAAACAGCGGCGAATCGACCAAGCCATCGCGGATAATGTCGTGCGTATCGCTATTGGTATGGGTAATCCAACACGAAATCTGGCGCGGATGTTGGATGCCGGTATCGATCAGCGAGAAAAACGGCGCCGGTTGGTCGCCGGGTTGCTCCAGCAATTTAGAATAATCCATGCTGCGCCCGTCGATGCGCGGCGGCGTGCCGGTTTTCAACCGTCCTGCGGGAAATTCCATTTCCCGTAACCGTTGCGCCAATGTCAACGCTGGTGGATCGCCCGCGCGGCCTGCTTTAAAATGGATTTTACCGATATGCGCCAGCCCGGCCAGAAACGTGCCGACGGTCAAAATTACCGCGCGTGCACGGAATTTGATCTGCAATTGCGTCACCACGCCAACCACGCGATCCTGCTCGATGATCAAATCATCGACTGCTTGCTGCATCACCCACAAATTAGGCTGGTTTTCAACCCGGCCGCGGATCGCTTGCTTATACAATACCCGGTCGGCCTGTGCACGCGTCGCCCTGACCGCCGGACCTTTGCTCGAATTCAACACGCGGAACTGAATCCCCGCCTCATCCGCCGCCAACCCCATCGCACCACCCAACGCATCGATTTCCTTCACCAAATGGCTCTTGCCGATGCCGCCGATCGACGGATTGCACGACATCTGCCCGATAGTTTCGATATTGTGCGTCAGCAACAACGTCTTGCACCCCATGCGCGCCGCCGCCAATGCAGCTTCCGTTCCGGCATGCCCGCCGCCGACAACAATAATGTCAAAATCCGTGTGATTGCTCATAGTGTTAGATGATTGGTAACTCAGGTGATACGAGAAGATTTTAATCGATTGGTTTCACGTGAAACCATGTTGCGCATTGTAAGCTAAAAAGATGAAATTTTCGCGTGCAATTTTCCGAGCTAAGCAGTCAACTATAATGTTTCGAACTATACAGTCATGCCTGTTTGCACAACCACTCTATCGCGTTCGATCACTTTTCTGAAGTTCTCGCTCGCCGCTGCCCAATCGACGATATCCACTTTGTACGGCAAATCCGATTCCGCGAAAGCTTCCGCCAATTGTGCAGCCAAATCTATTCCAAGCGGTTTTCCCCCGTTGATCGCCAAATCCAGATCGGAATATGGCTTGGCACGACCGGTAGCCCGCGAACCGAAAGCCCACACGGTATAGCTTGGAACCTGTACACGCAAAATGTTTCGTATGATCGGCCAATCGGCTTCGGAAACGGCAATTGGTGGCCGGCCACTCATTTTGACAAACGTTGCATTAATTGCTGATGCAGATATTGCGCTTCCTTCAAAAAACCTGGAATCGCATCAACCACCTCGCGCGCGATGGCTTCATCGTAGGTATGGCTGGTTTTTGCCCGCATATCGCGATACCGCCGCCATTGCGGCCAATCTCCCAGCAACAAACCCTGCTCATTAGCAGAACGAATCAAATAATGGAAATCGGCTTGGTCAAACTGCACCGGATTGGCTGCCGATGCTTCCAGGTAGCACTTGAGCATTTTATGCGCAAGCTCGTAAGTAATTTTAAAGCGCTGAACCAAGCCATCGCGTATCAGCGCGTCACTGATATCGGATTGATAGCGCACCCAACCTTTCGCCAATCGCGTAATTGCATTCGTTAAAGAAGAAATATCGAGAGACATAGACGGAGCGCTGAATAATAGTGAATCGAGTTCGAATGGTAAATTTTTTAGGGTTACTAGTCAAAAACCCACAACCAGAACACAGTGCTACCGAGCTTGTGCCCAACCTGAAGCGATTCGAGTATCAATCCCACATCGTGTTTTACATCCCCAAAGAGTCGCATATTTTGATTGTGCGTATTTTGCACCAACGCATGGATTTTTGGCGGCATTTACCGGAATCTTTACCAAAATAGCGACTCATCTGCAATCTTATCGCCACTCTTCTGGTTAATCACAAGTGCTAATTTGTAAGAATTTCTAGCGTTGTTTACAGTATTCAGGAGAATACTGTAGATGAACATAC
>NZ_QRBZ01000003.1 GCF_009833085.1 Nitrosomonas oligotropha | reverse complement strand
TCAATGGCCACAAACAGATACTCGCCAGGTTCATTGGCGGATTGCCCTTTCAATAGAGGGAGCCGTTTGGTATCGAAGTGAACGAGTTCGCCCGGATAAGATTTGTTATAGCGCTTGGCTTCACCCTTGAGCCGTTCCTGGCTTGCTCGACCTTGGCCAGGCGCTTAAGACCTTACTGCAACGTCTTGAATCGCTGGTTGGTACTGTTACGCGGCGTAAATTCCTAGAGTCTCGCGCGTTTCAGTATGTCATAAATCGTTGGACGGCTGACGTGGAAGCGTTCCGCCAACTGCACTACCTTCCACAGCCGGGTTTGATAAAGCCGCCAGATTTCCTGGCGATCCAACAAGGTCAATCAGGTACGTTTGTGTATATTCATTTACAGTATTCTCTCAAATACAAATACTGTAAACAATGCTAAAAATTCTTACACTTATATCGTAAAGCTTGTATCTGGACATTTGCTGTGCCTATGTGCTAGTGATGCTCACACTGCGTCGATGGCGGAGCAAAGAAATGTGTAGTTGCCAGATTTCAGATGGAGAAAATAGCTCTGATTGTGAACAATTGCTCGTTGGTATGGTATGCATTCCAATTTCGTACGCCGGTATTACAAATCCAAAGTAAAGAATAGTCGAAAAATAACCGTTATTCACAGCTTTCACCGAAACCTATTGTAGTGGAATTAAATACTGGCGACAAATCTAACCATTGATCGATAAAAATGCACCGCATGAAAAAAATTATTTTACTTTTGCTCGCTTCATTAATCGTTTATGCCGCTTTTTTTACTGAAAAAGACAGATTGGATAGGGAAGTAAAGCGGCTTTGTGCAATTGATGGCGGAATCAGGGTGTATGAGACGGTGAAATTGCCGGCGGAGAGATTTGATCAGTATGGGCAGATACGGGTACCGGTTAAATGGTTGGCTGAACCTGGAGATGAGTATTACTACAAAGGCTCTACAAGTTATTTAATCAAGGGAAATCCGGAGTTGCTGCAATTACGCACTTGGATATATCACAAATCAGATAATAGATTGCTTGGAGAAAGCACAGTTTATATGAGACGTGGTGGTGGTATACCGGGCCCTTGGCACATGCCCGCATTTATATGCCCTCAAGAAACGGATGTAGATATGAAAAAGCGAATATTTATTATGGAGTGAGAAAAAATCTTGAATCAACAAGCTGAATATTCTAAACAAGCAGAGTTAGCTTTAGCAGCATACGGAGATTTTGTCACACAGGAGCCAGCTAGACAAAAATTAATAGCCGCAGAATTTTCTGAGATTCAAGCTGATGCTTTCATTCTGAAATATCGCATAGTAGAGCAATACACCGATATCACCGGTCTCTCGGCAACGGTGCTTGCTGATGCTGATAACAAATTTTTTCTTGCTATTCGTGGCATTGAAGCTTCTGATCCAATGGATTTATTGACGGATCTGATTGATATCACATGGCTAGGTAGTACAGCACTACAACCGCAATATATCAGTCTCCGGAGCAAGGTTGTCGAGTGGCTTGGAAACGGAACACTCCCGCAAAACTTCACCGTGACTGGCCACAGTTTGGGTGGATTCTTGGCCGCAGGGCTTGTTGCAGAACCTGTTTTGGCTGATCACATTTCGCATGCTTATCTGTTTAATAGTCCTGGGGTCGGTGGCCACTCCGGTCCTTTTGCTATGTTTCATGCGATTTTGGATTTTCTCGGAGTTGCATCCGCATACGATCAGTCCAAAATCAGCAATATCGAAGCTGTAACGGGTGTCAAGCCAATTGCTGGATTAGGTTTTGATGTTGCTCCTCCAATTGATATCGTCATTGAAGACCAAATGGCTTCAGATATAAGCAACCCTCCCGGTGCACGTAATCACAGTCAGCAAGTATTGACCGATACTTTAGCCATCTATTCAGTTTACTCACAATTAGCGCCTGGCTTGAGTCAGGAGCAGCTCAACAAGCTATTCGATGCTTTTGGTTCGACTAAAGATATCATCGGGGCATCGAACAGTAAAATGCTTGAATCCGCCCTTGATGCTTTGCGTGTCATTCTTCAGGATCCCGCAGCTGGTGAGATTGCGCTTAGTGAAGATCAGAAGACGGAAACGGGCAATCGCGACAAGTTTTATGAAAATCTCTATGCATTACAAAAGAGTGACCAATTTAAGGAATTGGCAGGCAAAATTCAGTTGACGCTGCTATCCGAATTATCCCCCAGCGCTATCATCAGCAAAATCGAAAGCACCAACCAGGAAGGTTTGGCAACTCGCTTTGCACTGATTGCACTTAATCCTTTTATTCTGGAAGGAGAGCGCGTTGATTATGGCGCTTTCAACGCAAACGGTGCATTGGATCTCTTTAACCCGGATAGCGGTACGGGCACGCTGACTTCAGCATACCTCGTTGATCGTATGACGATGCTGATACGAAAAAATTGGTTCAATATCGAAGATAAAAACCCTCTGGATTCTACCACCGCATTTAGTTCAAGCAATCATAGCTATCAAAACATCAATGATTATTTTGAAGATGTAACTTCGGGATACAAGATTTCGCAAGGCGAATTATCCGGTAATACACCGCGTTATTTCTTTGGCGGCGAGCGCGCGGATAATCCTGCCGCTTCCGCTGTTGAGGATCATTTATATGGCGGCGGCGGGGACGACACGTTGAAAGGCCTTGAAGGTAACGACTATCTGGAGGGCGGTGCGGGTTCGGATACATATATTGTCAACCCCGGCGACGGCACCGACACTGTGCTTGATATCGATGGGATTGGGGCAATTCAATTCGGTGCTGTGATTGCGCAAGGTAGAAGCGGTGTGACTGACGGCAAGGATTGGATAAAAATCGGTGATACCTGGATGGATCAAAAGAACGATTTAGTCTATCTCCGCGCTGCTCAAGATAATGGCACCTATGATTTGTTCGTCAGTTTTGTCGGATCCTCCGGCAGTGCCAGGGTACGGATAAAAAATTGGAGTGATGGCAAATTGGGTATCACTCTCGGGGATAATGCCCCTGTCGACGCGCCTGTCTTGGATCGAATTATCGTAGGTGATTTGAAACCCGAGAAGCCGATTGATTACGATGAGTTCGACAACATTGTCGTCGGTACTGAAGAAGCGCCGGATCGTGAAGATTTCTTGTATGGCAGTGCCGAGAATGATCATATTCGAAGTCTCGGTGGTAATGATGAGGTTGAAGGCAAGGACGGTAAGGATCGCATCGAAGGTGGTGCTGGCGAGGATATTCTATCCGGCGGCGCAGGAGACGATGTGATACTGGGTGGTACCGATAGTGACATCATCCGGGGACAGATAAACAACGATAGGCTTTACGCAGAAACCGAATATACCTTGGATGCAGCTTATACGCTGAGCAATACTCAAAAGGGAAGTGGTGAAAGAGGTGATCTGCTTGATGGAAGTGTCGGTAACGATACGCTTATTGGTAATGCGGGTGATGACATTCTGATGGGCGGTACAGGTAAAGATATTTTGATAGGTTTGGGTGGAAACGACACAATTGAGGGAGATCGCGATGCGGGAATAGTCGATCGTGATTGGAAAGTTAAGCATGCATCGGATACTAAAGATAACGTTACTACGTATAACCGGAATTATAATTTTAACGTGTCACCCGCTGAGGTTGCCATGGTGGCGGGCGGTGATGACGTTATCGCAAGCGGTACTGGTAAAGACTGGATCTATGCGGGAGGCGGTAACGATTCAATCGATGGCGGTGCCGATAGCGATGTGATTTTTGGCGACGCGGGTAACGATACCATCCTTGGACAAGATGGTGATGATGTGATGCAAGGAGATAATCATCAGTCAAGATTGGATGCATCCTTGCATGGTAACGATTATTTAAGTGGTGGAAATGGCAATGACTCGCTGACTGGCAGCGGAGGTTCCGACTATCTTGCAGGTGATGCAGGCCAGGATGTGTTGGTCGGCGATGATAGTGGGATTCCGTTGCCCTATCAAGGTGATGATTTTTTGGATGGAGGCGCAGGTGCCGATCGGCTATTTGGCGGCGGCGGTAAAGATACACTTATCGGTGGGGCCGGTAATGATGAGCTATATGGTGGAGCGGGTGATGACACCTATATTGACGTAGAAGAAGGCGATCTCATCAACGACTTGGAAGGCAACAATACCATCATGCTAGCCGATGCCGGCAGTACCGGTATGCCTGCAAGCGCATTGGCTAAATCGAGTGGTGAAGTACAAGGTTCTTTGGCAGGCTCCAGTGCTTTACCATCGAATACACCATTGGGCGTGACATGGCTAAGTGATTCCAGTGTTTTACGCATCTCGCTGGGAAATGGCGGAGTACTTGATTTGCAAGATGCGCTTTATGGTATGGCTGCGCAAATCCAGTTTGATCATGGCAACAACTCAGTGAACTTGGAAACCTGGATCAGCGAAAATTTGCATGAAGCAGCCGTTTTGAATTTGTCATCCATCGAAGGTGACTCAGAACAGCCGATCATGCAAGCTTATGGCGGTGCGGGTGCTGATTTTATCCAGGGTGGAATCCATAACGATACCCTAAAAGGTTATGGCGGTAACGACTATCTTCTGGGTGGTTCGGGTGACGATCTGATTACCGGTGGAATTGGTAATGATGCGCTATTCGGACAAATTGGCAATGATACATTGCAAGGTGGTAGCGGCGCCGATCGCTATACGGGAGGAGGAGGTGCCGATATTTATATCTTCGAGCGTGGAGACGGCGCCGATACGATTACTACAGCGGATAGTGAAGATTCTGTTGGCGACGAAGTTCAACTAGGCGCTGGTATCGCCGCTGATGCTCTGCGCTTTTTTGCTTTGGCCGATGGCAGCCTGCTGATGCGTATTGAAGGTACGCAAGACAGCATCTTTTTTGAGAACTGGTTTACCCAAGGACCGAATATTACGGCATTACGTTTCAATGATAATTCATTGATGAATGCCAGCGAGATGACCGCGCTCGCTGCGAGCATTCTTGGTGGAACATCGGATGAAGATACATTAGTGGGAACCATCGCTGATGACCGCATGGAAGGTAATGCAGGCGATGACACACTCGACGGCGGCGCAGGAAATGATGTATTGACCGGTGGCGATGGTACCGACACCTATCTTTTCGGCTGGTTGTCGTCAGGAAACGATGTGGCTATAGAAATCGCAGATGGGATGAGTATTATTGCACTGACCGCGGGCGCGACACTGGCCGATCTACAGCACGAACGAGTAGGTGACGATTTGATTCTGACATTACATGGCAGCGGTGCGGCGTTGACGTTGAAGGATTATTTTGTGTCGCCACATGTATGGACGATTCACGAGGAAAGCGGTGTAACCGTTAATGTCGCTGATTGGCTCACTGTATCCGAGCCGGATACCAATATTACTAAGTTGCAAGCGGATTTTTTGGATGCAGCACGTGCGCAATGGGCGAATGATTTGCTCAGCAACCGCTACGGCATAAATTTTGGTTCTTACACGAGGATAGACGATACAACCTATCGTGCTGAATCGGTGACTGCTTTTGAAACTGAGATTGTGCTGCAACATTTTGCACTGACGGATACTGTCGCAGATACTACTGTAATCCACCGGCAATCCGCCAGTTCCGATGATTCCAGTGTCACTGTCGATCTGATCGATACTCCGCTTCTTGATAGCCCAGTGGTGAATCCATCGTCAGAGCGGCAATTTATTCCGATTGCCGAATGGATTCAGCGGCTAAAAGAGTTGGGTTCGATAGGCATGAGCACTGCGGGTATGGTACCTGTCTACGATAACGGTGCGATTGTCGGTTTTATAACCGGTGGTCAAACTTCAACATTACCGGAACCTGATGGACTCCAGGACTACTGGCAAACCACTACGACCGTCAATACTCAAGTTGAACGCATTCAAGGTGGCGGTAGCGATAATGTGATCGAAGGTTATAAATACGGTAACGGTTATCGCTATAACAATGGGCACGGGCAAAGCGACATTGCTTCTGTGAGTGAAATCTCGATGATTGACGGTGGCGGCGGGGACGATACGCTGTTTGCATCCGGCAAAATTGCGCTGAATAATGAAATGTATTACTTCACCGACATCGCGCCAAATATCGGTGGATTTCTTTATGGAAATACCGGTAATGATTCGCTGTACGGTAACTATGCCCGAGATACCTTGGTGGGCGGCGATGGTAATGACTTTCTGGACGGTAAGTTTAGCCAGGACACTTATGTCATGTTTGCTGGAGAATCGGGTCTTGACACGGTTTGGGACACGGGAACGCAAATGTGGCTGATCGGGAGTGACGAAGACAAAAGCGTTCACTCTCATTTGAATTATGTACTAGAGCCGAAGCCTGTTGCACAAGACATTTTACGCTTGGTTGGTATCGATCCTGACGATATGGCCATTGTTTGGGGGCAGCGTGCGGTCGAAGGGGTGCGTGCTGTCCGGTGTGAAGAAGATGATCCACATGAGATCGAAGTCCTTTACAGCCAAACCATGCACGCCACGATAACCTTATCATGGGTGGGTGGGGGTGTTGAAATCGTATTGCCGAATTCGACCGATCTGACCGGGATGGGATTAGAACGTATCCAGTTTGGTGATGGGACAGTACTGACAATGGCCGAACTGATTGCGCTAGCTGACTCCATGCCGATGCTTAATCCGCAAGAATTGAGTAACCACATCGTTGGAAAGAACGAGAATGATGTAATTTATGGTGAAGAAGGCAACGATACGTTGGCGGGCGGCGATGGCGATGATTACCTGAGCGGCGGCGCAGGCAACGATATCCTGATGGGCGATGCTGGAAGTGACACTTATTTCTTCGGCAAAGGTTCCGGTCAAGATACGATTAATAATTTTGATACGACCTCCGGGAAGATCGATACGGTACTGTTTGACTATGGGATTGCGTCTGATCAAGTGCGTGTCAATCGTTCCGGCAATGACTTGATACTTACCCTGATGGGCACCATGGACGTCCTTACTATCCATAATTATCTGGAAAATGACGGTATTAATCCATTCTCGGTTGAACAAATCCAATTTAATGAAGATGGCGTCATTTGGGATCTGCCGTCGATTAAAACAAAACTGGAAAGTAACCGAGCGCCCGAGTTATCGGTTGCACTTACGGATCAGAAAGCAACTAAAGGAAATGTCTTCAATTACAGCATGGATCCGAACGCATTTACCGATCCGGATGATGGCGATATGCTTGCCTTCGTTGTGGCTGGCTGATGGCAGTCCTTTGCCGTCCTGGCTCAGTTTTGATCCGGAAACGCTTACTTTCAGCGGTATGCCCGATTTCACCGGGATATTGAGCGTACAGGTGACAGCAAAAGACACCGGTAATTTGATCGTTTCGGATACTTTTAATATCGATGTCAGTGATTTAGGTATGACGAGTACTGGCACATCGGGTGCCGATACGTTAACTGGCGGTACCGGTAACGATATACTTAACGGATTAGGCGGTAACGATGTCTTAAATGGCAATGCCGGTAATGATCGTCTGAATGGTGGTGCGGGTAACGATATCATGATGGGTGGAACGGGTGATGATGTTTATACAGTCAATAGTGCGCTGGATATCGTTATCGAAAGCCTTGATGAAGGCACCGACACCATTCGTTCTCCGGTTTCTTACACGCTGGGCGCCAATGTTGAAAATCTCCATCTTATCGGTACCAGTGTAACCGGCGGAACGGGGAATGCATTGGATAATGATTTGACTGGAAATAGCGCCAGCAATACGCTCACCGGACTGTCGGGCAATGACAAATTGGATGGCAAAGAAGGCCCCGATGCGCTAATCGGTGGCAGCGGCAATGATATGTATGCGGTCGATAACATTGGTGATTCGGTCATCGAGTTAAGTGCTGAGGGAATCGATAAAGTCAGATCGAGTATCAGTTTCACATTAGGTGCGAATGTTGAAGACCTTGTCCTGATCGGTAGTGCAACGATTAATGGAACGGGTAATGAAATGAACAATGTTTTGACCGGCAATAGTGCTGGCAACACATTGCAAGGTGAAACCGGTAATGATCGTCTCAACGGTAAGGAAGGCACCGATATCCTAATCGGTGGAAGCGGTAATGATGTTTATATCTTTGGACGGAATTATGGCATGGATACCTTGATCGAAAATGACTTTGCGCCGGGCAATGTTGATACCGTGCGATTTCTCCCCGGTATTAGCGTGGATCAGATATGGTTTCAGCGAGCAGGTAATAATTTGGAGGCGAGTGTTATAGGGACAACGGATAAAGTAGTGATCAATGATTGGTACCTCGGATCCGCTAATCACATCGAACGGTTTAAAACCTCCGATGGTTTGATGTTACGAGACCGTCAAGTGGATGATCTGGTCAATGCGATGGCAGATTTTTCTTTACCTGACCTGGGAGAAACCATTCTGCCGCCCGATTATGCATCGATTCTAAGTTCTACCATTACATCGCACTGGGGTTAATGTCCCCAGCTCCATTCTATTCAAGAAATGTTTTTCACATTTTTCAAACACAAATCCCAATAAGGCATTCCCTCAAACCGCTTAACCAGAAAATCGACAAATGCCCGGACGCGTTGCGAGAGATGGCGGGTTTGCGGATAGATGGCGTACGCGGCAAGCTGCGAGTAGCGATATTCGGTCAATAGCGGCACCAATGTGCCGCGCTCGATTTCCCGGTATACGATAAAGGTTGGCATCAGCACGATGCCTAAGCCGTCGACGGCGGCATCGCGAAGAAATTCGCCATTGCTGGCTTTCAAGTAAGGCGTGATGCGGGTTTTGATCAATTCTCCTGCGGCATCGTATACATTCCAGTTGTCAATGTTGCTGATCAAGTTGTACACCAGACAGCGGTGTTTAATGAGTGCTTCCGGCGATTCCGGTTCGCCCATGTGTTCAAGATAAGCCGGGCTTGCGCACATAACGGCTTGAATGGGAGCCAAGCGGCGTGCGATCAGGCTGGAGTCGGGCAAGCTGGCAATGCGAATGGCGAGGTCAAAACCATCGGCCAGTAAATCCACTTGGCGGTCGTTAAAATCCAGATCGAATTCGATTTCGGGGTGGGTTTGCAAGAATTCGTTGATGGCGGGTCCCAGGTGCATCAAACCAAAACTCAGCGGTACAGCTACTTTCAAGCTACCTTTTAGTGCACCATGAAATTGCGAGGTGGCGTGTTCGGCTTCGAGGATATCGGCCAGAATGCGCACCGATTGCTGATAAAAAGCGCGCCCGCTATCGGTCAGATTCATTTGCCGGGTGGTGCGGTGAAACAATTCCACACCGAGGTGCTCTTCCAATTCCTTCAAACGGCGGCTAACCACCGATTTTGCCACATCCATGCGATCGGCAGCGGCGCTGATGCCGCCCGCTTCGACGACGCGCACGAAGGCGTTCATATTCTCATATCGATCCATCGGAATGTCTCATTGTTGTTTAAAATGGAACAATTATTTCTTATTATGGTTATTTATTCTTATTATAACAACGATGATAATGCTCCCTGTCAAACGATTACAACGATGAATCACAACAAAGGAGAAAATCATGGACACAACAGTGAATTCTGTACGAATAATCCCGGCAGTGGCCGTGCCGGAAGGCGCCGGTGTAACCGTATACCGCACGATTGGATCCCCGGTGTTGCGCGATTACGATCCGTTTTTGCTGTTGGATCACATCAGCAGCGATAAACCGGAAGATTATCAGGCGGGCTTTCCGTATCATCCGCACCGCGGATTTACCACGTTTACCTATATGATCGACGGCCATATGGAGCATCAGGATAACATGGGTAATAGCGGTGATCTGGGGCCCGGTTCCGCGCAATGGATGAAAGCCGCCAGCGGCATTATTCATTCGGAAATGCCAAAGCAGAAGAATGGCTTGATGCGCGGATTCCAACTGTGGATCAACCTGCCCGCAACGCATAAGATGGATCACCCGGAATATCAGGAATATCCTGCGGAAGCTTTTCCTGTGGTGAAAGCGCAGGATTACACGGTGAAAGTTTTAATCGGTCGCTTTGCCGATACGAATGCGCCGATTACGGATGATCTGACCGGGGTGTCTTATTATGATGTGCAGGTGCAACCCGGTAAACATTTTCAGAACCGCCTTCCGGCCGGGAATAATAACTTTCTCTATGTTTTTGAGGGCGATGGGCAATTGGGCGAGCAGCGTGTGCCGCTGCATTCGTGGGCGCCACTGGGTGCGGACGATGGTTCATTTGATTTTGTTGCCGGGAAAAAGGGCGCGCGTCTGCTGGCTGTCAGCGGCAGACCGATTGGTGAACCGGTGGTGCGGTATGGTCCGTTTGTCATGAATACCCGGGAACAAATCGATCAAGCGATGCAAGATTTTCAGTCCAATAATTTTGTACGTGATCGCGCATGGATTAAACGTAATCAATAACACTTTTAAGGAGATCATCATGGAAAAAATCAGTCAATTTGTAGCACGTGTGTTTCTGGGGCAAATTTTCTTGCTGTCCGGCTTTTTCAAAATCACCGGCTATGAAGGCACGCAGGGTTATATGGAAGCGATGGGTGTGCCGGGCATGCTGCTGCCGCTGGTGATAGCGCTTGAAATTGGGGGCGGTCTGGCGGTTGTGGCGGGATGGCAAACACGATGGGTATCGATTGCGCTGGCTGCATTCACGCTAGCAGCTGCGGCGATTTTTCACAGCAACTTATCGGATCAGATGCAAATGATCATGTTCCTGAAGAATATCGCGATAACCGGCGGATTCATACTGTTGGCGGTGCATGGTGCGGGCGGTTATAGTTTGGACGGGCGGCGCGCGCAGTAAGCAGCTATCGATTATCTTTTTTGCATGGGAACCCGGCTGCTGGCGGCCGGGGTTTGTCTATTCGATCGAGTTATGGCTTGTATCGGGCAGCGTAACAGAATACACTTGGTTGCAATTTTTAGCGTTTTAGCCGGGTTCTGGCGATAGCATTTTCTACTGTAGAATTTCTCGCATGGAAGCAAAATTACATCATAAACGCCCCAAACATCTGAATCTGTTCAAGATCAAGCAACCGCTACCGGCGGTGGTTTCCATTCTGCATCGAATCAGCGGTGCGTTGCTGTTCTTCCCCGGCATTCCCTTGCTGCTATGTGGTTTGCAGATGCTATTGCAATCGCCGCAAAGCTTTGAAGTTGTGCAGGACTATCTGCGCAATCCGGTGATTAAACTTACGCTGTTGCTTCCCTTGTGGTTTTTTCTGCATCATCTGTGCGCCGGTATCCGCCATGTCTTGCTGGATCTGCAAATCGGCATTCAATTGGCGCAAGCGCGTACTAGCAGCAAGCTGGTGCTGGCGACCGGATTTTTGTTGACGGCATTGATCGGGTGGCAGCTATGGTGAGGCCATCGAGACTGGCCGTGACGGGCGCGCACTATGGCCTGAAGGACTGGCTGGCGCAACGTGTGACAGCCGTGCTGATGGTGATTTATCTCATCGCGCTGACAGCAGTTTTGCTGATTGCCACACCGCAGGATTATGCCGCCTGGAAAGCTGTATTCAGCCATGCAGGATTGCGCATCGCCACCTTGGTATTTTTC
Source organism: Nitrosomonas oligotropha (assembly GCF_009833085.1). Classification (GTDB taxonomy): domain Bacteria; phylum Pseudomonadota; class Gammaproteobacteria; order Burkholderiales; family Nitrosomonadaceae; genus Nitrosomonas; species Nitrosomonas oligotropha. Next base: position 114,130 of record NZ_QRBZ01000003.1, on the reverse strand, counting down.
ATTTGTCTGTTCTGGCATGCCTGGATTGGCATGCGCAATATTCTGATGGACTACGTGCATGCCACGGCGATCCGCCTGTCTGTGCAAATTGCCGTCATCACTGCTTTGCTGTTTTATCTGATATGGGCTACGGAAATATTGTGGAGTTGATGTGGCAATAACCAAAAGAAAATTTGATGTGGTCATCGTGGGTGCGGGCGGCGCCGGAATGCGCGCGGCATTGCAGTTATCCGAAGCCGGATTGAAAGTGGCGGTGCTATCCAAGGTGTTCCCCACCCGTTCGCATACCGTTTCGGCGCAAGGCGGAATTGCCGCGGCGCTGGGAAATGTGACGGAAGACCATTGGCATTGGCACATGTACGATACCGTCAAAGGTTCCGATTACTTGGGCGATCAGGATGCCATCGAATTCATGTGCCGCCAGGCCAATGAAGTTGTATATGAACTGGAACATTTCGGCATGCCGTTCGACCGGCTGGAAAACGGCAAGATTTATCAACGCCCGTTCGGCGGACAATCGCAGAATTTCGGTGGCGCGCAGGCAACGCGTTCCTGTGCAGCGGCGGATCGTACCGGCCATGCATTGTTACACACGCTCTATCAACGCAATGTCAGCGCCAATACGCAGTTTTTTGTCGAATGGATGGCGCTGGATCTGATTCGCGACGAACAGGGCGATGTGCTTGGCGTCACCGCGCTGGAAATGGAAACCGGCGAAGTTTCGATCCTGCAAGCCCGGGCTACTTTGTTTGCCACCGGCGGTGGCGGGCGGATTTTTCAAGCCAGCACCAACGCTTTGATCAATACCGGCGATGGTTTAGGGATGGCGGCGCGCGCCGGAATTCCGCTGGAAGACATGGAATTCTGGCAATTCCACCCGACCGGTGTTTATGGTGTGGGTGTTTTGATCAGCGAGGCCGTGCGCGGGGAAGGCGGTTATTTGCTGAACAAGGAAGGCGAGCGTTTCATGGAACGGTATGCCCCTCATGCCAAGGATCTAGCCAGCCGCGACGTGGTGTCGCGCGCCATGACGACGGAAATGAAGGACGGGCGTGGTTGTGGCGCAGAAAGCGATCATTTGTTGTTGAAATTGGATCATCTGGGCGCGGAAATCATCAAAACCCGCTTGCCCGGTATCCGTGAACTGGCGATGAAATTTGCGCATGTCGACCCGATCAACGAACCGATTCCGGTGGTGCCGACCGCGCACTACATGATGGGCGGCATACCGACCAATTATTTCGGACAAGTGGTGGCGCCGTATAAAACCGGACCGGAAGAAGTCGTATCGGGGTTTTACGCCGTCGGCGAGTGTGCTTGTGTATCGGTGCACGGCGCCAACCGCTTGGGCACCAATTCGCTGCTTGATCTGGTCGTATTTGGCCGCGCCGCGGCCAATCAAATTATTGAAGATTTGAAAATCCATCCGCACCACAAACCATTGCCGGAGAATGCCGCGGATAGGACCTTGAACCGCCTGACGCGCCTGGAGAATCAGAAAGACGGCGAAAATGTCGCACAAGTGCATGCCGCGCTTGCAAAGACAATGCAAACCTACTGCGGTGTCTTTCGTTTTGAAGACATGCTGCAAAAGGGCGTGGAAAAAATTCTGGAAGTCGGTCAGCGCGTGGGACAAACGGAAATTAAGGACAAAAGCGCAGTGTTTAATACCGCGCGGATCGAAGCGCTGGAATTGGATAATCTGAAAGAAGTCGCGATTGCCACCATGATTTCCGCCGAAGCCCGGCGCGAAAGCCGCGGCGCACACGCCCGCGACGATTTTCCCGGACGCGATGACGTTAAATGGTTAAAACATACGTTGTTTTTCAGCGAAGACAACCGGTTGGATTACAAACCGGTGCGGCTGAAGCCGATCACGGTCGAATCTTTCCCGCCGAAAGCCAGAACTTATTGAATTTAACCACACTGCATTACCTTATTGTGCGATTAGTGCACTGGGATGCTGAATCAACATGGTGTAATGATCTTTGTTGCGTGCCACCCAGCCGCGGACTTCCAGCGGTTTCCCCACGTAAGTTACAAGCTCTGGAAATAACCTGAGATTACTGTTGGCGACGCGGATATCGATTTTGTCGTTAAAAAGCAGGCGGGTAAATTTACGGCTTTTTCTGATCGCCACCGGGGTTCCGGTAAATCGCTGCCAGCCCTTGGTGTGATTGGCGATTTCGCTGATGGGCCGGGATTGGTATTCCGGCATGGACCATATGCCGAGCTTTTGTTTCTCAGCGTATTGCTGTGCTTGGATCAATTTGTCGCTATAGCGGCCGTTGGGCGGGATGATGCTGATCGCAGCCAGACCGCTTTCCAGTAAAGCCAGGTTCACGTGCTTGCCATTCGGCAAAAATACATGCGCCAGCAGACGCTTGTACTTATCGCGCTTCACTTGATCAAATTCCAGATAAACCTGATTGTCCCGCAACTGATTTTGCAGCCATTTTTTTGCGGCAACTCCCCCCGGTTCTTCGCTGCGGTGACGGCTTTCGATTTCCGGCGTGTTGACTCCCAGCAGACGGACTTGTTTCCTGCCTTCCAGGATGATCGTGTCGCCATCGTAGACCCGGGCGACTTGATGCAGTTGGCGGCTGGGCTGCCCCCGGTTGGGCATTGGCCGCAGGGGTATCGGAATAAGTGACACGTCCTTGCGCATCGACACTGCGGTAAATCCCGCTTGCCGGTGCTGCGGTTGCAGCGAGACTGAAAAGCAGAAAAAGCAGGCGGACCGGTTTGCTGCGGAACATGGGTTATTTAGGCTGAATACGATTTAGGTATCTGGATCATCAGGTAAAAACTGTGTTGTGTTTTCTTTATCTCAGTAGCAGGAGTTTTGTACTTCATGCGATCCACTAACGGATAGAATTTCAAAAAACATAAAAAATCGCCTGGCGAAATCTAATATAGCGCAATATTCTTGAGGAAAGTGGATTAAAATTGCCCCTTATAAAATTAAGTGAAAATTTAACCGATGCATTCTGGATTATTTCAGCGCCAACAGTAGATTCAATCATCGCAATAACGGCCACTTCCGGATTTCCCCTTGTTTATTTAACTGTGCAGCATGACATCTGAAAATTTAATTGAAATCAGCGGATTGAATTTTTCCTACGATACGCGCGCGATTCTGAAAGGCATCGATATGACGATGCAACGCGGAAAAGTGATCGCCATTATGGGCGGCAGCGGATCGGGAAAAACCACGCTGCTTCGCTTGATTGGCGGCACAATCCAGCCGACTTCGGGTTATGTGAAATTTGCCGGAAAAGTCGTGCATGAGCTGGATCGCGACGCCTTGTTCAAACTGCGCCGTAAGATGGGCATGTTGTTCCAGTTTGGTGCGTTATTTACTGATTTGTCGGTGTTTGACAATGTCGCGTTTCAGATGCGCGAGCATACCAATTTGCCGGAATCGATGATTCGTGACCTGGTGCTGATGAAACTGCACGCCGTGGGTTTGCGCGGCGCGCAACATTTGATGCCGAATGAATTGTCCGGCGGTATGGCGCGTCGCGTTGCGTTGGCACGTTCCATCGCATTGGATCCGATGTTGATTATGTACGATGAACCGTTCACCGGATTGGATCCGATTTCGCTGAGCGTGATCGGCAATCTGATCCGCCGTTTGACGGATGCGCTCGGTATGACTTCGATTGTGGTCACGCATGATGTGCAGGAATCGCTGAAAATTGTTGATTATGTTTACTTTATTGCGGATGGTGTAATCGCCGCCGAAGGTACGCCGAAAGAAGTGCGCGAATCCGTTGCGCCGTTTGTGCATCAGTTTGTGCATGGTGAAGAGGATGGTCCGGTGCCGTTCCATTATCCGGCGCAATCCTACCGTAAGGATTTGAATCTGGAGAATGCTCTTGCCTAGCCGACTCATATCCGGTATTCGACATATCGGCCATCGCGTGATTGAAGGTGTGTGGCGGTTGGGCATCGCCAGCCGCTTTTTCATCCTGGTACTGTTAAAATCCGGCACCAGCTTGCGCCGTTTCAATCTCGTCATACGGGAACTGTATTTCACCGGTGTCTTGTCACTGATCATCATTGTCGTGTCAGGACTCTTTGTCGGCATGGTGCTCGGGTTGCAAGGCTATGAAACGTTACAAAAATACGGTTCGGAATCCGCAGTCGGCACGTTGGTGGCATTGTCGCTGGTGCGCGAATTGGGTCCGGTCGTGGCTGCATTGTTGTTTGCCAGCCGCGCAGGTTCCGCGATCACCGCAGAAATCGGTTTGATGAAAGCGACCGAGCAACTGGCGGCGATGGGCATGATGGCGGTTGATCCGATTGCGCGTGTGGTAGCGCCGCGCTTCTGGTCCGGTGTGATTTCGATGCCGTTTCTGGCGGCCATTTTTTCCGTTATGGGTGTTTTTGGCGGCTATCTCGTGACCGTGGTCTTCATCGGCGTGGATGAAGGTTCTTATTGGTCGCAAATGCAAAGTGCGGTGGATTTCCGCTTTGATATCATGAACGGTTTTATTAAGAGTTGCTGTTTTGGCGTGGTGGTAACGGCCATCGCGGTTTTTGAAGGTTACGATGCACCGCCGACGGCGGAAGGCGTATCGGGCGCGACAACGCGCACCGTGGTTACGTCGTCATTGGTAATTCTGGGATTGGATTTTATTTTGACCGCTTTCATGTTTAGAGGAGTGAGTTAATGCAGCGGACAACGATGGATTTGTGGGTGGGATTGTTTGTGGTCATGGGCGTCATCGCGCTGATGATCCTGAGTCTTAAAGTGGGCAATCTCAATGTGTATAATCCTTCTCAAAGCTATGTCATTAGCGGAAATTTTGAAAATATCGGCGGCCTGAAAGTGCGCGCGCCGGTGAAGAGCGCCGGCGTTGTGGTCGGACGCGTCACGGATATTCAATTCAGCACGCAAACGTACGATGCAGTGGTTACCATGAGCATGGATAGCCGGTTTCTATTTCCTAAAGATACATTTGCCAGTATTTTGACTTCGGGGCTGCTGGGTGAACAGTACATAGGATTGGCCGCGGGCGGGGACGAGGCCATGTTGAAAGATGGCGATAAAATCATGAAAACCAATTCAGCTATGGTGCTGGAAGAACTGATCGGACGTTTTTTATTCAATAAAGCGTCGGAAGACGATTCTTTGTGATTTCAATGGATATTTGTTAATTTTGCGGTTGTTGGTTTAGTATTGTAACTATGACTAAAAATTTTGGTGAGGGCATGATGAAGAGATTTCTTGGAATAATGATATTAATACTCTCGAGCTTACTGGCGTTCCCGGCATGGTCGGTGGAGCTGGCGCCGGACCGGCTGGTCGACAAAACGGTCAAGGAAGTGATGGAAATTATTCAAAAAGATGAGCAATTGAAAAATGGCAATAAAGAAAAAATGCTCGATCTGATCGAGACTAAAATACTGCCGCATTTCAATTTTACCCGTATGACGCAGCTCGCGATGGGACAGCACTGGTCAACCGCAGTGCCGGAACAACAACAAAAACTGGTGAATGAATTCCGCACATTGTTAGTGCGCACGTATTCCAACGCCTTGAACAGTCATAGTCACGAAACGATTAAAGTCAATCCGATCAAGCAACTGGGTGATCAAACGGAAACCACAGTCCGGACTGTAGTGATTCAGGGAAATGGAAAAGAACCATTGCCGATTGACTATAGCATGGAGAAAAAGCCGGATGGCTGGAAAGTCTATGACGTGACAGTCGCCGGTGTCAGTCTGGTGACCAATTACCGCGGAAGCTTTAACAGCCAGGTGCGTAAAGGCGGCGTCGAGGGGTTGCTGAAAGTCTTGACGGATAAAAACAAATCCCTGGAAGGTAAAAAGTAGTAACGGCAGGAAATCAATTGAATCCTTCGGTTCCGATGATCTTTCGTGAGGGCAACACCGTGATCGTGCAGGGCGCTGTGACGATCGATAATGCGGTGATGCTGACGAAAAGCGGCATTGCGTTGTTCGACGATCAACCGCTGACAATCGATCTCGATCAGGTGACCGAAGTGGATTCAACCATCGTCAGCGTATTGCTGGAATGGCAGCGCGCGACGCGTAAAAACTGCCATGCACTGCAATTTATCAATATGCCCGAGAGTCTTAAGAGCCTGATCCAATTATATGGGGTTGCGGAGTTAATTCCGCTCGCGGTCAATCCAGTTCCCGTGCAAAACGCTTCCTGACCGGATGTTGTTTTGCCATTCCTGAAGTTCCGAATTATTCTCCTTCTGATTTCTGTATCCGATGCAACCCGCTATTGAAGTTAAGCACGTCTCCAAACGCTTCGGCAATGTGCGCGCACTGTCCGGTATCGATCTTGAGATTCACGCGGGAGAATTTTTTGCGTTGCTGGGTCCGAATGGCGCGGGTAAGACGACGCTGATCAGCATTATCGCCGGTTTGACTCTGGCCGATAGCGGTTCGGTCAGCGTGATGGGACATAATGTCATTACAGAATACCGGCAGGCGCGGCAGAGTTTAGGCGTGGTGCCGCAGGAATTGGTGTTTGATCCTTTCTTCACGGTGCGTGAAATATTGTTAATCCAATCCGGTTATTACGGTATTAAACACAATGGCGATTGGGTGGATGAAATTATTGAACGGCTGGATTTGACCGGCAAAGCCAACGCCAACATGCGTGCGTTGTCGGGCGGTATGAAACGCCGGGTTTTGGTGGCGCAAGCACTGGTGCACAAACCGCCGGTCATTATTCTGGATGAACCGACGGCCGGTGTGGACGTGGAATTGCGTCAATCGTTGTGGGATTTTATCCGCCAACTCAATCAGAATGGACACACCATTGTGTTGACGACACATTACCTGGATGAGGCGGAAACGCTGTGCAACCGGGTGGCGATGCTGAAAGAAGGAAAAATTATTGCGCTGGATAGCACGCAGAATATGATCGGAAAGCTGCCTGCCGGTAAATCGGTGCGGCTAAGATTGCTGCCCGATACTTTACCAGCCGCGCTACAGACATTACAACTCAGTCATAGTGGCGGAATAGTTGAATTGCGGATCGACACCTATGCGCAAGTGGAATCAATACTATCGGCTTTGCGATCCGCGCAAATCGAGATACTGGAAATGCACTTGCAGCAACCGGATCTGGAAGATGTGTTCGTCAACATGATGAGAAACAGTGGGAACGAAGTGACATGATCGGATTCTTCACATTGCTCTACAAAGAATTGCTGCGTTTCTGGAAAGTCGGTTTTCAGACGATAGTCGCGCCGATGGTTTCCACGCTGCTGTATTTGCTGATTTTCTTTCATGTGATGGAAGCGCACGTCGAAGCTTATCCCGGTGTGGCGTATACCGCTTTCCTGATCCCTGGACTGGTGATGATGGCGGTCATTCAGAATGCGTTTGCCAATGCATCGTCCAGCATGATTCAGTCGAAAATCAGCGGCAATATCGTATTTATCCTGCTCTCGCCATTGTCCTACCACGCCATATTCTTTGCGTACATCATCGCTTCCATCGTGCGCGGGTTGTTGGTCGGACTGGGAGTTTATTGGGTCACGCTGTTTTTCTTCGATATTCCGCTCGCGCAACCGGTCTGGTCGATCCTTTTTGTCGTGCTCGGCAGCGCGATACTGAGTGCGCTGGGGCTGATAGCGGGCATCTGGGCGGACAAATTCGATCAATTGGCGGCTTTCCAGAATTTCATCATTTTGCCGCTGACTTTCTTATCCGGCGTGTTTTACACCATTCATTCGCTACCGGCCGGCTGGCAGTATTTTTCTCACCTGAACCCGTTTTTTTACATGATTGACGGATTCCGCTACGGCTTCTTCGGTGTATCGGATATTTCGCCTTATATAAGTCTCTTGATTGTGGCAATATGCTTGGTGGCAATATCCATGCTGACTATCCGCATGCTCAAAACCGGATATAAATTGCGGCATTGAAAATAACGATTGTTTGATTTTGCATGTTCATCATGCGTGAAGGAGAATAAAAATGCTTACTGCAGAAAACGTAAAAACGTATATTGAATCGGCATTACCTTGTCAGCACGTGCAAGTGGAAGGCGACGACGGACGCCATTTCCATGCGCTGATCGTCAGTGCGGAATTTACCGGTAAGAATATGGTTCAACAGCACCAGCTGGTTTACAAATCGCTGGGCGAAAAAATGAAGCAAGATATTCATGCGTTGTCGATGAAAACGCTAACGCCCGAGCAATGGTCGAATAAATCCTGAGCGTTTCAAGAAATTAGGCTTTGACCGGGCATTCAAGATTTCAAGTCATTTTATCAACCGGCAATTCACTATGATTGCCTTTTGTTATCGATTTATCTGGAATTTCATTGTTTAGATTACTAGGCGCTTTAGCGGGTTTTTTCCTTCTTGGTTTCTGGGGCATTTTCCTGGGTTATTTCATCGGGAGCTTTATCGACCGGTTCAGAGCTTTTGGCCCGGGCGGGATGAATCCGTTCAACGCCGCGCGGCGTCAGTCGGTTTTCCTGGAGACCGTTTTCATTCTGATGGGCAAGCTGGCCAAAGCCGATGGCCGGGTATCCGAAACGGAAGTGTCGCACGTCGAGCAATTCATGCAGAAATTGCGCATGACGCGCGATCACCGGCTGAAAGCTATCACGCTGTTCAAGCAAGGCGCTTCAGGCGATTACGATATTCATCCGCAACTCGATGAATTCCTGAAAACATGCGGCTATTCCCCTAATTTGCGGCAAATGCTGCTGGTTTATCTCATCATCATGGGATTATCCGACGGCCATCTGAATTCCGCTGAAGAGGAACTGTTGCGAACCATCGCCGGACGTTTGGGTTATCACCAAGCCGCCTTCGATCAGTTGCTCGGCATGATCATCAATCAAGCGCACTTTGCCGGAGGGCAAAGCACCTCGGCCAATGCGCTGGAAGATGCCTATAAAGCATTGGGTGTCAGCAAAGACAGCACGGATCAGGAAATCAAACACGCTTACCGCAAATTGATGAGTCAATACCATCCGGATAAATTGATGGGGCAGGGTGTGCCGGAAGAAATGATCGCCGTCGCGACCGAACAAGCCAAGGAAGTGCAAACGGCTTACGATTTAATCAAAAAGAGCCGGGATTTGAAGCGTACAGGGGCTTAAGCTCGTATAGTCGAAATTAAATGAAATCGCTATTGTTCACATTCCGCCGTTGTCCTTTTGCGATCCGTGCTCGGCTGGCGATCAAAGTCAGCGGCGTTGAAGTCGGTCAGCAGGAAGTCAGTCTGCGCGCCAAGCCCAAAGAAATGCTGGAATGCTCTCCCAAAGGCACTGTGCCGGTATTAAAGTTTGCCGACGGATCTGTGCTCGAGCAGAGCCTGGATATCATGCAATGGGCGCTGTCGATCCATGATCCCGAGCATTGGCTGGATCCCGATCAAGCTGTGATGGCTGAAGTCATGTCGCTGATCAAGCAGAATGATGAATCATTCAAACCGGCGCTGGATCTTTACAAATATGCCGTGCGCTTTCCGGAACATTCCGAGGCTTATTACCGCGAACAAGCGGAGCCTTTCTTAGCCGGTTTAGATGCGCGCTTAAGCAAGAATGGTTATTTGCTGAGCGGCCGCTACACATTAGCGGATATGGCCATCTTCCCTTTCGTCCGGCAGTTTAGCAATGTCAATCCGGATTGGTTTTATGCTTCTCGCTATCATCATCTGATCGCTTGGCTGGACCGGTTGACCGGTTCAGAATTGTTTCAAAACATAATGCAGAAAGAAGCTGACTGATCGCCAGCATTTCAGCCGCGTCGCGCCGCCTCGATTGCGACGATGTCGATTTTTCTCATCTGCATCATCGCATCGAATGCCCGCTTGGCGGCGGCAGGATCGGGATCGGTGATTGCTTCCGTCAAGGCGACCGGTGTGATCTGCCAGGACAATCCCCATTTATCCTTGCACCAGCCGCACGCGCTTTCCTGACCGCCGTTGCCGACGATGGCGTTCCAGTACCGATCTGTCTCGGCTTGATCCGCAGTTGCAACCTGGAATGAAAACGCTTCGTCGTGTTTGAACGCGGGCCCACCGTTCAATCCGAGACACGGAATACCCATCACGGTGAACTCGACCGTCAACACATCCCCCTGTTTTCCGGACGGAAAATCTCCCGGCGCGCGAAGAATTGCGCCAACGTATGAATCGGGAAAGGTATCGGCATAAAAGCGTGCCGCTTCTTCGGCGCCGCCATCGTACCAAAGGCAGATAGTGTTCTTTGTTGGTTTTGTCATATCACGTCGCTATGTGTGAGTAAAAAGGTAATGGACTGGAACGAAGGAATATCTTATCTGAAATTTTTTAACGACACGACTTGCAGTGGCGTAATGCACATGAAAAATCAGCCGGAATGATTTTCACAGTGTGATAGATCGATAAAGCTATTGCATTGAATGCCGTGCAAACGGCAGAACACCCTCACGGGCTTCCGCTTTAAGGTTATACGGGTTATGGCACCGCCTGACCGTGCTGCCATAATTCATATTCGCTGATATCGATGGCACTATCCCAAACGACCGCGTACCCGCCTTGCTCTACTTGCACCGACTTAAAAAAAGCCGGGTTCCTCAGCCGGGAGAACATATCTTTTCTTAGCAGCGGAGTGACATCGTATTTTCTCTTTTCGTCATTGTCGAATTCAACCAGCAAAGTATGATCATCGATAGCAAGTGCTGATTTTACTTTTGGATATCGCATCCTTTTACTCCAAAGGAGGCAGCTTGTGAAATTCCTGTTTCTCCCACATCTTTTTCATTTCTTCCTTATTAATTGCAGCCCACTCGATAATCAGATCCTTTGCTCTGTTCGGCAGATCTCCCTCGATCATTTCAAGGGTATCGATATTGAATAAGCCGACATATTCCCCGTACACCGCATGAAAATGCGGAGGCGGATGATCGCCGAAGAAGAGTTTTATCACGATTCCATAAAATCTTGCAATTTCTGGCATATCTATTTCTTGTTTAGTTTTCGATAGTATTAACTGTCATATCACAGCGGAACATCCTAACGGACTTCCATTTACCGGGGCAGCATGTGCTGCGGGTTTTGGAGCAAAATGTTGGAGTTCCTAACGTCACTCCAACCTACCGTGCTATTACGCTTTTATTGTTATTTGTACGGAAAATTTGGATCATCAGATGTTCCTGCAACTATATGCTTCTTTACTAGTTCTCTTTGTTCTGCAATATATTGTGATGATTCCTTGGTTTCGTTTATTGTTTCTTGAAGCTCTTTCGCAAGAATTTTTAGATTATTAATTTCATTTTGTGTTTCCTTGCTTGCTCTTCGATGATATATCTCAGCTATGGCAATGGATACTATTGCTCCTATTGCAGCACCTGTAATCAATTCAAGCATTACAATGTCACTCTAGTCTTTATTGTGTTCATGAGCATTTGAATTATTACCTGCTAACGTAATATATAAGATATTTCATCCGATAATTCTGTAGATGTTGCCGTATAATTGCAGTTATGTTGGATTATCATCATGTATTTTAATGCTAATTAGTAAATCAATAAGACAAATGTCATGAGTAAATACGACAATGCCACCGACTAAAAAATTGCTCGATCAAGTTTGTGAGAAAATAAGATACAAGAACTATAGTTTAAGCATGGAAAAAACTTATATTTCATGGATTAAACACTATATTATTTTTCATGGCAAGCGGCATCCGGCTGAGATGGGTGTGATTGGGATGGAACGGTAATTGTCTCATCTGACTAATGAACATCATGTCTCATAGGTATCCAGTATTAAGGTATAAATTCAATCAAAACAGTAATTTTTTGCGTATCAACATAAAAGATTCTTCGCATGTTTTGAATTAGCGTTGTAAAGTTATTGCGAGTCTTTCAGATCATTAGTAAAAATTAATCACAATTGATCTGATTCTGGATATTTCTATGAAAAAACTCTCCCCCGAAGTCATCGCCAAGCGATTGGCTCATTTTCCAAACCCGGTTTACGCCGAAGAACTACCAGTCAATGCTCGCCGGGAAGAAATCAAGCAAGCAATTGAGCGGCATCAAGTAGTAATCATTTGCGGGGAAACCGGTTCCGGTAAAACCACGCAAATCCCTAAAATCTGCCTGGAACTCAAACGCGGTGTGCACGGCCTGATCGGGCATACGCAGCCGCGGCGGATTGCGGCGCGGACGGTGGCGGCGCGGATTGCGGCGGAGTTGAATAGTCCGTTGGGGCAGGCGGTGGGTTACAAGGTGCGTTTTTCCGATAAGATCGGCGCAGATAGTTACATCAAACTGATGACCGACGGTATTTTGCTCGCCGAGACGCAGGGCGATCCGCTGTTGCAGGCGTACGATACGCTGATCATCGACGAGGCGCACGAGCGCAGTTTGAACATCGATTTTCTGCTCGGCTACCTCAAGCAATTGTTGCCCAAGCGGCCGGATTTAAAGGTGATCGTGACGTCGGCGACCATCGATGCGCAGCGCTTCTCGCGGCATTTCAGCGCTGCGCCAGTGATCGAGGTCAGCGGGCGATTGTATCCGGTCGAGATCCATTACCGTTCGCCGTTGGCTGATGAGGACGACGATAGCGACGGCGATGTGCAACAAGCCATCATTCATGCGGCCGATGAGTTGATGGCGCTGGGTTCGGGCGATATTCTGGTGTTTTTGCCGGGTGAGCGCGAGATCCGAGAAACCGCCGAAACCCTGCGCAAACATTCATTTCACCGTTTTCATTCGAGTATCGAGATCTTACCGCTGTTTGCCCGATTGTCGGTCGCCGAGCAGGAGCGGGTTTTTCAGCCGGATGGTGCGCGCCGTATCGTGCTGGCGACCAACGTCGCGGAAACGTCATTGACCGTTCCGGGCATTCATTATGTGATCGATACCGGTCTGGCGCGGATCAACCGTTACAGTTACCGCAATAAGGTCGAGCAATTGCTGGTGGAGAAAATCTCACGCGCATCGGCGAATCAAAGGGCGGGGCGTTGCGGCCGGGTGGCGAACGGCGTGTGCATCCGCTTGTATTCAGAACAGGATTTTCAGGGCAGGGCGGAGTTTACCGATCCGGAGATTTTGCGCTCGTCGCTGGCGGCGGTGATTTTGCGCATGAAGTCGCTGAAAATCGGCGATGTGGAAGATTTTCCGTTTCTGGAGCCACCGTCGCCGCGCATGATCGCCGACGGTTATCAGTTGCTGGCGGAACTGGGCGCGGTCGATGACAACCGGCAGCTGACTGCAACCGGCTGGCGTTTGGCGAAATTCCCGATCGATCCGCGCATCGCCCGCATGATTCTGGCTGCGAAACAGGAAAACTGTCTGCACGAAATCCTGATCATCGCATCGGCGTTGAGCGTGCAAGATCCGCGCGACCGGCCGTTTGAGCATCAGGCTGCTGCCGACCAGGCGCACCGCCGCTTCCAGGATGACCGCTCGGATTTTATGGCGTACTTGAAGCTGTGGGATTTCTTTGACGATCTGCTGAAGCACAAAAAATCCGGCAAGAAACTGATGGCGCAATGCCGCGAGCATTTTCTGTCGTACCGGCGCTTGCGTGAATGGCGTGAGATTCACGGGCAATTGCACGTGCTGATGACGGAGCTGGGTTTCAAACCGAATGAAATTCCGGCGGGGTACGACGAGATTCACCGCGCGCTGCTGCCCGGTTTGCTCGGTAACATCGGTTTTAAAACCGAGAATGAAGGGGAATATCTCGGCGCACGGGGCATCAAGTTTGCGATTTTTCCCGGCTCGGTGCTGAAAAAAGGTAAAGCCAAATGGGTGGTGGCGGCGGAATTGGTCGAAACCAGCAAGCTTTACGCCCGGTGCGCGGCCAGAATCGAACCGCAGTGGCTGGAGCGGATCGGCGGAAATTTATGCAAACGGCATTATTTCGATCCGCATTGGGAAAAGAAACAAGCGCAGGTAATGGCTTATGAACGCGTCACGTTGTACGGCTTGATTGTCGTTGCGAAACGGCCGGTTCATTACGGTTCGATCAATCCCAAGGAATCGCGCGAGATTTTTATCCATTCGGCGCTGGTAGCGGGGGAGTATGTGACGCAAGCGCCTTTCTTTGTTCACAACCAAGCGTTGATTCATGAAATCGAAGAGCTGGAGCATAAAGCGCGGCGGCAGGATGTCTTGGTCGATGAACACGCGATTTTCGCTTTTTATGATGCCATCATTCCGCAAAACATCAGCAATGGCGCAGGATTTGAGAAGTGGCGCAAACTGGCTGAACAACAAGAGCCGCGCTTGTTGTATTTGCAGCGTGAATTGTTGATGCGGCATCAAGCCGATCACATCACCGAAGTGCAATTTCCGGAAAATTTGCTGCTTGCGGATGGCAGTGTTTTGCCGCTCACTTACCGCTTCGATCCCGGCCATGTGCTCGACGGCGTAACCGTTTCCGTGCCGCTGCCGTTGTTGAATCGTCTGGACGCCAAGCAGCTGGATTACTTGGTTCCTGGGTTGATTCGGGAAAAAATCACCTGGTATTTGAAAGCGCTGCCGAAGCAAATCCGCCGTATTCTGGTGCCATTGCCGGATTCGGTGACCGGATTCCTGGATAGTCAAACCCCTACCTGGCAACATATTTCCTTGCAGGAAGCGTTGGAAAAATTCATTCAAAAGAAAACCACGCTATCGGTTCCGGCAGAAACCTGGCAAGCCCATGAGATACCGGCGCATTTGCTGATGAATATCCGGGTGCTGGATGATGCCGGACAGGAATTGGCGATGAGCCGTAGTCTCGCCGATTTACAATCGCAGTTGGGTAAAGCCGCGCAAATGACTTTTGTGAAACGCGATGCCGGTCATGCGAACACCGGCATCGAACGCGATCACATCACGCAATGGGATTTTGGCGATTTACCGGCGGAAATAACATTTCAACGCAATGGCCATGCGTTGATCGGTTATCCGGCGTTGACCGATCAAACGGAAAGCGCCGCGATCCGTTTGTTCGATACGCGTCAGGCGGCGGATGGCGCGATGCGATCAGGCATCAGGAGATTGCTGTGTTTGGCGCTTAAAGAGCAGCTCAAGCAGTTGGAAAAGAACCTTTCGGGATTAAAACAGGCGAGCATGCAATTGGCCACGCGGATCAATCCGGGCGAATTGAAGCAGGATATGCTCGATGCCATCATCGATCGCGCTTTGCTCAATGACGACCCATTGCCACGCACGGAAGCTGAATTTTCCGCTCACAGTCAACGCGCCAAAGGCCGCCTGCCGGAAGTGACCGCAGCGCTTGCCCGTTTGTTGCAACAGATTGGCAGTGACTATCAGATCGTGCTCGGACGATTAGCATCGGCGCGAAACACGCGGGTCAAGTCCGAACTGGATGAACAACTTGAAATGCTGATTTACCCCGGTTTTCTCAGTAAAACCGCGTGGCAGCGGTTGCAGCAATTCCCGCGTTATTTGAAAGGAATGGCGTTACGACTGGAGAAATTACCGACGAATCCCGAGCGCGATGAGCGCAACAGCGCCGAAATCGCGCCATTCTGGCAGCAATACCTTCAGCATCGGGAGAAGCATCGGAAATTGGGATTGCAGGATGACAATCTCGATGAATTCCGCTGGCAGATCGAGGAGTTACGCATTTCACTGTTTGCGCAGGAATTGAAAACGCCGTTTCCGGTATCGGTTAAACGGTTGCAGAAACTGTGGGAAAGCGTGCATGCATAGTCTGCGATGGCCGATGAAGGGCAGTTCCGAAGCTACCGGAGGGAATGGTGTAGCACGGAACTGTTTTGATCATTGCAAGTAGTGTCGATTACTTAATTCATTTCTAGCGTACGCGGCAAGAGCTTGTGCCTTCGATAACGATAAATCCGTCAGCATCTTTGATTTGACCGGTTACTTTTCCGCCTTGGATGAATATCGGACTGATCGCAACAGCACCCGCTACGATATCACCTTGATCGCTATCGAAATCAAACTCGACTTCATCGCCGGTACTCGATTTAAGCTCAGCGCTGGCTTTATTGTCACCCGATTTGACAACCGCAGAGTAGCTGCCGGGTGTCAGGTTACGTCCATCCACCGAAACCGAAGAGCGGTTTGATTTTTTCTCGCATTTGATGCGAATGCCGGCAGCATTTGCATCCGCTGCGGATAGTGACGTTGCAAAAAATACAATGGCTGCACCTAACAGTGTTGAAACTTTTAACATTTTTGTTTTCATTGTTAATTCTCCTTAAATTAATTTCATGAGGTTTTGTTTTCACTCATTGGAGTGAATTATGTGTGTGATAATTTCCCACACGAAAATTATTATACGTGGGAAAATTTACCGCGTAAATAGTTTGTGGGAAATATTCCCATAAAAATGGGATTAATTTTGTAAAGAATCGATGTCTGCGGCAATTTTTAACACCGGATTAATAAGGTAGCAGAGCGGATTAGCTTCACGCTGTTTATATGACGATACCGGAGAAAATGCTCGAACAATAACTACCCAAACGGTTATTGATGATATTGAATGTTACGAGGCGCGGAATGAAAAACGGGAGCCGAGGCTCCCGTTTGAACTATTGGTTGCGAGTATTTCAGTTACGATCAGCAGACCGAATCATTTTTGCGGCGGCGTGCCATGAAACCGATCATACCCAATCCAGCCAGCAACATAGCGTAGGTTTCAGGTTCGGGTACGGCCGATACACCTTCAACAGTGATGTTGTTTAGTCCCCAGCCTTCATCGCCAAGACCTTGCGCGCTACCGGCGTAATCGAATGTCAGCACATGGTTTCCGGCAGTGAAAGTGACCGGAATGGATACATTTAATAAGCCGCCATTGAAGTAGCCAAGATTGACCGCAGAGTAGGTTGCGCCATTCGGGTTGGCGAATACGATATCCGCGCCGCCGCCGCCGAGATTGAACGTACCTTGAAACAGCAGGTCGCTATCGTTATACAAGCTGAATGTGTCGGTACAGCAATTTGAGCCATCCAGACTCAAATAACCTTGAATCTCGAAAGAAATATTACCTGCGCCGCTGCCTGATGCAAAGCTACGTGTGATGCTGCTTGGGCTGGAAAGAATACCGGTTGGCGTCAAATCTTGAAAGAGCACGGATGCCGCATGGGTTGATTGCAACGGCGCCAATCCGATCAAAGTGACAGCTGCAACAGCAATGAAATGAGCAGGTGAAATATTTTTCGTCATAATAGTCTCCAGTTTTGTGTGTATAAGCAGCCAAATCTCTTTCCAATCAGTATTAAGCAAGCCAGTTTCGCGACAAGTCATTAAAATTCTTAAATGATATCCGTAACGTCGTTTCTTACTGTCAGATTGAACTTTGACTATTCAATCGAAATTGCACAGTGGGATTATATAATTCACTGATTTGCCGACTATAACCTACTGACTGTGGTTGACTCCATAGTCCATCGCTCCTGTTTTACTACTAGATAATCAGCGATTTGTACTAGTGCCATCGGTCAAATGGCTAAGCACCTGCTCGCATTCAGCTGCGTGTTGTTTTATGGATGCTGCAGATCCGGATAAAAACTGTGCATAATGCGCTTGCTATAAGCGACAAGATTTTCTTTAGTTAATGCATGTTCTTTAAGTGGAGATTCAATGGGACAACCGCTGATATTGATCAATAACCCGAATGCCGATGCATCCAATGTTGTTGGCCGGTCGCCAAAGAAATACGATTTGTGGCCGAGATGTGCCGCCAATGCGTCAATATCCTGTTTGCCCAATGCGAAGATTTCTTCCGTTTGATGCCGGCCCATGCCATGGCCGTAAATTTGCTGTTGAATCTTTTTTCGCCAAAGGTTGGCAACAATATCCCGGATTATTGGCGGTAATGGGTTGAAGATGGCTTTTTTATTGATTTGCCAATTTTCATCGGTATATTGCCAGCGGGAGTACAGTACAACCCAAAATAAATGCTCTTCCAGCAAGCGTTGCATGGCAGTGGATACGGCCAATTCTTCAGCGGTCAATACGGCATCCAAATCGGTATAGGCGGATTTGAGATACGTAACGATAAAGCGAGAATCGCCAAGCTCTTTGCCATCATCGTCGATATAGGGCAATTTTCCTTTGGGCGCGCGCATCGGTAATGCGGGCTTAATTTCATGTTCAATACCGGCCATGCGCATGTAGGTTTCTATTTTGCAGCAGAAAGGGCTCAAATTTGGAATGCCCCAAGTACGTTCAAATTGATACAGTTTCAGCATTTTTTTATCCTCATGTTATTCATACGATAGTGACTTGTGTATTGCAAGTTAATCTATATTATAAGCTTGTTAAATGCAAGTCAATAAAGTACATTAATAGGGTGGAGTCATTTTTATAGTGAATGGGTAATTTATGGCGGACGATTTAAACCAAACAGAATTTGAGCGATCATGCTGTCCGGTTGCGTGCGCGCTCGATAACCTGGGCGATAAATGGACGCTGCTGCTGGTGCGGGATTTTTTGTTGGGTAAAAAGCGCTATCAAGAATTTCTAACATCGCCGGAGCAGATCGCCACCAATATATTGGCAGACCGGCTGAAAAAATTGGAAGCCGCGGGAATCATTGTGCAGCATGCCTATCAACAGAAGCCGCTAAGATATGAATACGTGCTGACGCAAAAAGGGGAAGACTTGCGTCCGGTGTTGGAAGCGTTGGTCAAATGGGGAATGACCTATTATCCGGGTACAAAGGTTTTCAAACCGTACGCGCAGCGTTCCGCCACGACGGAGAAAAATGCATAGGAATTTGGACTCGGTTGATCGGAAGAATCGATAAAAACCCCCGCTCTGTGCGGCGGGGTATGGTATTAGTGGAAGCAGATCAACTCTGAGGTTCCGGTTTATCTCCGGTGCTTTGAGTTTGTCCGGCTGCGACTTGGCTTTCCAGAATCTGAAGACGGGATTCCAGTCGTGCGACGAGTATTTTTGTTTCGGATGACTCGACGGGAATTTGCGGCTTAGCGGCCAAAGCATGGCTTTCCAAGGCTTCTACCCGGGTTTCCAGCAATTCTGGCAGATTCTCGGTTTCAGGCCCTGCCAGATGGGTAAACTCGACACTATCCTCGTACGGTTCGCGCGTGGTTCCCGTCGCTTTGATGATCGCACCGGCAAGCAGTCCGCCAGTGATTGCGATGATCAATGTGATGACGATACCGTTGAATTGCGCGATGGCGACATCCGGCACGACCAGGAAAGCACTCAATCCGCCCAGTAATCCCGGCATACCGTGCAGGTTGTGCACGCCGCAGGTGTCGACCAGTTTAAAGCGGGATTCGAGCACAGGTTGCAGAAAAACATAGCCCAGCACGGAGACGATGCCGGCCAGCAAACCGATGCCGAAAGCTCCGGTAGGCGAGACGATATTACACACCGAACCGATGGCAACGCCACCGGCCAGCGCGGCATTCGCCATATCCACCATAGATGTTTTGCCGCCGTGCAGTTTGCTGCTGAGGAAATACGTGGCAATGGTCGCGCCACACAGTGCCAGCAATGTATTGGCTACGGTTTGCGGCATGTTTTCCAGCGGCACTAACGCGGTGGCAAAACTCGGCCAGAATAACCAAAGCACCATGGAGCCGAGCATCGCGAAACGATCCGATGTGTGATCCGATTCAATCGGCTGGCTGCGTTGATAGGCCGTGGTCAGTACCAGCGACATACTTAACCCGAAATAAGCGCCGAAGGCATGAATCACAATCGATCCGGCGGAATCCTGAAAGCCGGTGGTATAGCCGATGGCATCGTCAAGCACCAGCCATTCGTTGATTAGATAGAGCGGAACGACCAATAAAGCCAGCAGGGCGTATTGGAAAACGCGCAAACGCCCCAGCACCGCGCCCATTGCGATCAATGCGGTGGCAACCGATAGCTCGGCATACAGGAGCGCGTCGAGCGAATGCGGCGAAAGTTGATGACCGAAAATACCATTGGCGCGGAACAGAATATATAAAGGCAAACCGGTGGCGACAACCAAGTAAGTACCTGTGACAGCACCGAACCCATAGCGGCGTACAAAAACCATTAAAAAGCCGAAACCGATCAGCAGCATGGCAAGAATATGGATGATGTAATTATATTGCGCGACTGTGCGCGCTTCGCTCAAGGCTGGCGCGGCTTCTGCGCTGACCCAACTACTGAAACTGAGGAGAAACAGACTTATTGCGCCCGGCAATATCAAGCTAAAGCTTTTTTTCATGTGATTCTTCCTTATTCTAGTGATTTCTCGGGTTAATCCTCGACGAGATCCAGAGGAGGGGTGACATCTGATATGTCCCCACACAGAGTGTGAGCTTTAATTCCCCCAAAAACAATAGGGGAAAATAAAATTCTGATTTCTAATGAATATGGGTTGATGAACGAAGGAAGGACAGCAGTGTCCGGGAGGAAACACTGAATTTGGGCAGCTGCTATTTATTTTATATCAGCGGAAAATGCTTCGATGCATGCCAGCTTTCAGCGCTTGGATGGCATCTTCGGTGGTGGTGACAATTTGCTGATGCGGGCAAAAGATGTTCTTGGAAAGTTCGCGCTGTGCGTAAAATTGACGGACATAATCCAGTTTTTGCCATTCCGATACCCGGGGTTTCGCCCAAGTTTTATCATCGCGCCCCAGCGCATAGAGCTTCCTTTCGCTGGTAGCGCAGCGGATGCCTTCATAGCTGACATTCATGGCGCCCGCCGACGATTTAACCACCAGCGTGAAGCGGATAACCTCATCTTGACCGATCCGGATGGAAGTGGTGTCGACCAAATATTGGTTGCTCGTCACGGCGCCGGCATCAAACGCGAGCAGATTCTTCACCTCGGGGTAAGTGGGCAGCTGCGTCATTTGCTCAACCCAGGGTTTGTCGCTTTCGAACTCATCTTTAAATGGCGGCTTAGCGCAGGAAAGCAGCAGCAAAGCGCAGATCAGCGCAGTGAGAGCAGGTTTCATGCCGTGGTTAAATCATTCAATAACGACGCACGGACATCGGCAGCGACAGGATCGATTGCGGCCTGATAAGCCGGGTGATCAACGCCCATGCTTACTGCTGCGCCTTGACGGAGCGCTTGAATCATTGCCGGTGTGAGTTCAAAACGCAGGAAATGGACGGACGACGTTTTTTCGCTATTTTCCCGTTCCAGATCTTCGTCGGCGATGGCCAAGACCGGTTCATGACCGGCAATCTTTACCCACACTTTATCTTCGATACCGACCAAAGTCGCGAGTTTGGCGGCTCTGACAACCGGGTCGGCATACTCAATCATCATCGTGGCTTTCCAGTTATGTCCATCCGGAATCAATGGTGTATAGGTCTCGAGCTCATGGGTGATTTCTGCTTCCTGGAAGATACGTTCGACATGCAGCATTTCCTGGATTTGATAACGGATTGTTAAAGTATCTTCAAAAATCAACGTGATATTTTCCCCCAAGGGGACTTTGCGTGTTTTCTTGTGCGCCATGATTTCTGCGCGGAAGTCTTTGCGGATTTTGGCATAAGCTTCCAGCGTCAAAAGGTTTTCGCGGGTGAGTGTGGTCGTCATTTGTTTTTCACCGGGTGAAGGAGTTTGGTTGCCGGGTTGATCGCCGCTCACTGCCGGTTCATGCGTGTTGTCAGGGTCATAAGCCAGACGAAGTAACGTGAGCGGATGCAATTTCTGCGCTTTGCTTTCGCCGATGCCTTGTTCAATATGGCGCGCGGCAATCGCGCAATCCGAGCTGATGTAATCCGGATTTGAAGCGGCCATCTGTTTGAAAACCGGGCGGCCGATTTTCATCGAATCGGCAAAGTGCTCGCTTTTCACGCCCCAGGTACCATCATGACCCGAGCAGCGTTCCACGGTGTTGACGGTGGTATCCGGAATGAGTTGCAGGATATCTCTGGTTTTTTTCCCGAAATTTTGCACGCGCTGGTGGCAAGGGATATGGTAGGCGACATTGCCCAGCGGTTTCTTGAAATCCGTCTTAAGCAAATTATCCTGTTTTCTCAAAGCCAAGTATTCAAACGGATCGAACATGGCGGCAGCGACAGCTTGCACTGCTGCATCGTGCGGGAACATCAGCGGTAATTCCTGTTTGTACATGAGCGTGCAGGAAGGGACTGCCGAGAGAATGGCATAGCCGTCCTGCGCCAGCTTCAATAAGTGCGGAATATTCTCATTTTTGAGTTTTTCCACGGCGTCCAGGTCGCCCAATTCCAGTTTTGGCATGCCGCAACAGGCTTCTTTCTCCACGAGACGCGCGGGAATTTCATTATGTTCCAGCACTTTCAGTAAATCGTGACCGATGCCGGGTTCGTTATAATTGATATAGCAAGTGGCGTAAATGGCGACTTTGCCGGGCGTGCGCGCACCGTCTTTAACGGGGAAGGTATCGTTTGGTTTCGCATTCGCACGAAATTTATCCGCTGTATATTCAGGTAATTTACGCTCGGCATGAATGCCCAGCGTGCTATCCATGATTTTGCGGACAGCCGGGGTATTGTTCATGGCATTGACGGCTTGAACCACCACGGGAATCGTTGCCAGTTTGCCCATTAAATCGGTGCTGGAGAGCAGTTCGTCGCGAAAACCGGCGCCTTGGTTTTTATATTTGACCGCTTTGGCGCGCAGCATCAGGTGCGGAAAGTCAATGTTCCATTCATGCGGCGGCACATAAGGACATTTGGTCATGAAACACATATCGCACAGATAGCAGCGATCGACAACTTCCCAAAATTGCAGCTTGTTGACGCTATCCAATTCACCGCTAGCGCTTTCGTCGATCAGGTCGAACAAACGTGGAAATGCCGTGCAAAGATTGACGCAGCGGCGGCAGCCGTGGCAAATGTCGAAAACACGTTCCATTTCCTGATTGAGACTGGTCTCATCATAGAAATCCAGATTTTTCCAGTCGATAGGATGACGTTTCGGTGCTTCGAGACTGCCTTCACGAGTAGCCATAGCGGGATATCAGCGTATACAAAGTGTTAGTTCGGATTGCGGCTGCGGGGTTGGCCGGATAACCGGAAAACCCCGCAGAATTTTTGGAATCAGCGAAATAATCGCAGCACGATAAAATTAATCGGCCAGACTATCCAGCGCACGCTGGAAACGGTTGGCGTGCGAGCGTTCCGCTTTAGCGAGTGTTTCAAACCAATCGGCGATTTCGTCAAAGCCTTCGTCGCGCGCGGTTTTTGCCATGCCTGGATACATATCGGTGTATTCGTGCGTTTCACCGGCGATAGCGGTTTTCAGGTTGTCGCGGGAAGAGCCGAATGGCAAGCCGGTAGCCGGGTCGCCGCAGCTTTCCAGATGCTCCAGGTGGCCGTGCGCATGGCCGGTTTCACCTTCAGCGGTAGAACGGAATACGGCAGCCACGTCGTTTTGGCCTTCTACGTCAGCTTTTGCTGCGAAATATAAATACCGGCGATTGGCTTGGGATTCACCGGCAAAAGCGGCTTTCAGATTTCCTTCGGTTT
The DNA here is from genome assembly GCF_009833085.1 of Nitrosomonas oligotropha. Classification (GTDB taxonomy): domain Bacteria; phylum Pseudomonadota; class Gammaproteobacteria; order Burkholderiales; family Nitrosomonadaceae; genus Nitrosomonas; species Nitrosomonas oligotropha. Next base: position 90,722 of record NZ_QRBZ01000003.1, on the reverse strand, counting down.
TTGATCCTTTCAATTCCATCATGCTCTCCTTTTTAGATTGACGAGTTTTTATAGTTCATAGAGATGAAAAAAATGCATTTTCGTATCGCGCAAAACTGAGACTGGCTGAGAAACGGGGACATGAAGTGATGGTTGTGCATCTTGCCAACGTTTCCTTCAGCTTAATCAGCGCATGGCGAGTGCGTAAAAATACAAAATCCAATCCGTGCGTGGAGACTATCGAAGGGCTTATGGATTGTCAACTATCTACGAGGACGTGAGGGGGAAACCGTGCGATGCTTCAGCGGAGGGAGAAAAGATTTGCCGTGTGAATTCTTGTAGAATAAGCGTTTCCGGTGACTCAGAATGTATTGCCGTCGTTTGGGTCCGGTTCAGTGCGTTTTATGTTTTCTTTCTTTGAGTTGGTTCTCTGAGTTTAATTTCTGCATCGATTTTACGCACGCTATGCCATCACTTCCTTACTGGCGCCTATCCGGTTTTTATTTCTTTTACTTTGCATTCATTGGTGCATTCTCGCCGTATTGGAGCTTATATTTGCAGTCGCTGTCGTTTAATGCATTGCAAATCGGTGTGCTGATGTCATTGTTGCTGGTCGCGCGGATTTTTTCACCGGCAGTTTGGGGATGGCTGGCAGATCATACCGGTAAGCGCGTGCGCGTTGTACAGGTGGCCGCAGTCAGTGGTCTTCTGAGTTTTTGCGGCTTCTTCGCGGGCGAATCCTTTGCCTGGCTATTTTTTGTCATGCTGTTGATGAGCTTCTTTTGGAGCGCTTCGTTGCCGCTGATGGAAGCCATTACGCTGTCTCATTTGGGAAGTTACACCGACAAGTATGGACGGATCCGTTCCTGGGGGTCGGTGGGTTTCGTTCTGGCGGTGGTCGGGATCGGTTATTTGCTCGAAAATGTGGAGATTATCTGGCTGCTCTGGGTTGTATTGGGACTCAAGCTGGGTATCGTGATTTTTTCCTATCACATTCCTGAAAAAGAAATCATGCGTCATGCCGCCGGGTTGCATTCGGTCCGGCAGATTTGCCTGCGCCCGGAAGTCATGGCGTTTTTGCTTTCCAGCGTGCTGATGTTATTTGCGCATGGCGCTTACTATACGTTTTTCTCCATTTATCTGGTGGAGCATGGGTATGACAAAGGATTTGTCGGCTGGCTGTGGGCGACCGGGGTGATCTGCGAGATCGGTATTTTCTTCATCATGCCCTGGCTGATGCGGTATTTTCGGTTAAAAATCATTCTGATTTTCAGCTTCGCCTGCGCCATGCTGCGTTTTGTGCTGTTGGGAGAATATGTCGAATGGCCGGTTGTCATTATTTTTGCGCAAATTCTGCATGCGGCGACTTATGGCACGCATCACATTGCCGCCATGATGGTCGTGCATCAATTCTTTCAGGGGCGTCATCAGGCGAAAGGACAAGCGATCTATACCAGTACGGCGTATGGCGTGGGCGGCGCATTGGGCGCGGTATTCAGCGGCTACACCTGGGATTGGCTGGGCGCGGAGATCACTTTCTTCATCAGCGCGGTGGCGGCATTCGTTGGCCTAATCTTAATTGCATGGAAAATGAAATCATTCAGTCAGTAATGCAAGCGCGTGTTTGGTTTGTTGAACCTGTAAACTTTATGGGATAATCGCACGTTAACGATTTTTAAATTTCACCCGACCCGATGCAAACGCTATACGACAAACTGTGGAATCAACATGTGGTGCATACTGAGTCTGACGATCCGGGCAGTATGGCATTGATCTATATCGACCGTCACCTCGTGCATGAAGTAACCAGTCCGCAAGCATTTGAAAGCTTGAAACTGGCGGGAAGAAAACCCTGGCGCCTGAATTCCATTCTTGCTGTCGCGGATCATAATGTGCCGACTACCGACCGGAGTCATGGCATTCATGATCCCATCTCACGCCTGCAAGTGGATACTCTGGATCAGAATTGTGACGAGCTCGGAATCACCGAGTTCAAGATGAATGATTTGCGTCAGGGTATCGTGCACGTCATCGGTCCGGAACAGGGTGCGACATTACCCGGGATGACGGTGGTGTGCGGGGATTCGCATACCAGCACACATGGCGCATTTGGCTGCCTGGCATTTGGTATCGGCACATCGGAAGTCGAGCATGTGCTGGCGACACAGTGTTTGCTGATGAAAAAATCCAAAGCCATGCGCATTGCCGTGGAAGGCAAATTGGGATTTGGCGTTACTGCCAAAGATATCGCTTTGGCCATCATCGGTGAGATCGGTACCGCGGGTGGTACCGGTTATGCGATTGAATTTGCCGGCAGCGCTATACGCGCGTTATCGATGGAAGGCCGTATGACGTTGTGCAATATGGCGATTGAGGCCGGTGCGCGCGCCGGTATGGTGGCGGTAGACGATACGACGATTGATTACATTAAAGGACGGCCGTTTGCGCCCAAAGGCGAGCTATGGGAAAGCGCGGCCACTTACTGGCGTACCCTTTATAGCGATGATGGCGCGGTTTTCGACCGGACCGTGGCTTTAGATGCCGCACACATTAAACCGCAAGTGACTTGGGGCACTTCACCTGAAATGGTGACAACGGTGGATGGCGCAGTGCCGGATCCCGCGCTGATTAACGATGAAGTCAAACGTCATGATATGCAGCAAGCGCTGAATTATATGGGGCTGCGCGCCAATGTGCCCATTACGCAGATTATGCTCGATAAAATTTTCATCGGTTCGTGCACGAATTCGCGCATTGAGGATTTGCGTGCAGCGGCGCATATCGTCAAAGGAAAACACATTGCCGCCAATATTAAACAGGCGTTGGTCGTTCCTGGCTCAGGATTGGTCAAAAAACAAGCCGAGCAAGAAGGACTAGATAAAGTTTTTGTCGCGGCTGGATTTGAATGGCGTGAACCCGGCTGTTCCATGTGCTTGGCAATGAACGATGACCGGCTGACCGCGGGTGAACGGTGTGCCTCGACTTCCAATCGGAATTTTGAAGGACGGCAAGGCCCTGGCGGCAGAACGCATCTGGTCAGCCCTATGATGGCCGCGGCAGCTGCAATTGCCGGGCATTTTGTCGACGTGCGTGAATTCAATCAATAGATTACGGATTGCAGTAACTGCTCATACAAATTAATGGAAAAATTTCATACTTTTACCGGCTTGGTAGCACCATTGGATCGTGCCAATGTCGATACCGATGCCATCATTCCAAAGCAATTTCTTAAATCGATCAAACGTTCCGGTTTTGGTCAAAACTTGTTTGATGAATGGCGTTACCTCGATCATGGAGAACCGGGCATGGATGCGGCGCAGCGCCAACCGAATCCGGAATTTGTGCTGAACCAAGCGCGCTACCAAGGTGCGCAGATACTGCTGGCGCGTGCCAATTTCGGTTGCGGTTCGAGCCGCGAACACGCACCTTGGTCGCTTCAGGATTATGGTTTTCGCGTCATCATCGCGCCTAGTTTTGCGGATATCTTTTTTAACAACTGTTTCAAGATTGGCTTGCTGCCGGTCGTGCTTGATACAGCACAAATGGATCGCCTGTTTGAAGATGTCAAATCGACAGCCGGGTATCGCTTGACGATAGATCTTGAGAAACAAGCGGTGATTACACCGCAGAACACAGAATATAAATTTGAAGTCGATGCTTTTCGTAAGCACTGCTTGCTCAATGGGTTGGATGAAATCGGTCTTACCTTGCAGCAGGCTGAGAAAATTAAACAATTTGAACAAAAACGGCGTAATGAACAGCCTTGGTTGTTTGTATAAAGATCACTACTAAAAATAAAATATGATGAAAATTGCTGTTTTAGCGGGCGATGGCATTGGACCTGAAATCATCGCACAAGCCGTACGTGTATTGGATGCTTTAAAAACGGATGGCTTGGCTATCGAACTGGAGTACGGATTGATCGGCGGTTGCGCGGTCGATGCCACCGGGGAACCTTATCCCGCTGCAACGCATCAATTGGCCAGCCAAGCGGATGCCGTTCTGCTCGGAGCCGTTGGCGGACCGAAATACGATACGCTACCACGGCATCAGCGCCCCGAAAGAGGGCTGCTTGCTATCCGGAAAGAACTGAATTTATTTGCCAATCTGCGCCCGGCGATACTTTACCCCGAGCTCGCCAATGCTTCCAGTTTGAAATATGACGTGGTTGCGGGCCTCGATATCATGATCGTGCGTGAATTGACCGGCGATATTTATTTCGGCGAGCCGCGCGGAATTGAAATGCGCGACGGCCAGCGTGTCGGTTATAACACGATGATTTACAGTGAATCCGAAATACGGCGTATTGCCCATGTTGCCTTTCAGGCCGCTGCCAAACGGCAAAGAAAATTGTGCTCCGTGGATAAAATGAACGTGCTGGAATGCACGCAATTATGGCGCGACGTGGTTATCGAAGTGGCGAAAGAATATCCGCAAGTCACGCTGTCGCATATGCTGGTCGATAATGCCGCGATGCAGTTAGTGCGCAATCCGAAACAATTCGATGTCATCGTAACTGGAAACATGTTCGGCGATATATTGTCCGATGAAGCCTCGATGTTGACGGGATCTATCGGCATGCTGCCTTCCGCTTCGCTGGATGAAAATAACAAAGGTTTGTACGAACCGATTCATGGTTCGGCGCCGGATATTGCCGGAAAGGATCTGGCGAATCCTCTGGCGACGATACTCTCGGCGGCCATGATGTTACGTTATACATTCAACCGGGAAGAAGCTGCGCAGCGCATCGAGAATGCCGTCAAGAAAGTTTTGGCTGCGGGCTACCGTACAAAAGATATCGATGAATCCGGAATGAAGACGGTTGGCACTAAGGCGATGGGTTATGCGGTGTTGTCGGCGTTGTAAATGCGCCTTGGTAACGGATTAATGGATGAATGATTGAATTGGCGGTGTATTGGCGCATTACTCATTAATTATCGATTCGTAATGTAAGCTAATATTTAAACAGTGTTTTTATTTGATTAACCGGTTGTCAATTTTAAGGTAAGAGATAAGCAATGAAACAAGTGGGTTTTGTTGGGTGGCGTGGCATGGTGGGTTCCGTCTTGATGCAAAGAATGCGGGAAGAAGAAGATTTTTCTCTGATCGATCCTGTTTTTTTCACCACTTCGCAAAGAGGCGGCACGGGTCCTGAAATCGGCAAGGAAACGCCGCCATTGAAAGATGCTTTCGATCTGGTTCAACTGAGCGCAATGGATATCATCATTTCCTGCCAGGGTGGGGATTACACCAATCAGGTTTTCAAGCAATTGCGCCAATCCGGCTGGCAAGGCTATTGGATCGATGCAGCATCCGCATTACGCATGGAAAAGGATGCCGTGATCATCCTGGACCCGGTCAATAAACCGGTGATTGAACAAGCGCTGCATGACGGCGTAAAAAATTATATCGGCGGTAATTGCACGGTCAGCTTGATGCTCATGGCAGTCGGCGGCCTTTTTGAGAAAGGTATGGTGGAATGGATGAGCGCCATGACCTATCAGGCAGCTTCCGGCGCCGGTGCAAAAAATATGCGCGAATTGCTGCAACAAATGGGCGAAGCGCATCGCGTAGCGAAGGATTTGTTGAACGATCCCGCCTCCAGTATTCTGGAAATTGACCGCGAAGTTGCCGGCACATTACGCGATAAAAAATTCCCCACGGAAAATTTCGGTGTCCCGCTGGCAGGCAGTTTGATTCCTTGGATCGATAAAGAAGTGGCCAATGGGCAGAGCCGGGAAGAATGGAAAGGGCAGGCGGAAACCAACAAGATTCTCGGAAGCAGTGACCGGCAGATTCCTGTCGATGGTATCTGCGTGCGCGTCGGTGCAATGCGCTGCCATAGCCAGGCGCTCACCATCAAACTAAAGCAAGATGTGCCATTGGATGAAATCGAGGAAATTATCGCTCAATCCAATGATTGGGTGCAGATCGTTCCTAATGAAAGAGAAGCAACCACTTCCAGATTAACACCGACTGCCGTAACAGGCTCGTTATCAATACCGGTCGGGCGATTACGTAAGTTAGCGATGGGTAAAGAATATTTATCCGTTTTCACCGTCGGTGATCAATTATTATGGGGCGCAGCTGAACCGCTGCGAAGAATGCTGCGCATACTGATTCAGCATTGAAGTTCTCATTTCTTCACACTTTAGGTACATTTTAACAATTATAGGTCTGTTTTATATGAATTAGCCTGTAATTTGAGGCATAATCGCAGCTTACATGATTGCGTCACAATGTTAGCCTTTCGATATCTTTTTTCAAAAAAACTAGAGAGGGTACTTCGGTGTATAAAACATCTTTCAGAGTAAGCTTGCTTGTAATCGTTCTGATGTTGCCATGGGCTGCTATTCAAGCCGCAGGACTTGGTAAGCTGACACTCAATTCCGCTTTGGGACAACCGCTTACCGCTGAAATCGAGATTGTCACTACCAGCAGCGATGATGTAGCATCTCTAAAAGCCAGTGTTGCCACTCGGGAAGCGTTTGCGCAAGCCGGTATCAACTATGAGTCCGTGCTATCGGCTGTCAAAGCTTCGGTAGAATTACGGTCGAACGGCAATCCCTATATCAAGCTGACCTCTCCGCAAGCTGTCAACGATCCCTTTTTGATGATATTGATGGAGCTAAGCTGGTCTTCAGGGCGGATATTACGTGAATATACCGTTCTGCTTGATCCGGTTGAGACCAATACGCAGAATATTGCGGCAGCCAGCACCAGTTCCACTCCGGCGATAGTGACAACCCGCCTGGATGAGGAAAGAACACCCAGTGCTGAAAAAGATACCCAAACTGCAAATTCATCATCGAAACGCAAAAATAATGCCTCGGGACAAACGAAAAAATCCTATGGACCGGTAAAACGCGGGGATACCCTGTCATCCATCGCGCGCCAGGTGTTACCAGCCGGTGTCGACCTGAATCAAATGCTGGTGGCACTCTATCATGCAAACCGGGATGCTTTTATTGCAGACAACATGAATCTGCTCAAAGCCGGTACAGTGCTGAAAATACCCGAGAAAAATGAAATCGCGTCGATTGATACAGCAACCGCGAATGCTGAAATTAAAATGCAAACCGCGGATTGGCGCAGTTATCGAGGAAAACTGGCGGATATTAGCAGAGAATCACCGGCATCCCGAACGGTCAGTCAATCGGATCAAGGTCAGATTACAACCACTCTCGATAAGAAATCCGCTGCAGCACCTAGTGCATCTAAAGAGGTTCTGAAACTATCCAGCGGCGCTCAATTGCCGGACAAAGACGGTAAGATTCCTGACGCAAATCTAGTGGATCGCTTGCGTATGATGGAGGAAGACGCCATCGCACGAAACCTGGCTTTGAAGGAAGCGAATGAACGTGTGGCGATGCTGGAAAAAAGCATTGATAATCTTAAGCAACTGTTAGAACTGAAGGATTCCGTTCTGGCTCAGGCTCAACTCAAAGCGGAACCGGCTCCCAAAACTACTGTTAAACCGGAAATCCAAACTGCACCGGCAGTAGACGCGGCAGCTGAAAAAGGTCCGAAGTTGCAACCTGAATCCGCAGCAGTGCAAGAGATTCCAGCCGCTCAACCGGCGCCCGAAGCAGCAAAGACTGCACCAGTGACTCCATTACCCCTGCCGCCAGAAGACGCTGAGGGTCAGTCCTGGGTCGATCTGTTATTCAATTACATTGAGTATATTGCTGCCGCATCGGTGCTAGGGTTGTCGTTACTTCTGCTGATTATTAAGAGACGCCGCAATCAATTGGAAGAAGCCAGTGACGAAGAGGAAGACAAGAAAGAGAATTTCTCCTCCGCCATGCGATCGCGTATGGCGACAATGGCTGCCGCTCAAGCTGCAACGGATGTGGCGGCTAATGTACCCGCCGCAGAGCATGAAGAAGATGATTTAACGTATCAGAATCTTAATGCTGCTTCCGAGGATGAGGAATTTGATAAGGATGCTAAGTATTACGAAGACAATGTCGCGCAATATGATGCTATTTCAGAATCACAAGTTGACGATGAACAATCCGCCAACGAGTTGCAGCAGGATGAACAGCCTATTGATGAAAATGCGCAGGATACTTTTGCAGAAGAGTATGGTCAAGCGGCTGACTCCGCTCAGGATTCGACCAATCCGGCCAATCAGATCGATTTCGATTTAAGTGACGAAGCTGTTGATGCTAAGCATCAAGTGGCTGCCAATCAATCATTGATTGGCGATGAAGCTGGATTATCTAACGCTGCAGAAGAATTGCAAGCGCCTGAGAATGCTTCAGATTATGCACTGGAAATTAATTTTGACGATTCGGAAAAATCTCTCGATTCTGCCAATCTAAATGACAATGCGTCAGACGATGAAAAATTGGATTTCGATCTGGGCGATTCTGATATTGATTTCACCGATGCTAAAACAGTAAATGAAATCGAAGTGCCATCATTAGATGACGAATCAATAGCTACTGGCAGCAGTGAGAAGCTCTCCGGATTGGATGAACCTCTGGAATTTGATTCATCGCTGGAAGCTATTGAGCCGGAATTGGAATCCAATATACCCGATTTGGCCGGCATTGATTTGAATCTTGAAGATTCCGTTCAAGCGCAAGAGAAGGATGAGAACCCTGACTTGAGTGAAAAGAGCGAGCAATGGCAAGAGGTGGAAACCAAGCTCGACTTGGCAAAAGCTTATCAAGAAATGGACGATAAGGAAGGCGCCAAAGAAATGCTCGAGGAAGTCATCCGGGATGGCGATGAGAAGCAAAAGAAAGCTGCAAAGAAAATGCTGAAAAACCTGTAATTGCTTATTAACGCACATTGCACCCGATCAACCTGTATGGCAATTCTAGTTTGTGCGGATAGCGCTGGTTTTAGAGTATGACGGCAGCCGTTATTGCGGATGGCAAAGTCAACCGCAAGGCTGCTCGATTCAGGATACGCTTGAGGCAGCCCTATCCAAGATCGTACAGGAAAAAATTCGCGTCATCACTGCGGGCCGCACCGATACGGGCGTGCATGCGCTTTATCAAGTCGTTCACTTTGATACATCGGCGCAGCGCCCGGTCAGTGCATGGATACGCGGAGTCAATGCGCTCTTGCCCAATGATATAGCCATTCTATGGGCAGCTGAAGTATCCGGCGAATTCCACGCACGATATAGCGCTATAGAGCGCCGCTATATCTATCTGTTATTAAATCAACCGGTTCGTCCCGGCCTCAATAACAATAAGGTGGGATGGTATCATCACCCGTTGCAACTGGAGCAAATGCAAAGCGCGGGGGCTATCCTGATGGGCGAACATGATTTCTCCGCATTCCGCGCGGCGGAGTGTCAAGCGAAATCTCCGGTACGGACAATCACCCGTCTGACTATTTCCCGCCAAGGGAATTTATTTGTTTTTGAGCTATGTGCAAATGCATTTTTGCATCACATGGTGAGAAATATTATCGGCTGCCTTGTTTATATCGGTAAAGGCAAGTATTCTGTCGATTGGATGCATGCGCTGCTGGACAGCCGTAACCGGACATATGCGGCGCCGACATTTTCTCCTGCAGGGCTGTATCTGGCGGGCGTGAAATATGATGCTGACTGGGGTCTGCCGGAGTTTTCCCAGCTCCCGGTCATTCCGGGGCTATCGATACATAACTAAGTTACACACAAGAAAGACGATATAGATTGCCATGTCAGTGCGCGTAAAAGTATGCGGAATTACCCGCAGTGAAGACGCAATTGCAGCGATTCAGAACGGTGTTGATGCCATCGGTTTTGTTTTCTGGCCACATAGCGCGCGCTATATCGATCCGGAATCCGCGGGCCGGATTGCCGAAGTGATTCCTCCTTTCATCTGCACCGTCGGTGTCTATGTCGACCCGGATGCGGCTTGGGTCAAAGAAACCGCGCGGGCTGCCAAGCTCAATCTGCTCCAATTTCATGGTGATGAATCGCCGGAATTCTGCAATCAATTCCCCCAGTCTTATATTAAAGCGATTCGAGTCAAACCGGACACAGATTTGCTACAATATGCCCAACGTTACCGGGCAGCAAAAGGGTTATTACTCGATACTTATGCTACGGACATGCCCGGAGGTACCGGACACGCTTTTGACTGGCAACTCATTCCACAGCAATTGTCTCTACCGCTCATTCTTTCCGGTGGTTTAAATCCCGATAATGTGGTAAGAGCGATCAAACAAACCCGACCCTGGGCGGTGGATGTTTCAAGTGGTGTGGAAGCCTCGAAGGGTATTAAGGATGAGAAAAAAATTATTGCTTTCATGCAAGGAGTTAAACAATTGTGAGTGCTTATGATCTGCCGAATAAAGAAGGCCATTTTGGTCCCTATGGCGGCATATTTGTCGCTGAAACGTTAATTTCAGCTTTGGAAGATTTGCGCAAGCAATATGAATTTTATCGCGATGATCCCGAATTTAAAGCAGAATTTGCCTACGAATTAAAACATTATGTCGGACGTCCCAGTCCAATTTATCACGCCAAAAGATGGTCGGAGCATTTGGGGGGCGCGCAGATACTGTTAAAGCGCGAAGATTTAAACCATACCGGCGCGCACAAAATCAACAACACCATCGGCCAAGCTTTGCTCGCGCGGCGTATGGGCAAAAAGCGCGTCATTGCAGAAACCGGTGCGGGCCAGCATGGCGTGGCCAGTGCGACCGTAGCGGCGCGTTATGGTATGGAATGCGTGGTTTACATGGGATCCGAAGATGTGAAACGGCAAGCCACCAACGTTTATCGCATGAAATTGCTCGGCGCCACGGTAGTGCCGGTCGAATCCGGATCACGGACCTTAAAAGACGCCTTGAATGAAGCGATGCGCGACTGGGTCACCAACGTTGAGGATACTTTTTACATCATCGGTACCGTAGCAGGACCGCATCCCTATCCGATGATGGTGAGAGATTTTCAGGCGATCATCGGAAATGAAGCCAAGGTACAAATGCAGGAGGATTTCAACCGCCAACCGGATGCGTTGATCGCCTGCGTCGGCGGTGGATCGAATGCGATCGGCTTATTTTATCCGTATATTGATGATACCAATGTGCGCTTGATCGGCGTTGAAGCCGCGGGAAAAGGCATTGATACGCATCAGCATGCGGCAACATTATCAACGGGTAAACCGGGCGTATTGCATGGTAACCGCACTTATCTGATCCAAGATGAGAATGGCCAGATCATCGAGACGCATTCGATTTCAGCCGGACTTGATTATCCCGGCGTAGGACCGGAACATGCCTGGCTTAAAGACTGCGGCCGTGCTGAATATGTCTCGATCACCGACGATGAAGCATTGGAAGCATTTCATACGCTGTGCCGCTATGAAGGTATCATGCCTGCATTGGAATCAAGCCATGCATTGGCTTACGCCGCCAAATATGCGCCTACTTTATCCAAAGACAAACTGCTGCTGGTGAATTTGTCCGGGCGAGGTGACAAGGATATGGCAACGGTTGCGCAAATGTCCGGTTTAACGCTGTAATGAATGAATAGCAGTATTTTGCAGTTTTCTGAGAAGAATTGAGAGCGGATGAGCATATGAGCTTTATAAAGAATTTACTGAATATTTTCAGCGATCAGAATGACGCTAAAAAAATAAATCGTATTGCCACGAAATTCGCTGCATTAAAAAGTCAAAACCGGAAAGCATTAATTCCATTTATTACCGCCGGTGATCCTAATCCGGAAGTAACCGTTCTATTGATGCATCAGCTGGTTCAATCCGGCGCCGATATCATCGAACTGGGTGTGCCTTTTTCCGATCCTATGGCGGATGGACCGACCATTCAAAGATCGTCCGAGCGTGCGTTAAAGCATCACGTCAGTCTGCATGATGTTTTGCATATGGTAAGCGAATTTAGAAAAACAGATAGCACGACACCGGTGGTTTTAATGGGTTATGCCAATCCGGTTGAAGCCTTGGGCTATGCAGCCTTTGCTGCCAAGGCGAAAGATTGCGGTGTCGATGGTATTCTGATCGTCGATTATCCGCCCGAAGAATCCGCTGAATGGGTGCAATGCCTGGAGCAACAGGAAATCGATGCGATTTTTTTACTGTCCCCGACAACACCGCAAGCACGTATTGAACAAGTCGCAAAAATGGCCAGAGGTTACGTTTACTATGTTTCCCTTAAAGGAGTAACCGGCGCATCTCATCTGGATCTTCAAGATGTCAGCGCGATGCTGGCACAATTACGCCAATATATCGCATTGCCGATCGGCGTTGGATTTGGCATTCGTGATGGCGCAACAGCCAAGGCAGTTGCCGGTCTGGCCGATGCCGTGGTGGTTGGCAGCCGCATCATTGAGGAAATCGAAAAATCTCCGGAAGCCGAGTTACTCGGGAACGTGGGAAATCTAATCGGCACCTTACGTAAAGCCATTGATGAGAATTGAAGCAATGTTTAAAACACGTTTTAGGAAACGTTACAGATGAGCTGGTTTCAGAACATTATCCCGCCAAAGATCAAGAGAAAAGAAGCGGGTGAGAAGAAAATAGTGCCGGAAGGTTTGTGGAGTAAGTGCCGTACTTGCGAAGCGGTTCTGTACTACACGGACTTGGCTAAGAATTTGAATGTCTGTCCTAAGTGTGACTTCCATAATCGTATTTCGGCAAGAAACCGCCTCGATCAACTGCTGGATCCGGAAGGTCGTTATGAAATCGGTGCTGAAGTGGTTGCCACCGATGCGTTGAAATTCAAGGACAGCAAACGTTATACGGATCGTCTGGCGCAGGCGAAAGAAAACACCGACGAGCAAGATTCCTTAGTGGTGCTGCAAGGCACCATCAAAACGATGCCGGTTGTTGTCGCGGTATTTGAATTTGGTTTCATGGGCGGTTCGATGGGTTCCGTCGTTGGCGAACGATTCGTGCGCGGTGTTAAAACCTGCATCGATCATCACTTGCCTTTTATTTGCTTCAGCGCCAGCGGTGGCGCTCGCATGCAAGAAGGTTTGTTCTCTTTGATGCAAATGGCAAAAACAACGGCCGTGCTGACTAAGCTGAGTCATCGTAAGTTACCGTTCATATCGGTTCTGACCGACCCGACCATGGGGGGCGTATCCGCCAGTTTTGCCTTTCTTGGCGATGTGGTGATTGCCGAACCCGGCGCATTGATCGGTTTTGCCGGACCGCGTGTCATTGAGCAAACAGTGCGTCAAACACTTCCGGATGGCTTCCAGCGAGCTGAATTTTTATTGCAGCACGGCGCGATCGATATGATCGTCGACCGGCGGCAGATGCGTGACAAGATTGTCAATCTCTGTACGCAACTGATGCGTATTCCTGCGCCTATTCCTTAAACGCCGTTTATCATTTCATTTCCTGTTCAATACAGGCGCACCCAATGGAAGCTGACTCGCTCGCTGATTGGTTAACGTATCTGGAATTGCTTCATCCCAAAACGATTGAAATGGGATTGGCGCGTGTCAACCGGGTTCGATCCAAACTTGCTTTATCACCGCAATTTCCCATTATCATGGTGGGCGGCACAAACGGTAAGGGGTCGGTTTGTGCAATGCTGGAGTCAATATTATTCTGCGCCGGTTACAAAGTGGGGTGTTATACCTCGCCGCATTTGCTGCGCTATAACGAACGAGTCCGCATCGATAAAAATGAAGTGGATGATAAAAGTCTGTGCGAAGCTTTCGCACATATCGATGCCGCCAGAAAGGATTGCGATACTTCGTTGACCTTTTTTGAATTTGGCACATTGGCAGCGATGCAGATATTCATTCAAGCGCGTATTGATGTGGCGATCTTGGAAGTCGGTCTCGGCGGGCGTCTGGATGCGGTGAACATATTCGATGCGGATTGTGCAATCATAACCAGTATCGATCTTGATCACATGGATTATCTGGGAGATACGCGGGAAAAAATAGGTTTTGAGAAAGCCGCGATTTTTAGAAAAAACAAACTGGCCATTTGCGCGGAAGCCGATATACCTGATTCTGTTCATCAGCACATTGAAACTTCCGGCGCTCAATTTTTCCGTTTGAATAAAGAATTCGGCTACTCAAACAAAGGTATGCAATGGGATTACTGGGGGCCGAAAGGGCGGCGGCATTCTCTCCCATTCCCCGCATTGCGGGGTGTCAAGCAACTGCAAAATGCCAGTGCTTGCCTGACCGCATTGGATACCTTGTGCGAATTGTTGCCGGTCAGTATGAAAGACATCCGGCAAGGATTGGGCGAAGCGGTCATACCGGGCAGATTTCAAATGGTTTCGACGCAACCGATGATTATTCTGGATGTCGCTCATAATCCCGCTGCAGCCGTTGTTTTGGCGGAAAATTTAGCGGCGGCGAAACCATCCGGCCGCACCTATGCGGTATTTTCCATGCTGCAAGACAAAGATATCCAAGGTGTCATTCAAGCATTAAAAAACGATATCGATTTCTGGCTGGTATCGGCTATACAATCTCCTCGCGCCGCATCGGCCGATTATTTGATCAATGAAATTCATAAAGCGGGTATTGCAAGCGATGCGGATGTTATTTTCCGGTTTTCCGACAGTGTCGCGGCTTTTGTTTTTGCCTGTGAACAAGCCGGTAAAAATGATAGAATTTGCATATTTGGATCGTTCTATACGGTAAGCGGCGTGTTGCAGTATTTGAGCACACAACAGAGCAGGTAATAATCGGCTATTTCAAATGAATAAAAATATCAGTGAAGAAGAATTATTACTCAGGAAACGCGCAAGGCGGCGTCTGGTTGGCGCTATCATACTGGTACTTGCTGCTGTGATTATATTACCGGCTATATTCGATGAGCCAAAAGGCGAAAGTGAAAAACAGGAAATCGCTATCAATTTGCCGGCGGCTAAGAGCAACAAAAATAATTTGACGCTTAAAGAAGAGCCTGTGAATAATGAATTTCCCGGCATCGACGATGAGGCATCGCCTGAGTTACCCGGCAAATATAAAGCGGGTTCGCAGCAGCATGATGAATTCTCCGGAATGTCAAACGAACAGAAGCGCATTCCAATTCCAGGCATTAAACCAAGATTTGACCGGCGTTCGGTAGCCGTTGCCCCTGAAGTGAAAAACAGCGTTGCAGCAAATACACCAGCAGCTGTACCTGCCCCAGCTCCCGCGCCTGCGGCAACCTCAGCAAGCCCGTCCGCCGCAGCATCTGTAGCGGTACCGGCGGATGCAGCTAAAGCGTTTGTCGTGCAACTGGGCGCATTTTCCGATCAGGCGAAAGCCAAGCAACAGCATACCAATCTATTATCGAGCGGGTTTAAAGCCTACACTGAAACGCTGAAAGTCGATCACAATGAGGTGACGCGCGTGCGCATCGGTCCTTTCACGACACGAAGTGCTGCGGAAGCCGAATTAAAGAAACTAAAAAAGATTGGACTGGACGGCGTAGTGGCTCCCAAATAAGCTGATAATGGAATGGTTTCTATCTTTCTGTTATGAATCAACGAGAATTGGATTGATTTTAACTGATGACCGCGCTTGATTATGTTGTTTCCGGTATTTTTCTTGTTTCAATACTTTTAAGCATTTTCCGGGGATTTGTCCGGGAAACGCTATCCATTGCCGGTTGGGTAGTTGCTTTTATAGTAGCCAGTGCGTACGGATCGTTTTTTGAACAATTTTTACCGGTTGAAATTATCGGTGAGACATTGCGCATTTCGATTGCCTTTGTTTTAACGTTTCTTGCGGTATTGCTGATCACTGCACTGGGGACTATGTTGCTCACTTCATTGATCAAAGGTATCGGACTGGGATTCATTGACCGGTTGTTTGGTTCTATTTTTGGCCTTTTAAGGGCGCTGGCGATTGTAACGTTACTGACTTTAATCGCCGGCTTAACGACAATTCCAAATCAGGTATTTTGGCAACAAGCAGTTTTGAGCCGTCCTTTGGAAGCGATTGCACTGCAAGTGTTACCTTGGCTTCCGGCCGATCTGTCAAAACGTATTAGTTTTGAACGAAAAGAAAATCTTTAAGATGGACCAGGGACAACAAAATTAACGGAGCATTTCTATGTGTGGAATTCTCGGCATTGTTGCAAAATCACCCGCCAATCAGTTACTTTATGATGGTTTGCTCATGTTGCAGCATCGCGGGCAGGATGCAAGCGGCATTGTAACAGCACAAGGGAATACTTTTCACATGCATAAAGGTTTGGGTTTGGTGCGTGATGTATTTCGCACCAGAAACATGCGTGCATTGGCGGGTAATATCGGTATCGGACATGTGCGCTATCCGACCGCCGGATCGGCTAACTCATCAGCCGAGGCGCAGCCTTTTTATGTCAACTCCCCATTCGGGATCGTATTAAGCCATAACGGCAATTTAACCAATGCGGAACAACTGAATCAAGAATTGTTCAGAACCGATCTGCGGCATGTGAACACCAATTCCGACTCGGAAGTTCTGCTCAATGTGCTGGCGCATGAGTTGCAGGAAAGCACGCGCAATTGCCAGCTCGACCCCGCGACTATTTTTGCTGCGGTGGCCGGTGTTCATAAACGCTGCAAAGGCGCTTATGCGGTAGTGGCGATGATCGCAGGGTATGGATTGTTAGCTTTTCGCGATCCTTATGGCATACGGCCATTGGTTTTCGGTACCGCAGAAAATGAATTGGGCAATGAATACCTGATTGCATCGGAAAGTGTGGCGCTGGATACGCTGGGTTTTAAATTGATACGCGATATACAGCCCGGGGAAGCCATTTTTATCGATGAAGACGGCAATTTCTACAATAAACAGTGCGCCCCCAATGCGTCGTTGAATCCTTGCATTTTTGAATATGTCTATTTAGCCCGGCCCGATTCTGTCATTGACGGCATCTCAGTTTACGAAACACGATTAAACATGGGAGAGCATCTGGCCGAGAAAATCAGGAATACCATGCATCATCTGGACATTGACGTGGTCATCCCGATTCCCGATTCCAGCCGTCCCAGCGCCTTACAGCTTGCCAACAGTTTAGGCATTGATTTTCGTGAAGGGTTTGTCAAGAATCGCTATGTCGGCCGCACTTTCATCATGCCGGGTCAGCAACAACGGCGTAAATCCGTGCGGCAAAAACTGAATGCCATGAGTATCGAATTTCGCGGCAAGAATGTCATGTTGGTGGATGATTCCATCGTGCGCGGCACGACAAGCCGGGAGATTGTTCAGATGGCGCGCGAGGCGGGTGCGAATAAAATTTACTTTGCTTCCGCGGCTCCACCGGTGCGATATCCGAATGTATACGGTATCGACATGCCGACACGCCAGGAATTGATCGCGACCGATCGCACGACAGAAGAAATTTGTAATGAAATTGGCGCGGATTTCTTGATTTTTCAAGACCTGGATGCATTGAATCACGCTGTCTCAAAAGTATTGCCTGCGGTTAAAAGTTTTGAAACTTCATGTTTCAACGGTAACTACATAACCGGGGATATTACTCCCGAATATTTACAAACCCTGGAATTACAGCGGAATTCCAATCATTCGGTATTACAGGCTAAACTCAATACGCAATTGGATTTGAGCTTGGTTTTTTCCGAATAGCATACTGAGCAGGGCATTCAATAACCATCATGTCATTTTGAGTTTTGCTATTGGCCATTGAATTTCTACTTTTTCTGATTTCTATTACTATCGTTTTCGCTCAAGGTTCATCTTATGTCTGATCATTTACAGCCTGAAACGCTGGCGCTCCACACCGGAGTTCATCGCAGTCAATTCAACGAACACTCCGAAGCCATGTATCTGACTTCCAGTTTCGTTTTTGAGAGCGCTGCTCAAGCGGCTGCGCGATTTTCCGGCAACGAGCCGGGTAACATCTATTCCAGGTTCACCAATCCCACCGTCACTGCGTTTGAAGAACGGCTGGCCGCATTGGAAGGAGCCGAAGCCTGCATCGCAACTTCTTCCGGCATGTCGGCAATATTGGCCTGCACGATGGGGCTATTGTCGGCGGGCGACCATATCGTCGCATCGCGCAGTTTATTTGGCGCAACAGTCAATTTATTCAATAACATATTGAAACGCTTCAATATCGACACAACTTTCGTATCGGCGACCGATGCACAGTCATGGCAAGCCGCGATACAACCCAATACCAAACTGTTTTTTCTGGAAACACCGTCCAATCCGTTAACGGAAATCTCCGATATCGCGGAACTGAGTAAAATCGCCAAGAAAGCAGGCGTTTGGCTGGTGGTCGATAATTGTTTTTGTACCCCTATTTTGCAGAAGCCGCTAGAGTTAGGCGCTGACATCGTGATTCATTCCGCGACCAAATATTTGGACGGGCAGGGTAGAGTATTGGGCGGTGCTGTGCTCGGTAAGCGCGAATTGTTGATGGATGGCGGAATCTATGGATTTCTGCGTACCGCCGGGCCGACACTCAGCGCCTTCAATGCCTGGGTGATACTGAAGGGGCTGGAAACGCTCAAGTTACGCATAGAAGCGCACTCGTCAAATGCGTTACAGATGGCGCAATGGCTTGAAGCACAACCGCATGTAACGCGTGTTTTTTATCCCGGCTTAGCCTCGCATCCGCAACATGCATTAGCACAACGTCAGCAAAAATCCGGCGGTGGGATTGTGACATTTGAAGTGAAAGGCGGCAAGGAAGCCGCCTGGCGTGTCATCGATTCGACGCGATTGATATCGATTACCGCCAATCTGGGCGATGCGAAAAGCACACTGACCCACCCGGCCACAACAACCCATGCGCGTATCAGTCAGGAAGCACGGGATGCTGCCGGCATTACCGATGGATTGTTGCGTATTGCGGTGGGGCTTGAAGCGGTGCAGGATCTGCAAGCTGATTTGCAGCGCGGATTGCTGACATAAGGCGCTATGTCAGGGCGATAAGCGGCTGCCGGATTGCGGTTAAATCACTTCGGCTTTCTCGATGATGACATTTTCAAGCGGAACATTCTGGTGGCCTGCGTGATCACCGGTTTTAACTTTCTTGATTTTATCCACGATATCCTGACCTTCAATCACTTTACCGAACACGCAATAACCGAAACCTTGCGGCGTTGAAGATTTGTAATTCAAAAAGCCGTTATTAGCGACATTGATGAAGAATTGCGCCGTCGCGGAGTGAACATCGGCCGTGCGAGCCATCGCGATACTATACGCATCGTTCTTAAGCCCGTTGGCAGCTTCGTTCTGAATAGGCGATTGAGTCTTTTTTTGCTTCATTCCAGGTTCGAATCCGCCACCTTGAATCATAAAGTCATCAATAACACGATGAAACAATGTGTTGTCGTAAAATCCGCTGGCCACGTAATTTAAGAAATTCTGTACGGTTTCCGGCGCTTTCTCGCTATCCAGTTCAAGCGTAATAACACCATAATTGGTTTGTAATCTGACCATATTTATCCTATGTAAAGTGATGATTGTTGTTATTGCGTATTTTTCTCGAGTGCGGGCAGTTTTATCACATCTTCAATAATGACGCTGCTTTTCGGGACATCACCGCCAAAAGGTCCGCCGGATCCGGTCGGTAGCGATGCGATCTTGTTGACAACTTCCATACCGGAAACCACCTTACCGAATACCGCATATCCGTAGCCATTCTGACTCGGCGCTTTATAATTCAGGAATGCATTATTGGCGACATTAATGAAAAATTGCGCGGATGCGGAGTGCGGATCGGAAGTACGCGCCATCGCTATGGTTCCGGGTTCATTTTTCAAACCGTTATCGGCCTCGTTTTGGATCGGCGCTCGCGCCGGTTTTTGCTTCAATGCTGTATCGAATCCGCCGCCTTGAATCATGAAGCCGGCAATCACACGGTGAAATACGGTATTTTTGTAAAACCCATCTTCAACATATTGCAGGAAATTCTCAACAGTTTTCGGTGCTTTATCCGGGTAAAGCTCGAGAACGATACTCCCCAAATTGGTTTTCATTTCAACCCGGGTTTCTGCGGCATGAACGGGCAAACACAATGCAATTAACAACGAAAAAATCAGAATTTGACAGCGATGCATAGTTAAGTATCCTAATTGGCAAGTAGCGGGTAAGGGCGTTGCGCCTACGTTATGTTATACTCGCAGGCTATTTCAAATAGCGTGGGAACGGCTAGATTCTATCAAGAAGATGGCTAACTCTACAATTTTATCTGTTGACCTTATGCTCAAAATTTATAACTCAATCGCCCGGGAAAAACAAGATTTTGTTTCAATAACGCCTGGAAAAGTAAAAATTTATGTGTGCGGTATGACGGTTTATGATTATTGTCATTTGGGACACGCGCGAGTTTTAGTGGTTTTCGATACGGTCATCCGCTGGTTCAAAGCCAATGATTTTGCAGTCAGTTATGTGCGCAATGTGACTGATATTGATGACAAAATTATCAAGCGTGCACAGGAAAACAATGAGTCGATCGAAACGTTGACACAACGCTTCATTCAGGCGATGAATGAGGATTCGGCCGCGTTGGGTGTTTTACTGCCGAACCACGAGCCGCGCGCGACGGATTATGTACAGCATATGATCGCAATGATCAGCACGCTAGTGGAAAAACGTTTGGCTTATCCAGCGAAAAATGGCGATGTGTATTATTCCGTGCATGATTTTCCCAGTTACGGAAAACTTTCCGGTAAATCACTGAGCGACCTGCGCGCCGGTGAGCGTGTGGAGATCGATTCCAATAAAAAAGACCCGCTGGATTTCGTGCTGTGGAAATCGGCTAAGCCGGGCGAGCCGTCCTGGGAATCTCCTTGGGGCAAAGGGCGTCCGGGCTGGCACATCGAATGCTCCGCGATGAGCGAACAGTTACTCGGCATTCACTTCGATATTCATGGCGGCGGACAGGATTTGCAGTTCCCGCATCATGAGAATGAAATCGCGCAAAGTGAAGGCGCGCATGATCATCCTTTTGTCAATTACTGGATGCATAATGGGTTCGTGCGCGTCGACAACGAAAAGATGTCGAAATCCTTGGGTAACTTCTTCACTGTCCGGGAGATTTTAAAATTTTACCAGCCGGAAGTGGTGCGTTTTTTTATTCTCCGCGCGCACTATCGCAGTCCATTGAATTATTCCGATCAACATCTCAAAGACACTAAGCTTGCGCTGGATCGTTTGTATATCGCGCTCAAAGATGCCGGACCGGTTGATGCAATAGCGCTTGATTGGAATAATGCCTACGCGCGGCGATTCAAAATGGCCATGGATGATGACTTCAATACGCCGGACGCAATCGCCGTTTTGTTCGATTTGGCGAGCGATATCAATAAATCAGGCTCACAAGAGAATGCCGGGCTACTGAAAATACTGGGAGGGTTACTCGGTCTTTTGCAGCAGAATCCGCAAGAGTATCTGCAAAATGCAATCGCTACCGGCCCAGCGGATGCACTGACTCCGGATGACATTGAACTGCTGATTCAACAGCGCACCAGCGCGCGTGAAGAAGGCCGCTATTCCGATGCCGACGCGATTCGTAAAAACCTGCAACAACAAGGCATCATCCTTGAAGACAGTGCGCAGGGAACGACTTGGCGCCGCACCTAGCGAACCTATCTCACGGAACCTGAATTTTCCACAGATATAGCGTGGAATTGGAAAAATCATCGAGTTTGATGCTTTTATCCGCTGTCACACCGGGAATCGTGAATGTATTGCTGATCAGCAGACTTCCCGGACGCATTTCCTTCCCGGCCTTTTCCCATAACGCCGCCATCGGCACCGGCGACAGATAAGCGTATACGACATCGTATTGTGAGAAATCCTGCTGCCAGAAATCTCCCCACACGATATTGCAATTTGGCACGCCCAAGAAACTTCTTAACTTGCTGATCAGGAAAGGTAAGGGAGCTGATTCAATACCGTGAAACTGGCCATTCTGGTGTGTTCTGGCTAGATTATTCAATAGACCGCCGCACCCGCTGCCCAAATCGACAAAAGAAAATCGCTCTTTTCCCGGCAGTAGCGATTCCAATGCTTGATTGGCACGTTGACTGGAAAGATACAGCGGTACTTGGGTTCTATAGGTTTTTCCATAAATTAGCCATAGACTGAGGAAAAATACCAGGAACCATGTCGAGGAAATATTCAATGCCAATGCGACGACAACCAGTGGTATGAAACCCAAATGAATAGCAGTCCACCATACCGGCATGCGGATGAAGTAACTGAATAATCCCGCCAATAGTCCTTGCGCCAAGCTCCATTCAAATACACTCAAACCGGGAAAAGCTTGTGACAGGATAACCAGATAAACCGTCAGAATGGTCATCATCTGAACAGCTAATGCAACAATGCCGGGATGGATTCGTTTTAGCATGGTAAGTGATTAAGTGAGTTATGGATTTTGCAGTATTTCTTTACTCGGTTCGGCCTGCATATCGACATCAATGGTTTGGCCATCCATCGTCACGGCTTTCTCGGCCTTTTCGTTCATCACGACGATGCTGATCCTGCGGTTGATCGGATTGACAGGGTCTTCCTTGTCAAACAATACCGCGGACGACAAGCCGATCACTTGCAGAACCTTGTTGGTATCCATGCCGCCAATAATCAACTCGCGGCGCGAAGCATTCGCACGATCCGCCGATAACTCCCAGTTACTGTAACCTTTGTCCCCGGAAGGGAAAGGTTTGCCGTCGGTATGGCCGGAGAGGCTGACTTTGTTCTCGACATCATTGAGCATTTTGCCAATCTCGCGCAAAATGGTTTTGGTATAGGGCTGTAAATCGGCTTTTCCCAGTGCAAACATGGGACGATTTTGCTCATCGACAATCTGAATTCTTAAGCCATCGGACGTGATATCGAGTAAAAGCTGATTGGCGAATTTTTTCAATGTAGGGTTGTTTTCAACCGCTTCTTCGATTTTTTTCTTCAGCCCTTCCAATTTGATGCGCTCAATGCGCTCCTTGATGATTTTCTTGGCTTGAATATCGTCTTTGATTTCACCTTTTTTCACTTCACCGTGTTGACGGGTCAGATCGGTGCCACCACCCTTCAGTATGCTGCTGGTTTCGCCTATGGACGATCCGCCGGTCATGGCGACCTTGAGTGGTGTTTTGAAATATTCCGAGATACCTTCTAATTGACTCTTGGTGGACGATCCTAGCAGCCACATGAGTAAGAAGAATGCCATCATGGCAGTGACAAAGTCAGCGTACGCAATTTTCCAAGCGCCGCCATGGTGACCGCCGGCAACTTTCTTGATTCGCTTGATGACTATCGGGCGTTGTGAAAGATCATCAGCCATAATTATTCTCGCAATTCAAATAGATCATCATTCCGGAGCGGTTATTTTGATTTACTTTGTTTGACATGCTCTTCCAGTTCCAAGAAAGACGGTCTTTCGGTGGTGAATAGCACTTTGCGGCCAAACTCAATGGCCAGAACCGGTGAATAACCGTTCAAATTGGCCAGTAATGTGATTTTGATGCACTCAAACATCTTGCTGGATTCATGAAGGTTATGTTCCAGTTTGCTCGACAGCGGACTGACGAATCCATACGCCAATAAAATTCCCAGGAATGTTCCGACCAGCGCCGCCGCGATTAAAATGCCCAATTCGGAGGGCGGAAGGTGCACGGATTCCATCGTATGTACCACGCCCATCACCGCAGCGACAATGCCGAAAGCCGGTAACCCATCGCCGAGTTTGGCGACCACATGAATCGGCACTTCGCCTTCCTGGTGGTGCGTTTCCAGTTCACTGTCCATCAGACTTTCGATTTCGAGCGAATTGAGGTTGCCGCCGACCATTAAGCGTAAATAGTCGGTGATAAATTCGGTGATGTGGTGATCGGCGAGAATATCCGGGTATTTGGTGAAAATAGGGCTGCTGGCGGGATCGTCGACATCGCCTTCAATTGACATCAGGCCTTCTTTGCGGATTTTTCCAAGCACTTCGTACAATAGCGTCATCAAATCCATGTACAGTGCTTTGGTATATTTGGAGCCTTTGAAAACGGTCGGTAACGCTTTCAACGTGGCCTTGAGCGCTTTGTTCGAGTTGCCGACGACAAACGCGCCCACTGCGCCACCGCCAATCATGAGCAATTCCACCGGCTGCCACAGCGAAGCAAGATGCCCGCCCGCCAGTGCAAAACCGCCAAAAACAGAAATAATGATGATGAGATAACCAACGGATACAAGCATTGCGATGACTCCCTCGAATGTAATTACGCAATTTTTTGATGGCAAATTCTGGAGTGAGAAGTTAACACATCACCTTGGAATTCATTCTTGGGGATAAGGTCGGTTTTTTCCCGGTATTTCCGGGTTTTTTCATTGCTTGCGGATTTCCTTCACGGAAACAACAGGTAAGGTTGTTCAAGAAGATGCTGTGATTTCTTCATGCAAAAGATAGCTTTCGTATGAATAACGATTGATTATGATGCGGAAATAGTGCTTTCTTGCGTGTGTTGATCGATTTCTTCCTGCTGTTGTAATTCCCACATCTGCGCATACGTGCCGCCGGTTGCCAGTAACTGCTGATGTGTGCCGCGTTCGATGATGCGGCCATGATCCATCACTAGAATCTGATCGGCATCGGCGATCGTGGATAGCCGGTGCGCGATGGTCAGTGTGGTGCGGTTTTGTGCGATGCGTTTCAGTTCCGCCTGAATGCGCTTCTCGGAATTGGAGTCGAGCGCCGACGTTGCTTCGTCAAAAATCAAAATAACTGGATTCTTCAGAATGGTGCGAGCGATGGCGACGCGCTGTTTTTCACCGCCGGATAGCTTCAAGCCGCGCTCGCCCACAATCGTGGCATATTTTTCCGGTAGGCTTTCAATGAAATCATGGATATGGGCAGCACGAGCGGCGGCAAACACTTCCTCCTGCGTAGCTTCCGGCCGTCCGTACGCGATGTTGTAATAAATACTGTCGTTGAACAGCACGGTATCCTGCGGCACGATACCCATCGCGGCGCGCAGGCTTTGCTGAGTCACCGCGCGAATGTCCTGATCATTGATTTGAATAGATCCCGATTGCACGTCATAAAAACGGAACAGCAGGCGCGCCAGTGTCGATTTGCCGGAACCGCTGTGACCGACCACGGCAATGTTTTGCCCGGCGGGAATATCGAAACTGACATCGAACAGTATCTGACGATTGTTTTCATAGCTGAAGTCGACATGATGAAAGCGGATGGTTGCATGACCGGCATCGAGTGTTTGGGCATCCGGTTTATCCTGAATTTCCTTATTCTCGTCTAATAGCGTGAACATGCGTTCCATATCAGCCAGCGAATGTTTGATTTCGCGGTAAACAAAGCCGAGAAAATGCAGCGGCATATACAGTTGCAGCATAAAGGCATTGATCAGCACCAAATCTCCCAATGTCATGACGCCGTCGATGACTTGATCAGCCGCCAGCAGCATCAGCAAAGTAACGCCGATTGCGATAATTGCGCTTTGTCCGGCGTTCAATGTCGCCAGTGAAGTCTGGTTGCGCACGGCGGCCTTTTCCCACGATTGCAAATGCTCGTCGTAGCGCCGCGCTTCCCAGGCTTCGTTGCCGAAATATTTCACTGTTTCGTAATTCAACAAGCTATCGATGGCCTGGGTATTGGCTTTGGAGTCCATATTGTTCATGGTGCGGCGGAAAATCATGCGCCATTCGGTGACGATCAAAGTGAGCACGATATAAGCCAACAGCGTCAGGGAAATGATGATGGAAAACCGGATATCGTATTGCTTGATCAGGATGGCCAATACCAAACCGATTTCCAGCAGCGTCGGCAGAATATTGAACAGCATGAAATTCAGTAAAAAGGAAATACCGCGCGTGCCGCGCTCAATATCGCGCGAAACACCGCCGGTCTGGCGTTCCAGATGAAAACGCAGCGACAGTGAATGCAGATGGCTGAATACCTTGTTGGCAACCCGCCGGATCGCCCGTTGCGTCACTTTGGCAAAGATGGCGTCACGCAATTCACCGAATAAAGTGCTGCACAATCGCAAAACACCATAAGCGATCAGCAAAAAAACCGGTAACACCAGTTCCGCGCGCGGCTGATCCAGGGCGTCGACGATTTCCTTCAGAACCAGCGGTACCGAGACATTGGCCAGTTTAGCCAATACCAGCAAGCTGAGCGCCAAGATCACCCGCACTTTGAATTCCCATAAATAGGGCAATAGTGTGGCGATGGTTTTCAGGTTATTGCGCGTGGCGGCAGGTTTTTCAAGACGGGTGGGGCGCATCAGAAGCGATCAACGATGTAAAGTATGGAAGTAACTGAATATAAAATGATTGTGGAAATGGAGTTTCTTTGCGTTACGGCATTAAGGTAACATAAGTGCGGTTACTCTGCTTTTTGTTGTTGGATTGAGTATGAACAAAGCACTATTCCGATGAAATTTTAATATGTTGTGTCGCATTCATTATGGAAATCACTTGTTATCGAGATCTTGAAATCAGCCGGGAAGCGCGTCACTTGCCGGCAAGCACTTACAATCTGGCGATCACCTTATTGTCGCGTTGTCCGACGCGGCATTTGTTCGTTCCCATCCGCAGCATGCAGTATATGGCAATCGTCGACAATGAAGAATTTGTATTCATTGATGGCGAACGTAAATGCTGGGTCGATATCGCGTGGCGGAATTTTAACCGGCAAGCACGTGATGCATTGGATCAGCCGGTTGCGTACGATGCCGTGTATTACCGCGAGAACATGCTGGCTGTGATGAAGCGATTACAAAGTGAATTTCCTGCAGCGTTGCAGCTGCTGGTCAATAAAACCACGCTTGAGGGTCCGGCGCGGATTATTCATTTCCCGGCGAGAAATTAATCGTCGTCTTTTAACTCGGTATCCCAGCCTTTCGCCTTGGCTTTCGTTATCGCTTCGGAATACAGCTGTGCGTGACGCTCGCGCAGTTCATCCGGCAAGCGGCTGGGTAAGTGTGCGTAGGGCTCCCAAGCAGTGTGGACTTTCTCGTACAATGCCTGCATCTGCGAACCGCTCCAACCCTCGCAGGTTTCCGTTTCCGGCAGAATACCAAACACCCAGGCGTCACGCACGATGCGGCCTAAATGCGTGAGTCCTTCATTTTCATCGTGATTGATACCGGCATACAGTTGTTCTGTCATTGCAATAATCTCATAAGAATTTCAATTTACGGAAAGCTGTTTAAAACTTAACAATCAGACCTGATGCTACGATGCCGATTCCGATTTTGTGTTGAACCGGTTCAGGATGTGATACGACATACTTTTGGCAAGTTCTTCCTCGCCAAAAAATACCGTGCCGATCTGATCTTTGCGCAATAGGTTTGTTTCATCCTCGCTGCGGCTGCGTAATACGATTTCAATATCCGGATTCAATGTGCGCGCGGTATCGATCATTTGCCGCACATTCAACGGATCTGCTGTGGCGATAACCAGCATAGCGGCATCCTTAATGTGTGCTTGGATCAGCACGGAGGGTTCCGTGGCATCGCCGGATACCGCGGTAGTGCCTTGTTTACGTAAATCCTGCACCAGCTCGCGATTTTGCTCCGCGACAATGTACGGAATATTTTTCTCGTTCAATGCCAGAGCAATACGCTGACCGACATGTCCGTAACCGACCAGCACCACTTGCCCTTTCAGAAACTTGCGCTCTGTGCTCATCGGCAATTCCGCGTAAGGATCGTCGCGATTTTCATATTTGCGCGCTAAAGCGGAATGTTTCAAGATCCAATTTCTAAACGGATCAATCGCTGCAAACGCAATCGGATTGAAAGCGATGGAAATTAATGCGCCAGCAAGCACCAGGCTCATTCCTTCGGGCGGCATCAACTCGAGCGATAAGCCCAATCCGGCCAGAATAAAGGAGAATTCGCCGATTTGCCCCAAGCTGGCGGCAACCGTCAGCGAGGTATTGAGCGGGTAACGCAAAATAAGAACCAGCAGCATGGCGGCCATCGATTTGCCGACGATGATAATGGCGACCACTGCAAGGACGCGCATCGGTTCTTCGATTAATACCGCCGGATCGAACAACATGCCGACGGAAACAAAAAACAACACCGCAAACGCATCGCGTAACGGCAATGATTCCTCGGCGGCGCGCTGGCTGAATTTGGATTCGCGCATTACCATTCCGGCGAAGAAGGCGCCCAATGCAAACGACACATTGAACAACGCGGCGGCGCCATAGGCGATACAAATGGCGACTGCGACAACCGCCAGTGTGAACATTTCACGCGAACCGGTGCGGGCGACTTGCCACAGCAGCCAAGGCAGGAAGCGGCGGCCCACGATCAGCATCAAAGCGATAAACGCGGAAACCAGCAACAATGTGATTCCAATGGTTTTCCATATAGGATCACCGGCATCGGCGTTTTCATTCGATCCGCCCAGCATGGTCGAAAATGACGGCAATAACACCAGGATCAGCACCGTGACCAGGTCTTCGACAATCAGCCAGCCGACGGCAATACGCCCGTTCATCGATTCCAAAAAGCCGCGCGATTCCAATGCTTTCAACAGCACGACGGTACTGGCGCAGGATAGTGACAAACCCAACACCAATCCGGCGCCGGGAGTCCAGCCCCACCAGGAAGCCACGGCCATGCCCAGACCGGTTGCAACGGCCATTTGCACGATGGCACCGGGGACTGCGATGCGCTTGACTGACAGCAAGTCATCCAGTGAGAAGTGTAATCCGACGCCGAACATCAGCAGCATCACACCGATTTCCGACAATTGCGAAGCAATGCCGACATCAGCGACAAACCCTGGCGTAGTTGGGCTGATGGCAATCCCGGCCAGTAAATAGCCTACCAGTGCGGGCGTTTTAAGCCGTTCGGCAATGAAGCCGAAAATCAAAGCCAAGCCAAAGCCGGCTGCAATCGTCGTGATCAGGGCAACGTTATGTTCCATTCAAATCCCAAGGTTATGGTTTATTGGCTTGAACTTCAGGGCGCTTCAATTGTAACGGTGTTGCCGGGAGTTTTATCCGACAAAGCCGGTGTGTTCAAGAATTTTTCAAATTCGATGCGTTCTTCTTCGATCGCTTCCAGAATTTGAAGTTTAAATTCTTCACGTGAAAATGCTTCTTCCAGCATCAGCAGGAGTTTCTCTACGGTCAAACCAATGGTAATACCGCCAATGATACCACCGATAGCCGCGCCGATGGCCGTGCCGATGCCGGGAATGAACGATCCCAATGCAGCTCCCGTCGCAGCACCAGCCGCAGCGCCGCCTAAAGCACTGACTGCTTTACCGGCAGTTACTTTGATCAGGGCTTGCGCGCCGAGCTTGATAATGCCTTTTCCAGCCACTTTAGCGGTGATTTTCCCGGCGATGGCGCCGGTGATCGCACCGGCGGTGCCAATGCCGCCGGAAATCAGCATACGGTTTTCCAGATTCACAATCACGCTATGCGCCGGCGGTTCCTTGAGTGCGCTTAATGAAGCGTGCCGGACGACTTCGAGTTGAGAATTATCGAGCCGCTCAACGCGATTCTCGGCCAGAATCTGTTCCACTTTCTGCATGTGCTCGGTGCGTAACTGCTGATTACTTTGCAAAACTTCCTCGATGGATTGTTGTACCGGACCGAACACATTGCCTTTCATGAGGTAATTTTGCAGTTTCTCAGCCATCCAATTTTCCAGCACGCCGGTTGCCAATGCCACAATCCGTTCATATTCGCCCGGCAGGCTGTAATACCAATCGAGATAGGCATCGACGTTATCGGTCATTTGTTGAAAACCGGTGCCGGTGGTTTCACGCAGCTTTCCCAGCGATGCTTCCATTTTGCTAAGGCTATCGAGGTAAGCTTGTTCAATCTGCCCGGCGGTTCCGGGCTTATAGTATTCATCACCGATCATTTCCACTTTTTGTATGGCAACCTGCCGTGAAGCGCGTATCTCTTCGATAGTCTCAGGATTGGAGCGCAGCCAGGCATCGACATAAACCGTCGACGGCACATAGATAAAGAAAACAAAAAAAGTGGCAAATGCCGAAGTGATCGCCCACGCCCATGGTGAGACGACGGGCGGTTCATCGCTATCCTGCAGCGGCGCAAATACACGACGGTATTCCGATAGGGGCACCATGAAGCTGGAAATTCCCAACGCTACATTATAAAAAAACAGCAAGCTGCCGAAGAAAACAGCGCCGAGATAAAGCAGGTCGTTGAATGAATGCAGACTGCCCAGCGCGTAACGTTTCATGCCTTCGATGAAACCCAGCAGCCGGTTGGTTTCAAGGATCAAGATGCTGTTTGTGGTGCCATCCAGCCGCTGGCTTTCCTGCGCAATGGCTTCCGTTAACGAGGCATACTGGCGGTTCACATCGCTATGGTTGACCAATAGGACAAAAAATACCGCCATCGTTAATGCAGCCGCCCAGCGCGACCAGGCCAGCGTTTTATGCACAGCGATGTAGGGCTTGTATTCACGCGCCGCGATGGGATAAAGAACCGCATAAATGAGGGCAAAAACCGGAATGGCGGCAAAAAATACAATCCATTCCTGTTTCTCAGCGGAACCGAGATAAAACAACAGTAAAAAAGCGAAGACAACCGACCACAACAACCACCCGATGTACGATAGAATCCGCCGGGTAAAAAACCAGTGCAGCATGCCCAATTTTTTGAATTGACTGGACAAATAAATTCTTTCAATCGTCACCGCATAAATTGCCGCAACGTAAATCGGCAAACCGAATAACAGTGTCACTAATAAAGCGAACCACAACTGCCGGTCCGGGATCAACCGGCCCAAGAAATACGCAAATGCCAGCCAGCTTGCGGCAAAAGCCAAATAACCGATAAACCTCACAAAACTAAAACTCTTAAGTGCAGAGAACACCACGTGATTCCTTCATGATAGACAACTGGGGATAAATGCTTCGCAGCAGGGCGGACCAATAAATTTAAACAGCTGATTGATAGTAGACTTGATCCGGTCAGGGGCTGTCAAGTTGTGATTCGTTGCGCTGAAAAGTTTCGCGCTTTCAGTCAAAACCGGTTAAATTTTGCCTGAACTCTGGACTAACAAATTGTATCTGCTAGTCTAGGCATTTTTATTCAATGCGCGTTGTGAAACACTGGACTACTATCGAACTGCCAATACCGGACTGGCTCAATACTTGGGCTGCCGGTATTCCGCAGACTTTTCCTGAAATCAACCAGCGCATGGCGCTGGTTATCGATCTGGCGCGCACCAACGTGCAGCACGGCGGAGGACCGTTTGCCGCCGCTGTTTTTGATCGGCGCACACATGAACTCATTGCACCCGGCGTCAATTGGGTTGTGCCGGGAAAGTCTTCATTGCTACATGCGGAAGTCATGGCACTCGCTTTAGCCGAGCAATTGCTGGGTAGTTATGAGCTGGCCAGTCACGGTTCATTCGAACTGGTAACCAGCGTAGAGCCGTGTTGCCAGTGTTTGGGCGTGTTGTTATGGAGCGGTGTAGCTGCGCTTGTCTGCGGCGCGCATTCCGAAGATGCGCAAGCGATCGGTTTTAACGAAGGGCCACGCTCGTTGAACTGGGAAGCAGAGTTGCAGCAAAATGGCATTCGCGTGACGCGGGAGGTGATGCGTCCGGAGGCAATGAGAGTGTTACAAAGTTACCACGGGGAAATTTATAACAGTCACTTATGCGCCAAGCAGGACCATGGCGGTTAAATTATGATATTTTACGTGATTTTGCAGGCTTTATCGCACCGCACGGCTCTGAACATTTGGTATGAGTAGATAAACTGACATGAAACAAAAATTTCTAGCGCATTGTCTGTATTGTTTTATTATGTCGGCGACCATGACCGGTTGTGTTTCGGCCACTGTCACCGCAGTGAATCTTGGTTTTTCCGGGGCGTTTGTCGAAGAATGGCTGTATTCATGGGGTATTGCTTTTCCAATCGGGTTTGCGCTGTTGTTGCTGCTTTCACCGGTGTATCGGCGTGTAGTGGAGTCAATACTGCATTGATCTTTATCAGATTAATGTGATCATATCTTGCCGTATCAGGATCTAATGATTAAAAACAATAGATTTCCCAATAGTCATTGTTATATTGGCTTGGTAGGATGCGCATCCTTTGCTCATTTGCCTGGAGGATTATTGCGATCATGAATATACCACTGGGTTCAAGTGCAGAGTGGAATCTTCTGAAAATACATTAGAATTAAAGCACAACCTATTAAACTGTAATAAGAAGTATATTTCTGTGTCATACTTATTTCTTTGATCATTCTTGATCAAAGAAATAAAGCCTATCAGTCGTATTCATTATAATTTTACTCCTTATATTTTGCCGGTGTTCTGTAAAGCTGAGAACACCGGCTTTTTTATTTTCACTTTTACTTTATTTTGATATGGTTAGAAACTATACATCAGCAATTAGTTAATCTAAATACCTGTTTTAATCATGCCGCCAAGTATTTCTGCAAATATTTTGAAGAAAATATTTAAAACAACAATAAATATAATTAATTCCAAAATAATTTTCATTTAAAAAAGAGGATAGTTTGGTTTATCGAATATTCGTATCTTGCTTGGACCGCGACACCGTCCAAATAAAATGGATTGTCCACATTGGGCAAATTAGTATACCCAAGGTTCCAATCAAATTTTCAGGTTTCACACTTACTTAATCGGGGGGGCGCATTTTATGCATCAAGACCGGTATTCAGTCATCGAAATGAGTACAATTCACTCATTCAGTAAGATTTCCTGGTTCGAGTGAGTTTTGATTTCCAGAAATAGCAGGGAAATTCCTCTTTATTCTTGAAATTGAATTCAAGTATCGAGTTAATAATCCTTACTATAGCTATGGCATCATTACAAATGTACTGGATTAGACGATATGGATGTCCTAGCAAAAAGGGAATGATTGCTTATGGTTTTAATACAATAACAAACCTATACTGTGCTTTTAAGCGGTTAGAATAAGGTTAAAGTTTTAAGTATTTAATTTATTAGCTCTTATTTAAGATAAGGCGATAATTCTTTCAAGTTTGATGTGCTGACCACTGATTGCGTTGTATTGTTTGTTTTTGGAGATAGAAAATGACACGAATTTTAGTAATCACGCTGCTGTTGTTCAGTTCGCACGTATCCGCTTTTTCCGTGGAGTGGATTCCTTTGACTACAGCCGAGCGTAATGGAAATCCTTTGAGTATCCATGGAAATCCGGTTATTGAATATAGAAATGCCGGAAAAGGCGGGATCGATTGGACGGTCACCGGCGATGGACCGACAGGCGGGCGTGGAATACGGGAATTGTGGTTGTTTGATGATTCAGCCGCTGGCATACCCGGAACCAGTCAAGCGGCAACTTCATTTTCAGCAGTCAGCAATAGTGTTGGTTTCGTCATGGCTGGGGATCATAACGATGGCTTTGCGCAGTTTTTTGTGGATGGTATTGATGTCGGCACTTATGATATGTACCGCGGGGGAAATAGAATTCTTGTGGTTACCGAACTGGATTCCGCCGTACATTCGTTAAGAATTGTGCAACTTGGCCTGCATAATCCCAATTCAACCAAGGGCGATGTCGCTATTTTTGGCGGTGCTGCGTTTAATATGCCTATTTCTCCAGTACCAGAACCGCAAGTCTATGCCATGTTGCTGTCCGGATTGATTTTGCTCGGTTTCATCGCACGGCGTAGAAAACAAGCCATTACATTGCACGCACTGTAAGTCCACGCCCCCGGCGAATGGCATGTAGCCATTTCATTACAAATCTCTCAATAGAATTTTCTGTTTTACTTTACGGTTAAAGGATTGACGGCAGTACAGTGCTCGCCAATCCAGCGCCCCTGCGTTTCTGCCGATGCATGCATCGGAGTGCCGCCAACGGTACTGTCGAATTCGGTATTTCCTGAAAAGCTTTCCGGATTGATGAAAGTGCCTTGTGCAACCCCATTTCCTTGGAAATATTGGTTTGAGCAAACAAGCTCGAGCTGATAATTGTTACCCTTGCGCGTTGCATTTTGTACCGTGCAACCGGAACGATTTTCATAAAAATACACGGGAATTTCTTGTTTGGCCATTTCCGGGGTGATGCAGATTTTTGCTGCGGCCGCTCCGTTTTCTATTTCTGGTAATTTAAAACCATAGCGGCTAGCGAGGTCGTGCAGCTGCTGCATCTGCTCCGAAGGAATATGCGGCACGAGCGCCAACAGATCGGAGCGGGTGGTGATTTCCCATAACCCCGGGCGGATATGCTGATGCGCCATGCTGGGAGTTGCTATCGTCAGTATAAATAAGATTGCAATAATAATTTGATGCATGAATCCTTCGCATTTTCTTTTTAAAATCATTTTGTGGTCTGCAAATTCTAAGTTTTAGTAAGTTTAACTGACTATAGAAAAAATCACCGGAAATTTCTATCGATGTTATATTTATGTATTTGATTTAAAGATTAATCACTTGAGTGGATCGTGATATTGATAGCGTTATCCGCGCCGGACTGATTCATTGAACTATGTCAGTTTTGGCATTGAATTGATTACTAAATGTAGCTGTGCAAAGCAGGATATTGAAACGCGATACCTCGAATCATCTTGCATCAATGACAACCCCAGGGGTTGGATTTGCCTTGATACTGCCGGCAAATTTCTGATCAAACTCTCCAAAATTCTGTGGTTAGATTAACTTTCTGATTATGTGTGATACCGCACAGAAGGTATCTAATACTATCGATAAAATTTAAAGATCTTAGAAAGTTAATTAATATTTGATCGGATAAATCCTATGCCATGCTTTAAAATTGAACTTCAGATAATTGATATGTAAGTATAATAAATAAATATGATAATAAAAATTTACATGGGTGTAATCAAATTACTACATTTTTTCTAGTCATTGAGATAATTTATGGTGTAGGAAAAAATGAATATAAATAGCTCATTTTTAATAAATAAATGAGCTATTTTTCTTATGTGCCGCCTGAATTGTGGCTAATAAGTTGAGAAATAGCGGGTGAATTGGGCGCTATTCTGACTCATTATTCAAAGTAGTGAACATTACTATTCCAAACGGCATAGTACTCAAAGTCAGTGCAAACAGTCTTTAGAAAATAGATTTGTTATGTCAGCTAAGATTAACGATTGACTTTGATGATCGGCCCATCTGCAGGTTAATACATCTACTCGAGGGGAATAATAATGAGCAATAATAATCTTTCAAGACTTAAATACATTGCAGTCTTGTTTACCGGAATCTTGGCAGCTTCAATTCCAGCAACTGCAAGTGCGGAATGGTCGATTATGGGTCTGGGCACTCTTGCCGGAACATACAGTGTTGCCCAAGCGATCAACGATTCCGGTCAAGTAGTGGGTAATGGAAATGGAGTGGATCGTGCGTTTATAACCGGCGCCAATGGGGTAGGAATGAGTTATTTGGATACCCTTGGCGGAGGCAGAAGCTTTGCTTCGGATATCAATAATGCCGGGCAGGTAGTCGGTTATTCTTTTACGGATACAGGCGACCTGCATGCTTTCATTACTGGCCCGAACGGTGCGGGGATGTCTGATTTGGGTACCTTGGGTGGAGATTACAGTATTGCCTATGGTGTGAACAATTTTGGGCAAGTCGTCGGGGTGTCTTCGACAGCAGGTAATGCCGCATATCACGCGTTTATCACTGGTCCGAACGGCGTGGGAATGACCGATTTGGGTACTTTGAGCGGAGATTACAGCACGGCCTATAGCATCAACGATTCAGGGCAAGTAACGGGAATATCTTCCATTTCGGATGTACCCGTTCAGCATGCCTTTATTACGGGTGCAAACGGTGTTGGAATGACCGATTTAACTACCCTTAACGGAGGAACAGATAATATTAGTATTGGGCGAGCGATTAACAATTTAGGACAAGTCGTTGGATTCTCCGGGTTTTATGATGACTTTATCGGTTATCAGTCTGTTCAAGCATTTATCACCGATGCGGGCGGCATAAATATCTCCGGTCTAGGTACGTCAATTTACAGCCGTGCGGATGCTGTCAATGATATCGGGCAAGTCGTGGGGGGAATCAACAGTTACTGTGACTATTGCATTCGCAGCGCTTTCCTCTATAGCGAAGGCACAATAACCGATCTTTCGCTGCTTGCTCCGGTCGTTGCGGCTGGATGGAGCGAGCTTTCGGCTGTTGGCATCAACAATCGCGGACAGATCATCGGTTGGGGACATTTGGAAGGCGCACCCGGCGGTGGCTCGCGTGCATTCTTGCTTTCTCCCATCGTTGCAGTGCCAGAACCCGCAACTTACGCCATGCTGTTAGCAGGATTGGGATTACTGGGTTTCATGTTGCGCCGCGGGCAACAAACCATTTAGCCGGCCAGTATTTACCGGTGCGCTTTGATGTGCTGAATGGTTAAAACAATCGTGGGTAGTTGAACGCGATAGATAGGGGTGATTCTCTATCGTGTTCACTTTGCTGTAGATTTATCACGGCCATGAGAGGGTAAGATGCTGAATAATGATTTCAGTGTATTTACCCTTCCAATTAACAGCAAATCGCCGGGAAATACTGCTTACTGCAAAGCTTTGCGGATTGTTTCCGCTAATTCCTCCGCGACAAATTTAGCGATATAAGCATCAGCGCCGACCGATTTGACGTGTTTTTCATTGGTTTCGCCCGTTAATGAAGAATGAATCACGACCGGGATTGATTTAAAACGTTGATCGCTCTTGATGTTGCGGGTCAGTGTGAAGCCATCCATTTCCGGCATTTCCAGATCGGTCAGGACTAGAGCGACTTTATCCTGAATCGTCTTACCTTCGGTTGCGGCAGCCTCCGACATGGATTGAATACGATTCCAGGCTTCCAGTCCGGTTTTGGTCATGACATAAGGAATATTGAGCGCTTTGAGTTCATTCTCAACCATACTGCGCGCCAATGGCGAATCGTCGGCAGCCAGGATGATTTTTCCATCGGGCAATTTGATCTCGGGGCCGATTTTATCGAGTGAGATTTCTGCAATCTGTGCAGGGAGCACATCGCGCAGTATCTGTTCAACATCCAATACTTGCGCCAGCCGCGAGTTTTCCGTGTTACCGTCGATACGGGCTATACTGGTGACCAGTTTACCGCCTTTGCCTTCCGCGGCGATTACTTGATTCCACTCCAAGCGCACAATTTCACTGACTTCTTCGACGGCGAAAGCCTGGGTTGAGCGGGCATACTCAGTCACCAGCATGATCGGGAGTCCTTTTTTCGGTGTACAGCCGACAACTTTAGGCAGGTTGATCACGGTAATCACTTGACCGCGAACATTGGCTACGCCCATCACGTTAGGAGGTGCATTGGCGATTTCGGTGATGGCGGGCATGACCAGAATTTCACGAATTTTGAATACATTGATACCGAATAATTCACGCTGACCGTTATTGGAGGCTTCGCCCAGTCTGAACAGCAACAATTCAAACTTATTATTGGTAGTCAAGTTGGTGCGTTCGTCAATTTCGTGCAATGCTGTGGTCATAAAATACGCTCCGCAAGTAAAGAATTTGAATCAATGGGCACAGTGTATCGTATCGATTCTTAATGGAAAAACGGTAGTAGCGCTATAAAATGCCCGCTTCTTTGCGTTTTCAGCAAGCACATGAACTTCCTGCCGATTGAACATAAATCCGTTTTGCTGTAAGGCTGAAAGCGCTACTACAAGGTCCATGAAGCATGTCATTGCGCGGCTGAACTTTATTTCAAGCGGATTATCTGAATTAAAGCCTATTCTCCTTGTTTTTTCATGATTTAATAGAACGTAGGCCCAATAAGACTTAGCGGTAATTTTGCCGGAACCGGCTGTCACGGCACCTATATTCACATCGATTAATGCCGTTCATAGCACGCTGTAGTAATTGATCGTTATCCGGAGAGAAGAATGGATGTATATACGAGCATTCCCAAAGAATCAAAGCAACCGGCGTTAATCAAGGAATTCCGGATACTATTCCTGAATCTTTATTGCGGCATTCAATTACTGACTTTCCGCCGCAATGCGATCGACCGGATAACTGTCTCTTACGATCAGTTTATTTTGCTGCTGGGTTTTTATACGCTCACGGCATTGGCTGTTTCGTATGGCGCAACACCCAATCCTGTTTTCGATCTGTCCGGCCTGGGCTATCTTGGCGTTAAGTTATTGATGGCGCTGATAGTGGGATATGTTTTTGCGAAGTTGACCGGGAACCAAAGCGATTTGCTCAGGATTCTGGTTATAACTTATTGCGTTCTGCCAGCACTTTATTTGATTTCTTTTGCTCTTTTAGCTTATTTGCCGGTGAC
The DNA here is from genome assembly GCF_009833085.1 of Nitrosomonas oligotropha. GTDB lineage: Bacteria > Pseudomonadota > Gammaproteobacteria > Burkholderiales > Nitrosomonadaceae > Nitrosomonas > Nitrosomonas oligotropha. Next base: position 52,586 of record NZ_QRBZ01000003.1, on the reverse strand, counting down.
GATCCTGGTAGCCGGTTATGTTGCTTTTATCGCATGGGCTTTAGCGGTTTGCTTTTATATCGCACTGCAATTGCTGGAATGGAACAAACTCAAAGCTGCTTTGATCGCCGCGCTGTGGCTGGGCGCCTCGTATCCATTGGTCAATCTATCGTTCAGCTTCTGGTACGAAGGGTATGACGATGATCATGAATTGGTCGCATATTCTGCCGGCGCGATGTCTGAAGTCAATCAGGAACATGTTTATTACAGCCAATACCGGCTGCTGAACAACGCGCTGGATCCGATAAAACCCGGTATTGCAGGCGTCAATGATCTTTTCTTTGTCGGGTTTGGTTCTGATTCCTCCCAGGATGTTTTCATGAAGGAAGTCGGGCATGTACAGCGTGTCATGGACGAACGCCTGGGCGTATCGGGGCGCTCTGTTGCATTGATTAATAACCTAAAAACACTGGATACAACACCGCTGGCATCTTCGACGAACCTGAGAATTGCGTTAAAACATATCGGCAGCAAAATGAATCCTGACGAAGACGTAGTATTGCTCTATCTGACCAGCCACGGATCGATGGATCATGAGCTTACAGTGCAAATGTGGCCGCTTGATCTGAATAGTATCCGCCCGGAAGATATCAGAGCCTATTTGGATGACGCCGATATCCGCTGGCGTATTATTTTAATTTCGGCGTGTTACTCCGGCGGTTTTATCAAGGCATTGCAAAACGAATACAGTCTGATTTTTACCGCAGCCGCGCCGGATAAGGCTTCATTTGGCTGTGCAAACGAAAATGAATACACTTATTTTGGCGAAGCGCTGTTCAAGAATCTGGAAGACAAGCCTTATCAGTTCGTTGAACACTTTATTCAGGCGATGGAAAAAATCCGGCAACGTGAACTCTACGAAAATCTTACGCCATCGGAGCCGCAATTATTTATCGGTAATTTGATGAAAGAAAAATTGAAATTGCTGGAGCGGGATATTGTGAGTAGCGCCGCTCCTTAATGGCTGTTTTATGTTTAGAACTTGTATCCTCGATGGAGCGCCACGATACCCGCGGTCAAATTGAAATACTCCACGCGGTCAAAACCGGCTTGCTCCATCAATTCCTTTAATTCCATCTGGGAAGGGTGCATACGGATCGATTCGGCCAAATAGCGGTAGCTTTCCGCATCGTCGGCGATCACTTTTCCCATGGCCGGGAGTAACTTGAACGAATAGGTATCATAGGCCGGTTGCAGCGGTTTCCAGACTTTGGAAAATTCCAGCACGATAACCGTTCCGCCTGGTTTGATGACCCGGAGCATTTCTTTGAGTGCGACATCCTTGTGCGTCATATTTCTCAAACCGAATGCGACGCTCACGCAGTTAAAATAATTGTCGGGAAAGGGTAGTTTTTCTGCGTCGCACTGCGCCACGGGGGTGGGCGTGCCTTCATCGATCATGCGGTCGCGGCCGATGGATAGCATGGAGTTGTTGATATCGGTCAGCCAAACTTCACCCGACTTGCCGACTTTTTGCAAAAACAGCGCGCTTAAATCTCCGGTGCCGCCCGCGATATCCAAAACCTTGTCACCTTTCTTAACGCCGCTGACTTCAATGGTGAAGCGCTTCCACAAGCGGTGCATACCTACCGACATCAAATCGTTCATCAGGTTATAGCGTTCCGCTACGGAATGAAATACTTCCGCGACTTTGCCGGCTTTTTCTTCTTCTGCAACGGTATTAAAGCCAAAATGAGTAGTTTTTGTCATGACGGGAATTGAATTGTAGAGTGTGATGGCTGAATGATGACCGGTAAAAATTTACTTGCAGGAATGCGGTGCGGTATTTGTCCGGCTTGCGGGTTCCCGGCTCGCACCTGCTTCTTCCATGCGTTGCAGATACCGCTGCCACATTTTATCCTGATTAAGACCGAAGTTATAGAGCAAGTCCCATGAATAAAGCCCGGTATTATGGCCGTCAGTAAAATTAAGCTGTATGGCATAATTACCAACCGGTTCGATTTTGACGATACTGACCATCTTTTTCCCGGTTTGCAGCACTTCCTGACCGGGGCCATGTCCGCTGACTTCGGCGGAAGGCGAATAAACGCGCAAAAATTCACAGGGAAATTGGAAAGTTTTGCCATCGGAGAAAGCGATATCCAGTATTCTGGATTTCTGGTGTAACTTGATTTCAGTCGGATAAGGAGTGTCTTTGGTTAAACCGGCCATGTCGTATTCACTGCATTGGGATTAAAAGCTGATGGGGTGCATTGTAGCAAACTGTACGGAAAAAATTGATCGATACAGGAATTTATATGACGGCAACAATATTGATTGTGGAAGACGAAGCTGCGATACAGGAGTTGATCACTTATAATCTGCAGCAAGCCGGTTACGAGACAGTTTGCGCGGATAATGCCGAGAAAGCCATGACGCTGATCACGGCGGCTTTGCCGGATTTGATTCTGCTGGATTGGATGCTGCCGGGAATGAATGGCGTTGAATTCGCCCGGATATTGCGGCGAAACGAACGTACACGCTTGATTCCGATTATCATGCTCACCGCGCGCACGCAGGAAACCGATAAAGTCGCCGGGTTGGAAATGGGCGCGGACGATTACATCACCAAGCCATTCTCGCCGCGCGAACTGGTGGCGCGCATCAATGCCGTACTGCGCAGGCTCATTCCGGAAGCCTCCGACGAAGCGGTTGAAATCGACGGCCTGCGGCTTGAACCGGTCAATCACCGCGTAATGGCCGGGAACCAGGAAATTGAATTGGGACCGACCGAATATCGTTTGCTGCATTTTATGATGACGCACACCGAACGGGTTTATTCACGCAGTCAATTGCTCGACCGGGTGTGGGGCGATCATGTGTTTGTTGAAGATCGCACCGTCGACGTACATATCCGCCGGTTGCGCAAAGCGCTACAATTAGCGGGTAAGGATGAATGGATACAAACTGTCCGCGGCGCGGGCTACCGGTTTTCCGCCACAGCCGGGCAGTCAGTCAAGGATTCCGGTTCTGGCATTTAAACCTTGATCGCTGCATGTAGATGCGCGCATGGATACCAGGCCGATAGATTAAAGAAAAAATGCAAAGTTATTATTGTCTACCCGATGCGACAGCGAATTCTCGAAACGATCTCAGCTGGAATTTTCTTCACCTAATGACTTTTCTCAGGATTTATTAAGTGTCCGATATCTGGCAGCGTTCCTCTAACATTCTGTTTGTCATCTTTATTACCGCGTTACTTTGGATGATCCTCGGTGCCGCGAAGGCCTTGTTTTTCTTCGGCTTGGTCATGTTATGGATGGTGTTTCATCATATCCGCCATATCGTTGCACTGGAACGTTGGCTGCAACTTTCGGATCATACACCGGCCAGTATTCCGGCGGGTTCCGGCGCCTGGGACGATGTCTTCGCCCATTTGGCGCGTTATGTGCGCCAGCATAGCCAAAGCCAGGAGTTACTCAGTTTAGCGCTAGAGCGCATGCAAAGTGTCACGTCCGCGATGCCTGACGGCATTGTGATCCTGGATCAAAATGACCGGATTGAATGGTGTAATCCGGTTGCCGAACAGCACTTGGGGATTAATCTGTCACTGGATGCAGGCCAGCAAATTACTTATCTGGTCAGGCAAATACCGTTTGTGACGTATCTTGCCGCGGGCCAGTTCAGCAATCCTCTGATTCTGAAACAAACACGCCAGCACGGCATTATCGTTTCGCTGCAATTAGTGCCGTATGGATATAACCAGAAACTGCTGATCAGCCGCGATATTACGCGCTTTGAGAAAATAGAAACGATGCGGCGCGACTTTATTGCCAATGTGTCTCATGAGTTGCGCACGCCGCTGACCGTCATCGGCGGGTTTCTTGAAACCTTATCAGCCGATGAACAGGTCAATACCGGTTTCAATAAGCGCGCCCTGGCGTTAATGACGGAACAAACATTCCGTATGCAACGGCTGATTGAAGATTTGCTGATTCTGTCACGCCTGGAAAATGAGCAAAACAAAGTAAGCGAAAAGACCGTGGATGTCGTGAATTTGCTGCACGTTGTTTTGCAGGATGCGGAATCGCTCAGCGCGGGCCGTCACGAAATCAAATTGAATGTCGCCGCGCAAGATCAATTATTGGGCAGTGAGGAAGAACTGCGCAGTGCATTTGGTAATCTGATCAGCAATGCCATTCGCTACACCCCGGATCGAGGCGAGATTACGATCAATTGGGAGAAACGCAACGGGCAGGGGGTATTCTGGGTGCAAGATAGCGGCATCGGCATCGAACCGGAACACATTCCCCGCTTAACGGAGCGCTTTTATCGCGTCGATAGCAGCCGTTCGCGGGAAACCGGCGGCACCGGACTGGGACTCGCCATTGTCAAACATGTATTGAACCGGCACGAGGCGCGCCTCGAAATTACCAGCCAAGTCGGCAAAGGCAGCCGGTTCACGATCTGGTTTCCTGCCAAACGGCTGGTATCGGCCGATGTGTGATGCTTGCAGGTGATGCTTATTTATCCGGTTCCGAGTTTTTTTCCTTGCTGTCGGGAATAACTGCATCGACAACCGCGCCAGCAGCTTTAACCGTGACTTTGGCTGCCGTCGCAGCAGCGGTGACGGCAGCATCGGCAACCGCCAAAACAGCGCATCCTGTCAAATGCAGCAGGAATAGCAATGTGATAAGCAATCGGGAAGTGGAAAACATAGATATGGAATGGTGGAATCTAGTAGGTTGGGTTGAATGAAATGAAGCCCAACGGTAGAAGATTGCGTTTATGTTGGGGTTCGTGTCTTACCTCAATTTGAGGGATGATTATGCCGCGCTCAAGTATGGCTGAAAGAGAGCCTTGAGTTCACGATTTTCCTTATCAAACCAATCTACGAGCCCCTCTACATTCTCCTTAGCAGTTGTATACTCCGGATCATGTGCGTTGTTCTGCCCGTTCGCAATGCGGTCGACAAGCCTCTGAAGCTTCCATGCGCTATTTATGAAGGCCTTGGCCCTCTCCTCTATATTAGGCATATCCAGATGGCCGTGCTGTTCGATTTCCCATTTGAAAGTGTCAATGCGTTCCATGAGTTCTCGGCTTCGGTTTACTTCGCCCATGTGATAACGCGTCCAATATGCCGAGCAGTACTTCGAGAAGTGGTGCATTGATTGGAAAACTTGCAGTCGCAACGGGCGGCGGCTTTCGTGAATTGCGATTAAATTTGCTTGCTCTGCTGCTATTCTTTGCCCACGTGCGTAGATCACCGAGTAAAAGGAAATCAGCAATGCAAAAAATGCAATAACATCGGAGACTTTGATGTCTGGATCAAGCGATATAATTACATCACGAATGCAATTTAACACGCTATCGCTCATGTTATCTCCTTATTTATCAATCGAATTATCTAATTCATTCGTCATCATACCAAACTTGATTAGTTCCACAAGGTGGCTAACGGCAAAGCTCAAACATGCCACGAACTTGTGTCGACTGGAATTATTTGTTCGATATCGGTTGTGCTTCCGATGGCGACAAGAAACAGGAAGCTAACAAAGAAAGCGATAGCAAGAATTACCCGTAGCAGGCCAATTTGCTCATGCACAACAGTGAATCCACTATCTCTATCCCAGGTGGTTATGCAGTTATTTGTCAATTTGTTATACGACACTATCAGAGTGATGAGGCTGACAAGTGGAAATCCGATGCCATAACCACGCCACCAAACCTTGAAACTTCTTGAGAAAGCAGTTGAGTAATCCGCTGTCTCTCCTGACGGTGGAATAAGGCGGATCTTGAATAGCCACTTGCCAGGCGTTGTGCCTGTTGTTGAAAGGAATAACGATTCGATGAATACCCAAGCAAAAATTACAGCAAGTCCGAACAACTGATCACTACTCTGCTCGATGAACGCGTCTGGATAGATGATGCTGATGGCGATGCCACTCACGATAGAGATCAAGTAGAGGTCGAACATACGCGCCCAGTACCGAACCCACGGGCGAACTTGGGCAACAGAAGTGGTGGCTTGTATTGGTATGGGCGAAGTAGTGGGTAAAATCTCATGGGGTTCTTGCAGCGTTTTTTGATCCGTGGCTTCCAGAGGTGCTCCGCAATGTTTGCAGAACTTCGCATCATCTATTATTTCCTTGCCACACTGAGTACAAAACATCGAATTTTCCTTCTGCCCCAAAGCTATGGTTAAAATCGCACGTTCAAAATGACGCAATATAATACGTCATAAATGAAATCTAAAATATGGTGGTTTACCGCGTTTTCTTATACTTCAAATGGATTGACCCATTTAGCTTTGTCAGCATACCCAATTTATTTCGTTCTCCCAGTTTGGGAGCATAACGCTATCGGCGCATAGCCAATCTGATTTTTTCCAATACCCGCAAAACCGTCTGTCTCGGCGCGCCAATATTCAACCGCATAAATCCGCTGCCTTCCTGGCCGAATTGCACGCCGGGATTCAGGCCGATACCGGCTTGGTGGATGAAGAAGTGTTTCAGTTCGGCATCGGTCAGGTTCATGGCGCGGCAGTCGAGCCATAGCAGGTAGGTGCCTTCGGCGGGGATGGCTGTGATTTCAGGCAAATGCTCGGCGAGGTACGATTCGACGGCATCGCGTGTGTCGCGCAGATAGATTTTTAGTGCTTCCAGCCAGGCTTCGCCGCCGCGGTAGGCGGCTTCAAAGGCGATGACGCTGAACGGGTTGGAGGCGCTGACGTGCAGGCTGTTGAAGACTTGATTGATCGCGTTGCGTATCGTTTTGTCGGGAACGATTAAGGCCGACAGGTTCAGGCCGGGGATGTTGAAGGTTTTGCTCGGTGCGACGGCGGTGATGACGGAGTGTTGGTTGGATGCTAGCGCGGCGAGGATGTGGTGTTGCTGGCCGGGGTAGATCAGGTCGTGGTGGATTTCGTCGGAAAAAATGACCAGATTATGCATTGCGGCGAGTTGCAGCAATCGTTCCAGTTCTTCCGGTTGCCACACGCGGCCGACCGGGTTGTGCGGCGAGCATAGCAGTAGGAATTTGGCTTGCCGGGCGCATTGTTCCAGATGATTGAAGTCGATGCTGTAGCGGCCGTGGTCGAGCCGTAGCGGGTTGTGCACCAGCTTGCGGCCGGTTTGCGTGGCGGCGGAGAAAAACGGGAAATACACCGGTGGTTGAACGATGATGGCCTCGCCCGGTTGCGTCAGCGCCATTACGGTGGCGTTGATCGACGGCACCACGCCGGGACACATCACGATCCATTCACGTTGTATTTTCCAGCTGTGCCGCCGCTGCAGCCAGTCGATCAGCGCCTCGTAAAGGTTGTCGGGAAACAGCGTGTAACCGTAGATCGGGTGTTGCGCGCGTCCGGTCAGTGCACGGGTGACGGCGGACGGGGCGGCGAAATCCATGTCCGCCACCCACGCCGGGATGACATCGGCCTTGCCGAATACTGCAAGGCGGCTGTCGTATTTGACGCTGTGTGTGCCTGTGCGATCGATTTCCCGGTCGAAATCGAACGCGTCGCTCAAGCGATGCGCTCCCAGATCGTGACTTCCGCCAGTGTGTGCTGGAATTTGCGCTTGGTTTCGCGGATCACGAACGGTACGGCTTGCGGGCCTTGAATCAGGCGGAAATGCTTGCCGAGCATTTCTTTCAGGCCGTCGAGCGTGGTGAAATTCTCACCATCGCGCTTAAATCCGCCGATCCATGCTTCTTTCTTGGTATGTTCGGTCAGCCAGGTATACGGCGATGTGATCATCAGCAAACCGCCTAGATTGATGCGGGTGTGGATGCCGGTGAGCAATTTGGCCGGATCGTACAAGCGGTCGATCAGATTGGCGGCGAGAATCAGGTCGTAGCCGGTGAATATCGGCTTCAAATTACAGGCATCGCCCTGGAAGAATTCAACCTTGTGCTTGACATGATCGAGACCCAGGTTGCTCAGTGTACGTTCCTTGTACGACACCAGCTCGCCTTCGTCGGTCAGCGTATAGCGCAAAATACCTTGCTGCGCCAGTTGCACACCCTGGCCGATGAAGCGCGCGGAGAAATCGATGCCGGTGACGTGATCGAACGCTGTGGCCAGCTCGAAGGTCGAGCGACCAGAGGCACAGCCCAAGTCCAGCGCGGTGCGTTTAGGCCGGTTGCCCATCGCGGCGATAGCGATTTCCGCCAATGCTTTGGAGAAATTGGGTACATCGAAATAAGTGTCGCCGTAATGAAATTCCGCATATTCCGACAGCAGTTTGTCGGTTTCGTAATTGGAGCTGAGCAAGGTGGCCGGGGCGTTTGATACCACGTAGCGGAATCCCGCATGCTGAAAGAAATGACGGCGGAAGGCATAGCGCGAACTGCGCAGCGATTCGTTGCCACAGGCAATCCACGAACCGCCTTTGATCAGATTATGCTGATTATCGAAGGTCGGCGTGGTGAAATCGTCGTACAGCGGATGCACGTCGAAGCCTTCAAACGGATACGTCGGCGTTTCGGTCCATTGCCAGACGTTGCCGGTGATGTCGTAAAACTCACCTTGCGGAAATTCCGTCACCGGGCAACAGGACGCGTAATAGTCTAAATGAAGATTGCCGGCGGCTTTGCGGTCATACGGCACTTCGGACAGATCCGCAACATCGTACAACCGGTACCATTCGTCCTCGGTCGGCAGCCGGACCGGTTGTTTTGTTACGGCGGCTTTCCAATTACAGAATGCTTTGGCTTCGTGATAATTGACTTCAACCGGCCAATCCCACGGCATCGGCACTTCTTCGGTCATCAAGCGCAAACACCAGTCATTGCCTTTTTTAATCCAAAAAGTGGGGTATTCCGCTTGCGTGAATTTTTGCCAGGAACGGCCTTCCTCCTGCCAATAACTTTCGGTGCGATAGCCATTGGCTTCGACAAAGGGCAGGAATTCCCGGTTGCTGACCAGATATTTGCTGGCTTGGAAGGCGGCAATGTCGGCGCTGTGCAGGCCGTATTCGTTATCCCAGCCGTAGTGCTGATGATTGGTTTTGGTTTTATGCAGTGTGACCGTTCCGGCGGCAACATCGACCAATGTATTTTGCGGCGCAGCGCCGGATTTGCGGCAGGGCTGCCAGTCCGGGTGCGGTTGCACGAAATGCAGTGCGTGCTGGCGGATCAGAACTGACGATGTTTCCAGATGAATGCGTTCATGCTCAATACCCATCACAATCGGCCACCAAGAGCTTTCCCACGTGATCGGCAACACCAGCGGCATCGTCGTAATCAGTTTGTCGACCAAGGTGCGCATGGTTTTGCGGTAAGCGCGCACTTCGCCGACGCTGGGCCAATCATAGTGCGTGCTGTCGAGATCGTCCCAGCTCATTTCATCGACACCGACGGCGAAAATCGATTCCAGCCGGGGATTGATGCGCTCGGGGATGAGTCCGGCAAGAATCAATTTATTGACGAAAAAAGTCGCCGTATGTCCCAGATAAAAAATCAGCGGGTGGCGCAGTGAAATCGGTTTTTTATAGTAGGCTTCGTCATTGCGCAACGTTTCAAAAAGCTGCTCGTAACGATCCAGTGTGGTGTGAAAATAAGCGCGAATTTCCGCGCGTTTTGCGGTGATATCGTCGCCATCCAGCAGAGGTGTTCTTTGGAATAAGGTTTGTTGCATAGGATAATGTTTAGTAGTTTACTCAGTTATTAGCCGGTATTATAACGCCTCGCGATTTTCAAGCCATACTTTAACCGGGATAAATGTCATTAAGCGTTGATATTGCGTGCAAAAGATTACAAGAAATTTACAAAAATGACTTGTTTCACGGACTGAGCGCCGGGCAATTTCGCGTTCCGGGCAGTTAATTGCTGATCGATGGGGCGTGTGTGCCGCTTACCACGCGTTGCGGCAATGTTCTTTTATACCATTGATTCCGAACGAAGGGTGCGGTTGTACCCGGCACAGCGGATTTACAGGGTAACAACCGACAAATAGTCTGGAATGATCGCATTCCAATGGAGTTTTTCCTGAATGGCAGCGGCTAAGGCGGTGGAGTTGCTGAGTTCGCCGTGTACCACAAAAATCTTTTCCGGCGCTTTTTCGAAGTGGCCCAGCCAATCGAGCAGATCGGCCTGATCGGCGTGGGCTGAGAGTCCGCCGATGGTATAAATGGCGGCTCTGACGTGAATCTCCTGGCCAAAAATTTTGACTTGTTTTGCACCGTCGACAAGCCGTCGGCCCAATGTTCTTTCCGCCTGGAATCCGGTGATCAGAATACTGCATTCGGCGCGGTCAAGATTGTATTTCAGGTGATGCTTGATACGGCCGGCGTCGCACATGCCGCTGGCTGAAATGATGATAATGCCGTGCTTGATGTGATTGAGCTGCATGGATTCTTCGATATCCTGCACAAAATGGATGCGCGGTTTTTGCACGTTCTGATTCATCCAGTGCAACGCATCGGAAGCTTCCGGGTCGAGCAGTGCCAGATGTTTCAGTGTGATTTCGGTCGCCGCTCGCGCCATCGGCGAATCGACATAAATCGCCATTTCGCCCAGTTTACCCTGGCGGTACAAGTCAATCAGCAGAAACAGCAGATCCTGCGTGCGTCCGACGGTAAAAGCCGGGATGATGACGTTGCCGCCTTTATGCTCGAGCGTGTTGTTAATGGCGTACACGAGCTCGTCGATGGTATCAGGCATGTTGCGGTGCAGGCGGTTGCCATAAGTGGATTCGATCAGGAGGATGTCGGTCTGGCGGATGAAAGCCGGATCGCGCACAATCGGATGGCCGGGTTTTCCCAGATCGCCGGAAAACACAATTTTCTTGTCTCCGGACTGTTTCTTGATCCACAACTCGATGATGGCGGAACCGAGAATATGACCCGCTTCGCGGAAACAGCAACGTATCGACGGATGTGGATTGAGTTCGGTATTGTAATCGACGCGCTGCAATTGCTTTAACAGCGCTTCCGCCTGTGTCACGGTGTAAAGCGGTGCAAGATCCTGTGCGGATTGACCGCGGCGGCGCGATTGATTGCGCCATTCAATTTCCTTTTCCTGAATGTAAGCGCTGTCCTTCAACATCACTTGCAATAAATCCGCCGTTGCCGCCGTGCAATAAACCGGACCGCGAAAACCCCACGCGCTTAGCCGTGGCAATAAACCGGAATGATCGATATGCGCATGCGTCAGCAAGACAAAATCGATGGTCTTGGGATCGTATTGAAATGCCGTGCGGTTTTTTTTGTCGGCTTCACGTCCGCCTTGAAACATCCCGCAATCGACCAAAAAACGGACAGATCCGGTTTCGATCAGATAACTGGAACCGGTTACTTCACCCGCTGCACCCAAAAATGTCAGTTGCATCGCATTCACTCCCTGTGATCAAGTTAGAGCGTATTCAGCACGTGCAACGTGCCGTCGACCAGTAAATCCATTTCCTTCTCGCTAATGATGTAAGGTGGCATGAAATAGATGGTTTTATCCAAAGGGCGCAGCACTAACTGTTGCTTCAATCCGGCTTGAAAGCATTGCGCGGCAAAATCGGCATCGTCCGTTTCGACCTCGAAAGCCCAGATCATGCCGCAATTGCGGAAATTCCGGACTTTGGGATGATCCGTTAGCGGTGCTGCGATGCGATTCAGATACGCGGTCTTGAGTGTGTTCGTTGCAATAACCTGGTCTTGCTCAAGAATATCCAGAGACGCTAAAGCGGCGCGGCACGCCAGCGCATTGCCGGTGTGCGAATGCGAATGCAAAAATGCGCGCGCGGTTTTGTCGTCGTAAAAAGCCTGAAAAACCGTATCGGTTGTCATCACCACGGAAAGCGGCAAGTAACCGCCGCTCAAGCCTTTCGACAGACATAGGAAATCCGGCGCGATACTGGCTTGGTTGCAGGCAAACAGGGTTCCGGTGCGGCCAAAACCGACCGCGATTTCATCGGCGATCAGGTGGACTTGATAGCGATTGCAAATTTCCCGGGCGCGCTGCAAATAAACCGGGTGATACATGCCCATACCCGCTGCGCCTTGAACCAACGGTTCAAGAATAAGCGCAGCGGTTTGCGCATAATGTTCCGCCAGATAGTGTTCCAATGCAGTAGCGGCGCGGAGCGCATAGCTTTCCGCCGATTCGCCCGCTTCCGCGTAGCGCCAATCCGGCGTGGGGACATGGGTGCAGGGTCTGAGCAGTGGCGCATAGGTTTCACGGAAAATGGCTACATCGGTGACGGATAATGCGCCGAGCGTTTCGCCGTGATAATCATTTTGCAGACTGATAAAACCGTTCTTTTGCGGTTGCCCGTTCAAAAGCCAGTAGTGGAAGCTCATTTTTAGCGCGATCTCAATTGCCGATGCGCCGTCGCTGGCATAAAAGCAATGTCCGAGCGAACCGGGCGCGATGCGTTTGAGCCGCTCCGATAGCGTGACAACCGGCTCATGGGTAAAGCCCGCCAGCATGACATGCTCGATTTTTTCCAATTGATCGCGGATCGCGGCATTGATGACCGGATTGGCGTGACCGAACAAATTGACCCACCAGGAACTGATCGCATCCAGATAACGGTTACCGTCTGCATCGTATAACCACACGCCTTTTCCGCGCACCACCGGAACCAGCGGATAGGTTTCGTGCTGTTTCATTTGCGTGCAGGGGTGCCATACAGCGGTAAGGCTTCTGTGCTGGAGTTGCGAGGCCGGTGAAGCGGATGTGTGATCGGAATTTACCATGTTTTTATGAATACGGAAATCAGCTAAAAATGCATGCAACCGCAGATTGTCTGCTGGAGTTACCGGTCATTGTAGACTATGAAGTGCAGTTTTTCAGTGTTTTTGACCTGGCATGGGATCCTTGGTACATTCAAGCCTTCAAACCATTTTGCTTATTCTGCCTGCATGTACTCCGATATCGATTCCGGTTTAACCGACTTACTGCCCGATAATGATCCGCAACGAATTTTGTTGCACAACGAGGTGCATGCCCGTCCCAGTCAGCGCATTCGCTTGCCTGCACTGGTGGTGTATGTAGTAGTCATTAACGAAGGCATCACGCGTGAACAAGAATGCGCGCATTTGCGCCGTCTTCCCGGTCAGCAAACGCTGATGCTCGAACAGTTGCAAAATAATTTTCTGCGTTTGCGCTTACAGGGCTATGCCGTGCGCTGGGAGCGTCACAGCGAATTTACACGCTACTCGGTAGTGCAGCATTTACCTGAAACCGCGCAATTGGGTGCGACCGATCCGGAATTACTTTCCTATGTGACGTTACCGCGCGATTGGCTGGCTGAAATTCCTGGCCGCACGTTTGCTGCGGTTAAACTGGCGATGGTCTGCGGCGATCTCAATCAACCCGAAGAATTGTTGTTGCAGGCCCGCAAATGGCTGGGGGGAAATCCTGTGGTGGCCTCGTTGATCGGCAGGGAACGGCATTCCCTGGCGGTTACGGATTTCATGTTGCGGCATAGCGGCTTTGAACGCATGCTGGTGGTTATGCCAGCAGGCTCTTCCGAGACGCGCGCCGGACGGGTGTCGCAGCGTTTGCTCGAAATCGAAACTTACCGCCTGATGGCGTTGCGCGGTTTGCCGGTTGCCAAACGGCTGATTCCGGAATTGACCAGCGCGGAACAGCAGCTGGCGGATATCACGGCGCGATTGGAAAATAAAGCGGCATCCGATCAGGAATTGCTCGATACGTTGATTGCGCTAGCCGCGCGGATTGAACGTGCGACGGTTGAACATGCCTATCGTTTTGCCGCGACACAAGCGTATAACAAGCTGGTCACGCAACGTATCGCCGAACTTCGGGAGCAAGCCATACCGGGCACTCAGACGATTGGTGAGTTCATGCAACGGCGGTTGTCTCCGGCGATTGCGACGGTTGAAGCGACCGTGCAGCGCATGAGCTATCTTTCCGCGCGCGTTTCACGCGCCAGCGCTTTGTTGCGCACTCGCGTCGATATTTTGACTGAAACGCAGAATCAGCAGTTGCTGGAAAAACTGACGCGCGGTCAGGAACTCCAGCTGCGGCTGCAAAGTACGGTGGAAGGTTTGTCGATTGCGGCAATTTCGTATTATGTCGTCAGCTTATTGCTGTATATGGCTAAGGCCGGCAAGGCGGCGGGTTTGCCGATTCACCCTGAACTGGTTGCCGGTGCGATGATTCCGGTCGTGCTCTGGGCGGTATGGCGGGCTACGCGGCGCATCCACGATAAGTTTTTTAAGTTGCATTAAAATGAATAAACAGGCTTGAAAAAACCTCTGCGGGTTATTCTCAAGCCTATTTTTGCGAACAAACTACACTACAAATGTTACTGCAGATAGCGCTCGAATGAATGCAACGGGTTGATTCCCCGTCCTTCGGCGCCTACCGCGGGTACCGTGAAATATTCATCCGCCGCGAGGTTATCGCTCAACGCATGAGTTGTCGTGATCAGCACATTATTTCCTGTATGACCGTGTGGTACGACCAATTCCGGATGGTCAAAGGGCGCTTTCTCATAGCGTACGCGATCATCCGTCAGGCTTTTTAGAAAATTAAGCAAATCTTCCCGGTTCTCCGCTGACAATTGCAAGTCAACCAGAGAGAAAACTTTGCCGAATTCTTTCGGTGGCACTTCAAAATTACCGCCCCGGATATAAAATTCCAGCACCTCTTCCAATGTAGCCATACCGCCGTTATGCATGTAAGGGCCGGTCAATTCTATGTTTCTTAATGTCGGAATTTTAAATGTACCCGCAGCAGCGCTTAAAAAACGTTTTCTCTTGGCTTTCTTTAATTCCGCAGCTGCTGAGTCAACTGTCGGGATAAATGCGCCTGCCGGATTGAAACAATCCGCGCTATCCTGCGTTTGCTTTTGTATGCCATCCGCGCGGGTAAATAGCAGCGGGTGCGGCTTATCGCGATCCAGTGCAATGGCGGTATCAAAATCGCATGCCCGCACATCGGCAACATAAGGATCAATAACTCCCGCTTTATTGCCAGCTAAAAGCTGCATATATTGATCGGCAAACGATAAAGGATTACCGAATGGATCGGTGCCGCCCAAACCGATATCGTTCACTACGGGTGTAACGCCGGTTCCGGAAAAGCCCGTGTCCTGAAACATCATGCCGCCGGTCAGCGATAAATAGGTAACCACATTCGTGGTACTGATGCGGAAAGAGGAGTTGCCGAAAGCATGCGGATTGATTTTTTGCAAAATACCATTCGTCACGACAGCGGATGAGGTGAAATTAGGGCCGATATGGCAAAGTGCGCAATGCGAATCACGGAAAACATCCAGTCCGCGCATTGCCGATTCGCTGAGTTGAGTCGGCATGCCATGTTCATCAACCTCACTTTGGTCGAAAGGTGAATCGTCCGAGATGAGCGTCGATTCATACATTTGAATAGCAAGTGCAAAGAACATGGCAAAATTGGCTTCTATCTGCCGGTAAGGCAAATCGTGCGTTGCCGAGGCGGGCGAGGGAGCGCCAAACAGACCGACTTCGTTATGCTTCCAGTACTTGGAATTAAATGCATCCATGATCAAGCGGTAATAACGCGTATTCAAACCTTTCTGCAAGTTATTATTGGTACTGTACGCAAAAGGGCCGAGGACGCTATCGTTCCAGTGAACGCGCTGATGTTCCAGCGGTTTACGGTTTAGTAATTTACGGCCCAGATCGGCAAATGTGCGGCCATGACAACCCATTTCAAAGTTATCCAGCGGAGGCGCGACGGCTTGCGATGCGAGCGAGGAATTGATTAGTCTTAACCGCTGTTTGGTGACTGAGCCGTCGCTGTTTTTCACCCAGACACCGGCATCCGGATCGCGATCCCCCCAGGGACTGCTGCCATTAAAAATATTGTTGGCGCGGCCATCCCAGAAGTTACGGAAATTGAAAACTGAATTGACGATGGTCGGCGTATTGCGCGGTTCAACCTTACGCGTGCCTTTTGCGCCGGCATGGAACACCGGATCGGTGCTGCGTTCGCATTCGTCGTATTTCGCCTGAAACCATTCGACATCACGATAATCGCCACCAAAAGTGCCCGAGGACGATACCACGTCATCGTTGACATAAATAGGTTCACCGGTGGGGCTCATCGGATCGCTGGTTTGGAAAAAAGGAAAATCGGTCTTCTTCAGTTTGCTATTCGGTCCACGAGGTGTTCCGTCGCTGGCCAGCGAAAATTCCTTGGGTAGTGTGCTATTTCTGCCGGCGGGTGCGATCTGGTTTTTTGTGCGGCGATCCGCGCCTGCGTGAAAATGGCAGGTGGCACAAGAGATGCCGTCACTTCCCACATTAACATCCCAAAATAAAGCTTTGCCCAATGCGATTGCTTTATTTTTGTTGATAATGATCGGATCAGGGCCGTCCAGTAAGCCGGGCACTTCGGGAACCGGCGCGCCTTTCAGAGACATGGGAATAGGCCCGAATCCGTCAGCCCGCGCCACTGAAGCGATACAAATAGTAAGGCAAGCTATCCGGACTAAGGTAATAATGGTGTTTTTTATATTGATTATCATGATATTACTCCTCATGCGCCCTGTAATTCAGTATGTGCGCTATGGTGTGTTATGGAACATCAGAACGATTTACATGTTTGAGGCGCTCACAATTTTATTCATCACGAGCCATGGTTAAGCTGCATGAAATTCAATGATGGCTTGATTGATACTGTTGATGAAACCGGAGGATTCTGTAAAAAACCCTCCGTAACTGCTACATCATGCGGTGATTAAGCTGTAGCTTCGCATGATTCTGCTGATGATCTTCTCAGACGCCAGCCAACCAAACCCAGACCTGCGAGCAACATCGCCCAGGTTTCTGCTTCCGGTACTGCGCTAACCGTCAATGCAAATGCACCGCCTGCCGATGCGTGATTCGTTCCACCGACATACACGGTATACCAGCCCGCTGCTAAGTCGTTGAAAGTCAGTGATGCTAAATTTGCACTCGTGCTACCGGTTACGCCGTTTTCAAACGTATTGGTCAAGCTAACATCATGTGCGCCGGTAAAAACGGTTTCGCCCCAACCAGTGTCGGCCGCAGTGAATGCTGCCGGACCTGAGACTGCATATCCAAGGGTTTCAACGACGTTACCGCCTTGACCGTTGGCCATCCACAGCGTTCCTGCATCGCCAATTGCACCGGTAGCATTGAGTGAGTGTGGCGTGCCAAATCCTGCGGCACTGATTTCTGAGGCGAAGCCTTCGGTGCCGCCGTCAAATTTCGCAGCGCCGGTTGCCCATACGGTCAAACCGGGAGCAAATCCAGCAGCGCCGGAAACGGTTACGCTAACATCCGCCAAATTGGTATTTTGAAAAACAAACCAATCTCCGGTATGCGCCCAAGCAGAGAAATTCAGATTCGGATTGCCTGTGTATGCGCTTTTCAAGCCATTTTCATTGGCCGTGATCGTTTCGCCCAGACTCACGGCATTATCGCTGCCGACCCAGGGTTTGAAAGATACGGCATCGGCAGCGTGAACACTGCTGCTTGCCAATGCCACCAGCGAAATAATAACGGCTGAAGCCAGCGTGCTTGTTTTCTTATGGTATGATTTTAATTGCATTTTTTTTCTCCAAAACGATACTATTTAAAAGGTTATGCGGCGCTGCCGGTTGTTTGTGGAATTGAGAAGAAACAACAACTGTGCGGCGCTTCTTTTTGAGCGATGATCTGAAACTTGTGCAGTAATTTCACACGATTGGTTTCAGCTACTCCCCACACTCATGGGAGGCAACCCGGCCATCTCAATTGATGAGATTCTGATGAGATCCGCTGGCTTTCCGTGCCTGTCTTGCGGCAAGCGTGGCTTTGTCTGATATCTGCCTCAATAAATTACGTTTTTATAGTTTATGGGAAAATTCTGATAAAACAATGCGGCAAATTGTCGCTGCGGCAAATTGCCACACCTCAATAGCAATGCGGCATTGCGCTAGAAATTGCCGGGAAATTGCCGGGAAAATTAACCGCTTTGAGCACAGTGCAAGCATGGTAAAATCCGGCCATCTGAAAAAATGCCAATATCATGAATTCCACCGTTATTACCGCTTTATCTCCCCTGGATGGCCGTTATCACAGCAAAGTTGAACCATTACGATTCTATTTCAGTGAATTCGCGCTGATTCGTTTCCGTGTGCAAGTTGAGGTTGCGTGGCTTAAAGCGTTGAGCGATGCTCCTGAGATTGCGGAAGTACCGGCTTTTTCCGCACCAACTCATGCGCAGCTGGACGGTTTGGCGGCTAATTTCTCGGTCGAAGACGCGGCAGCGGTTAAAGCCATCGAAGTGACGACCAATCATGATGTTAAGGCGGTGGAATATTGGTTAAAGCAAAAGCTCGGCGGTAATGCGGAAGTGGTCAAAGTGGCCGAATTCATTCATTTTGCCTGTACCTCGGAAGATATCAATAATCTGTCGCACGGCTTGATGCTGAAGTTAAGTCTGGAAAAAGTCATGCTACCGGTGCTCGACAGAATCATTGCGCGCTTGATCGAATTGGCGCATCAATTGGCCGATGTGGCGATGCTGGCACGCACGCACGGGCAACCGGCAACACCGACCACATTGGGTAAGGAAATCGCCAATACCGTGTACCGCTTGCAGCGCGGCAAGGAAAGACTCGCGGCTGTCGCCATACTGGGCAAAATCAATGGCGCAGTGGGTAATTACAACGCGCATTTATCCGCCTACCCGGACCTGGATTGGGAAAAGCTCGCGCAATCGTTTGTCGAGAAATTGGGATTGGAATTCAATCCATACACGACACAGATTGAGCCGCACGATACCATGGCCGAATTGTTCGATGCCTATGCGCGGATTAATACCGTTTTGTTGGATATGAATCGCGATATCTGGGGCTATATTTCGCTTGGCTATTTCAAGCAAAAAACCAAAGCGGATGAAGTGGGTTCTTCCACGATGCCGCATAAAGTCAATCCGATTGATTTTGAAAACTCGGAAGGTAATTTGGGGATTGCCAATGCCTTGTTGCGGCACTTGAGCGAAAAATTGCCTGTGTCCCGCTGGCAACGCGATTTAACCGACTCCACCGTATTGCGCAACATGGGTGTGGCGTTAGGCCATACGCTTCTGGCCTATGACTCATGCCTCAAAGGACTCAACAAACTGGATGTCAATACGGCACAGCTGGCCGCCGATCTGGATAATGCCTGGGAGATTCTGGCGGAGCCGATTCAAACCGTGATGCGGCGTTATGGCGTTGCCAATCCTTACGAACAGCTCAAAGCGCTGACGCGTGGCAAAGGTGGAATCACCCAGGCAGCGTTGCATCAATTCATCACTGGTTTAAGCATTCCGGAAACCGAAAAGAATCGTTTATTGGCGATGACGCCGCGTAACTATATTGGTAAAGCGCGCGATCTGGCCGGAAGAATCAAAGGTTAAAATTATTTCGATGAATAAGATACTGATTGGTATCATTAATTCATCATTTCTCTCCAGATTCACAGATAAATTTTCATTTCCGGCTTGAAATTTGGCAATGCTATCCCAATATCGCCCTCACAGTTATGAGGAGCTACGATGCAAAGTCCAGAAAATTCACACAATACAGAAGCGAGTCCAAAAGAAATGGCAGATTCCCAGGAAGAAATTAAAATCCCCGGAGCGACTAGCGATGCCACCATTCAAACCGGGGAAATCACCAACGCGCAACCCGATTGGGAGCATTTGCTGAAAGAAGCGGAAATTAAAGCGGCCGAGCATCACGATGCCTGGATCCGCGCCAAAGCGGAAACGGAAAATATCCGCAAACGCGCGCAAACCGATGTTTCCAATGCACATAAATATGCAATCGAAAACTTCTCGGCGCAATTGCTGACGGTGATGGACAGCTTGGACGCCGCGTTGGCGGTCGAGAACGCGACGATTGAAAATTTCAAAAGCGGCATGGAGCTTACACAAAAACAACTCATCAGCGTTTTCGATAAATTCAACATCAAGGCGATTGATCCTAAAGGTGAAAAATTCGATCCGCATCAACATCAGGCCATGTGCATGATTGATTCCGAACAGCCGCAAAATACCGTTGTTCAAGTCATGCAAAAAGGTTACAAACTGCATGAACGCATTATCCGCCCGGCGCTTGTATCCGTTTCAAAAGCGAAAGACTCTTGAATTTTTTACAAGTATCTCCATTTTTATACCCATCGACAGACAGAATTAATCTTTAAAAGGATCTAAACATGGCAAAAATCATCGGTATCGACCTGGGTACCACGAACTCTTGTGTAGCCGTCATGGAAAACGGCAAACCGAAAGTCATTGAGAACTCGGAAGGCACGCGGACAACGCCCTCCATCGTGGCCTATACGGAAGATAATGAAGTTTTGGTGGGCGCTTCCGCCAAACGCCAAGCAATCACGAACCCCAAAAATACCCTGTTTGCAGTCAAACGGCTGATCGGACGGCGTTTTGACGAAGATATGGTGCAGCGTGACATCAAGATGGTGCCGTATAGTATTGTTAAAGCGGATAACAACGATGCCTGGGTGGAAGTACGCGGCAAGAAAATCGCACCGCCGGAAGTCTCCGCGCAAGTACTGATGAAAATGAAAAAAACCGCCGAGGATTATCTGGGTGAAACCGTAACTGAAGCGGTCATCACGGTACCGGCTTATTTCAACGATTCACAACGGCAGGCAACCAAAGACGCCGGACGGATTGCCGGTCTCGAAGTAAAACGGATTATCAACGAACCGACCGCTGCGGCGCTGGCTTTCGGTCTGGATAAAAAAGAAGGTGACCGGAAAATCGCGGTATACGACTTGGGTGGCGGTACATTCGATATTTCCATCATCGAGATCGCCGAAGTTGAAGGCGAGCATCAATTTGAAGTATTGGCGACCAACGGCGATACGTTCCTCGGTGGCGAGGATTTTGACTCGCGCGTGATCGAGTATCTGGTGGATGAATTCAAAAAAGAAACCGGTATCGATCTGAAAAAAGATATGCTGGCGCTGCAACGCTTGAAAGATGCGGCGGAAAAAACCAAAATCGAGTTATCTTCCAGCCAGCAGACCGAGGTGAATTTACCGTATATCACGGCGGATGCTTCCGGGCCGAAACATCTGGCGGTGAAAATAACCCGCGCGAAACTGGAAAGCCTGGTGGAAAACTTGATCGAACGTACCGCCGGACCTTGCCGTACGGCGATCAAAGATGCCGGTTTAAACGCATCGGACATCGACGATGTGATCCTGGTCGGTGGACAAACCCGTATGCCGAAAGTGCAAGATAAGGTCAGGGAAATATTCGGTAAAGAACCACGCAAAGACGTTAATCCGGATGAAGCGGTAGCGGTCGGCGCGGCCATTCAGGGCGGCGTGCTGAAAGGCGACGTGAAGGATGTTCTGCTGCTGGATGTGACGCCATTGTCACTGGGTATCGAGACACTGGGCGGCGTAATGACCAAACTGATCCATAAAAACACCACGATCCCGACCAAAGCGCAGCAAGTATTCTCCACCGCGGACGATAGCCAGACCGCAGTGACGATTCACGTGCTGCAAGGTGAGCGTGAGATGGCTTCAGGAAATAAAAGCCTGGGACAATTCAACTTGAGCGATATTCCACCGGCACCGCGTGGTATGCCGCAAATTGAAGTGACCTTCGATATCGATGCCAATGGTATTTTGCACGTATCCGCGAAAGACAAAGCGACCGGCAAGGAAAATAAAATCAAAATCCAGGCAAGCTCAGGGTTGTCGGATGATGAAATTGAGCGCATGGTCAAAGACGCCGAAGCACACGCCGAGGAAGATCATAAGGCGCTGGAACTGGTTTCCAGCCGCAATCAATGCGATGCGATGATTCATTCGGTGAAGAAATCGCTGAAAGAGCATGGCGATCAATTGAGCAGCGATGAAAAAGCCAAGATCGAAGCTGCATTGAAAGATGCAGAAGATGTGCTGAAAACCGACAATAAAGACGAGATCGATGCCAAAACGCAGGCGTTAACCGAAGCGGCGCATAAACTGGCTGAAAAGATGTATCAACAAAAAGATCAGCAAGGCGGCGGGGAAGCACAACCTGAAGCCGGAGCTTCATCATCATCCGGCCGGGGCGAAAAGCCGGTGGAAGGTGAAGTGGTGGATGCGGAATTTGAGGAAGTTAAAAACAAAAAGTAATTGTTGTTAAACCAATCGAACGCAGAGGCACACACGGCAGCGCAGAAAATGCTGGTGTGAGCTCTGCGTTTTAGTGTTTGAATAAAGCATAAATTTCAACAATCAGAACAACATACCCTTATCACGCGAGCAGGAAGTCAAGATGAGTAAGCGAGATTATTATCATGTACTCGGTGTCAGCCGCGATGCCGATGAAGCGACAATCAAGAAAGCGTATCGTAAATTGGCGATGAAGTATCACCCCGATCGCAACGCAGGCGATGTGAAATCGGAGGAGATGTTCAAAGAAGCCAAGGAAGCTTATGAAGTACTGACGGATGCGAATAAGCGGGCTGCGTACGATCAATTCGGACATGCCGGCGTTGATGCAAATGCAGGCGGTGGCGGTGGCGCACAGGGTTTCAGCGATGCGTTTAGCGATATTTTCGGCGATATTTTCGGTGGACGCGGCGGACGCTCCAATGTGCATCGCGGCTCCGATTTACGTTACAACCTGGAAATTTCCCTGGAGCAAGCGGCGCACGGAACCGAAACTAAGATCCGCATTCCCACCCTAGAAGAATGCGATGCTTGCCACGGCAGCGGTTCCAAGCCGGGTAGTTCGCCGAAAACCTGCCCGACTTGTAACGGCCACGGGCAAGTCAGAATGCAGCAAGGTTTTTTCTCTATCCAGCAAACCTGTCCCAAGTGTCAAGGCAACGGCAAAATTATTACTCACCCCTGCGCAAGCTGTCATGGTGTAGGGCGCATTAAGCAGCAAAAGACACTGAACGTGAAAATCCCGGAAGGTGTGGACGATGGCGATCGCATTCGTATTTCCGGTGAAGGTGAAGCTGGCTTAAACGGCGGCCCGCCGGGCGATTTATACGTGGTGATCCATTTATCGGCGCATTCCGTTTTCCGCCGCGATGGCGATAATTTGCACTGTGAAATTCCGATCAGTTTTACCGTCGCCGCGCTGGGTGGAGACATTGAAGTGCCGACACTGGAAGGCCATGCCAAAATCAAAGTGCCGGCCGAGACGCAGACCGGCAAGATTTTCCGCTTGCGCAGCAAGGGAATCAAAGGTGTGCGCAGTCACGACAAAGGCGATTTGCTTTGCCATGTTGTGGTGGAAACGCCAGTCAAACTGACGGCGCGCCAGAAAGAACTATTGGAAGAATTGGAAGCGATCAGCTTGAAAGACGGTCCTCGCCACAGCCCGCGTGCTAAGTCGTGGATGGACAAAGCGCGGGAATTCTTCTCCGAGTAGGAAACCGGTGTTAACTTGAGCAATTTTGACTAACATTTAACAAAGAGTTTACATTCGCTTCACAATTGGATTGCTCCCGCGATTTATAGTTACGCCTGAGTTCACGAAACACGATCACTTTATAAGGCAGTAATTACAAATTTAATTCAGGGGGCAATCATGGCGACAATATCTTTTCTGATTAACGGTACCGCAGCCAATCATGCTAGAGCGTGGGTGACAGTTGAAGAAGTGGCGGGCGGGGCGCTATTGTTCAAAGTGAAACAGGTCGGTAGCGCCATGGGAAATTTGTATGGGGTATATTTTGATATCGGCGATGAAAGTATTCTTAGCTCGCTTAGAATTACTGCCGTTTCCGATAATATCCTTGTCAACGAAGAAACAATCAGCTGCTTGAAGAATGGCACGGATGCTAGTCAATTGCACGTGCGTGATAATGATCAAGGTTCATTAAACAGCTATAGTTTTATTCTGCACAGTACGATGCGCGCGCTTATGCTCAGCGATTTTCCGCACATACAGCTTGATTACTCCGGTGATTACGATGACTCAAATATTAAAATCGATGATACCTTTAGTCATCGGTGGTTATATATGGGGTTGTTTTAAGCGGTATCACATCTTTCCGCTTGCACGCCAGTAATTTTGGCGCGATCCATTTTCCAAGTGTGTGTTGGTTGAGTAAGGCCCGATACCGCCGGTACTGTTGGCGATATCGGGTTAAACGAAAATTCACAGCGCCAAGACAATCTTTCCAGCGGGATGACTTTGTTCAAGAAACTGCTGGGCTGCAGCGGCATCGGCTAGTGCAAAAGTGCGAGCAATTTTTACAGTCAGCCTATTTTCATCAAACAATGCGGCGCACTGCCGCAGTATTTCCCCTTGATGGCGTTTCGCCTCTTCCAGTTCCATTAAAACCGGTGACAGCATCAATTCCAGACTGAATCGTACATTGCGCTTTCGTGCCTCGCTCCAATCGGTATCGGGTGAGGGTTGCAAGATGGTGACAACATCGCCGTAGGGCTTTACGCAGCCAAAGCAGCTTTGCAGAACCTCCGGCCCGACCGTATCAAACGCGATATCCACGCCATTACCGTCTGTCCATCGCAACACTTCCGCAACCACATCGTGTGTCCGGTAGTTGATGACGAAATCGGCGCCGAGCTGCTGGACAAATTGTGCTTTCTCCTCGCTGCTGACCGTCGTGATGACTTTGGCGCCGGCCAGTTTTGCCAATTGAATAGCGGCATGGCCGACACCACCGGCGCCCGCATGAATTAAAACCGTTTGGCCACTGGCAACGCGTGCCCGGTCATGCAATGCTTCCCAGGCGGTGATAAAAACCAGCGGTACCACAGCAGCTTGTTCAAACGATAATGAACGCGGTTTCAAAGCCAGCAGACTGGCATCGGCCAGCACGTACTCGGCATAAGTCCCCTGGCGGTTATTAAAACCGGGCTGAGAAAAATAAACTTCATCGCCGCGCTGGAAATTTTTTACCTGCGTACCCACGCTTTCAACAATACCGGCGCCATCGCAACCAGGAATAACCGGAAAAGTCACCGGGAAACGCTGCGGCGCGGTGCGGATTTTACAATCGATCGGATTGATACCGGCTGCTTTAATCCGGATCAAGAGTTGCTTGTCACCGCACTGACTGAGGGATTCAACATCACCATACTGCAGAACATCCGTTGTTCCGCCTGTA
Organism: Nitrosomonas oligotropha; assembly: GCF_009833085.1. GTDB lineage: Bacteria > Pseudomonadota > Gammaproteobacteria > Burkholderiales > Nitrosomonadaceae > Nitrosomonas > Nitrosomonas oligotropha. The sequence continues at coordinate 27,544 of NZ_QRBZ01000003.1, read as the reverse complement.
TCGAAATAGATTGCTTTCATGGGCTGCGCTCTTATTGTTACTGTTGTTGCTGGTCAAGGTATTGCACGGATCGAAAATACCGCACATCTGGTATTTTACCGGATGACTATCACGGATTGGCAATCATTCCATAAAGTTTATCTTTATATAACAATCGTTTCTTTTTTAATTCTTCCAAGTATTCGCCGGTGGTATTTTCAACGCCTTCTTCGATTCTCAGGATTTCACGATTGAGATCGTGATATTCCTCAAACAGGCGCGCGAAATGACTGTTACTGGTTTTTAATTCATGAATACGATCATAATATTCCGGGAATTCATGGTGTAAATCGTGTTTGTCGATCATTGGGATACTCCTCTTATTGTTTTCGTTTCAATATTCATATCTTGACTGACTGCGAAAAATAGACGCTGATACAGATCAAAATTCCAATGGATCGACATCCAGAACCCAACGCACTTTTTGGCTGGGTAATGTGGTGATTTTTGCATACCAGCCGGTCAGAAAAGCGTGCAAATGTTTGCGCGAGGAGGATTGTACCAGTAAGTGCGCACGTTCCAGGCCTTTTAGCCGTGTCATGTGCGCCGGTACCGGATCAAATAATTCAACCGTTTGCGGCGGGTGGGCAAGTTGTGCCGCTTGCGCCAGAAAATCCAGCACGGTTTTTATATGATGTGCTTCCGCTCGCAATAGGGCTTGATAAACGTAAGGCGGGAATCCGGCCATTTTTCTTTCCGCCAGCAGAGTCTGTGCCAGCGCATCGTAATCGTGCCGTTGCAACGCTTGATACAACGGATGATCCGGAAATTCGGTTTGAATCAATACATGTCCGGCCACATTGGCGCGTCCGGCACGCCCGGCGACTTGCATCAGTTGCGCAAATAACCGCTCACTGGCGCGGAAATCGGTACTATAGAGCGCGCCATCGGCATTCAGAATGCCCACTAAGGATAGATTGGGAAAATCATGGCCTTTGGCCAGCAATTGTGTACCGATCAGAATATCCACCTGGTGCGTATGAACGGCATGCAGAATCTCTTGCCACGCATGTTTTCGGCGCGTGCTGTCACGATCGATGCGCAGAATCCGCGCCGTTGGAAAATCGGCAGTCAAGGTTTCTTCCACGCGTTGCGTGCCTTGCCCGAAAGGGGCGATATCCTGATTACCGCACTGCGGGCAAGCGCGTGGAAACAGCTCTTGGTGACCGCAGTGATGGCAACATAGTTTTTTGTCGCGCAGATGCACAACCAAGCGGCTGGAACAACGCTGGCAGGGGGCTGTCCAGCCGCACGATTTGCACAACAGCACGGGTGCATAGCCGCGCCGGTTGATAAAAATGAGACTTTGATGCTTTTTCTGTAAACACCGATCAAGCGCCTGGATCAGTGGACCGGACAAACCTTCCTGGGTTTTGTTGATCCGTGTATCAATGCATTGAATCAAGGGTAAGGTGGCATTTTGCACCGCACGGGAAAGCAGGCGGACATGCCGGTAACGGCCCGTGAGCGCATTGTAATAACTTTCCAATGACGGTGTGGCCGAACCCAAGATCACCGGGATAGCGCTTTGCCTGGCGCGGAAAATCGCCAGATCGCGCGCGGAATAGCGCAATCCATCTTGTTGTTTGAACGAGCTATCCTGTTCTTCATCGACGATAATCACACCAAGATCGGATATGGGTGTGAACACGGCGAGGCGCGTGCCCAGGATAATTTTGGCTTCGCCGCGCTGGGCTTGCAGCCAACCGGTTAGCCGCTCGGTATCGTTGAGGCCGCTATGCAGGCTGACCAGCGGAACGGTAGAAAAGCGGGCGCGAAAAACACCTTCCAATTGGGGCGTCAGACTGATTTCGGGAATCAGTACCAGTGCTTGCCGGCCTTGCACCAGCACCGATTCGATAATTCTGAGATACACCTCGGTTTTGCCGCTGCCGGTCACACCATGCAGCAGCCAAGTATTGAACTGCTTTGCGTCGGCAGTGATGGCATTCACCGCAACCTCCTGCTCGGCAGTCAATACGGGAATTTCTGCAACTCGGGCCACAGCAGCGGTGGAACAGAATTTGGCCGTGATCCAGTCGAGCTGAATCCAATCTTGCAACAATTTTTCCGCGCGGGGTGAAATGTGCTTGATTTGCAGGCTGGTCAGCGTCTCGGTTTGCTGAAACTCACCGAGCAGGCGGCGCGCTACCCGGTTACGTGCCGGAATTTGCGTTACCGCAACGTTTTTACCGGATGAAGTCAGACTGTATTGATACTGAGCCGGTTTTCTTTTTAAGTTAACCGGCTTGTTATTACGCAGTTTAACGGGCAAACCATTCAGGATAACCATACCCAGCGGGTGATGATAATACTGGCTGCAAAAATGAAATAAATCCAGCAATGCAGCGGGCAGGGGTTTTATTTCCCGGAAAATGCCGTGTGCGGACTTCAGTTTCTCAATGGGGATCTGCGTTTCATCGCTTACCGCGAGGATAATGCCGGTGACTTGTTTTTTGCCGAAAGGCACACAGGCGCGTAGCCCGATATCGTCTTTACTGACGTCCTCTGCCTGATAATCAAACAATGTGTCGACTGGAACATTCAGCGCGACACGGATGATGGGCATAAGCAGCGGATTTATGACAAAGGTGAAGCACGACTCACCGGGCTTGGAGCAAGTTCCGGTGAGTGTTGTGCGTTTAAGATGCAGACAACCGGTTATTTGGAAACACGGTACAGCGTGACCGATGGTTCACCGGGTTTGTCCAGCTTGGCGGTATTGCCATCCGAACTGAGGGTGAAGCCGATGCTGCCTTCCACATCGGAGAAACCGGCGCAGCCATTGGTGTTATAGGTGAAGCTGGTTAAATTGAAATTATTTCCGCCTTTGTTATAGGTATAGGAAGAAAATTCGATGCCGGGTTTTGCGCATTTTGCTTGATCTTCACGCTGTGTTGCACCGGTCGGATCGATCATCATATATTTGCCGTTGGGGAAGAAAACCAAAGTCTGTGTTTTGATCGCTTCACTGTCATAGGCCCAAGCACCGACAATACCGTTTGCATCATTATCGATTTTTGCGTAACGGAATTCTTTAACTTCTTTTTCCGCCACTTCATTTTCATTGCTTAACTGTATCGGTTTGGCAATATGGAAGAGTTCACCGAACACACTGCCTTGTTCGCGTGCTCTTTGCACCGTAACAATATCGGAATTAATCAATTCAGAACCATCGGTGCGTACCCGCCGCGTCGGTCCTGGGTTGGAGAAACCGGCTTTCAGATTGGTATCCACGCTGGGCGTGCTCACCAGCTTGAAGCCGCGGCTGTCAAAATCAGTCGCTTGAGCTACGCCGTATTCAACACCGGCCTGGAAAACAGTTTTCCCGCCGCATACCCGGTTTTCATCACAGGAGTCGTCCGGTCTGGCGTCGCCTTGCAGGTATTCTCCGCTGCTATCGGCGGCCACCCGCAACACGCTGGCGGTTTGATTGGTATAACTGACCCAGACTTGCGCGCTGAGCAGTGCGACACCTTGAGAAAGAAAGTGCGTGCGTGCGGCTTCGAGTGTTCTGATTTCACCAGAAATGCCGCTGGCTTCCATAATGTCTTTTAGCCCGGCGGAATCGGCGAATGTTTCCGGGCTGCTATCCAGATCAATCGACCCTTTAACAGCAGCAGCCGTTTCGCGCGAAATGGAAATTCCATTGGAAAGATTACTATCGGAATCCAATGATTGCAGTAAAACCAGCAGATTTTGTAATTTATTAGCGTTGTCACCGGCCAGTTCAATCGGGGTCACGATCTGTGAACCGGGGATATTGCCCAGTGTCAAACCGCCCAGTTTGAATTCGATTTTGTCGCCATGATTGAAATTAAAACTGCCTTTCTCGTCGGTGGTGCCGGATTTTCCAGAAGTTGCCGCAAACGCTACGCCGGATACGGGAGAATCAACTAAAATGCCGGTTGCCGGGCCTGTCGGCATGGTTCTTTTAGCAGCCGTTGCTGACGATGATGCGGATGAAGAGGTATCGAGTGCTTTTTCACCGCCGCTGTCGCAGGCGGCTAGACCGACAACAAATACTGTGGATAATACGGGTATCCATGATTTTTTTCTTAATTGCTGTTTAGATTTCATTAAGATGCTCTCTTTTTGATTAATTAAATAATTCAATCTTGTACAATTTACTTTTTTGTCCGCGTAACGTATCGATGGATGCTGATATTTTACTATCAAGATTGCTATTATAGCCATGCATTCGGTTTTTCTTTCCTGACTTGCTTAAATAGGTTTTAAATTTTTGTCTTTTCGTGTATTTTCGCCGCTATTTTTATCTGGGGGGTATAAGGTATTTATATGTCTAACATGGCTGAGATTTCGCAACTGGCGGACATGTCAGTGCAGCTTCCCGTCAACTGGTACTTGGATCCCAAAATTCTTGAGCTTGAAAAACGTATTTTGTTTGATCGCGGACCGGGCTACGTAGGTCATGAAGTAATGGTCCCCAATGTGGGTGATTATTATGTGCCGGAATGGATGAATAATGCCAAAGTGCTGGTGCGTAACGAACAAGGCATCGAATTGTTATCGAATGTTTGCCGCCACCGTCAGGCGATTTTATTGACGGGCAGAAGTAATGCCAAGAGCATCGTGTGTCCGATACACCGCTGGACCTATGCATTGAATGGCAAATTGCTGGGCGCGCCGCATTTTGAGCAGAATCCTTGCCTGAATTTAAGCAAAACCGCATTGCAAAATTGGAATGGTTTGTTGTTTAACGGTGAACGTAATGTTTCGCGCGATATGGGCAATCTGGGCGTGTTGCAGGATTTTGATTTTTCCGGCTACGTTTTTGATCGCGTGCAGATCGATCATTATCACTGTAACTGGAAAACATTTATCGAAGTGTATTTGGAAGATTATCACGTCGATCCGTTTCACCCGGGTTTGAGTCATTTTGTCGATACCGGAAAACTCGATTGGGATTTTGGCGATTGGTATAGCGTGCAGACTGTGGCCATCGATAGCGGGTGTTTACAAAAACCGGGCAGTCCGGTGTATGCCAAATGGCACGAACAAGTATTGCAGCAATCGGAAGGGGAAATGCCGCCGCATGGATCGATCTGGTTATTGTACTACCCCAATATCATGCTGGAGTGGTATCCGCATACGCTGGTCATCAGCACGATTCTGCCGACCGGGGTGGAGAGCTGTATGAACGTGGTTGAGTTTTACTATCCGGAAGAGATTGCGCTGTTTGAACGTGATTTCGTCGAAGCCGAGCAAGCGGCATACAAAGAAACCGCGCTCGAAGACGATGAAATCTGCAAACGGATGACCGCCGGGCGGCGTGCATTATTTGAGCAAGGTTTGAATGAAACCGGGCCTTATCAAATTCCCATGGAAGAGGGAATGAAGCACTTCCATCAATTCCTGCAACGAGAAATCGGACCGCATATCCGGTGATTCAATAACCGCAACGGCTGTATTTTTTAGGAAAACCGACAAGTGCGTTCATTGTGGATGCTGGTAGCGGGCTTTATGTTTGCCTGTATGGGCGTATTGGTCAAACTCGGCGCGGCGTATTTTTCCAGTACGGAGCTGGTATTTTACCGTTCGCTGTTCGGCGTTTGGATGACTTATCTGGTCATCCGCTATTACCGCCTTCCGGTAACAACACCGCATTGGCGGGTTCATTGCTGGCGCGGAATTTCCGGCTTGATCAGTTTATTGATGTTTTTTTACTGCATTACGCAATTACCCTTGGCGACCGCCATTTCGCTGAATTATACCTGGCCGCTTTTCTTGGCAGTGTTTTCCACGTTGATTTTGAAAGAACATATTCACTGGCCGTTAATCTGCACAGTTCTGCTCGGTTTTATCGGCGTCGTTCTGTTACTGCGCCCTTCGTTGCCCGAAGATCACTGGATGGCCGGTTTACTGGGAATGGCCTCCGGGTTTTTCGCCGCGATCGCCTATATCAATGTCAAACAACTGGGCAAATTGGGTGAATCCGAATGGCAAGTGGTATTTTACTTCACATTAATCAGCACATTAGGCACCGGCGTGTGGTTGCTGTTTACAACATTCAGTCCAGTTAATGGAGATGGTTTATTGCTGCTGTTCGGTACCGGTGTGACAGCGACGCTGGCGCAACTGGCGATGACGCGCGCCTATCATCAAGGTGCGACGATGGTTGTGACTTCACTGGGTTATAGCACGGTATTATTTGCCAGTCTTTGGGGCATTCTGTTGTGGAATGAAATATTGCCTCCCGTGGCCTGGCTCGGGATGGGATTGATTGTCCTGGGCGGTTCATTAAGCGGTATCCTCGGTATTAAGCAAGTTCCCGCTGTGACGCCCAAGTGATTTTGCTTTTACGGAGTAGCGGCAAAATTTGCACCATCCGGTTTAATTCCCTATGATGAGCTAATTATTTGTTGAGGAGGGAGTCATGATAACTATTCAAAAGAAAGACAATCTCGTAATTGTTGCGGTTATTGGCGAGTTTACATTAGCCGACTACAATGAATTTGAACAACAAGTGCTGTATCAATCCCATTTTGACAGTAAAGCCAATCTACTGTTTGATTGGCGCGACATGCTCGATTACACCGTTGATGTGGCTTGGGAAGAAGTTAAATTCATGCGCGATCACGGTAGTGAATTCAATCGGGTGGCGGTTGTGACCGACGATGAATGGCAAACATGGGGCGCATGGGTTTTCAATTTATTCATTCACGCCAATGTAACGGTTTTTCACGATTACGAGGAAGCCGAAATTTGGGTTTCGGAGACTGAATAACCGGTTCCCGGTTGAATGACTGTGACGAATTAATGCGAGCTGGGTGTATTACGCCGCACTACACGTAAAGTGCATGCGTAATACACGACAGAGTATCACTATAATTTCCAAATTTATTCTTAAGTGGTAAGAAAAATCGAATGGATGATCTGGTTTTAGCCCGGGTATTGCACGTATTGGGCATCGTGCTTTGGATAGGCGGAGTTGGAATGGTGACGTTTGTGTTGCTGCCAACTTTGGCGCGCATGCAGTCGGCCACGGATGCAATGGCATTTTTTTCCCGTTTCCGGCAGCGGTTTGCCGCGCAAGCGCGTTTTTCCACATTGATCGTTGGGTTGAGCGGTTTCTACATGGTTCATGTGCTCAATGCCTGGCCACGTTTCATGCAGTGGCAATACTGGTGGATGCACATGATGGTATTGATCTGGATATTTTTTAGCGTGATGTTGTTCATCATGGAACCGCGCGGACGCCGCCAAAGCGCGGCCTCGGTGCAGCAAGACGTTTCACCGGAAACATTTGCCAAAATTCAGCGCAAGCATTTGTTCTTATTGATACTCAGTTTAATTACTATCGCCGGCGCCGTGGCAGGGAGCCATGGCTGGTTGATAGCCCGGAGTTGAATGTGAGTTACGCATTGTTGAAAATGATTCACGTCAGTAGCGTGATACTTAGTTATTCATTGTTTTTCCTGCGTGGTGTCTGGTTGATCCGGGATTCAACGAATTTACGTCAGCGCTGGGTCAAAATTCTGCCGCATATCGTCGATACCGTTCTGCTGACCAGCGCGGTCTTTCTGGCGATGACCATACAGCAAAATCCGCTGCAGGATTCCTGGTTAACCGCCAAGGTTGCCGGTTTGCTGTTATATATCGCTCTGGGTATGGTGGCGATTCGCTTCGGTAAAACCCGGCGGACAAAAATCATTGCCTGGGTGGCGGCGCAGTGTGTATTCATTTACATTGTGCTGGTTGCAGTCACCAAAAGCCCGGTATTAGGTCTCGGCTAGAATCCGGCGGCACCATCCTTAGAATTCACTGACAGCGAATGGATTTCTCCGCTTTTCGTTTTGAGAAAGCCAATGTCGATCAAGCACAGGCAATCAGCGATCTGATCAACTTGACGTATCGCGGAAACGCCGGTTGGACAACCGAGGCCGCGATTATTCAGGGCAATAGAACCAACCGGCAGGAAATCGAAGCCGCCATGCGCAATTCCGGCGCGCATTTTTTTGTCGTTAACTTGCCTTCCATGCTGGCGTCATGCATTTATATCGCGCCAGAAAAAGAGCACGCCTACATCGGTTTTTTTTCGGTTCACCCTGATCTGCAAGGACAGGGGCTCGGAAAATACATGCTCGAACAAGCAGAAACCTTTGCCCGCAGCGTCATGAATGTGCATCAATTCGTCATGTTCGTGATATCACAGCGCACCGAGTTGATTGAATTTTATCAACGCAGGGGCTATCACTGCACCGGCCGGGTTGAAGCTTATCCGGCCTATCTTGGCGTACCTAAAATTGCCGGGCTGACCGTTGAGTATCTTGAAAAGAAAGCTATGCGTTGTTAAGGAAACACTGATTAATTGACTATACGACCGAATCACTTCGTTGCGCGGTACTCGCTCCCTCGTCTATCTTATTGATATGCCGTGGTTGCTGTGTTCCGTGCGGCTCGTGCTTCATCTCGTCCGCCGAATTAATCAGTGTTTCATTAAGTTTTTCTGTCATTAAAGAAAAAGTTATCGTCAGACTTTTATCTTCAGTTTTCGCTTTTTCCCTCTCGTATAAATCCCGTTGTGCTCTTATCACTGCGGAATTCTTAATCTAAATTATAATAACATTACTACTAATAGTTGTTTTAATTCACATATTTTTCACAAAATACGTAATTTTTCTTGACATTTTATTTACATTTATCATGATATCGTGCCCGCTCCTGCAATTAAAAGGGTAATCAAACTTCTTTATAAACGAGGAAATTATGCTGTTAAAAATATTTTTGGCTATCGCAATGAGTTTAAGTGTTTCGTGTTTTGCTGAATCCGGATCGAACAATTCAAAGTCATCTGCTGATTCCAGCCAACAAACACAAACTTCACAATCGAGTTCATCGAACACAAAGAAAAACTCTCAATCGGCAAAGGAATCCGATAAAGATCAGAAACCGCCGATGGTGGATTACTGCAAAAAACATACATGTTAATCGAATAACGATTTGCAAATTGGAGATAACCAATGAACAAAAAAGTATTGAGAAATCTGGCTTCAGCAATTTTTGCATGTTATACCGCAGCGGCAGTTTCCGCGCCGCACTGGACGCATGAGGAACAAGCAACTTGGGGAGCGATTCAGGATCCGGCACAAACCGTAGTGCCATTGAATTATCCCTATGCGGAATGCAGTATCGGTTCACACCAATCGCCGGTCGATTTAGCCGATGCGCGAATTGATAATACCCGGAAACTGAATAATCTGGAGGTTTGGTACGATGTGGACACCCCGGTGTTCTTCAATACCGGCCATGCGGTTCAGGTCAATACCTCGACACACTATAAAGGCGAGTTGAAAATCGGCGAAGAATCTTACCCGCTGGTTCAATTTCACTTTCATGAACCCAGTGAACATGCGGTCGGTGGCGTGAAGTTTCCGGCAGAATTACATTTTGTTCATGTCAGCCCGGATGGGCGGCTCATCGTTCTGGGTGTCGCGGTCACCGTAGGGGAAGAAAATGCAACATTGCAGACTATTTTAAACAATATGCCCGCTACGGGAGGGGATCAAAATGCCAATGCCACCGGCATCCAAATTGATCCTACAACGCTATTACCGCCGCTCGGCCATAATTCGTTTGATTACGTATCGTTCGCTGGTTCTTTAACAACACCGCCTTGCAGCGAAGGCGTGCAGTGGTACCTTTTATTGGACAGCATTTCGATATCCGCGGCACAGCTGTCACAGCTCAAGGGATTCTATACGGATAATGCGAGATCACCGCAGAATCTGAATGGGCGGGTTATTTCTTCGACCAAATAATTTAAATAAGAATCTAAGGTAAATCAGTGTATTTAACTTGATAATCCGGGTTAATGCACGATTTGCCTTATGATTTCTCACATACCGATCTGAGTTCGATCGTTTTGCTGTGAATCCTCATGCTGCTTTCCGGTCTCTTCGCACTTAACTTCCTGACAAACGATTCTAGCTATCCGGCTTATTATTGATTTTATCATCAACAGGGAATTTTACTACCTTGGAATCAATGGGATAAGGCTCAGCAATCCAGTAACCTTGTGCATAGTCGATGCCCATATTTTCCAGCAGCTGCAAAGTCTGATCGTCTTCGACCCATTCGGCGATGGTTTTAAGCCGCATTACGTGGCCAATATGATTGATCGATTCAACCATGGCTTGATCGACCGGGTCGGACAGCATGTTCTTGATCAACCGGCCGTCGATTTTCAGATAGTCGAGCGGAATATTTTTCAGATACCCGAACGATGACAAGCCGCCGCTGAAATTATCCATCGAAAAACGGCAACCCAGTTCTTTTAACGTGGTGACAAAACGCACTGCGTGGTTCATCTCAGTCAGTGCAATATGCTCGGTGATTTCAAAGCAAATATCAGCGGGATTCAGCTTGCTGGCTTTGATGGTGTTCACGGTGAAATCGAGAAAATCCGTACTCTCAAGTACTTGCGCGGATAAATTGATGGTGTGGATGACGTTGGGTTGATGGTGTGCATGTGCCTTGATTAATTTAAGCGACTGTTCCAACACCCAGCGGTCGATGATCAGCATATGATCATGCCGTTCAGCGGCAGGTAAGAACGCTCCCGGCGTGACGAGACGGCCGTGTTCATCTTCCAGGCGCAACAGAATTTCACCGTGCTTTTCTTTGTCATTGCTGCTCGAAATCGACTGAATCGGCTGAAAATATAAACACAACCGCTGATCGATCATGGCTTGTTGAATGCGTGGCAGCCATTGCACTTCACCGGATTTTTGCTGCGCGGTCTCGGTCTGGTAGACATGCACGCGATTGCGTCCTTGTTCTTTTGCCGCGTAACAAGCACTATCGGCCGCATTCAATGCATAAGCGAGACCTTCGTTGGCGTGCGTGATGGGGAATAATCCAATACTGACACCGATGCTGAATGTATTACCCTGCCATTGAAAGCGAAAGTTTTGCACCAATTCGCGCAATGCTTGCGCAACCTGCAGCGCCTCGTTCTGCGGGCAGTGCTCCAGGATCACACCGAATTCATCGCCGCCAAGACGCGCCAGCGTATCACGCGTACGCAGCTTGGCGTGCAATAAAGCGGTTACCTGGCGCAGTAACTCATCACCGGCGCTGTGTCCGCAGGTATCGTTGATGATTTTGAATTGATCCAGATCGAGATACAGCAGTGCATGTGAATCGTTTTTGCGTGTTGCCGCCAGGATTTTACCGAGGCGGGTTTCAAATTCCTTACGGTTCAGCAAGCCGGTCAATGAATCATGCGCCGCCTGATAGGCAAGTTTTTGCGTCAGCTTACGTTGCTCCGTCACATCGCGGAAAGTCAGAACAGTTCCAATAACGTGTTGTTGCTCATTCTGAATCGGCGCCACGGTGTAATCGATAATCCATTCTTGTTTATCCTTGCGGATTAACAAACACTCATGGTGTTTTTGCGCGTTTCCGGGTGTGCCGTTATGACATACCAGCGGGTCGGCGACAGCCGACCGGTTAACGCTATCGAGAATGTTGAATACTTGCTGTAACGGTAAGCCATTGGCATCCTGGTTGCGCCAGCCGGTAAATATCTCGGCGATCGGGTTAAGGTAGGTGACGTTACCGCCGGCATCGGTCGTGATGACAGCATCGCCGATGCTGGCCAAAGTGACCTGAAACAGTTCTTTTTCCTGATGTAATACGGCGTTGGCCAAAGCGAGCGCTTGGGTGCGTTCCGTGACACGTTGCTCCAGTTGTTCCTTAACACTTTTCAATGCTTGCTGCGAACGGTCTTTTTCGGCGATTTCGGCTTGTAATTCCTGATTGATGTTTTTTTGATGATTTTTCGCATGTACCAGGCGCTTGAGCAAATCGAAATTATCGAAGCGGAATTTCAGCGACTCCGCGACAGTTTGATACAAGCGATGGGAGATACTGCCCATTGCAAAGACAAAAATAAGGTAGGTGAAGGCGATCGCGAGCTGCACATCGCCGTCGTGCGTCATCACCTGATAAGTAAAAGGAATGACAACCGGAATTGAAAAAGCCATAAATGCGCCGCGGTAAGACGATAAAGTAGCCATTGCACCGGCAACCATGCCACCTAATAAGTACGCAAGAAATAATTGGTGTGTGGCGCTGCCGTCAACAAAAAAAATACTGCCCGCGGAACCCCAAAGTATGCCGGAAAATAACGTGCCGATTAGAAACTGCCATCCCCAGCGAGCGGATTCGGCAATAGCCGGTTTTTTACGAAAATAGGAGCTGATCAGCAGGAACCTGACGAAAGTCAGTAAGTAGATTGTGACCAGCCATCCCAGTAGCCAAACCTTGGCGACATGATTCCAGAAAATAAAAACGAGCGCGGCGGAGGTGATCAGCGTAACAACCAGGGCCTTGGGGGCTTGCTGATAAAGCAATTTGACTTGTTCGGCCAATAGCGCCGTGGAATGATTGCTTTGTTGCAAGGAGGAATCTACAGTGTGGTGATTAAGCTCTGATGCCCGGTAATCATTTTTCATTGCGGACAAATGATGAAAATTGTACGCAGTTTGTCGGATGATTTTCCAAAGAGTTTAGAACTATTTGCGATTTGCGGGGATAACCATAATTTAAAACAAACAACTAGATCGCCGAGGATTTGTAAGCATTTTATTTCAATGACATAATGCTGCTGCCTGAATTGCAAATGAAAAATATTCATTTCTACACGCGTAAGAATATTCTTATTGAGAATCAGAAAATTATACTTTGAATTTTATGTAAGTAAAGAAAACCTTTACAGCGGTAAGGATCACCCGGATTAAAACAGTGAATTTTCAATCGTCAAGAAAATTATGGAGATTAATCTATTAAAACGCTATCTATAACTGATTGTTCCTTGGAACGAAGTATTCCCTGGTTTGCCGGTTTGGGTTTGTTGGTTGTCTCTACTGCAATACGCGGTGCGGGTATTGCAGTGATGGAACAAAGTGTCAAAGAGCTGGGGCAAGCGTTTTCCGGTGCGCCCACTAACACGGACGACGGCAGCATGGTGTTTTTTAACCCGGCTGCAATGAGTCAGGTGCGCGGCCGGTTGGTTTCGACAGCGGGATATGTCATTGCACCTTCCGCAGTTTTTCACAATGACGCTTCCCATCTCAGCCCCTTTTTGGGGGGAGCGCCGTTGAAAGGCGGGAATGGCGGCGATTCACCCAGTCTGGCTTTTGTACCGAATGTTTATTATGTGCAGGAACTGACAAACCGGGTGGCCATCGGCTTCGGATTCAATACCCCTTTTGGTACGCGCAATAGCTATGATCCGGATTGGAAAGGGCGCTATCAAGCGCTCGATTCGGAGATTCTGACCTTAAACTTCAATCCATCGCTATCCTTCAAAGTCACCGAAAAATTCTCACTGGGCGCGGGCTTCAATGTGCAGTATTTGCAATCCCGGCTGACCAACGCCATTGATCTTGGGCCCGCTTGTTTCCTGACATTGGGACCAACGCCGTGCGCCCGTCAAGGCATTTTGCCGCAATCCGCCGATGGCCATGTATCATTGAAAGGCGACAGTGTCGGATTCGGTTATAACTTCGGCGCTTTTTATGCGCTCAATCAAGATACGCGCTTGGGTGTCAGTTACCGCTCCAGAATTTCGCACGATGTTCATGGCCATGCCAATTTTTCCGTTCCGGACAAGGCCATCGCGTTGACGCAAGGCAATATTCTTGTCGATTCCAGCACAAGCACGCCGGTTACGCTGCCGGATTCGGTATTGTTCGGTTTTTCGCACCGCTTCAATCCGCGCTGGGCGGTTTCCGCGGATGCATTGTGGACGCACTGGAGTTTGATACGGGAACTGCGAACCAATTTTGCATCGGCACAAGCGGATGATGTGCAAAACCTGAAATGGAACGATACCTGGCGCTATGCTTTCGGCGTCAATTATTTTTCCGAGAGTAATAAATGGACCGTGCGAATGGGCTTCGCCTACGATCAAACACCGGTTCCGAATGCCCGGGACCGTTCGCCGCGCATTCCCGATGCAAGCCGCTATTGGCTGACAGCGGGATTGACTTATGCCGTCATGAAGAATGTCAATATTCACGCGGCATATGCGCACTTATTCATGAACGATGCCGGTATTAATCATCGCGGTGCAACAGCCGATGTTCTCGCCGGACAATATTCCGAGCAAGTCAATATCGGTGGCCTTCAAATGGATTGGCGTTTCTAATTCGCGCGGTATTCCCAGTTGTTTGCTGAAACTTATGCCAGTTTGAGGTATCTTACGACGGCATCTGTAATGGCGCTACCACGCATTCTTCGTATTCATAAATCGAGGCTGAACAATGGACAAAAAAACGAATGTTAACTTCTGGTTTGTCATTGTGGCATTGTTAAGCTTGCTGCTGATCCAAAATCTCTATTCGCAATACACCCAAGTAAAACCCATTCCGTATAGCCAATTTCATCGTCTGCTCGAACAGGGCAGTGTAGCTGAGATTGCGATAACGCAGAATCAGATTTTTGGCACACTGAAAGAAAAAAATGCTGATGGATTGAAAGATTTTGTGACCACGCGGGTGGAGCCGGAATTGGCGGAAATACTGGATAAACACAATGTGGTGTATACCGGGGTGGTGCAAAGCACTTGGCTGCGCGATTTGCTATCGTGGATCGTGCCAACGGCGATCTTTGTCGGCATCTGGCTGTTTGTGATTCGCCGTATGGGTAGCGGCATGGGCAGTGGATTGATGTCGATCGGTAAAAGCCGTGCCAAGGTTTTTGTCGAAAAAGAAACCAAAGTCACTTTTGACGATGTGGCCGGCGTCGATGAAGCCAAAGAAGAGTTAGTGGAAATTATCAATTTCCTGAAAAATCCGGCGGATTATGGCCGTTTGGGCGGGCGCGCACCGAAAGGTATTTTGCTGGTGGGACCGCCGGGTACCGGAAAAACATTGCTTGCGCGCGCCGTGGCCGGTGAGGCGGGTGTGCCGTTCTTTTCCATTTCCGGTTCGGAGTTCGTGGAAATGTTTGTCGGTGTCGGCGCAGCCCGGGTGCGCGATTTATTTGAACAAGCGCGGCAAATGGCGCCAGCGATCATTTTTATCGATGAATTGGATGCGTTAGGACGTGCCCGCGGCGCTTATGGCGGTATGGGCGGCGGGCACGATGAAAAGGAACAAACGCTGAATCAACTCCTGGCGGAATTGGATGGTTTTGACCCCAGTAGCGGCATCGTGCTGCTGGCCGCAACCAACCGGCCGGAGATCCTCGATCCGGCACTGCTGCGCGCGGGGCGGTTTGACCGCCAAGTGCTGGTGGACCGGCCCGATAAAACCGGACGCGAACAGATTCTTGCCGTGCATGCGAAAAAAGTGAAACTGAATACCGATGTCAAAATTGAGCAAATCGCTGCGCTAACGCCCGGATTTACCGGTGCGGATCTGGCGAACCTGATCAACGAAGCAACGTTACTCGCGACACGCCGCGCTGCTGTATCGGTAACGATGGACGATTTCAACAACGCCATTGAGCGTATCGTGGCCGGATTGGAAAAACGTAACCGCTTGCTCAATCCCAACGAGCGGCGTGTAGTGGCTTTTCATGAACTCGGTCACACCTTGGTGGCGCTCGCTTTACCCGGTACCGATGAAGTGCATAAGGTATCAATTATTCCGCGTGGAGTCGGTGCTTTGGGTTATACCATTCAACGCCCCACGGAAGACCGCTATCTCATGACACGAGTAGAGTTGTTGAACAAAATGGCGGTGCTGCTGGGCGGTAGAGCGGCCGAGCAGGTGGTGTTTCATGAAGTATCCACGGGTGCTGCGGATGATCTGGTGCGTGCCACCGATATCGCGCGCGCCATGGTGCTGCGTTACGGCATGAGCGAAGCGTTGGGTAATGTGGCGTACGACCGTGAGCAATCCGCTTTCTTACAACCCAATATGGTATTGCCGCAAAGCCGCAATTACAGCGAGGAAACCGCGAACAAAATCGATATTGCCGTGCGCGTGCTGGTCGATCAGGCTTTGGAACGCGCCATCAATATCCTGCAGAATAACCGTGCATTACTGGATCAGACCGCGGAAGCGCTGCTCAAAACCGAAACCTTGAATCAACCGGAGATCATGCAATTAAAGCAGGCGATTCATGCGTATGCGCACCAGCGGCCATAAGCGCCAGCGTGGAAAAACAGCGGAATTTAACTTTCATCATCCTGTTTTTCCGCGGATTTTAACCGGATATCCGAATTAGGCAGCGCATCTTTTAATATTCGATCAATTTTCTCATTGATTTCTTCCGGTGTCGCACCGCTGTTGATCACCTGCTGAAGATCGATCAGATTGGAAGCCATGTTGATGTGTTGCTGGTTCTGTTGCGCGGCGAAATCCACCTGCATGGCTTTCCTCTTGTTGGCAAGCTGATCTTTCGGGCTGCCGGTGAACAACGACCGGATCGTTTCAACCAAGCGGCTCAAAACCGTGTGTGTGAGATCGGCGGAGAAGCCGCCGAGCATGGCCAGTAGCGGCCGGATAATGCCTTTTTCCAGGAAAGGCGTTTCACTCAAGTGTCTGCTGAAGTAATCCTCGGAAACCATGATGGCGAGAATCAGGCCGGCAATCAAACCCAGAAAGAAACGAATCCAGTAGGAAGCATGATACGTGGGGTCAAAAGTACCGTTGGCGATAAACGTATTGGCTTTATACAGTGCGGCAAACGAAGCGCCCAGTCCGGCCGCGGCCAGATAGAACATCAGATTGAGGAGCAATTCCAAGCCATCCTGCAACATAATATTGCCGCTGTCGTTGCTTACTTCTTCGGTCAAAGTCAGTCCGATGAATAATATCAGCGACACGATAGCCGCGATCATCATTTGGCGGATCAATGAAACCGGACCGAGAAATTTCATGAATCCGGTAACCCCTTGCTCGATGTCCAGCAACAAAATGGTATTCGGCTTGGCGGGTTCCACTATTCTGGCCAATGCGCAGTGCGCGGCAAGCAATTCACCGATATCCAGATCCGCCCGGACATGAATCCGGTCATTCAAACCGGCATTGCTCTGAACAGTAAATGTATCGATGGTACGTATCACTTTATCCGGCACTGTTTTGCCGTTGGCAAGCGCGTATTCGGCCATGGCCCGCGCTTCCCGGTAGAGCTGATACCTCAGACTCGTTTGTTTATAAGGATCGGGCGATTGGTTATCTTCCATGATTGCTCCTGGTATCGTGGCACTGAAGGCAAGCGGTTAAAATAGAATGGCAGTAATGATAAAAATCCAAGTCAGTAAGACCGGCCAATAAATAAGTTTTGGAATGAAATTGTCCTTAAATGCCAATATCCCGAGCGGTGGATCGTATGAAATCAGCACGGCATTGACGGTTACCATCAGGATGGTGACGTAGGAGACAAGGTAGAAATATTCCAAATATACAATGGTATTTACCGCCAGTTCGTCTCTCAGCTGCACGTGCATAATCAATAAGATGAAAAAGAGCGCCGAGCACGCGGCGACGATGGTCGATACATTGAAACCGGTGATCGTCAGTTTCGTTTCCTGTTTGGAGATGGTGAGAACCAGTCCGTATAACATCAGTAGCACGACAGCCAGAGGAAATAAATGCGCAATGAATGGATTGACAATGTTGCGCGAAATTTCCAGATTGAAATACAGCTCCGGCATCTTGTCGTGACTGGTGAACTGGCGATCGCCGAAATTGCTGTTGTATTTATTCACTTTGATCCCGAAAAAAGCTCGCGATGGATTCCATTCGGATAAAACAAAATCCTGCTCAACGCCCGGTAGCGTATTGGGATTCAGACTATCGAAGGATTTAAAGTCCGGCACGAGAATGACATTTTTGGAAAAACTGGTAGGCCAGAGACGCACCCACAGAAGTTGCCGGTCGAAGGGATATATTTTGTAATCGAAGGTTTCTCGTAATGTGGCTTCAAAATACCAGCCTTTGACGATTTCATCGCTTTCTTCGTGCTCATACGCCTCGTCTATAGATGTTTCTATAGCTTCGGGGAAAATGACGCCATGTTCGATCTCTTCTTCAAAGTGCTTGGGAAAACGCTGCCACACATAACCAGTTATCGCCACGTTGGTGGCATTTTGAAATTCAATCGATTGGATGAACAAACCGGTTGGAACAAAAAAGGGTGGTGTTTTTGATTCTTGCAATGAAGCGACGGCATAATCGTTCTGAAATTGCTCGACGATTGCGCGATTCGATAGTGTCAACGATTGATTGTGAGTTACCGAAGGCGTGTAATATTCCGTGATCCAGATCGACACGATGCCCACGGTCAACAGCAATGACGAGATAAATGCATGGCGCAGCAACTGCGCGACCGATTGCTGCTGTTTGACGAACGCAATCCAGATATAAATCAGGAGGCACAGCACGACCGCGTTGACGATCCAGCTGATTAAATCGGATTCGTGAATTACCCGGGTATCTTCTTCATCGTCGTTCTCAAATAAGTGCTTCTTACCAATTTCCGCATTCATCACGGTTAACACATACCATCCGGTTTCGCCGATGGGGTAGCGGTTGAACCAGGCGGAGCGGCCGGTGAGTTCGTTGGTCCCTAATTTCCCCGCCGTGAATTCAGCAAAGTAAGTCGGTGTAATAGCCTGATTCAAGTCGCTGACGATTTTCTTGGAACCCTTGAGTCCGTGATAGATAATTTGATCGAATTCATTGACGACGATCGCGTAACCGTTATCGCCTACATCGTGATTCTCGACTTGCTGCCTGACCCAGTCCAGGTCGATATCCAAAAACACTACGCCAGGCACTTTGCTGCTTTCCGCGTTTTTTTGCAATGGCAGCACATACTTCAGCGTGTGCTGTTGATAAGCCATATCAAAGTAGGGCGCCAGCCAACCGCTTCTTCCGCCGGTGGCTTGCAGATACCAGTCACTATTCTTGCTGTTACCGTTTTTCGCGCTATACGCCGCGTGACCGGTATAGTCGTAATACTGATCGATCCGGTCCATTTGATGGGCCGTGCCTTGCTGGCGGATAAACGGCGCAAACAGACGCAGCTGCGGGTCGGCTTGGTATAAATCGAAGGCTACGCCCAGCGCATTGAAGCCAAAATGATTGAGTGCCGCCTCGTTCAATGCGGTATCGATTGCTTCCTGGCTCCAGGAAATTTTCCGCAAGTTTTCCGCAAGCTCATTGGCAGCGGAAGCCAGCGCGGTAAATTGATCGTTAATCGAATCGGCGATGGTTTGCGTGGTGGCGGCCGCATGTTGTTGCGATAGCTGCAAGGTGGTGCGGTATTTCTGCACCATGCCGTTGGTTGACGCAATAAAAATGCACAAGAATATGACCGTGCAAATACCGAGAATTCCCTTGATCCAGGAAGTAAATGTCCACTTCGCTTGTTCCGGTGATTCCAGTTGCGGGGTTACCTTCAATTATCTTCTCCGGTAGTTTTCACGCTATTCCATTGACGGGTCTTATCCAAAAGCGTCAGCCAGACATGATCGCTTGCTTGATGATCGCCGGGATTTAAGGTGACTGTGCCAAAACCTTCCAAATTAACCGATCCTAATGCTTCCAACGCTTGTTTCAGGCTGTCGCCGGTGATTTGTCCGGGGATGCTTTGCAGCGCTTTAACCAGAACCTGCGCCGCAAGATAGCCTTCTCGCCAGATGAAGTCTTGCTCTTCGGAATCGGTTTCTGCGGGCGGCACCACTTGGGTCATATAGATTCGTCCATGGATGCCGGGTAGCGCATCGGCCAGTAGCGAAGCGGCGGAAAAAGATAAATTATAAAACCGCGCATTGGGGAAAATGCGGTGAGAAAAACGGATAAACTGAGCGGCGGGTTGATATGCGCCCACAATGATGATCGCCTCAGGCTTGGGTGTCGCCTGAATCATCGCTTTGATCGCGCTTTGTATCGCTAAAGAATTGCGCGGGTAACGCGTGACCAGCAGCCGATCGGTATGCTTAAACCCCGATTTTTCCAAAACCGCCTTGGTGATGTCGAAACCGGTTTGTCCCAGCGTGTCATCCTGCAAAAAGAGGGCAATGCGGTACGGAGAAATGCCGCGATCCAGAATATCTTGTACGATCAACTCCATTTCCTGCCGGTAGCTGGCGCGGAAATTGAATATATAAGGATCGGGCGGGGTCTTGCGCAATAAATCGGCCCCGGTGAAAGCGCCATAAAATACCACGCCGCGTGCATTGGCAAGGGGTGCGGCAATCGCGGCTGTCGGCGTGCCGGCGTTACCGACAATGGCGATGACTTTATGCTGATCAATCAACTGTATCGTGTTCACTTTGACACTATCCGGCTCATACCCGTCATCAAGTACGGTCAGATTGATCATGCGGCCGCGAATACCGCCTTGCTGATTGATTTCCTCGAACAAAGCATTCATACCCAGGTACATGGCGCGCCCCAATAACTGATTGGGGCCGCTGAGCGAGGTGCTCATGCCGAGCGCGATGGGTTCGGCATGCACAAAACTGCAACAGCAGAGAACAACGATATAAGCGCAACACTGTGTATAGAAAAGGCTTAATTTCTTTATCGGGATGGATTTAAGCATGCTGATCATTCAGATGGGAAGGATTGCGTTGCCGGTGTCGTTTTGGCTTGATCAATGGTTTGGCTGAATTTAATTTCGAGTGTATGATTAACTCTATCAACTAACATTATGTATCTTAGATTGTTTCATACTTAAATGCGGTACCATATCATATCTGTCGCGACATAGAAACCATTCCAGCTGTTTTATCGCTAGCGTGCATCCAAAGCCGTGCAAGCAATGCCAAAGGTTTTAGCGCGGAGTGGAGTTATTGAATCCGGTTGCGGTGTTGTTTGTATCGCTTTGCACTGCATGCGGAAAATCCCAAAAATCTGAGATTCTCCTTGGAGAACAATTCAATCAGCTGTTACTGATGTGCAATGCGGTTGTATTCAGCGCCGGAGGAATTAATACCCGGATGGGCCGTTGACTGACACTGAATACAACAGTGCTTTCGGCTTCGATATCGCGATTGCGGAAATAATCACCATCGACTTGGAGTGGATAGGCTTTGTCGTGCAACGTGCAAGCGATTTGCTTACCACTGAAATACTGCATGGGGAGGTTTGCGGGTTTTTGTTGCAGAATGCGCATGGCTTTGACCAATTCATGCTGCGGCCGGGCTCCTGACAGAAAGCCGACAACCAATTCGTTTTTGGACGGATCGGCGCTCGGTACGAGTTGCAGGTTTTTCGCATATGCTGAGTTGTTGGCCACGATCACATAGCCGGAGCCACGGTCGATGACTTGTTCGCCATCGACATTCACCGAGATGGTAGGGTGATGCAGTGAACACAGCGCTTTCAGTCCATGCCAAAGATAGATCGAATCGTTGAGTGGGCCTTTGCGCTTACCGATGTTCTTAACCGTTAAAGAATCCAGTCCCATCGAAGCCATATGAAAAAAGGGTTTCTCGCCGCGTATGCCCTTGCCGGTGATCAAACCGTAAAACTGCTGCAAGCAAACCCCGGAAGCGATAGCCTGGAGCAAATCATCCGCCTCGGTGCTCATGGCGTAGGAACGTGCAAACAGCGATTCGTTTCCACCCGGTATGGCATACACCGGCGTGGTTGTTTTGTTGAGCAGATCCAATAACTTCCGGATAGTGCCGTCACCGCCCACCACAACGACCAACTCACTGGACGAAATGTTATCCACAATGCGAGTATAGCCCTTCATTTTTTTCTCGGAGGGACAGATTTCCGTATGCTTGCCTTGCCGGGACAGCGCCGCTGCTAGTTGATGCGCGAGCGCTTCGGTATTGCCCGCGCTGGATATCGGATTAAAAATGATCAGGATTTTTTCCGGTGCGGGTATTTTGAGCAATAGCGGATTGGGTTGAAACAAGTGATTGTCGTTCATGGATGAAATGTGCGGGTTAATTCCAGCGTGTTTGTTCAAATTCACGATAATTCAACCGGAATGATATTGACCTCCGACCAGACTCGATCGCACCATGACCGATCGACCGGCGGCATGCCGTCCTTGATCCACTGCACCAGATGTTTGGCAGTGTTCGGGTAGGTGACACGAATTGCTTTAGTTTCGTAGAGCCATTGTTCAATACGTTTGGCATCGACGGTTTGCATCATCTGGCCATAGCCCAGCAGGCTGAGCGCTGCTGCATTGGAAGCTTGTTCCATTTGCGCATGCACCGGTTTTACCAGGATTTTTTTACCTAGTTGCAATGCTTCGCTGGCCAGCTCAAAACCGGCATTGCAGATGATGCCCGCGCAATCCGACAAATCCTGCTGAAATCCGGTCAACGATAAGGGTTTGCAATGGATATGCGCATGCTGAGAAGGCGAGGCTTCCGGGGAATAGATGAAGAACTCGAAATTTTTGAAGGATGCGAACAGTTTGATGATGTGCTGTTGATCTTCAAACGGTAGATAAACGACAATTTTGTTTTTTTGAATCCGCCCGGGAATAAAAGGCGTTTCAATCACCGGCGGTAAAATGGGCTGATCGAAATGGTGCCAATGCAAGCCGATGCTTACATCAACCGGCGCGAAGTTTTTCAATACGGCTTCGGAAACCGGATCATGACCTGCGCGCGGTATGTCATGCTGGAACGCGTATTGATGACAGATGCCGACGGTTTTTTTGTTTTGCCGGCGTGCTGCCCAAGCGGTGACCGGTTCAAAATCGCAAATGACCAGATCGTAAGCGCTTAAATCCAGCTGCCGGATATCCTTGAGAAAATTGAGCGGTTTGGATTGCAACACGGTTTTCAGGTGATTGATTTTGCCTTTATTAGTCGCGAATGTCAGTCCTTCGCGCCACTGATGACCGTTAAAAACTTCCATAGCGAAAAACTTATCTTGCGGCCTGCCAGTGAATAAATATGTGACTTCGAGATCCGCTGCTTGCAACTCACGCGCCATGATGCGGCCACGCGTGATATGGCCATTGCCTGTTCCTTGGATGCCGTAAAAAATTTTCATGGTGCTCCAGTTCCTCAATGGATATCTGCGATAGTGATTTGAAATCCGAATGTGTTAGGGTGTGATTAAATCGGGCAGAGTGTAGCAAGCTGTCATGACAGAAAAATGACAGTTCTGTGGATTACATCGGATGCACTGAAAGGAAGAAGAAGCTTAGAAAAAACACCCGGAAATTGCGGACGACCACCACTTAGGCCACGGTAATATCGCGACCGAGTATGCGTTGAGAGAGTCTGGAAATTTTTGGATTGAAATGGAAATCGCGCATGGTCATGCCGTTGCCGTACACATCCAGAAGATTGCCATGCGGATCCACCAGATGCTCGCGCAAATAACTTTCTTGCGTAAATCCGAGTGCTAAAACGTTTTTCTGGGAAAAGGCATTGTGCGCGTAAACATGAGCGACCAGTTTATTTAATTTGATCCGGTTGAATACATAGTCCAGAACCAATAAAGTCGCTTCGAGTGCGATGCCGCGGGTGCGATCTTCAGAATCCGGTAATCCGATCAGAAATTCCGCCCGGCGGTGCGATAAATTGAGGTCGACGAGATTGGCGATACCGGCCGGTTGGCCGGTATTCTTACGCAATATGACCCAGTCGACGGATTTTGTCTGGCACGGATGCAATGCGTGCGTCTGATGCAATTTTGCCGCCAATTCGTCGAGCGGCTGATGGCGCGGAATATATTGGTTGTACAGCGTCATGAAATCATTATTTTGGTGGCAGTATCGCAAATAAGCGGCGTCTTGCGCTTCGTAGCGGCGCAGGAATAATTTTTTTCCCTCTAGCGGTTCCAGCCAGCAGGAATCGACTTCGGCAAGATTATTGCGCGCCTGATTGAAGCTGGGGGCGAGCTGTAATGCTTTATGAAACTGAGCTCTGGCTTCATCGATTCTGCCCAGATTCTTTAACGCTTGCCCCAGATTATTGCAGGCTTCCGAATAATCGCCCTGTAATTCGATTGCTTGCTGATAACAGGGAATCGCTTCGGCGGCTTGGTTCATTTTCTGCAGCGCATTGCCGAGGTTGTTGAGTGCATGCGGATACCGCGGACGCAATTGGAGTGCCCGGCGGAAACACTCCGCCGCTTTCTCATGGCGGTTTTGCGCCATCAGCGCATTGCCTAATACATTGAGCACTTCGGCTTGATTGGCATTGATGGCGAGGGAGCGTTCGCAATAACTGATCGCTTCCTCAATCGAACCTTGCTCCCATAATGCATTGGCATAATTACCAGCAAAATCGGCGCGCGCGGGCGCTAGGGCGATTGCTTTGCGGAAATTATCGTTCGCTAGCGAATAACGCTTGGTCTGGGCATAAATAATCGCGAGCAGATGCAGCGTGTCGGGTTGATCCGGCAGCGCGGCAAGAATTTGGCGGCAAACCGCTTCCGCTTCGGAAAGTTGCCCGGATTGCTGATGGCGGACAGCACGTTGCAGAGCTTCGGAAATTTGTCGCATGTGTGGATTCGGAGTCAATCGGGCATGTGTGCAAAATTGCAGGCGATTGCCTTTGCCATGTACTGTATCAGCAGCGCCATCCAACCGCGATGACGCTGCTGACAGAGTGCAACTTACGTGTTATAGAACTGGAAAAGCCGGATCGCCAATACCTGCCACACCCACAATTGGCGGTGTAACAAAAGTGTCGGTCGTGGTGAAATTGAGGGTGGTGTCATCGTTGATTCCGGCGTAATAATTTCCAGCGGTATCGGTGATGGCACTTGCATCGATTTCAATATGGTAAGTCGTATTGGGGATCAGATCGGCTGCCGGATCGATGAAGATTTGATTGCCGCCAAACTTGCTGTCACTGAACGTGACTTGACTGGAATCGTTGATCGAAATCGTCCGTATATCCGTGCCATTGCTGATCACAATGTTACCGTTTGCCGGTTTTATCTCTTCATTGAAGTAGAGAGCAATGTTATCACCCACTGCAACATCGACGGCATCATCCATCGGCGAACTGCCGAACAATAGCGGGTCACTTGATAATGTCGTAAAGTTGAGCGTCGTATCGTCATTGATGCCGGCGTACGAATTGCCGGTTAAATCGGTAATAGCGCCGTTGTCGATTCTAATGCTGTAGTCAGTGTTGGGGACCAGATCGGTTGTTGGATTGATGAGGATTTGATTGCCGCCAAACTTACTGTCACTGAATGAGACTTGACTGGAATCGTTGATCGAAATAGTCCGTATATCCGTGCCATTGCTGATCACAATGTTACCGCTCGCTGGTTTTATCTCTTCATTGAAGTAGAGAGCAATGTTGTCACCCACTGCAACATCGCTGGCATTATCCACCGGCGAACTGTCAATCAACAGAGGATTGCTTGGTACCGTCGGAAAGTTGAGCGACGTATCGTCATGGATACCAACGTAAGGATTACCGGCTAAGTCGGTAATGGCGCCACTATCGATTCTAATGCTGTAGTTAGTGTTGAGGACCAGATCGTCTGTTGGATTGATGATTACACCCGTGTAACCATCAAATGTGACTTGGCTGCTGTCATTGATCGAAATGGTGCGTGTGTCGGAACCGTTACTGATGATGATATTGCCGCTGCCGCCAGACTTAACCGGTTCATTGAAATAGAGTTCGATATTCCGATCGATTTGGAATCCGGGGTAATCATCCCAAGGATAACTACCAAATAGCTGAGGGTCGCCCGTGATGGTGGAGAAATCAAGCGCGGTGTCATCGCTGATACCGGCATATGCATGACCGTTCAAATCGGTGATCGCACCGTTATCGATCTTGATATTGTAATGAGAGTCGGGAATCAAATCGGCTAGCGGATTAATGACGATTTTATAGGGATTATCAAAGCTGACTTGACTGGCATCGTTAATGGCGATGGTGCGCGTATCGGAGCCATTGCTGATGACGATATTTCCGCTACCGCCGGGTTTAACCTGCTCATTAAAATAGAGTTCGATATCTCGATCCATTTGGAATCCGGCGAAGTCATCCTGAGGATAACTGCCAAATAGCTGAGGGTCGCTCGAGATGGTGGAGAAATCAAGCGTCGTATCATCGCTGATTCCGGCGAAAGAATTACCCTCCAGATCGGTGATAGCGCCACTATCGATTTTGATGTTGTAATGGGTATTGGGAACCAGATCGGCTGTTGGATTGATAATTACGCCAGTGTATCCATCAAATGTAACTTGGCTGCTGTCATTGATTGCGATAGTACGTGTATCGGAGCCATTGCTGATAATGATATTGCCGTTAGCGCCTTGTTTAACCGATTGATTAAAAGTTAAAGCGATATCCTGATCAATTTGAAAATCCGTGAATCCATCCCAAGGATTGCTCCCGTATAGCCGCGGTTCAGCGCTGATCGTAGAAAAGTTAAGCGTGGTATCGTCGTTAATACCCGCATAGGCATGACCGCTCAAATCGGTAATAGCACCGTTATCGATCCGGATACTGTAGTTCGTATTGGGAACCAGATCGGCTGTTGGATTCACGGTTATCTTACTGCCGTTGAAAGTGACCTGACTGGCATCGTTAATGGCGATGGTGCGGGTATCGGAGCCATTGCTGATGACAATATTACCGCTGCTGCCCGCTTGAACCTCTTCATTGAAGGCTAGCGTAATGTTGTTGTCAGCCGAAAAGTCAGTGGAACCATCCCACGGAGTACTCGAGAACAAGAGCGGCTCGCTGGTGATCGTGGAGAAATTCAGCGTGGTATCGTCGTTGATGCCGGTGTACGGATTACCATCCAGATCGGTAATGGCCGTGCTATCGATTTTGATGCTGTAATTCGTGCTGGGAACCAGATCGTCTGTTGGATTAACAGTTATCTTACTACCATTGAAAGTGACTTGGCTGTCGTCGTTGATGGCGATGGTGCGGGTATCGGAACCATTGCTGATGATGATATTGCCGCTATCGCCCGGCTTAACCTGCTCATTAAAATAGAGTCTGATATTTTGATCGACTTGGAAACCGGCGGAATCGTCACTGGGATCGCTACCGTTGAGACGAGGTTCGCCCGTAATGGTGGAGAAATCCAATGCGGTGTCATCGCCGATACCGGCGTATGCATGACCGTTCAAATCGGTGATGGCTCCACTATCGATCTTGATGCTGTAGTGGCTATTGGGAAGCAAGTTGGCGACCGGATTAATGACGACCCGATAGGAATCGAAGTTGACTTGACTGGCATCATTAATGGCGATGGTACGGGTATCGGAGCCGTTGCTGATGACAATATTACCGCTACTGCCGGGCTTAACCTGCTCATTAAAATAGAGTTCGATATTCTGATCCACTTGGAACTCGGTGAAATCATCCCCAGGAAAGCTTCCGGTTAGCTGCGGTTCGGTTGCAATGGTGGAAAAATTCAGCGTAGTGTCATCGCTAATGCCAGCATAGGCATGGCCATTCACATCGGTGACAGCACCGCTGTCGATCCGGATGCTGTAGTTAGTGCCGGGTACCAAATCGGCGGCCGGGTTGATGCTGATACCGTTGAAACCGTCAAAAGTGACCTGACTGGCGTCGTTAATCGCGATGGTACGGGTA
>NZ_QRBZ01000002.1 GCF_009833085.1 Nitrosomonas oligotropha | reverse complement strand
GCCACATAAGAGTTTGAGTAATGCCACTCCTTATGAAATACTCAACGCTTATTTCTATCAACCTCTCTGTAAACAACCCTGAGATTTCTTACACATTAACCCTTTTAATAGTTCATAAATTAGTGCCCCATGGAAACAGAACTGAAATCCTTAGAAGATAAAGTTTTTCAACTTTTACGCTTGTATCAAGATAAAAGCACTGAAAATAAAAAACTGCGCAAAGAACTTGCGGACTCGCATGCGCATTGCGAGAAATTGAATGAGAAAATACATGTCACAGTGGATCGGCTTGAAACACTTTTGTTAAACATACCCGATAATGAATAATGAACCGCTAAACCTCAATATCATGGGACGGGATTTTTGCATTGCCTGCCCCGATGAAGAGCGTGAGGAAATTCTGCTTGCTGCAGCTTATCTTGATAAAAAAATTCAAGAAATCAAAGCAGAAGGAAAAATTGTTGACTCTGATCGCATCGCATTGATCGCAGCCTTGCAGATCGCGCATGAACTGCTGGCGCTGCGTAATGGAACTGGTTTTGACATCGATGAATTTCGGCGTAGAATTGTTTCATTAAGAAAGAAAGTTGATGAAGTTCTTACTGATAAAGAAAGTTAGCATAGTTAATAGTTACAGTTGTAAATAAGGTTAATCCCTGCGGTGTTCGTTAAGACTTATATTCTTTGAACCAATTTGTAGAAAATGGTTGTGGATTAAAGTGATACTGTTGTGCGCGTCCTTTTAGGATGTTCCTGATGTATCCATGAAGCAACCGCCTTGGACCCTATGGTTCAAGATGACGGTCTGACGGCATATGTGGGGAGCTATTGCAGGACAAGAGATATTTAAAACATCTCTTGTCCTTTTTAGTTTTTTCTTCCCGCAATGACTACACACGCAATTCCATCCATGCAGCAAGGCAGTAGAAATCCTCTCCTCCGCACGAAAACATTCCTATTCGATATTGGCCGCGTATTGCTGGATTTTGATTTTGAATCGTCGCTGGCGCGGCTGATTCCACCAGGAACCGCTGACGCGCACGAACGGATTCGTTCGGTGCTGCACCGTAAAAACGCACTGGAAAGCGGACAAATCGATCCCGCCGGTTTTGCGGATTGGGCGCTGAGTATCTTGGGGAGTAATGTTACACGGGAGCGGTTTTACCAAGCTTGGCAACAAATCTTCACGCACAATGCATCCATGTGGCAGTGCGTTCGTCAACTAGCCGCTGATAACCACAACCTGATTCTGATCTCGAATATCAATGCAATTCATTGTCCGTGGATTTTTACCGCCTACCCTGAGTTTGCGCTCTTTGAGCACAGAATTCTGTCATTTGAAGTCGGTATTCTGAAACCGGAACCGGCCATTTATCACTATGCGATCAACACATACCAGCTAGATCCGGCCGAGACCATTTATATTGACGATCAGCCGCAAAATATCGCGACAGGCCAGCAAATGGGATTCCTCTGCTGGCAATATGACCTGAATCATCATCAGGCATTCGAGGCTTGGCTTCAAGAAACGCTGGCTGCCGGTTAAACATCATCATTGAAACGCAATTCAATAAAACACAACCAGCGATTGCCTGTCATTTCAATTCGCGCGTAAAAACTAGACTTTCTCCGCCAGAAAATGCTCAACCATCGCCTGTTTATAGTCTATTTGCCCGAACGACACATCCTTCAATTCACCTTTACGGTCGAACAAAATACACGATGGCGTTCCTTGCAGTGCAAAGCGCTCGAAAGTCTCCGCGCGCATCGATTTCTGCGTCATATACTGGTGGACTTGCTGCAACACGGTTTTTTTCTGCTCATCGCTGAATTTGTCGAAATCGGGCAAAAAATTTTGCGCATAATGCAGCACGCGCTCATCGGTCACCGGCTCGGTTTCCGCCACAACCCGGTCCATGCCCACCGCAAACGGTATTTTCCACTTCAGCTTACCATCCGACAATAAACCGTATTGATTGAGCGCCTTATAGGTTTCACCGATCACTTCGCCGGTCGCAATTAGCTTTTGCAAATTCTCCAGCGTGTTCTTATCGTAATCTTCAAATGCAGTGGCCAAGCCGATCACAGTCAAACCCTGCGCGTGATACCGCTCATGCAAATCAACCGCTCGGGGTAACGAATAAATAAAACAACCCGGGCAATTGACCTGGAAAACTTCGATCAAGACCACCGAACCGGTCAGTTCGTTGAGCGCAAGCGGACCGCCCTGTACCCAGGTATCCACCGCAATATCAGAAAGTGTGTGATTATTCATAGTGTAAGTCGTCAGAACGCAGAAAAGTTTTGGAATATACTACAGAAGCTGTCCGTTAGCGTGCAGAATTTTCATCAAAAATAAAACTCACGGAAAGTCATCCATTATAATGAGCCACTGACGACAAAGCTGTCTGTAAAAATCACCACTCATGTAAAAAATGCGCTACTGGTTAATGAAATCTGAACCGGATGAATTCAGTATCGATGATTTTGCCGCACGGCCGGATCAAACGATAGCCTGGGAAGGCGTGCGTAATTATCAGTCGCGTAATTTCATGCGCAACCAGATGGCAGTGGGCGATCAGGTATTTTTCTATCACTCCTGCTGCAAAGACCCCGGTATCATGGGCATCGCGGTTGTCAGCAAACCGGCGTATCCGGATGCCACGCAATTTAATCCGGCCAGCAAGTATTTCGATCCTAAAGCGACGCAAGACAATCCGCGCTGGTTTAATGTCGACATCATGCTGCTGCACAGAACGCGCCTAATCCCGATCAGGGAATTAAGGCAATATCCGCAACTGAGCAGAATGCGCGTGCTGCAAACCGGTAACCGTTTATCGATCACACCGGTCGATCCGGCCGAATGGCAATTTATTTTGCGATATCTGTAACACAATCCAATTCTTTTTATCAGGCTTACATTATGGAATGGTGGTTGATTTATCTGCTAACCGGAGCGTTTGTGGGATTTTTTGCCGGTTTACTCGGCATTGGCGGCGGCCTGATTATCGTTCCCGTGCTCATTTCACTATTCACCGCGCAGGATTTTCCCGCCGACCGCATCATCCATTTTGCGCTGGGCACCACGATGGCCACGATCATTTTCACTTCCGCCGTCAGTTTACGCACACACCATCAGCATGGCGCGGTGAACTGGCCTATCGTAAAGCATATTACCCCAGGGATTTTTCTCGGTACTTTCGGCGGCGCAACCCTGGCCGGATCGATGACCGGTCAACTGCTGAGCGTTATTTTTGTCATTTTCATTTTTTACGCCGCCACGCAAATGCTGCTGCAATTCCGTCCCAGCCCGATGTTTCAACTCCCCGGGAGATTCGGCCTGTTTCTCGCCGGTAATGTCATCGGTGCTCTATCCAGCTTGGTTGCAATCGGCGGTGGATTGTTGTCGGTGCCATTCCTGACATTATGCAAAATCAAATTGCAGCATGCCATCGGCACCGCGGCGGCGATCGGCTTCCCTATCGCATTGGCCGGTACGGCCGGTTACATCGTGAATGGTTTCTTACACTCGGAAACGCTGCCCGATTTCAGCTTAGGCTATGTTTATTTACCCGCATTAGCCTGGCTGGTATCGGCCAGCATGTTGACAGCGCCGCTCGGAGCGAAGCTTACGCATTCCACCAAAACCGCCACGCTCAGGACAATCTTTGTGGTTTTGCTCTATGGTTTGGGCATCAGAATGCTAATCAATATCCTGTAAATCCGGCTGGCAACAGGCCAATATCACCCGCAAGGTCATCTCGCGAGTATTTAATGCACTAAAATCGCAATTTATCAGTGATTATTCTTCGTAACGTGTTATAGTTTTACTGTGACAAAAATGAAAGAGATATATTTATTAATTTTAGGGAAAAGCCACAAATGAAATTTTCAGTATTTTTTGTTGTAACACTTTTAGCATTATCGTTAGTCGCATGTGGCAAACCTACAGCACCGGAAAGCGCAAGTTCAGACAATTATGGCACCACGCATGAAGGTAAACCAGCTGAAGGTCGTAACGAGCTTCCAGGTAAATAATAGTTAATTTTTAACTATTCATCCGTTTTACTGTTTCATTGTTGTTGAGTAATACCCTGTAGGATCTACATTGCTCCTACAGGAGCCTTCAAAAAATCCCCTCGTACGACCACCCCAGAAATTCCTTTAGTACTCAATGGTAGCCGCTTCACGCCCTCTTTTCTCGTCAACACTGGCCAGCAGTGCTAGGCCGAGAACAAAAAACACCAGCGTGCTGAGTAACGCGATACGGTGATCCCCGGCAAACACATAAACCATTGCGCCATACGTGAGCGGACCGATAATCGCCGACAATTTTGTCGCCAATCCCCATAAACCGAAGAACTCGCCTTGCCGTCCGGCCGGAGTGAATTGCCCGACCAGCGCTCTGCCCGCCGATTGCGCGCCGCCGAGCGCGGTACCGATCAAATTGGCGGCAACCCAGAATAGAAACGCATCGACCGCAAAGTACGCGCAACCAATCGCCGCGATCCAGATGAGCAGCGTCACCGCAATGCAACGTTTCGAGCCGATGCGATCCTGCAAATGACCGAACAGAAAAGCGCCGATGGCCGCGGTCACATTCACGACCATGATCAGAATAATCGTATCCTGCGTTTTGAACCCCATCACTTCTTGCGCATACACCGCCGCCAGCACGATCACGATGTGAATACCGGCATAATACGTAGTCAACGCCACCAAGAAACGAAACAGATCGATGTGCAAACGGGCTTGGCGCAGCGTGGCGCGCAACCGGCTGAACCCTTGCCGCACGATGTGGGTGCTATCAAACGATTCCACCACCGTAGCGCGCTCGCGCAACCACAACAACGTCGGCAGCGCGGCAAGGGCAAACAATACCGCCACGATCAGATTGGTCACCGGCACATACTGCGCGGCTTCGATACCCTGCTGTTCCGCGTACGTGACATAGCCGAGACACACCGCCAACGTCAATAAACCGCCCAAATACCCCAACGCCCAGCCGTAGCCGGAAAGCCGTCCGATCGTTTGCGGCGTGCTGATTTCCGGCAGAAAAGCCGCGATCAGGTTCTCGCCGCTGGCAAACATGAACGTGGCCAGTATCACCAGCCCCATCGCCAGCGCGACATCACCCGGCCCGGCAAAATACAGCAGCGCAGTAAACACCACGCAACCGATCGTGGTGACCGTCAGAAAGCGTTTTTTCGCGCCGGAATAATCGGCAATCGCGCCCACCACCGGCGCGCTCAACAACACCAGCGCATTGGCCGTCGCCATGGTCAGCGTCCACAGCAGCGTCGCGGAGCCGTTGCCGATCCCAGCGGCGATCACACCGACAAAATAAGCATTGAAAATGGCGGTCAGAATGACCGTGGTATAGCCGGAATTGGCAAAATCGTACATGCACCACGCAAAGCGTTCACGGCGCGTTACGGGTTCGAATGAATTGAAGGGCGCTGTCATTATGTGGCTATTTGCCGACCATCTTCTCCGGCACCACCCAGGCATCGAACTGCTCCGCTGTCAGATAACCGGTGGCCAGCGCGGCGGCCTTCAATGTCGTGCCCTCGCGGTGCGCTTTTTTGGCGATTTCGGCGGCCTTGTCGTAGCCGATATGCGGATTGAGCGCGGTCACGAGCATCAAGGAATTGTGCATCAGCGCATCGATGCGTTCGACATTGGCTTCGATACCGGTGGCGCAATGGTCGTTGAAACTCGCCATCGCGTCCGCCAGCAAGCGCACGCTTTGCAGGAAATTGTGAATGATCAGCGGTTTCATCACGTTCAGCTCGAAATTCCCCAGTGCACCGCCCATGTTGATCGCCACATCGTTGCCCATCACTTGGCAGCACACCATCGTCATTGCTTCCGATTGCGTCGGATTAACCTTGCCCGGCATGATCGAACTGCCCGGCTCGTTCTCGGGAATGCGCAATTCGCCGATGCCGCAACGCGGCCCGGATGCCAGCCAGCGGATATCGTTGGCGATTTTCATCAACGACGCGGCCAGTGTTTTCAATGCGCCGTGCGCGTGCACCAAGGCATCGTTACTGGCCAGCGCTTCAAACTTGTTCGGCGCGGTGATAAAAGGCAGTCCGCTCAGCCGCGACAATTCCGCCGCCACACGTGCGGCGAATTCCGGATGCGCATTGAGTCCCGTGCCGACCGCCGTGCCACCGAGCGCCAGCTCGCACACATGCCCCATCGATGCTTGCACATGTCGCAAACCGTGATCCAATTGCGCCACATAGCCGGAAAATTCCTGCCCCAGCGTCAACGGCGTCGCATCTTGCAAATGCGTGCGGCCAATTTTGACGATAGCTTCGAATGCTTGCGCCTTAGCCGCCAAGGTTTCGCGTAATACCCCGATGGCCGGAATCAAGTGATGCTGCAATTCCTGCACGGCAGCCACATGCATCGCGGTGGGAAACACGTCGTTGGACGATTGCCCTTTGTTGACGTCATCGTTGGGATGCACTTTGCGATCCGCGCCGCGCCCGCCGCCGAGAATTTCCGAAGCCCGGTTCGCCAGCACCTCGTTCACGTTCATGTTGGTCTGCGTGCCGGAACCGGTTTGCCACACCACCAGCGGAAATTGATCATCAAAATGCCCTGCAATCACCTCGTCGGCCGCTTCGATAATCGCCGCCGCGCTGGCGGCATTGAGCAATCCCAAATCGTGATTGACCTTGGCCGCGGCGCGCTTGACCCGGGCCAGCGCATGAATCAACGCCACCGGCATGCGTTCGCTGGAAATCTTGAAATTCTGCAACGAACGCTGCGTTTGCGCGCCCCACAGGGCTGTGGCGGGCACCTCGACCACGCCCATGGTGTCGCGTTCTTCACGGGTTTGCATGGGTAGTTACCTTACCAAAATGAGAAACTTGCATTTCATAAACTTTGTTCACTATTGCCAACAAAATAAGACTTAAAGGTATTCCGGTTATGTTAGAAAACAGTAAAGTGACATTTGCTACAATCAATTCGTTAATCTGCTCTGCATTTAGTGCTATACGAAATGATGCGTATCCGAGCAAATTCGAAACGATCCAAAAAAACCACCACCATGGCAAAATCGATGGAACAGGTTGGCTTCTCCAGTCTTGTGGATTGCTACTTGCTTTCCATATTTCCTTCATTGCTTGGTATGGCTTCCATAGACATACAACTGGCAAAAAATACCAACCAATCGACCACCCGGGTGTAAACCTCATTCCGGAAGCACCAAGCTGGCGCGCATTAAAGTTAGCACGGTATATCCATTTCAGTATCAAAAAACCTGACACAAAAAGGATTAATAATTGAATTATTGAAATAACTTGTTGCCGAGAATCGCTCTCCTCAGCTGCGGCAATAGCCTCATCCTGATATGCGTAGACACCATCTTTAAAATCATTGAGTAACTGATATTCAAGCACTCCTGAAATCAATGCAATGACGCTGATTCCGACTTGGAGATACAAGAACCACTTGATCCACTTAGTCAATTCAGCCGAATCAATGAAGCCATTACCATGTTCCATCATATCGTTTCCCTTAGTGATCAACGTAACATATACGACAAAAATACCCCGAAGAAACCATCCTTTTATTTCCTGCCGAACATCGCCTCATTTTCAGTGGCAACAACCCGTAGATTGGGTTGAATGAAATGAAACCCAACGATTGGCGACTTTGTTGATGTTGGGGTTCGTGCCTCACCCCAACCTACAAGCTACGAGCTCCAAACGCGCCCTTCAATACGCGAGTTGATCCAAGGTAATACCCATAGCCGCTGCGGCTTTCTCAAGTGTTGCCTTACGCGGGCGTTTGGCAGCTTCGATCTGCGCGTAACCGGCTTGCGTAATCCCCATGCGTTTAGCCATTTCCTCTTGCGTCAGCATCAGGTATTCGCGCCAGGCGGCGAGCATACTGACTTCATTCATGATTCGCTTACCAACAACCTCGTTGGGAATCATGCCCGGGCGTACTACGCCGGGAAGTTTGACAAACTCGGCATAAGGCACGACGACAAAAGCCGGTTTTCCGTTGCTATCCAGGATGGTTTGGTAATTAATAAGTGCGCTCATCGCGTTTTTTCACCTCCTCAATATCAATAATTCCGTTTCTAAATCAGACATGACGCGAAAGCTATCCGAAGGACAGTATAATTAATACGACAAGGATAGCTGACAAACTCATGTTTGATTTAGAAATGGAATAACATGCACGCTGCCGTCAAACTCGAAAAATACCCGATAATCACCAACCCGCAGCCGGTAGCCATACGCATGATTGGCGAGTTTCTTGACACCTTGGCAATCTGGAAAGTGAGCCAGCGACTGGACTTCAGTAAAAATTCTTTTGCGCACGGCGGCAGCCTTGATTTTCTCAATCTGCTTAAGGCTTTGGGTTTCCAGTCAATGTCATTCACACTTATTATAAGCCTAAAATAAGTATTTTAACAAAAATATAAGGATTCAGATCTTTGTGAAACTTTATTTCTTGAAATTCTGCAGCAAGTGCTGCGTTATCTTCAATGACAACAACCCGTAGGTTGGGTTGAATGAAATGAAGCCCAACGATTGGCGACTTTGTTGATGTTGGGGTTCGTGCCTCACCCCAACCTACGAACTTACCTAGGCCCTCGGCCTAGGATAGACTCAATTCTGGATTGAAGTCTCTGTGCCAAATCCTCTGTAGTATCCCAATCAATACAATTGAATTGCCGGATATCGAAATGTAGATCCGACATCTCATCCTTTCTACAAGTCCAAAATATCGGTAGACCAATGCCCATAGCATATCCGGCTTCGAAGTAAACGCCACTTCGATGTCCTGTAAAATCAGCCACCACGAACTTCGATGTGTTTATCTGATTTATAATCTCGTCATCTATTCGATTTATATGCTCAACTTTATCCATTCTCGTTGGCTCATAACCAGAATTGACTAAGGCGAGTTGAAAGCCGTTCGAATATACGTCATTCAGGTCTACCTGAAATGACATGGCCACAAAACCTTTCGTTGAACTTGAGGATTTACGCTTCAACTCTTCTAGCCGCATATACCCCCCAGGAAGAATTTCACAACCGCCAGCGAGAGTCTTGCCTTCAGCCAACCGCTGTTCCTTCAACATGCTGAGAAGAAAGTGAAGGTCCTGCTTATTTGATGAATACGATGCGGCTAAGAATCGGGGCTCAAGTATATTGAAGCTTTCACCAAGGCCTTTCATTCCTGCTTCTGCTTCAATCAGAATGCCGTAAGCTCTTTCGACTATTGAGGGAAGAGGAGATTCCGAAACCTTCTGTAAAGTTTCAGATGTAATCAGTGGAACTGTACCATTTCGATTCTGGGCTCTAACCCACCCTGAAAGCTTAGCTCGTTTATCTTTTCCATGTGGCTGACGTATTAATGAGCATGCTGTTCCCGATATTTTAAACTCCCCACACCTAGGACAATTCTGATGGATGCCATCAAACCCACCAGATGGAATAAACGTAGCCATCTGATCAGAACAGACTTCGCACTTATCCTTATCAGAATCTGACGACATGCACGCCCCCTATCACTGACGAAATA
This sequence comes from Nitrosomonas oligotropha, assembly GCF_009833085.1. GTDB lineage: Bacteria > Pseudomonadota > Gammaproteobacteria > Burkholderiales > Nitrosomonadaceae > Nitrosomonas > Nitrosomonas oligotropha. The sequence goes on along the minus strand of NZ_QRBZ01000002.1, from coordinate 171,980 downwards.
TATCCACAAAAAATGTCGCATAGCTGATTCGACTATGCAACCCTCAATCCCAACTCAACGCCCCGCCCGTCTGATACTCAGTAACCCGCGTTTCAAAGAAATTCTTTTCTTTCTTCAAATCGATCATTTCCGACATCCACGGGAACGGGTTGTTGGCGTTCGGGTACAGCGCGTCCAAACCAATTTGCTGGCAACGGCGGTTGGCGATGTAGCGCAGGTATTCCTTGAACATCGGCGCGTTCATGCCGAGCACGCCGCGCGGCATGGTGTCTTCGGCGTAGCGGTATTCCAGCGCCACGGCTTTTTGCATCAGCGCGCCGATTTCATCGCGGAACGCTTTGGTCCACAGCTGCGGATTTTCCATTTTGATCTGGTTGATCACGTCGATGCCAAAATTACAATGCATCGATTCGTCGCGCAGGATGTATTGGTATTGTTCCGCTGCGCCGGTCATTTTGTTTTGCCGCCCCAACGCCAGAATTTGCGTGAAGCCGACATAGAAAAACAGTCCTTCCATGATGCAGGCGAACACGATCAGGCTTTTCAGCAGTTGCTGATCGGTTTCCAATGTGCCGGTCTTGAAGTGCGGATTGGTCAGCGTATCGATGAACGGAATCAGAAACTCGTCCTTGTCGCGGATCGACGATACTTCGTGGTAGGCGTTGAAGATTTCGCCTTCGTCCAAGCCCAATGATTCGACGATGTACTGATACGCATGGGTATGAATCGCTTCCTCGAACGCCTGGCGCAGCAGGTACTGGCGGCATTCCGGGTTGGTGATGTGGCGGTAGGTGCCGAGCACGATGTTGTTCGCCGCCAGCGAATCGGCGGTGACAAAGAAACCCAGATTGCGCTTGACCAGACGGCGTTCGTCCTCGGTCAATCCATTCGGGTCTTTCCACAGCGCGATATCGCGGCTCATGCTGATTTCCTGCGGCATCCAGTGGTTGGCGCAAGCACCGAGGTATTTATCCCACGCCCATTTGTACTTGAACGGCACCAGTTGATTGACATCCGCTTTGCAGTTGATGATTGATTTGTCCTCGACTGAGATGCGGCGGTTGGCGCTGCCCGCCACGTCATCCGCCGCCTGGCGGCTGGCAGTGCTGTGATCCCGGTCATCCCGCGCCGGTGTGATCAGCGGCAATTCAAAATCGTGCAGCGCAGTGCTCGGCATGGCGTTAACGGGCGGTACTTCGGGTTGCAGCGGTTCGTCGTCAAATGTCAGCATAATGAATTCCTTTATATTTCAATTATCTTTGTGTTTCGATTACTGGCGAAACATCGATTAATTCAGCGTTCCCTTGTTGTTACTTACTGGCAGGACTCGCAGCTCTCGTCGTCAATGGCGCAGTACTTGATCTCAACCGTCGACACTTCCACCGCAGCTTTCACCACACCGCCGTCGGCAGGCACGGCATTCAGCGAACCGGCGCGCACCGTGGATTTCTCCGCTGCGGTCGCACCCATCGAACGCAGGTAGTACGTGGTTTTTAAGCCGCGCAACCACGCCAGTTTGTACGTTTCATCCAGTTTTTTACCGGATACGCCGCCCATGTAAATATTCAGCGATTGCGATTGGTCGATCCATTTCTGCCGCCGCGCGCCCGCTTCGATCAGCCAGAGCGGATCCATTTCAAACGCAGTGGCGTACAAGGCACGGATATGGTCCGGAATGCGGTCGATTTTACTGATCGCGCCGTCGAAGTATTTCAAATCCGAAATCATCACTTCGTCCCACAGATTGAGTTTTTTCAGATCGTTGACCAGCGATTTGTTGGCGATGGTGAATTCGCCCGACAAGTTCGATTTGACGTACAGATTCTGATAGGTCGGTTCGATACTGGCGGAAACGCCGACGATGTTGGAAATTGTCGCCGTCGGCGCAATCGCCAGGCAGTTGGAATTGCGCATGCCGTACTGCTTGATGCGCGCGCGCAATGCGTCCCAATCCAGCGTGGCGGAGAAATCCGCTTCGACGAAGCCGCCGCGTTCCTGACGCAGCACTTCCAGCGTGTCGTGCGGCAGAATGCCGCGATCCCACAGGCTGCCTTTGTAGCTGCTGTAGCAGCCGCGCTCTTGCGCCAATTCGGTCGATGCCCAGTAAGCCTGATACGCTACCGCTTCCATCGAACGGTCGGCGAATTCCACCGCTTCTTGCGAGCTGTACGGAATGCCCAGTTGATGCAGGCAATCCTGGAATCCCATGATGCCGAGTCCGACCGGGCGGTGCTTCAGATTGGCGTTGCGCGCTTTGGCCACGGCGTAGAAATTGATGTCGATGACGTTATCGAGCATGCGCATGGCCACTTGGATCGTGCGCTTCAGTTTGTCCAGATCGAGCGCGCCGTCTTTCAGATGCGCGACCAGATTGACCGAACCGAGATTGCACACGGCGATTTCCTTGTCGTTGGTGTTCAACGTGATTTCCGTGCACAAGTTGGAGCTGTGCACCACGCCGATATGATTCTGCGGCGAACGCACGTTGCACGGATCTTTAAAGGTAATCCACGGATGACCGGTTTCAAACAGCATGCTCAACATCTTGCGCCACAGTTGCACGGCGGGAATCTTTTTGTACAGCTCCAGTTCGCCGCGCTCGATTTTGGCTTCGTAACCGAGATACGCTTGCTCGAATTGCTGACCGAATTTCTCGTGCAAATCGGGTACATCGGAAGGCGAGAACAAGGTCCAGTCGCCACCTTCCATGACGCGTTTCATAAACAGATCGGGAATCCATGTGGCGGTGTTCATATCATGCGTGCGGCGGCGGTCGTCGCCGGTGTTTTTACGCAGTTCCAGAAACTCCTCGATATCCAGATGCCAGCATTCCAGGTACGCGCACACCGCGCCCTTGCGCTTGCCACCTTGATTAACCGCCACGGCGGTATCGGACACCACTTTCAGGAACGGCACCACGCCTTGCGATTTGCCGTTGGTGCCCTTGATGCGCGCACCCATGGCACGTACCGGCGTCCAATCGTTGCCCAATCCGCCGGCGTATTTCGCCAATAATGCGTTTTCTTTGATCGCTTCGTAAATGCCATCGAGATCGTCCGGTACCGTGGTCAGGTAGCACGACGACAATTGCGAGCGGCAGGTGCCGGAATTGAACAGCGTCGGTGTCGAGCTCATGAAATCGAAGCTCGACAGCACGTGATAAAACTCGATGGCGCGCGCTTCACGGTCGATCTCGTTCAACGCCAGACCCATCGCCACGCGCATGAAGAACGCTTGCGGCAGCTCGATGCGGCGTTCCTTGATATGCAGGAAATAACGGTCGTACAGCGTTTGCAAGCCGAGATAATCGAATTGCAAATCGCGTTCGGCGTCGAGCGCGTCGGATAAACGCTTCAGATCGAATTGCGCCAGGCGCGGATCGAGCAGCTCGGCTTCGATGCCGCGTTTGATGAATACCGGGAAATAATCTTTATAGTGCGCCTGCATCGCCTGTTGCGACACTTCCTCGCCCAGCACTTCGTGACGCACGTTGTTCAGCAACAAACGCGCGGTGACATAACTGTACGCCGGGTCTTTCTCGATCAGCACGCGCGCCGACAGCACCAACGATTTATTGACTTCATCGAGCGACACGCCGTCGTACAAGTCCTTGACGGTGGCTTTCAGAATCAGCGCGGGGTCGACGGTATTGCCCAAACCGGCGCAGGACGATTCGATCAACGCGGATAATTTGGCCACATCCAGCGGCACCCGTTGCCCGTTATCCACCACATAGAGTGTTTCCGCAGCTGTCTCAGCGGCCGATTTCTGCTTCAGCTTGGCGCGTTCGCGTGCGCGGTCCTCGCGGTACAACACATAAGCGCGCGCCACATCGTGCTGGCCAGAGCGCATCAATGCCAGCTCGACCTGATCCTGAATATCCTCGATATGAAACGTGCCGCTATCCGGCTGACGGCGCAGCAAGGCATTGACCACTTCTTCGGTCAGGCTGGCCACGACTTCGCGCACCCGCACCGACGCCGCGCCCTGCCCGCCATCGACGGCAATAAACGCCTTGGTCAACGCCACCGAAATCTTGCCCGGCTCAAACGCCACCACCGCACCGTTGCGGCGGATAATTTTGTGCTGGGAAAAACGGGAATTTTGTACGGGTGTATCCATAAAACTTTGACTTCCGGAAACAGGTTTGTGGTGAGTTTGTTCTGTCGCGAGCTGCATCGGTGATTCCTCCTGACTGATGATTCATCAAAGAAAAATACAAATTTCTGTTGATTCAATGGAATAGCATTATTTGAATAGAACCACTATATCTAGTGGTTGATGGAGAATGCTATGGCACCAATGGTACAACACAAATTATTTTTTGTGCAGAAAAATTTTACGGATTTTTTATTATGGCAGCAAAAAATCGATAACTTTTTGCTTAAGATTAATTGCTATCAGGAAGTTAAGATTGCACTGCTGCGTGATGTTAATTTGCAACGGTTGTTGAAAAATTAGGGACCCGCCGGATCCATGATTGATTCAGCAATAGCAATTCGGTATCCGGTTTCTCAATCGCCAGTTGATTGCTATGTTTCACCGATGACCGAACCCTTGCTTAGCGAATTGACTTGGAGATGACGCCACGCCGGTTAGACCTGGTGGATTGAGACAAGTAAACGAATAGTTAGATATAGTGCAATTCACTACGTAACTCTTCAAGTTCATTCAGTAAGCTGGCATACGCATGCAGTGCTTCAGATTTGCCGCCTTTTTAACATATTTCCAACAATTCCCGATTATTCAACAATGTGATGCCACAAAGCCCGGAAAAGTTTTGTTACAGGAATGTTACAAATTACTGATTACACATTATTTTTCATCGCGAATGTATAATAAAAATATGATTTCAATTTTGCATGTGAGCTTATTATTAGCATCACATCAAATTCACGATGGAGTGCGCTATGAAGTTCAATACCCCGCTACGTTATCCCAAGGGAAGAAGCAATATACTTAGCTTTTTTAAAATAATTTTCGCGCAAAATGATCTGCTAGGCGGACATTATGTTGAGCCCTATGCCGGAAGCGCGGGGATCGCACTGAATTTACTCACGCAAGGTTACGTATCTCGTGTTCATTTGAACGATGCAAATCCTGCGATATATGCTTTTTGGCACAGCGTCATCAATCAACCTGAAGAGTTTTGTAAAGCTATTCACGATATTAAAATAACAACGGAAGAATGGCGGCGGCAACAAGATATCCTGAGTTTTCCCGAAAACCATAGCGCACTCGAAGTCGGCTTCTCGATCTTCTTTCTAAATCGGATTAATCGGTTAGGAATTCTACATGGAGATGTTACTGATGAAAAAAGCCACAGCAGTCACTGGAAGTTTGATGCCCGCTTTAATAAGCTGAATTTGATTCGCGGAATTGAGTGGGTTGCGCTGCACCGTTCATTGATTCGTCTATATAACCAAGATGCTACTGACTTAATTAAAACGGTATTACCGGCACTGCCGGATAAAACACTTATTTATTTTGATGTCCCCTACCAAACTGGAGAACGATGTCTTCAAAAAGATCGCGATTTTCAAAATAACCGAGCGAGCTTGGCAGAATTGATCAAGAAAAATGTCTTGCAGCACTGGATGGTTTCATATCCTAATAATCCCGGAATCATGGAGATGTACAAAGGTTATCCGGCTATTATCTATAATATCTGCAACAATGTACGGAATCACCCGAAAGATTCTGAAATCATGATTTTCAGTAATAGATTGGTCATTCCTGACTGGAAAAATCCATCGAATTTAAAAACCGCTTAAAATTTAAGAGCGCAACTTTCTACCAATGCCCGTTAATCGGAAATTGGCTGCCACAATCTGTGGTGTGGCAATTAGCTTGCACGGTCTTTGCAGAAATTTCGAGGGAAAAGAATCCCGCCTTTATCCAAGATAACAAAATGGGGGCCTAAACCCCCCGCTTTGTTATAGGTAAAAACCTAAATTATATTGAAGATAACTTTCTATCACGCGCCATGAATCCCAATAAACCCAATCCAGCGAGCAACATTGCATAAGTCTCCGATTCTGGAATTGCTGCTACGGCTTGAGGAAGAAAAACAGATCCTCCGAGATCCGCATCCTTGAAACCAATCACGAAAAACTGATTATCACCTGCAATGGCTGAAAAATCATTATCATTCGTCAATATGAGCGTGTGATAAGTTTCCGCGCCAACCACTACATCATCGCCAAAAGCAGCGCCCTCCAATTTGGCCGGGATATTCGCATCAGTAATTCCATTCGCATTTAACAATGCCCTAATATCAAGGAACAAACTCTTAGCCGGGTGTCCCTGATTGTTCAACAGATTTGCTTCACCGCTCATTCCGGTTATGTCGGCAGCGCCATTCAAATCTACCTTCCATAATTGTTTGATCGCTGCTTTTGAACCGTCGCCCAATCCCTTGCCATCCCGTTCGAGAACTAAGAATTCATGATTATTAATGGCAAGTATCTCACTGCTATTGTAATTTTTAGTGCCAATCTGGTTGTCGTACGCGAATTCGTGCGTTTCACCGGTAACAATATTTATCGAAACGATGCGGTTGGCTCGTCCGCCGTCACCGCCATCCTGCAACAACGGGCTTTGCATGAAACCGAATAGCGTTGTGCCATCCGGAGAAATAGCCAGCCCTTCCATACCTTTGTTGGCAACCCGGCCAGTAGCGTTGCCACTGATCTCTGAAGCACCATTTGAACTTAGGTTAGCAACAGCTAAATTGCCCGGCAAAGCGAAGGAATTGATACGCTCGCCAGTTTGACGGTCGAATTGGTAAACATAAGGACCATATTCATCGGAGATAAACACACTTTTGCCGTCGTTTGAAACACGGATTCCTTCCGGATCGAGGCGCCCGTTATTGGGGTTGAGTGAATTGCCAGCTCCAAAATTATCCGAACGTCCGCTGAAATAATTTAGCGTTGCTGTATTTAAGGAAGGTGCGGCGCCCGCTGCATAAGTCAGAGGCGTGGTGCTTGCAAGTAAAGTAGTGCTGTTTAAAGTAGTTGTAACTGTGAGCGGTAGAGTGGCGCCTGCCGAATAGCTTAAGCTAATCGTATGAAAACGGGAAATATAGGATGTCGTGTTATCCACGGCACTCCCTCCGGCATAGGCGAGAGCATTCGGCCCCCTATCCGGCAATGCCAGGAACGTATTGTTGCCAGCATACGCAAAACCGGAACCCATTCCGCCAAGCAGGTTAGCCGAAGTTCCACTTTCAAGTGTATCTGTCAAACCTGACAAATCACTTCCGGCACCTGAGAGATTACCGATACCAAGCAGTACGGGTGTTGCATTTGCAGCCGGTACTACCAATGAGATGGTCAAAAGCATTGGCAGAATTATTTTTGATTTTTGTTTAAAAATTATCATATATATTTCCTACGAAGTTCGGTGAAATTCAATTATTTGACGATTAATCTTGATATTGGAAGGCCGTGTAATTTTTACACGCTGGAATGACAGCAGCATGACAAGAACATTAACCGGATCGGATCTCTCAATGGCATAAGCTAAGCCTTCAGCAAAAACTTGCTTGCATGCTTCTTCAACCGAAGCGGTTAATTAAGCCCGTTCCAAGCTTAAGAAACAGAATGATCTCAGTTCAACTTTAGTCAATGACAGAGACAGTTATCGGCGATTCCACATAGCGATTTCTAAAAACTGTCATTCAGATGTAACAGCTACCTGAATAAAATACATTTTTTATAAATGAGATAGCTGACGCCATCCGCAACTGCCAATTCATGCGGAAATACTTCACGGCAAAGCAACATCCCCAGTTTCAAATCAGTTGCAGATAGGAAGAAAACCAGTTGAGCCGGTTCTAATCAAGGAAATAAAAATGCTAACCACAAAACAAGTATCAAAAATATTGGGTTGTTGCGCAATTACTGCCAAGCGAAAGCTGGAAAATGCTGGAATCAAAGCCAAAATACAAACATCGATACATGGCAAGAGAAAAAAGCATTTTTTTGACATAACTGAGCAGCAATTGCATGAATTAATTTTAAAGCAGAGAAAAAGCACTGAAAAAAGGAACTTGCAGCAAGTCATATCGCTGCGTGCATTGGAATCTATGTTTAATAGACAATTGCGAATGTAATTAAATACCCGGCATAACGGGAAGAAAGCACGGGATTCCGGAACGGCTTACAACATAATGATGACTTTATAATAGAGCGGCAGGCTTTTGCGATCTTTCCAGCCTGAAAGGGCAAGCAAGCCACGGATCAGAAAGTGAGGCCAGCCTTGATAGAATAAGAATCCGATCCGGCTATTGCGTCAATAGCTTATCCAACTGATTGGCAAACATTTTTCGGTCATTCTGATTCAAGGCGGACTGGCCGCCGGTATCCACACCACTGTTGCGCAGATTTTCCATGAAATCCCGCATACTCAAGCGCGCGCCGATATTTTCCTTGGTGTACAGCTCGCCGCGCGGGCTCAACACCAGGCCTTCCTTCCGGATCACTTCCGCCGCCAGGGGAATATCGCTGGTAATCACCAGATCGCCGCTTTCCACTCGTTTGACGATTTCGTTGTCAGCCACGTCAAACCCGGGTTCGACTTGCTGCATGCGGATAAAGGGCGATGGCGGGATGTAGAGGGGATGATTGGCGATCAGGATCAACTGCCGTTTCGTTCGTTCGGCCACTCGAAAGAGAATCTCTTTGATCACGACCGGGCAGGCATCCGCATCAATCCATATTTTCATTGCCGATCGTCCCGGTCATGTGTGTGAAACCATCAGGAACGTTTCTTTTCATCTTCCAGCACCTTCGGCACGGCGGCTTTGAGGTAATAAAACATCGACCACAGCGTTAACACGGCGGCAATGTAAATAAACCAAGTGCCGACTTGCTGCGGATCGAAATGTTCGCCAATTTTCTCATGGTACAGCAGCAGCGGAATGGCGATCATTTGCGACGTGGTTTTGATTTTGCCGAGAAAAGATACCGCGACGCTTTTCGATTGGCCGATTTGCGCCATCCATTCTCGCAATGCCGATACGGTAATCTCCCGTCCAATGATCACAAAGGCGATGGGCGCATCCAGCCGCTCCAGGTAAACCAGCACGATCAAAGCCGCGCAGACCATCAGTTTATCGGCGACCGGATCGAGAAATGCGCCGAATGCCGAGGTTTGATTGAGGACGCGCGCCAGATAACCATCCAGCCAATCGGTAATCGCTGCGCCGGCAAAAATCACGGTCGCCACTAAATTCTGCTGCACCGGCGACAGCCAGGTGTGCGGCAGGTAGAAAATACCGACAAATAGCGGAATGGCCAGAATGCGCAGCCAAGTGAGAATATTGGGGAGATTGAAAGGCATGATGATATGAAATGGGTTGTTTAACGGGAAATCGTCCGGAGGCTATCCAGCGCGAAATTAATGTAATTCCTTATAGATTTTTTCCGCCAATTTCCGGCTGATTCCCTCAGTTTGTTGTAATTCTTCGATACTCGCGGTCAACACTCCCTTCAATCCGCCAAACCGGCCCAGCAATTGCTGCCTGCGCTTGGCGCCAACACCTTCGATATTCTCCAGCGTAGAACTGGTGCGGGCTTTGGCGCGCCGGCCGCGGTGGCCTTGGATGGCAAAGCGGTGCGCTTCGTCGCGGATTTGTTGAATCAGATGTAATGCCGCATGCTCGCTGGGCAATTGTAACGGCTTTTCGAACAGCGGAGAAATCAATTGTTCCAAGCCAGGTTTGCGTTCTTCACCCTTGGCGACACCGAGCAAGTTGGCATCGGAAATACCGAGCTCCTGCAAGGCTTCCTGCGCCGCCGAAACTTGCCCTTTACCGCCGTCGATCAAAATCAGATCCGGTAATTGCCCCTCGCCGCTGACGACTTTCTGATAGCGCCGCGATAATGCCTCGCGCATGGCGGCATAATCGTCGCCGGGCGTAATGCCGTCGATGTTGTAGCGGCGATACTCGTTATTGCGCATGGCAAAATTATCGTACACCACGCACGAAGCCACGGTTGCTTCGCCGAGCGTATGGCTGATGTCGAAACATTCGATGCGCTGTATTCCCGGCATCTGCAATTCCTGCTGCAACGCTTGCAAACGCTTTTCCTGGCTGGCGTGGCGGCTCATCATCTGCTTCAACGCCAACTGCGCATTCTCGATGGCCATATTGAGCCAGACCCGCTTTTCGCCGATCGGATTGAGCTGAATGGTAATTTTATGGCCGCACTGCTCGGTCAGTAATTGCTGCAACGCCTCACGTTCGATTTTCTCGCCCAGAATAATCAACGGCGGCGCGCTGCGGTTCAAATAATGCTGCGCCAGGAATGCTTCGATGACGCTAGCGGCGCTGTAATCGTCGGCATTTTGCGGAAAAAAACTTTTATCGCCCAAATGCCGCCCGCCGCGGATCATCGCCAGGTTGACGCACACTTTGCCGGAACCGTCCGGCGACACCACGCAGGCCACCACATCGGCATCGAGCGCTTTGCCGCTATCGACAAACTGCTTCTCGCGAATGCGCCGCAACGCCTGAATCTGATCGCGCAATAGCGCAGCCTGCTCAAATTCCAGCCGCTCGGAAGCTTGCAGCATCTTGGTGTTGATCACTTCCATCACCTCGGTCTGTTTGCCTTGCAAAAACAACTCAGCGTTATTGACATCCGCCTGATACTCCTGCGGACTGATCTGCTGGATGCACGGACCGCTGCAACGCTTGATCTGATACAGCAGACAAGGCCGGGTGCGATTGCTGAACACGCTGTCTTCGCAAGTGCGCAAGCGGAAAATCTTTTGCAGCAGCTGGATGCTCTCGCGCACGATACCGGCGTTCGGATATGGTCCGAAATACTGGTGCGTTTTATCCAGCACGCCGCGGTAAAATCCCAGCCGGGGAAATTTATGTCCGCTCAAGATCACATACGGATACGACTTATCGTCGCGAAACAGTATGTTATAGCGCGGTTTCAGGCTTTTGATCAGATTGTTTTCCAGCAGCAACGCTTCGGCTTCCGAGCGCGTCACCGTGGTTTCGATACCGCTCACCTGCGACACCATCAACTGCGTCCGGGGCGCCAGATTGCTTTTCTGGAAATAGGAAGAAACGCGCTTTCTGAGACTGACCGCCTTACCGACGTAGATCACCTCGCCTTTGGCGTTCAGCATGCGATAAACGCCGGGCTGCAGCGGCAGGTTCCGGCAAAATTCCTTGGCGTTAAAACCGCTGTTCGTCAAATGGCTTAATCCTCGCTACCGAGCAGTTTTCCCGCCACCGCCCAGTTTTCATCCGGCAGTTCGTCAAAACAGATGTAGGTGTACGATTTCGGTTTTTTGGCGATGCGCTCCAGCGTATCGGTCAGTTCTTCGGCGATCTGCCGTTTTTGCTCGCGCGTTAATGTGCCCGCCACGCGGATATTGACGTAAGGCATGTGAATCTCTCCTTCCAAATGGGTTGTTATGGTTATATATCAGCAACGATGTCCGCAAACACCTGTTCGAACATTTCTGCCGTCAGGCGCTTGGTTTGCGTATTGTAGCGGCTACAATGATAACTGTCATAAAGCCGTACGCCATCGTTCGCCGGTAACTGATGCACCCGGCCGTGACCAAACGGATAATCCTTCGCCTTGAGCCGCATTGCCAGCAACACCGCCTGGTGCGCGACCGTACCGAGCGCGAGCACGGCAACACCGTCTTGTTGCACAAACTGATTCAGTTCAACCGACAGATACTGATTGCATTGCTTGATTTCTTGCGGAACCGGTTTATTTTCCGGCGGCAGGCATTTCACCGCATTGGTGATGCGGCAGCCGGTCAGTTGCAATCCATCGTCGGCCGATACCGATTCATGATGAGTGGAAAAGCCGTATTTATGCAAGGTCTGATACAGCAGAATTCCGGCGTAATCGCCGGTAAACGGCCGTCCGGTGCGATTCGCGCCGTGCATGCCGGGCGCCAGGCCGACGATCAGCAGTTTGGGGTTCGCGTCACCGAATGCATTGACGGGGCGCGCATGATAATCCGGGTGCTGCGTTCTGACCGTTTGTAAAAAACCGGCCAGGCGCGGGCATTGCGTGCAATCCAGGATATTTAAACTGTCGCAGGCGGGTGTTAAAAAATCATTGGTCATGAAGAAAACCGGAAAAATGGGTTAGCCGCAGTGGCTCGATCAATTCGCAAATAGACCGCATTATCGCCTGCGCGCGTTATAAATCAAACAACGCAATGAAAGATTACAGCTGTTTCACAATCCGCCGGATGGCGTTGTCTTCCTGGCTGATGCTCGTTTCAAAGCCAAGCCGGTGAACCAATTCCAGCATCGACCGGTTGGTTGCCAGCACTTCACCTTCCATGACTTTGATGCCCTTGGCGCGGGCGGCATCGAACAGGCAATTCATCAGCTTGTTGCCGATGCCTTTGTTCTGCCATTCATCCGCGACAACCAGGGCGAACTCGCAGGACTGGCCATCGGCGCTCGCCACATACCGGCATACGCCCAATTCCTTTTCCCGGTTATCCTGTTTCAGTACGGCAATGAGCGCCATTTCGCGGTCGTAGTCGATTTGCGTGAAACGTACCAGCATGCTCTGGGAAAGCTCTTGCAGCGTATCCATGAAGCGGAAATACTTTGCTTCGGCGGATAATCCGCGCACAAACTCCTGCTCTATTTCCGCATCCTCCGGGCGTATCGGCCGGATCGTCAGGCCGGTGCCATCCGGTAATTGCCAGCGCGTGATCAGGTGAGCGGGATATGGATGAATCGCCATGTGCGCATAGCGATCGGCCGAAGGCAGCAGATAATCCACGACAATGCGCGCATCGACCGCGCACGCGCCGTTTTCATCGACGATCAGCGGATTGATATCCATCTCCTTGATCCACGGCAATGCGCACAGCATTTCCGACACGCGCAACAGAACGTTTTCCAGCGCCGCCATGTCGATCGTGGGCATGTGGCGGAAAGCGCCTAGCAGCTTGGCGATCCGTGTGCGTTGAATCATGTCTTTCACCAAGAAACCGTTCAACGGCGGCAAAGCCACGGTGCGATCGCCCAGTACTTCGACCAGCACACCGCCCGCGCCGAACGTAATGACCGGACCAAATACCGCATCCGTGGTCACACCGGCCATCAACTCCCGGCCATTGGGTTTGACCACCATCGGTTCAACGACGATGCCGTCGATCCTTGCGCCGGGATTTTTCTTTTGCACCGATTGGATAATCTCGTGATACGCCGCGCGCACCGCCTGCGCATTACCGAGATTGAGGCGGATTCCGCCAACATCGGATTTATGCGTGATATCCGGCGAATTGATTTTCATCACAACCGGAAAGCCGAATTCTTCCGCGATCAACAGAGCTTCGTTCGGAGAACGAACCACCACGGCTTTGGCGATTGGAATGCGAAACGCCGCCAGAATCGCTTTCGATTCGATCTCGCTCAGTACCTTGCGATGCTCCGCCAACGCACCTTCAATCAACAAGCGCGCGCCTTCTTCGTCCGGCACGCTGTGATCGGCTATCGGTCCGGGAGTTTGCAGCAGCAGCTTTTGATTTTGATAATAAGCGGAGATAAAGGAAAACACCTCGACGGCGGGTTCCGGTGTGCGAAAGTTGGGGATTCCTGCCCGATTGAACGCTTGTCTGCCGGCGTCGACCTGCACTTCTCCCATCCAGCACGCAATCAGGGGTTTGTCGAATTTTGCCGCGAGCTCAATGATCGCATCGGCCACTTCCAGTGGCCGGGTCATTGCCTGCGGCGTCAGAATCACCAGCACGCCGTCCACACCGTCATCCTGCAAACAGTACGCGACCGCATGGCGGTAACGTTCCGCAGTCGCATCGCCGATGATATCCAACGGATTCGCGCGCGACCACGTATCCGGCAAAACCGCGTTCAGTTGCGCTAACGTGCCATCGGACAACGTAGCCATCGTCACCCCCAGATCAGCCGCCCGATCCGCCGCCATGACGCCGGGACCACCGCCGTTGGTGACAATCGCCAGCCGGTTGCCGCCCGGGCGGAAATGGGTTGAGAGCGCTTTAGCCGCGGAGAATAATTGCACGATCGTATCGACCCGGACTACACCGGCGCGCTGCAAGGCCGCATCGAATACATCGTCCGAGCCGACCAGAGCGCCGGTATGGGAAAGCACCGCTTTGGAGCCCGCCGCGTGACGGCCCGCCTTGACGATGAAGATCGGTTTGATCCGCGCCACCGCGCGCAACGCGCTCATAAAACTGCGGGCATGCTGCACGCCTTCGATATACAGCAAAATACTGTCGGTGTGCGGATCGGACGCGAGGTAATCGAGTATCTCGCCAAAATCCATGCCGGCGGCCGAACCCATGGAAATGATGCTGGAAAAACCAACATCGTTGGGCCGCGCCCAATCCATGATGGCGGTGCAAAATGCGCCCGATTGCGAAATCAGCGCCAATCCGCCCGCTTTCGCGCCGCCGTTGCTGAACGTGGCGTTCAATCCCGACGCCGGACACAAAATGCCCAGACAATTCGGTCCGATCAGCCGCATACCGTAACGCCGGGCGTTTTCAACCACGGCCTGTTCCAGCGCGGCGCCCTGCGGCCCGTTTTCCCTGAATCCTGCCGACAATACCAATGCAAAGCGCACGCCGCGTTTGCCGCACGACTCGATGATATCCGGCACTGTCGCCGCCCGGGTGATAATGACCGCCAGATCGACCGGTTCGGCAATCGCCGCAATGCTGGCATAAGCGGGGAGACCCTGGATCTCAGGGTGATTCGGATTCACCGGATACAGTTTGCCCTGATAACCGCTATCCAGCATATTTTTGAACACGACGCCGCCGACCGAATCCAGCCGGTTGCTGGCGCCGATCACGGCGACGGAACGCGGGGAGAAAAGCAAGCTGAGGTAATGTTTACTCATCGATTGGCCCATTTCAGTTCGGGAAGGTACACAGGGGATGCCGGGGAAACCCTTTTCCGCTGCAGCGGCCAATCTAATCCGATCGTCCGTGCCCGTCAATCCGCAGCCGTGTATTGGAATCCAAGTGCTGCCTCCGGTTACGCGGAAGATGGGCAACCGCGTTTTCCGGTTTAGCCGTATTTCTTGCGGTTACGTCTGCGCCGGTTGTGTGCGCGCCGTTGCTCGTCCTCGGTTGGCGGCGCGGGCTTTTTGTCCGCGTAGGGATTGTGTCCGACTTTAAAATCGACGCGCAACGGCGTGCCTTTGAGTTCAAAAGTCTCGCGAAAGGTGTTTTCGAGATAGCGCCGGTAAGTTTCCGGCACATGCTGGAGCATGCTGCCGTGCACGATGATCAACGGCGGATTGGAGCCGCCTTGATGCGCGTAGCGCATTTTCGGACGGGACATGCCGCCGCGCGGCGGCGGGTGCTTTTCGACTGCGGCTATCAATGCGCGCGTCAGTTTCGGTGTCGGCAAATGCGCCATGGCCGCGGCATACGCCTGATCGATCGAAGGCAGCAGATTCTTCATGCCGGTGCCGTGCAGCGCGGAAATGTAGTGCAATTGCGCGAAGCTGAGAAATGCCAGTTTGCGGTTTAATTCGCGTTTGATGGTATCGCGTTGATAGTCGTCCAGGTCATCCCATTTATTTACCGCAATAACCAATGCGCGCCCGGTTTCCAAAATAAATCCGGCAATATGCGTATCCTGATCGGAAATTTCATTGCGCGCGTCCAGCACCAGCACGACCACATTGGCGTCTTCAATCGTTTGCAGCGTTTTGATGACGGAGAATTTTTCCACGGTCTCGTGTACTTGACCGCGGCGGCGCAATCCGGCCGTATCAATCAGCGTGTATTGTTTGTCCCGATGCGTGAAATCGATATAAATGCTGTCGCGCGTGGTGCCCGGCTGGTCGAAAGCGATCACCCGCTCTTCGCCAAGCAGCGTATTGACCAGCGTAGATTTTCCGACATTCGGGCGGCCTACGATGGCAATTTTAGGATGCTTGCTTTCAGGCGCTTCTTCTTCGGCGTCGGGAAAATCCGCCAAGGCCAGATCGGCAAGGTCCTGGATGTTATCGCCATGCATGGCTGAAATTGCGCAGGGATCGCCCAGACCCAACTCATAAAATTCCGCTGTGACGACGGCGGTGGCCATCCCTTCGGTTTTATTCACCACCAGCAGAATTTTTTGCCCGGATTTGCGCAATTGCTCGGCGATGATTTTGTCGTGCGCGGTCACGCCTTGACGGCCATCGACAATGAATATGACTTTATCGGCTTCGTCGATGGCTTGCAGCGTCTGCTTGGCCATGGCGTGCAGAATGCCTTCCTTGATGACCGGCTCCAGACCGCCGGTATCCATGACCAGATAGGGCTTATCCCCTACCCGGCCTTGACCGTAATGCCGGTCCCGCGTCAAACCGGGAATATCGGCGACGATCGCATCGCGCGTGCGCGTCAGGCGGTTAAATAAGGTCGATTTGCCGACATTAGGACGGCCAACCAGAACAAGAGTGGGTTTCATGATATTTACTGCTACCGTAACACGTTATGTGTCGTCAAATGGAAAGAATGAAGCGGCTAGAATTGCGTACTGAAAGCGTAAACACCGCCCTTGGTTGTCTGCACCACAAAACCATCCGGCAAAACACTGGCGGCATTATGAATCACACTGCCATCGGTGGCGGCGCGGGCTACCAGTGCGCCATCATAATTGCGCAATACATTAACAAAACCCTGATCGTCCGCGACCACAATATACTGCCCGATGATGACAGGCCGGGTTAATTTCTTGCTCCCCAGCCGGCTTTGTTTCCACATACCGGCGCCGCTCAGCAAATCGTAGGCCGCCACCACGCCGTTATCCTCGGTTACATACACATAATCATTGTCCATCACCAAGCCCGCGCTGCTGGAGGATTCGCGCGACCAGATATACGCGCCGTCGTTAATCGCAAAGCAGGCGACACGCCCTTGATACGCCACCGCGCAGACGAGGCGATTGTTAATCACCGGCGCGCTGGTAATATCCGTCATGCGCTCCAATTCGGTCACGCCACGCGGTTGTGAAACAGCGACTTCCCAGCCGATGTTGCCGTTGAATAAACTCATCGCCACCATTTTTCCACCGGGAAAACCGGCGAAAATAGCGCCATGCGCCAATGTTATTCCAGCCGTGCTGCGCACCGTCAATGATGGCGTCGCGCCTTGGTAAATCCATTTCCGCTTGCCATCGATGGCATCCAATGCAAATATGCGGCCGTCGACTGTACGCACCGCCACGATATTATTCTGCACTTGCGGCGGACTCAGGATTTCGCTCGTAACCGATGCTTGCCATAACATATGGCCGGATTCATTATAAGCAAGCACTTCGCCTTTGAATGTTCCGATCAGAATCAACCCTTCACCAATACCCACGCCGGCAGAAAATTTGTTTTTGGATTTGACCTGCCACTCCTGCTTGCCCGTTGCGGCGTTATATTTGGTCAGTTTACCGGCTTCGTCGGCAACATAGACTGCGCCACTGTCGTACGCGGTATAGAAGGAAGCGATTTCGTTCTCACCAACCTTATCTTTCCACTTCAGCGGAATACGATCAGCCGCCTTTAAAGCATCCAATTCTTCCTTCTCATAGACAATCGGCTCATCGGTGATCAGCAGATCGGATATCCCCGTACTCATCGATTCGATGATGCGCATATCGAAGGGATTGAACGTGCTGCAGCCTGACAGCCACAGCGCAACGATCAACCAGGAAGGAAATAAACGCCCGGACCGGGCGAAACTCAACAGCACAGCCACGGTAGCGACGGATCTAATCGGAATCGCCCAGTGCATCCAGTTTCATCTGGACGATATTGAAGTAATTGTTACTTTTGTTCATTTTATCAATCGCTTCCTGATAGCTCAGTTTGGCCTCGGCAATTTTGCCGGCCGCCACTTGAATATCGCCCTTGCGATCCAAATACAATCCGGCGAAAGTTTTACCGTGCCCAGTGCTCAACAACCGTAATGCTTCGTCGTATTTTCCTTCGTCCAGTAAAATGCCGGACAATCTTAAGCGCGCCAGATCGTGCATTTCAGTTTCTTTGGCATGATCGATAATCCATTGCAAGGTTTGTATAGCACGCTTGTTATTGCCCGCCTGCACATCGGCTTGCGCGGCGATCAGCGCCGCCCGGGGCGCATAGCCGCTGGATGGATAACCTGTTGTCAACAGCTGCGCCGCATCGTTTATTTTTGCGGCATCTTCGCTGGTTTGCACCTGCTGCAATAAAGCGTACAAATCGGCCGCTTGCAGTGCCTGTTTTTGCTGATAATACTGCCAGGCTTTGGTACCGCCAGCCGTGACAAGAACCGCAATCAAAAAAATGGTGATCGTGTTGCCGTACCGATTCCACCACGCAGCGAATCCTTCAATTCTTTCCTGATCTTCGTGAGAATATGCCATGGTATTTTCCTGATTAATGCTAAACTATTGATAATAATATTATTTATTAATTAACTCAGTAACGGTGTTTAATTTCACTCTTGCTTGTTCGACCGGTTCACGCAACGGTTTCAGCGTCACTTCTTGCGCCTGGCATTCATCATCGCCGATAATCATGGCATAGCGGGCGCCGCAACCATCGGCCTTTTTCATTTGCGATTTGAAGCTGCCGCCACCGCAATGCAAAATGACATCAAGCCCTTCATCGCGGAGAAATTCAGCGCAAGTCCAAGCGTAATCCATCGCCTGATCGCCTTGGTGAACAATATAAATATCCGGCGCCGGTTGCGCAATCTCCTTGCCGCATTCCTGCATCAATGCCAGCAAGCGTTCGATACCCATGGCAAAACCGCAAGCCGGTGAAGGCTTGCCGCCTACTTGCTCAATCAAACCATCATAACGTCCGCCCGCGCACACCGTTCCTTGCGCGCCGAGCTTGTCGGTAACCCATTCAAATACGGTGCGATTGTAATAATCAAGCCCGCGCACCAAGCGCAGGTTAATTTCAAAATTAATGCCTCGCGCCCGCAGAATATGCTGCAAAGATTCAAAATGGCTGAGCGACTCGGCGTCCAGATCATCCATCAGCTTCGGCGCATTGTTGATGATGCCCTGTATTGCCGGATTCTTGCTGTCGAGGATGCGCAGCGGATTGGTATGCAAACGCCGTAATGAATCTTCATCGAGCGCATCGCGGTGCTGTTCAAAGTATTTGATCAACCGGGCGCGATGCAGCGCGCGCGACTCGGTGTTGCCGAGTGTACTGATTTCCAGCCGTAAGCCTGAAATCCCCAGTAAATCCCACAGACGCGCGCACATCACGATCAGCTCCGCGTCGATATCCGGCCCGGCATAACCCAATGCTTCCACGCCGACTTGATGAAACTGCCGGTAACGGCCTTTTTGCGGACGCTCGTGGCGGAACATCGGACCGGCATAATACAAGCGCTGCGGACCGGAATATAGCAAACTATGTTCGATCACAGCACGCACGCATGAAGCCGTGCCTTCCGGCCGCAATGTTAAGCTGTCATTGTTGAGATGATCCACGAAGGTATACATCTCCTTCTCAACAATATCAGTAACTTCTCCAATGGAACGGATAAATAGATCGGTTTGTTCGACGATAGGAGTACGGATATTGCGGTAACCATACGCGGCAAGCCACTGCTGTACCGTTTGTTCAAAATACGCCCAGAGATACGATTCATCCGGCAGGATGTCGTTCATCCCGCGGATTGCTTTAACACCATTAGCCATCAGACAGCTTTTCTCGGATACTTTTCGCTGACATATCGATCGACAATCGCGCGGAATTCGTTGGCGATATTATCGCCTTTCAAGGTAACGGTTTTTTGTCCGTCCACGAATACCGGCGCCACCGGATTTTCACCGGAACCCGGCAAACTGATGCCGATATTGGCGTGCTTGCTTTCACCCGGGCCGTTCACCACACATCCCATCACAGCCAGTGACATATTCTCAACGCCATCGTATTGCTCGCGCCATACCACCATTTCGTCACGCACATACGCTTGGATGCTTTCCGCCAGTTCCTGGAAATACGTGCTGGTGGTGCGGCCGCATCCCGGGCATGCTGCTACCAGCGGAACGAACGCGCGCAATCCCATCGTTTGCAAAATCTCTTGTGCGACAATCACTTCGCGCGAACGGCTGCCGCCCGGTTCCGGTGTCAACGAGATTCGAATCGTATCGCCGATGCCTTCCTGCAACAGCACGGCCAATGCCGCCGTGGATGCCACGATCCCTTTCGAGCCCATACCCGCTTCGGTCAATCCCAAATGCAACGCATAATCACAGCGCGCAGCCAATTCGCGGTAAACCATAATCAAGTCCTGCACACCGCTGACTTTGCACGATAAAACGATCTTGTTACGGTTCAAGCCGATTTCTTCCGCCTTGGCCGCGCTTTCCAGCGCCGAGGTGATCAGCGCTTCGCGCATGACGTATTTGGCATCTTGCGGATCGCTGGAAGCAGCATTCTGGTCCATGATACGCGCCAGCATTTCCGGATCCAAACTTCCCCAATTGACGCCTATACGCACCGGTTTGTCATATTTACACGCGGTTTCAATCAACGTAGCGAATTGTTCATCGCGTTTTTTGCCGTGGCCGACATTTCCCGGATTGATCCGGAATTTCGCCAGAGCCTTGGCGCAATCGGGATAACTGGTCAACAGCTTGTGGCCGTTGAAGTGGAAATCACCGACCAGCGGCACATGGCAGTCCATATCGTCCAAACGCGCGCGGATTCCGGCTACCGCTTTCGCCGCTTCCATGGAATTGACGGTGATACGCACCAATTCGGATCCGGCGCGCGCCAATTGCGCAACTTGTTCGGTCGTGGCAATTTCGTCAACCGTATCCGTATTCGTCATGGATTGCACGACGACCGGCGCACCGCCACCCAGCATGATAGAACCAATCCGGACACCCACACTGGATCGGCGATTTATTGCAGAACTTTTCTCAGGCATAATTTAATTGTATTGAGATCAAAAGATTACAGGTACTTTTATTCGAGCGTGAAACGCGCGGTTCCACCTTGTTTCTTATAGGATGAAATATCGATTTCCTTATCATTATAGGTGAGATTGACACCCGATGCATTGCCAATGACCAGGGATAGCGGCCGCTTACCCGTGACAATCTGCTCGCTGCCGCTCTTTTTGAGCTGCTCGAACACCGTCACACCTTTGCCATCCACCACTTTGATCCATGAATCGCCGGTAAGTTTGAAATATAAATGCCCGGTGTTTTTATCGAAAGCAGCGGTTTTCTCAGTTTTATCGGTTTTTCCAGTTTTTTCGGTTTTTTCAACAACAGACTTATTTTCTGCCGCGCTTTCAGCTTTTGCATCCGCCTGAGCCGCCGCATTTTCCGCGCCGGAAACCGGATTACTCACATCCGATGGCTTATTGACTGGTAAGTCAGATGTATTGGATGTATTTTTAATCACTCCCGGCAAAGGCAGCTGAATTTCCACCGAGGCAGTCGCGGACTCCGTTTTTGTTTCTTCACTTGCGGCGCTGGTATCAGAATTTTTATTCCAGCCGCCGTTTTCAAAAAGGAAATACGCGCCCAAGATGATGACAAATAAAATGATCGCAATGATCAATGAGTGATTGCCCGGCTTTTCACGATTCGACGAAAACGATATTTGTTTGTTTTTAAACGGTGTGCGCTCGTAAGTCGATATCACCCGGGTCGATTCGGGAAGCATTTGCAGCAGCGGAACGGGATCCAGTTGAACCAGATTGGCATAATTGCGGATAAAGCCGCGCAGGAAAGTCCGTCCGGGTAATTTTTCAAAATCTTCTTTTTCTATCGCTTCAATCTGTTGCGACGACAACCGCAATTGCCGCGATACATCATCAATACTCAAGCCTTTGGCCGTTCTCGCATTACGCAACAAGTGCCCGACGCTTTGTACGACACTCGCCGAATCGATAGCGTTGAATTCATTTCTGGCCGGCTTATTATCAAATGAAGTATTCATGCTGTTGTAGTTATTATTCGTTTGCAATTGCTTTTGATGACTATCAAAACCGGAAGCCAGCGGACTGAAATCGTTCGCGGGTTTGTCAGGCGATTCGATCGTTTCCGTCGCGATTATGTGTACATTTCCATGCGTCATTGGATCCGGAGACGCATTCTCAGGAAACGAACGATCATTGCTGCTCTTTTCATCGGTCATCGTCATTATCTCACCCTTCCTTCTCGAATCATGGCCGTTTCTTTAGATTCCGGAAAATGTTTCTGCAATTGAAAAATGTAGCTCTCGACGGCTAATTGATTACCCATTGCCTGTTCAATCTTTATCGCCATCAGCAGACTCTCGGCTGTTTGCGTATTATTTTGCAAAAACAGCGCGAGCTTGGATTTTGCATCGGCTAAATTACCGCGCTGAAAATCGATATCAATCAGTCCGATCGCTGCGGGCGCATAATTGGACTTTAGGGATAATGCTTTTTGTAAAAAAACTTTTGCTTCAGTGTAATTCTGGCGCTTAACCTCGCAAATCCCGGCGTTGGTATAAGACATTTCCGGTGTTGCGTAAAGAGGATCTCTAGCAGCCGTCATAAAATGATCAATGGCTTCATCCATGCGCTGTGAAAAGCGCTGGCATAGGAACCATCCGTAGTTATTGCGGATTTCCGAATTCCTCGGCGCCAGACGAATAGCGCGCTCAAAATTATCCAGTGCTTTGCTATCTTCATTCAACGTCATGTTAATCAGCCCCAGCACATTGTAGGCCAGCGCATAATTGGATTGCGCTTTTAATGCTTCGTTAACTTCTTCGATCGCCACATCGAGCTGGCCGCGGTAAAAATATTCCGCCGCCAGTTCCGTATGAATCTTTGCACTTTGAAAAGCCCGGTCCGAATTTGCTTGAACCGGCATTCCGTTATTCATTGATTGTTGCACGCAACCGCTAAACCCTATCAGAAATTGCAGCAGTGTGAAAAAAAATAACAGCTTTTTTTTCACTGCATCGCCTCTGTCTTTAAATTAGCGGTACGGCGTGTTTTGTCCTTCACCTGCCCGGCAAGCTGACCGCATGCCGCCGCTATATCGTCACCACGGGTTTTCCGCACCGTAGTCACCAATCCCGCTTGCATCAATACATCACGAAAAATCCGCACAGCTTCCGCGCTTGAGCGCTTGAAACCGGAACCCGGGAATGAATTGAACGGGATTAAATTGAATTTGCAGGGAACATCCTGCACCAGTTTTATCAGCTCGCGCGCATGCACAACACTGTCATTCACACCGTCCAGCATGACATACTCAAACGTGATGAAATCACGCGGCGCCGATGGCAGATAGCGCTGACAGGCAGCCAACAGCTCCTTGATCGGATATTTCTTATTGATCGGCACCAATTGATCGCGTAATGCATCGTTCGGCGCATGCAAGGAAATCGCCAAAGCGACCGGGCAACGCTCGCGTAATCGATCGATGGCGGGCACCAGCCCGGATGTACTGACCGTGACACGCCGGCGTGAAAGACCATAAGCATGATCATCCAGCATGATGTCCAGCGCAGTCACCACATTATCAAAATTGGCTAGGGGTTCACCCATGCCCATCATCACCACATTAGTCACGGCTCTGTTTGCATGTGGTACTTTATCGTTGGCATCCAATCCTACGGTTTTGTTGGCAATCCACAACTGCCCGATAATTTCGGCCACTGTTAAATTACGATTAAAACCTTGCATCCCCGTTGAACAGAAGGTACAGGCCAAAGCGCATCCTACCTGACTGGAGACACATAGCGTGCCGCGATTTGCTTCCGGTATGAATACCGTTTCTATGCCATTGCCGGAACCGACGGATAGCAGCCATTTGCGGGTACCGTCTGCGGCGACATGATCCGAAGTGATCTGCGGCAATTCGATAACCGCCATCGCAGCAAGTTTTTCACGCAAACTTTTGGCCAAGTCGCTCATCGCAGCAAAATCCGCTGTACCGGATTGATGGATCCAGTGCAACAGCTGCTTGGCGCGAAAAGGTTTTTCGCCTATTCCGGTGCAAAGATCAGCCAGACCTTTGCCATCGTAATTTAACAGATTGATTGTCACTATTGAGCTACAGTACGCAGTGCTTCAACGGGAATGGATATTTAATGTTGGAAAAAAACAGGCAATTTCAATCGCTGCTGTTTCCGGTGCATCGGAACCATGTACCGCATTGGCGTCAATGCTGTCGGCAAAATCGGCGCGAATCGTTCCTTTCTCCGCTTTCTTGGGATCGGTAGCGCCCATTAAATCGCGGTTCTTTTTAATGGCGTCATCCCCTTCCAATACTTGCACCATCACAGGACCCGAGGTCATAAATTTAACCAGATCGTTAAAAAACGGACGCGCACGATGCACGGCGTAAAATTGCTCAGCTTCAGCTTGTGATAAATGCATCATCCGTGCCGCAATGATTTTCAAACCATTTGATTCAAAACGGGAATAAATTTGCCCAATTACATTCTTCGCCACAGCATCCGGTTTAATGATGGATAGTGTCCTTTCAATTGCCATTAAATACTCCAATAAATTAGTAAATTAAGCGGTGTATTTTAACAAAAAAACAGCCGGGATTCGTAAAACATATGGATTAATTCCGGTGCCGGGCGTTTTTCGTTGCGGAATCCATGCAATCCATGCACCTGTGAGAATCGATAAAGAAAAACGCTTATCTCATTTGCCTGGGTTTAGGGCGATCACGAAAATATTGTTTATTTTCATAGTAAGGCTCGTTGTTGTTATCGCCAATCCAGCCCGGATACCCCAAAAGCGGAACCGGCACCAAATCGGAACTTGACGATAACGTTTGCAATAAATAAAGCTCCAACATGGCATCGATAGCACACAATTGCGCCGGTAAATTCTGCGCAAAGAAAGTTTCCGGCACATTAAAAATTACCGCTTTGCCTGTCATACCGGTATAGGGATTCAATGCCTTCTCGTACAATCCATGGCCAAAAACAAAAAAACGCATTGATGACAACACCGTTTTTCGCTGCCGCCAAAATAATTCCTTCCATTCAAAATCTTTTATCAACTGGATTAATGCTGCCTGACTGCATACGACAATCACACCAGATTCATCGAGCAGCGTTGCAGCATCTCGTAATTTGCACCGATTTGGTTCCTGATTCGATAACTCGACCAACTGCGCCTGATAATGCAACTGGTTCAGCACGGACTTAGCGCGCGGAAAAATTTGCCATACCAAAGCATTAAAAAAATCGTGCCAATTTTCTACTCTGGTCGGTATCTGACCTGTCAAATAAATTCCGGACTCATATCGTTGCTCAGCATCAAGCTTTCCAGGAAGCTGAGGTACAAAGCAAACTGGTTTTCCAGATCGGGTCAGCATCTCCCGGCTCTGCAAGGCGCAGAGCTTATTTAAATCGTCAGGCTCGGGCCAGGATTGCTGATTCTTGAAATAGCCCTGCAGATACAAAAAAGGCTTAAATATCGGTGAAAGCTCAATGAAATCAGGATTCCACTGTTGCACATTCATTCCTGATTTCAGTTTGACCGGAATTATTACTGCTTCAACGGCTACGGGCTAGTGATTATCCGCAGGTAAGTTGTTATCCAGTAGATTTTGAGCGCGCAAGATCTTCAGATGATCCAATCCAAAATGAATAAACGCGAGCGCGGTATAAATTGGCGCCAGCAAATTGAGTACCGGTATAAATTGAATTAGCCCGGTCAACAATCCCAATCCCCACAGTGAATATCTGTTTTCCGCGCATATCGTCTTGATTTCTTGTTTGCTGGCATGCTCCGATAATGCATCGTAGCGGAATAGCTGCTGATTCATAAAGGCGGCGGCAGCAAAAGGAATAATGATACCCGCGCCTACCGCCCATAACGGTAACGTGACCACCCAAATGAGTATGAAAACACCGCAAGCCAGAATTGCATTGATGACACTGCCGGCGATGGAACCGCCATATTCCCGCTTGAGTTCGGGATAGTCACGATTCGCCACCAGATTGATAAGCGCTGGCATTATAAAAATAGCGGTAATCATCAGTGTTGTCATTATTACGAGCGGCACATACACCATAAAGTATATGAGATTCTGAATAACAGCGGACACCCAATCGGACTCAAGATTCCGCAACCATTCGCCAATTCCAATCTGATCAAATAACATGGCGACTAATTCAGAAAAACTATTCTGAAAAACAAAACCGATGATGAACCAGAATAGGATCGAAACCAAAATTGGCCAAATAATGATCCAAGCAATCTTGAAGCGTACTAAGTCACGAAATGCGCTGGCACTTGCTTTAAATATGAAAGACATTTAGCTACCGGTTAAAAATAATATATGATGATTTCCGAGGAAAATTGATTATCTACGATATCCATTTGGTTTACCAGTCACCCAAACCCTGCAAAATAATAGAATTATATATATTTAAAAAACACTGAATTTCATTTCAACTTGTGTCGTAACAACATTACAACAAAATAAAATTTAATCATTTGCTTTAATATTCCTAAGCTTCATGAAAAAGCTTTGATTACTAAAGTTCTGAGCAAAGGTGTCGATAAGGCACTCAATGAATTTCGTCAAGAGGTCTAAAAATGAAAATAGATAAATCATTACAGCCAGTGTCAACCGTATCTGTCAGTGATGGAAAAAGGCGTGCGGATATCACAACGAGCAAGGATGCGAGTCAAGAAGATAGTGTGCACTTAAGCCCGAATGCGGCGAAACTGCAAAGTATTGATAGCAGTTCCGCAAATGGCTCGATCGTAAATACTGCGCGTGTCGCGGAAATAAAACAAGCGATTAGCGAAGGTAATTTTCAGATAAATCCGGAAGTTGTGGCTGATCGATTACTCGAAACAGTTAAAGAATTAATTCAATCGAAGAAAGGTGCCGTCTAATGTCTCCATCACAGCACGTAATGTGCTTTTTGAAAGAACTGAAGGATGAAAAAGGTATTTTTCAAGCTTTTATTGAGATTCTCAAAAAAGAAGAAAATGCACTCGTGGAAGGAAAAATAGAAGCGATAGATTTCCTGGCTTCAGATAAATCACGTTTAATCGAAGAATTGATTCAGTTTGATGAACATCGCACTGATTATCTTAAGAAACAAGGGCTGAATCTGGAGAAAAACAGTATTGATGCCTGGTTGATGGGATTAATCGAGCAACATTCAGATCTATTAGAAGTAAAAAATTTATGGAATGAATTACTCGATTTGGCAAGAATAGCTCAACAGCTGAATCATTCAAACGGTTTGATGATTTCAACTCAACTGCAACATAATCAACGCGCTTTCGCCGCACTGCACTGTGCAGCAGGAAATGTTTCGCTCTATGGCCCAAAAGGTCAAACTTACATTTGATCTTTGCGCAATTACTCAACGATAGGAATTTCAGTTACTTTATCCGGATCGGCAGATAAAATCATAACCGATACCCGGCGGTTTCTTTTTCTTCCCTCAGGGGTGTCATTACTTTCTATTGCCCGATTCTCGCCATATCCCACTGCAGTCAGCCGGTGCGCTTCAACGCCATTTTCTATAAATAATCTGACTACGCTGCTGGCACGCGCAGTCGATAATTCCCAGTTTGATGGAAAACTGCCATTGTGGATGGGCATATTATCCGTATGTCCTTCAACATGAATCTCATGTTCATGACCCTTGATCACATTGGCTACGGCCTGTAGCGTCAAGCTTGAATTCTCAGCCAATTTAGCTTGTCCTGGTGAAAAAAGAACGCTGGCATTGATCTCAACCGTTATTCCCAAAGAACTCTGGGTAATTCTCACTTGACCATCTTTCACTAAAGGATCCAAAGCATGAAGAATATTTTTCGCCATGCTTTTCATTTTTTCTTGTTTTTTCGCTTTATGAATACTGAGATTATCAATCAGTTTGATTGAATCCGTTTCATTTGTTGGATGGATATTGATCGGTATAAATTCCGTGGATTGCACCGGCACTGCGTTTGTCGGATTACTGCTCTTAAATGCGCTCACTAACGAAGAACTGAGAACGCGGTACTTTCCTTCATTTACCGATGAAACGGCATACATCACCACAAAAAAAGCAAACAGCAGCGTTATGAAATCAGCATAGGACACCAGCCAGCGTTCCTGGTTTTCAGTATGATCGTCATTTTTTTGTTTTCTTTTTCTCAGCATCGGATTTTCAAGAATTATTGACTGACCGGTATTCTGCTTGCAGCGGATTTAAATGAAATAGCCGTTCAACCGGCTCTCGATGAGGCGCGGATGCTCGCCATGCGCAATCGCCACAAAGCCATCGACCAGAATTTCCTGCATCACGACATGCTCGCCGATGATCGTTTTGAGTTTATTGGCTACCGGCAAGAAAACCAGGTTGGCCAATCCCACACCGTAGACTGTCGCCACAAAAGCAACCGCAATACCGTTTCCCAGAAGATTGGGATCGGACAAGTTTTCCATTACGTGAATCAATCCGAGTACAGCGCCTAAAATACCAATCGTCGGCGCATAACCGCCGGCAGCTTCCCAGATCCGGGCCGATTGCCGTTGATGATTCTCCAAAGCCAGGACATCAATTTCCAGGGCCTCGCGCAGTTTTTCCGGCGGACTGCCATCCGCCAGCAGTTGCAATCCCTTCTTTGTCAGCGGATCTTTTACGCCGGGAACAAACTCTTCAAGCACCAGCAACCCTTCCTTCCGTGCGATATGCGCCCAGTTGATAATTTGTTTAATCAGCGCTTGCGGCGATTGTTCCGGCGGAAAGAAAACCCATGCGCCCATTCGCACACCATTGATAAAAATTTTCATCGGGCTTTGCAGTAAAACCGCTCCGACAGTACCGCCCATCACAATCACAAATGCGGCCGCTTGCAACAAAGAACTGAGATGACCGCCTTCCAGAAACTGCCCGCCTACGATCGCCACCAAGGCCAGCAGAATGCCGAAGACGCTGTTCAAATCCATCTTTGATTTTTTAAGCATCACATAATCCGTTTAATGGCGCGGATAATCCGGTATAAAACACTTCAAATATTTTTTAAGCGGCTACGCAGCCTTGCCACTGCTTGCGTGTGCAACTGACATACACGGGATTCGCTGACGCCAAGGACTTCGCCGATTTCCCTCAGATTCATTTCCTGCTCGTAATGCATGCCCATGACCTGTTTTTCCCGCGGCGGGAGGTTATCAATGGCAGCAATCAATGTGCTGCGGAAATTCTCATCCAGCAGCGCATTCAGCGGATCACCTTCGGAATCAATATAAAGACGATCCAGAAACGGCTCTTCATCATCCTGCTGAAAATCTTCGTAATAAATCAACTGCGCACCGCGTGCGCTTTGCAGGGTCTCGTGATATTCATCCAGCGACATATCCAGCTCGGCTGCCAGATCCAGTTCACTCGGCGAGCAGCCATTGCGTTGTTCCAGCATGTTCACCGCCGCTTCGATCCGGCGCATCTTTTTCCGGATACTGCGCGGCAGCCAATCGGCTTCGCGCAACTCATCCAGGATCGAACCGCGTATCCGTTGCGCCGCGTAACTTTCAAACTGGCGTCCGTAAGATCCCTCGTAGCGATTAATCGCATCCAGCAAACCGATCATGCCGGCCTGAATCAAATCATCAACCTGTACGCTTGCTGGCAGACGCGTCATCATATGGTAAGCAATGCGCTTGACCAGCGGCGTAAATTCAGTGATAAATTGTTCTTTATCAATCGTTTTAGTTCCAGTCGCAGTATACATATTCAATCACACCGTAAAATTAGCCATACTCAGATGACTCGTCATAATCAATCGCTGCATGAAATGATCCATTCCCCCGCTATATTTATCCGGGCAAGTAGAGCGCAAAATATTTTCCGCCACATGCCGGAAGCAAGCAGTTGCTTGCGAAGCCGGAAACATCTCAATCACCGGTTTACACAATTGCGTTGCACTGCGTAATCGCTCATCGCTTTCAACGTAACCGGCATATTCAAGCGAAACCGACAAATACTGGCGCGCCACCCGGTATAAATTCTGGTAAATCATCAATGCTTCCGTTTCCGATTCAACCTTATTCACTAAAATCAGAAAATGCTGCTTGGAATACTCCTGGCTCATGATTTTGATCAACGCGTAAGCACCGGTAATCGACGCCGCAGAACCGGAAATCACGATCATGACTTGCTCCGAAGCCAGGCTTAACGGTAGAACATGCGTCGTGCCGGTCATGGCGGTATCGATCAACACGATATCGACCGACTCCGTCAGCTCGGAAAAGCTCTTAACCAGCCAATCCTGTTCGAGCGGGTTCAACGTGTTCAATGCATGAATGCCGCGCATCGCCGATAAGATCGTGATATTTTCCGGGCCTTGCAGCAGCACCTGGTCGAGTCTTTTATCTTTGTGAATCACATGCAGCAAATCGAAACGCGCCTGCAAACCCAAACTGGTGCAGATATTGTTATGGCAAGGATTTTCATCGATCAATAAAACCCGTTGACCGTTTTGCGCCAGCGCTGCCGCAAGATTCACCACCACACTGGTTTTCCCGACACGCGATTTGCCGCCAGCGATGGTAAAAACGCGCGCCGGATCACGCTTCTGATAGGAAGTCAGATTGCGCAAGCCCGCGGCCTGGTCTTGTAAAATCAGCCTAGTCATACATGAATCCCGCTAACGATCTTTCTTCCGATAGTGCTGGCTCA
This sequence comes from Nitrosomonas oligotropha, assembly GCF_009833085.1. Classification (GTDB taxonomy): domain Bacteria; phylum Pseudomonadota; class Gammaproteobacteria; order Burkholderiales; family Nitrosomonadaceae; genus Nitrosomonas; species Nitrosomonas oligotropha. The sequence continues at coordinate 141,327 of NZ_QRBZ01000002.1, read as the reverse complement.
GTGTTCCGCGTCGCCATGACCAACGCAAACTCGGCATCCTGTAGAGTAAAAGCCGTATCGCCCGGCGCCGATTTAAAAATGCGATGCAGCAAATATCGTGAATTGGCGGCGTGAATATCCTCCGGAACCTTCTGCCCGTTGGCGACATAGTGCAGCGGCAATTTTCTGCGGATGACGACATCCAGCGCCACGCCCAGGCTCGCGGCTTCATCGATTTTTGTGATGATGCAACCGTAAATCCCGTTCTTCTGATAGGCGGCAATCACTTCATCCAATGTGCTACCACTGGATGTGGCGCTGAGAATGAGCATGCGTTTCACATCCGCGCCGCAGTTGCTGAGCATGGCAATTTGCTGCGCCACCATTTGATCGCGCTGGCTCATGCCCACGGTATCGATCAGCACCATATGCTTATTTTTGAGTTCCGACAGCGTCAGCTGCAAATCCTCGGTATCCTTGATGTTGCGCACGGGAATACCCAACAGTTGCCCATAAATTCTCAATTGTTCATGGCCGCCGATACGGTAGCTATCGGTCGTCAGCAGCGCCACCTTATCGGCGCCATGCCGGATCACGCAACGCGCCGCCAGTTTCGCTGTAGTGGTGGTTTTACCGACGCCGGTCGGGCCGATCAGTGCATACACCCCACCCTTTTCAATCATGTCGTCACTGGCCGCTGTCCGCAGATTAAATGCCAGCGCTGACATGGCTTGTTTCAGGCTGTGCTCGTAATCGAGGCCGGCGGATAGCTTGTCGATCAGACGGCGCGCCAATAGCGGACTGAATCCCGTATCCAGCAGGGTACGTAACAGCTTTACTTTTTCCGGGCTGCGTTGGGTGAAACTCCCCCAAGCCACGGTGGCAAGCTGATCTTCCAACGTGCTTTTCATTGCTTGGATCTCAGCGATGATATCCTTGGCTAAGGATGCGGATAGCACATCGCTCGACGTTTTGCGGGATTCCGCCGGTTCATTGCCCATTGGTGGCATGGCCGGATACGGATACGGTTCCGCCGCACTCAGCATTTTGCTTTGTTCATAATGCGAAATACCCTGCGACGGCGGCATTGAAGGCATTGATTTCATCGACGACATAGCCGGTATTGACGGGGTGTGGGGTTGCACCAGATCGGTCATATCGGAATCCGCCAGCGCCATGATTTCCACGCCGTCGCGGGTTTTCCGGTTCGACAGAATAACCGCGTCCTCACCCAATTCCTCTTTGACATGACGGAGCGCTTCACGGGATGTGGAAGCAAGATAGCGTTTTACTTTCATTTGTTACCTCCAATCACGGAAGTGATTTTGATTTTTCGTGAATCCGGAATTTCAGAATGCGCCAACACCCTTAACTGTGGAATCGCGCGGCGTAAAAATTTAGCCAGCAAAAAGCGGAGCGGACCCGGCGCCAGCAACACCATCGGCAATCCCAGTTTTTCCTGCTGCTGCGCTGCGTTACGCGCTTCCCGCAACAGGGTATCGGCCAATCCGGGCTCGATCCCCGCGCCTTGTCCGCCACCGGTCTGCATCACCTGACCCAGTATGTTCTCCAGGTCATGATGCAGGCTCATGACTTGCACTTCGGAACCGGCAGGATAAAATTGATCGACGATCGCACGCCCCAGAGCGGTTCTGACCACTGCAGTCAGTTCGATCGCGTCTTGTGTGTGCGCCGCATATTCGGTCAACACGTCAATGATGGTGCGCATGTCGCGGATATGCACATTTTCTTCCAATAAGTTGTGCAAAACTTTTTGTACCGTCGATAACGGCAGCAACTTCGGCACCAAATCTTCGATAAGTTTCGGAAACTGCGCATTGAGATGGTCCAGCAGCTTTTGCAATTCCTGCCGCCCCAGCAACTCGGCTGCGTGCATATGAATCAGATGATTGATATGGGTGGTCACCACGGTGCTGGCATCGACCACGGTATAACCGTTGATTTGCGCTTGCTCACGCAAATTGGCTTCGATCCAAACGGCGGGCAGACCAAACGCCGGATCGGTCGTCGCTGCACCCGGCAACTGCGCGGTGACGCGGCCTGGATTGATCGCCAGATACATGCCGGAATACGACTCGCCTTGCCCGATGATCGATCCTTTTAGCGTGATGCAATAAGCATTCGGACGCAGTTCCAGGTTGTCGCGAATATGAATGACCGGCGGCAGGAAACCGATTTCCTGGGCGAATTTTCTGCGGATGCCATTGATCCTTTTCAGCAGATCGCCCTGTTGCGCTTTATCGACCAAAGGAATCAAGCGATAGCCGACTTCCAGTCCCAACGTATCGATCGGCGTGACGTCACTCCAGCTTGCGTCCGTTTTTTCGATGGAAGGCAATTCCGGAACCGCCGTTTCAACCGGCTTAACAACTGGATTTTTTATTTTCAAGTAGGCTATTCCACCCAAAATGGACGAAATCAGCAAAAATACAAAATTCGGCATGCCAGGAATCATTCCCATCACACCTAAAATAACAGCAGTAATAACCAATATCTGCGGTTGACTGAACATCTGATTCAGAACTTGCTCGCCCAGATCCTCGTCGGTAGTGACTCGGCTCACCATCAAACCGGCAGCGGTGGAAATGATCAGCGCCGGAATTTGCCCGACCAAGCCGTCGCCGATGGTCAGCAAGGTATAATTCTTTGCCGCCACGCCCAGATCCAGATCGTGTTGCATGACACCGACAATCAACCCGCCGATGATGGTAATCAGCATAATCAAGATGCCGGCAATGGCATCGCCGCGCACGAATTTGCTGGCGCCATCCATGGAACCGTAAAAATCCGCTTCCTGAGAAATTGTCGCTCTGCGTTTGCGCGCTTCATCCTCGCCGATCAAACCGGCATTCAGATCGGCATCGATGGCCATTTGCTTACCCGGCATGGCGTCCAAGGTGAAACGCGCGCTCACTTCGGCAATCCGCCCCGCACCCTTGGTAATCACAACAAAGTTGATCACCACCAGAATAATGAATACGACGATACCGACGGCGTAATTCCCGCCTACCAGAAAGTGTCCGAACGCTTCGATCACTTTACCGGCCGCATCGGGCCCGGTATGACCGTCAAGCAATACCACCCGGGTGGAAGCGATATTCAGCGATAATCGCAGCAAAGTAGTAATCAGCAGAATGGTCGGGAAAACCGCAAAATCCAGCGGATACCGGGTGTACAGACTGACCATCAGCACGATGATCGATACCGCAATATTGAACGTGAAGAACACATCCAGAATGAATGGCGGCAACGGCAACACCATCATGGCCAGAATCATAATAATCAAGATTGGTCCGGCCAAATTCTTAAGATTATTAAGCATTCCTACGGATGACAATGTAGCTGCATTATTCATAGTGTGTTCGATAAAAACTGATAATCAATCATGTTCAACATTATCCGGTCCCGTTAGACTGCCTGTTGTCCCGGATCCAATTCAGCCGGAACCGGCACATCCACCGGCGGCTGCGGTGCTTTGCCGCCGTATTCGTTATAGCGCTTCAACTGGAAAACATAAGCCAGCACTTCGGCAACCGCGGTATATAATTTTTCCGGTATTTCACTTTCCAACTCGGCGTGGTGATATAAAGCACGCGCCAGCGGCGGAGCTTCCAGAATCGGGATACGATGTTCTTCGGCGACCTCGCGGATACGCGCCGCCAGTAAATGCACGCCCTTGGCGATGACTTTCGGCGCCCGCATGCTGTTACTGTGATAACGCAACGCCACGGCATAGTGCGTCGGGTTTGTGACAATCACATCTGCTTTCGGCACTTCCGCCATCATGCGGCGGCGCGCGGCTTCCCGTTGCAAACCGCGGACACGTGCTTTAATGAATGGATCGCCTTCACTTTCCTTGAACTCCTTGCGGATCTCTTCCTTGGTCATGCGCAATTGTTTGGCATGTTCCCAGAGTTTGTAAGGCACATCGATCACTACAACCACAATCATCGCGCCCACGATCAGCAGAAAACTCATGGTCAGGAATTCACCCGTGCGGCTGATGCCAAGATCGACAGGCATGGTCAGCAGCATCATCACGGATTCCTTGTTGTGCCAAATCACCAGCGCGGCGACACTGCCAATCACGATCGTTTTAAGAAGCGCTTTCACCAGCTCGACCAAGCTGTGCACGGAGAAAATCCGGCCGATACCTTTAATGGGGTCAATGCGGTCAAATTTGGGCATCAGCGCCTTGGTGCTGAACATCCAGCCGCTCAATGACATCGGTGCGAAGAATGCTACGACCAGCAGTAAAAACAACAAAGGTGCGATTGCGATCAAAGCTTCAAAAGCAAGCTCATACATGCGGTTGATCATCAGGTCCGGCTGAAATGCCAGCTCCCGGTCCATTTGCATGCCCGCTTTCATGAGTTTCAGCAATTTGTCCATCATGCCGGTTCCCATGAACAGTATTCCGGCAGCGGACGCCAGTAATACAGTAAACGTAGTCAGTTCCAGAGAACGCGCAACCTGCCCTTCCTCTCGCGCTTTCTCTATGCGCTTCGGCGTCGCCTCCTCGGTACGTTCTAAATCGCTATCTTCAGCCATGACAAACTCCAAATATCTGCAAATGAATTATCATTGCGAACACTGGGATTCAATAGCGGGAATAAAGAAGGAATCATCCCCTTTATTATCGAAATATTGAAAACAATGATTAATAATTATTAATATCAATATTTTAGATAATAATTCACGCATGATATCGCGCATTCTGTGCATGCCATTCACCGGTATTCACCCAACGGTCTAATTACTTTCATTTCCTTATGCAGTCTACGTTACGTTTTATCCGCCCCTTCCTGATAACAAGCCTGCTAATCGTGTGCTTTTCGATGCTTACAGCGGCTTTATTATTGCGTGGCAGCTTGCCGCGTTATGACGGCGAAATGGCGCTGCCCGGTTTATCCGACGCGGTAGCCATCGACCGGGATGCCTTGGGCAGCGTTACCTTGCAGGGTGATAACCGGCTGGATCTGGCGCAAGCACTGGGTTTCGTGCATGCACAGGAACGTTTCTTCGAGATGGATTTGATGCGCCGTCAGGCGGCGGGTGAATTGGCCGAATTATTCGGCTCCGGTGCAGCGCCGCATGACCGTAAAGCACGGTTATTCCGCATGCGCGCCCGCGCAACCGAGGTGCTGAAGCAGCTTTCCGGGGAACAGCGGCAATTGTTGGATGCTTACCGCACCGGCGTGAACCAGGGATTCGCCGCTTTGGCGGTGCGCCCGTTTCCTTATTTGCTGACACAAAACCAGCCTGTCGCTTGGCGCAACGAGGACAGTATCCTGGTCATTTATGCGATGTTTTTTACCTTGAACCAAGAAAATATCGACCGGGAGCTGGCGCTATCGCGTATGCACGCAACGCTACCCGCCTCGGTCTATCAGTTTCTGACGCAGAATGCCGGGAACTGGGACGCACCGCTGCTGGATGCGCCGATTGATCAGATACCACTCCCGCCAGTAAACGATATCAACCTGCAAGTGCTGGATAAACATTTATTCAAGGATGGCCGCCCAGGCACGGAACAATCCCCGGGCAGTAACAGTTTCGCGGTTTCCGGCGCGTTGGCCGATGGCGCCGCAATCGTCGCCAACGACATGCATTTGACGCTGCGGGTGCCGAATCTGTGGTTCCGTTCCCGGCTGATTTATCCCGATGCGGCCGCAACAGAGCAACTGCATGACATCACCGGCATCAGCTTGCCTGGCGTGCCTTCGATCGTGACCGGATCGAACCGGCACATCGCATGGAGTTTTACCAATAGTCATGGCGATTTCTCCGATTGGGTGCGCATTACCATCGATGACCGCGATAACACGCGCTATCTCAGCGCAACCGGCTGGCAACCGCTGCGGATCGCCGAAGAAACTATCCGCATCCGCAACGCCTCGGATGAAGTGTTGACGATTACCGAAACCGAATGGGGACCGGTCATTGCGGAAGATCATGATAAAACCCCGCTGGCGCTGGCCTGGACTGCACTGCGGCCGGAAGCCGTCAATCTCAATCTGATCCAACTGGAACAAGTAAAAACCGCCACACAGGCCGCCAGCATTGCGCAACGATTCGGTATTCCGGTACAAAATTTCATCGCCGGTGATCGCGATGGCAATATCAGCTGGACGCTCGCGGGCCGCATTCCCGCGCGTTCCGGTCATTATGACGCGCAAATACCCGCCGATTGGACGCAACCTAATACCGGCTGGCATGGCTGGCTCGACCCCGGGCATTATCCCGTACTGCACAATCCCGCCTCGCAGCGATTATGGTCGGCCAATTCGCGCACCGTTTCGGGCGATCAACTCGCGCTGCTGGGCAACGGCGGCTTCGATCTGGGCGCACGCGCCACGCAAATCCGTGACAGCTTATTGGCTCGAGAACAGTTTACGGTCGATGACTTACAAGCCATTCAACTGGATTACCGCGCATTGTTACTCACACGCTGGCATCGATTGTTGCAAACCACACTTGAAACGACAGACGACGCAGCTTCATGGATTCCGCTAATGAAAACCGCGCTTACCGGTTGGAATGAACAAGCTGCCGTGGACTCCGTCGCGTACCGCATCGTGCGCGCGTACCGCTATGAAGTGATGAAAACCGTGCTGAACGGATTTGCCGCACCGGTACGTCAGCATCATGAACATTTTGAACTGCCCAGACTGAGCCAAACCGAGTCGATTCTCTGGCAATTGATCGATCATCAGCCGCAGCATCTGCTTCCGGCACTGTATGAAACCTGGGATGAATTGCTCTACCGCTGCGCGCAAACGGTTGCAACGCAATTGCAGCAGGATGGCGGTATTACCGGACGAAACTGGGGAATGCAAAACGCGGCACAAATCAAACATCCGCTCAGCCAGAAACTGCCCGCATGGATCGCGCAATGGCTGGATATGCCGCATGACCCGCTGCCCGGCGATCACAACATACCACGCGTACAATCGCCCAATTTTGGCGCGTCACAACGCTCGGTAGTTGCGCCGGGGCAGGAAGAGCAAGGGTATTTTGATATGCCCGGCGGACAAAGCGGGCACCCGCTGTCGCCGTATTACGGCAGCGGACACGCCAACTGGATCAGCGGGAAACCGACGGCGTTTCTTCCGGGGATTGCTGAAAGACAGATGAAATTGATTCCATCGAAATAATTGGTAATCAACGCGGATTGATTTAACCCGGTTTAATGTTTCTTCTGCCCGTTGCGGGCTTCCGTTTCTTCAATGATCTGCGCGTCTTCGATGATCACGGTCTGATCCGTTTCCGCTTGCCGGTTGGCATCGCCGGGATGTTGCATGGCGTTTTCGTACTTTCTGCGCAGCCACCAGAAACGTGTTCCAACCACCAAAATGGCCACCGCCAGCAGAGCAAGAAAGGCGGCAAAAAAGAACATGCCGAGTACGATCATGATCGCCACAACGGGAATAAGTATCGCATAGGTCAGCCAGCGATTCACCGGAGAAACCGGTACGCGCTGATACTGGCCCGATTCGTCCTGGCGGTACTCGGAAACCCTGCTGATAATAATTTTCCTTTCTTCGTCGCTCATTGCATCAACTCCTCTATTTCGGCAATTGTTTTGGGCGCTGCCTGCGTCAAAATCTCATGACCCGATGGGGTAACCACGACATCGTCTTCTATTCGGATACCGATATTCCAGAAATGTTCCGGCACATTATCCGCCGGACGGATATAACACCCCGGTTCAACAGTGAGTACCATGCCGGGCTGTAATGCGCGCCATTCGCCCTTCTGCTTGTATTCACCGGCATCGTGCACATCCATGCCTAGCCAGTGCCCGGTTCTGTGCATGTAGAAGCGTTTGTAATCTTCCGATTCCAGCACGGCATCGACACTGCCTTGGCACAATCCCAGATCGATAAAACCCTGCGCCAGCACGTGCAATGCCGCTTGATGCGGATCATTCCAGTGCTTTTCCGGCTGCACTTGCGCAATCGCAGCGGCTTGCGCCGCCAGCACCAGCTGGTACACATCGCGCTGCGCGGCGGTAAATTTACCGTTCACTGGAAATGTGCGGGTGATATCCGACGCATAGCCATCCAACTCGCACCCGGCGTCGATCAGTAATAAATCGCCCGATTTCAGCTCGGCGTCATTCTGCACATAATGCAGCACACACGCATTCGCGCCGCCCGCCACAATAGAAGTATAAGCCGGTGCCTGCGACCCGTGCCGGTAGAAGGTATAAAGCAATTCCGCTTCGATCTCAAATTCGCGCATGCCGGGACGCACCGTCTGCATCGCGCGCTGATACGCTTGTGCCGAGATATCCGCGGCGCGCTGCATGATCTGCAATTCGTCGGTGCCTTTGATCAAACGCATTTCATCCAATAATACCCGGCTATCGCGGATTTGCTCCGGCGCCGCGACACCCGTGCGGGCTTGTTCGCGCACCCGGTTTAACCAGCCGATAACGCGTTGATCCCACGCCGCGTCCAATCCCAACGCCGTATAGACAGCCGTTTGATCGGCCAATAATTTGGGCAGCAATTCATCCAGCTGATCGATTGGGTATGCTTCGTCAAAACCGAAAATTGTTTTGGCGGCCTCTGGGCCATAACGGAAACCATCCCAGATCTCGCGTTCCTGGTCTTTCTGGCGGCAGAATAAAATATGCTTCACCGGCGTTTTACCGGTCGCGGCAACAAGCACCAGCACCGCTTCGGGTTCGCGGAATCCGGTTAAATAATAAAAATAGCTGTCGAACCGGTACGGATAATGCGCATCCCGGTTACGCAACCGTTCCGGCGCTGTTGGAATGACGGCGATGCCGGATTGCATTGTGCTGGCCAGATGCTGGCGGCGGGCGATGAAATGTGAAAAATGTGTCATAAACGAATTCTGATGTCCTTAAACCGATCCTGCGGCTGATTCTGCGCGCGATTGGAGTTGTTTGTCCAGCCATTCAAGCCGCTGCGGTGTTCCGACATCGACCCACTGGCCGGAAAAATATTCACCGCTGACTTTTCCTTCTGTCATGGCTTGCCGCAGCAGCGGCGCCAGTTTTACCGGTAAACCGGGTGATATGCCGCTAAAAAGCTGTGCTCGATAGATGCCGATACCGCTGAATGTCAGCTTAGGATTACCGGTCAATTTTACTTGATCGCCCTGCAACGCAAAATCACCATCGGCATGATGCAGCGGATTGTCAATCAGGACCAGATGAGCAAGCCGCCGGTGTGTGTCCGTTTGCATCGCATGCAAAACCGGCAGCAGCGCCGCGTAGTCCATATCGCAAAAAATATCCGCGTTAACGACGAGAAACGGCAGATTAGCGAATTCATCCGTCAACAAGGGCAACGCATTGGCTATCCCGCCCGCCGTTTCCAGCACCACTTTTTCAAGCGAATAGCGGATAGTAACACCATAACGCTCACCGCAACCCAATGCATTTTCTATCATTTCTCCCAGATAGGCATGATTGATGACGATATCGGTAAAACCCGCGCGCGCCAGATTGTGCAATTGATATTCGATCAACGCAGAACCGCCCGCTTTCAATAAAGGTTTCGGTAGCGCATCGGTCAGCGGGCGCATGCGCTCGCCGCGCCCGGCCGCGAGAATCATCGCTTTATAGGGAATGGGTTTAGAAGGTATAACCAACTTTCTGACCTGATTCAACCGGATGCAATTCATCCAGCAAATTCAGCAACGGGCCAAGCTCGCGATAGCGTTCGCATGCTTTGCGCAGATATTCCATCACCAGCGGCATATCGTTCAGATAGTTTGCTTTCCCGTCGCGGTAATTCAGGCGAGCAAAAATGCCCAGCACCTTGAGATGGCGCTGCACACCCATCCATTCAAAATCGCGGTAAAATTCCGCGAAATCGGCAGTGACCGGCAATCCGGCCTTGCGTGCTTTTTCCCAATAACGGATCGACCAATCCAGAATGTGCTCCTCGTCCCAGCGGATATAGGCATCCTTGAATAGCGACACCAGATCGTAGGTAATCGGGCCATACACGGCATCCTGAAAGTCGATGACGCCCGGATTCGGGGATGTCACCATCAGATTGCGCGAGTGATAGTCGCGATGCACCAGTACTCTGGGTTGCGCCAGATTGTTCTGCAGAATCCGGGCAAAAGCCGTGCGTAAAACAGTTTGTTGCTGTTCCGACAAATCCGCTTGCAAATGTTTTGCGATATACCAATCCGGAAACAAATCCAGTTCCCGTTGCAACAGCGCCTCATCGTAAGCCGGTAAATTTTCCGCTTGATGCGACAATTGCATGCTGATCAACGCATCCATCGCTTCGCCGTACAGCTGGCTGGCATCGCCAGGCTGGTCATTCAACGCCTGCAAAAAGGTCGTATTGCCCAGATCGGACAACAGCAAAAAACCCAAATCCAAATTTTGCGCCAGTATTTCCGGCACATGCACACCACTGGCCGCGAGAATCTCCGCCACGCGCAAAAACGGCGTGCAGTCTTCCTGTTGCGGCGGCGCGTCCATGACGATGAATGTCCGATCGCCGAACGTTGCGCGGAAATAGCGGCGGAAGCTGGCATCCGCGGATGCAGGCTGCAGAGTAAATGGCTGCGCGGGAAATTGATCCTGCAGCCAATGTTCAAGTAATTGTTTACGTTCCATTGATGTACCCGGATAATTTACCGGTATTAAAACAAAGCATTAATTGAGTGTATTCATCTATTCACCGGTTGGCGGCAACATGGCACAATAACCGGCGATTGTTCACAGTTTGTTTAAACTGGAACCCAATTGAATAACAGTGGATAATCCGTTTTCGTAAAGTAAAAAGTGTTTTGGATTTTATCACGTAGCCATCCCAATCAGCTGATCAACTGGTAAGTCATCAACAAGGAGAACATCAATGCTTAACAAAAATGTAATCGACGAAATCAATACCAAAGTCAGCGAAATATTGCAGAACAGCCCGGCCAAAGATATCGAAAAAAATATCCGCGTCCTGTTATCGGGCGCATTCTCACGGCTTGATCTCGTTACGCGCGATGAATTTGATATCCAGCAGGAAGTGTTGCAACGCACCCGGGAGAAATTAATCCTGCTCGAAGCCAGGGTCACTGAACTGGAAGCACGCTTTAATCAATCCACCCCCGCATCAGCGGAAAGAAATGTGACTTCGGATCAAATGCAAACCGAAGGGTAAGTCACACAGGTCATCATTCCTGGCTTCGTTCAGACCTGCTCCAGGCCGTACTTGCGCCGCTAGGATTGCGACACGCCTATGTCTCTCGCTGTTCTGTATAGCCGGGCGCTGGCAGGTATTCAAGCACCGTTGGTGACGGTGGAAACACACATCGCCAACGGTTTGCCCAGCTTCACCATCGTCGGACTCCCCGATACCGAAGTCAAAGAAAGTAAAGACCGCGTCCGCGCGGCACTGCAAAACGCGCAATTCAAAATCCCCGCGCAACGCATTACCGTGAATCTGGCGCCCGCCGATCTGCCCAAAGAAAGCGGGCGCTTCGATTTGCCCATCGCTTTGGGAATACTCGCGGCGACGGGGCAGATTCCCGGCGATAAGCTGGATCAATACGAATGGGCCGGAGAACTCGCGCTGACCGGCGAATTACGGCCAATCCACGGCGCGCTGGCGATGACCTACAACGCATCGCAATCCGGCCGGAGTTTTGTGTTACCGCAACAAAACGCCGCTGAAGCGGCGCTCGTCAACAATGCTACGATCTATGCCGCCAAGTCGCTGCTGCAAGTGTGCGCACACTTGAGCGGACACGAACCCTTGCCGGTGTATCAAAATGCGTTCGAAAATGACAGGGATTCCAGTAGCTCAGCTTATCCGGATCTGGACGAAGTCAAAGGACAAGTGCACGCCAAACGCGCGCTAGAAATCGCGGCCGCCGGTGGACACAGCCTGCTGATGATCGGCCCGCCGGGTACCGGAAAATCGATGCTGGCGGCGCGCTTCCCCGGTATTCTACCGCCCATGACCGAAGCGGAAGCGTTGGAATCCGCCGCAATACAATCATTGAGCCAGGGTAGCTTCAATACCGATAACTGGAAAAAACGCCCATTCCGCTCCCCGCACCACACCGCCTCCGGCATCGCACTCGTCGGCGGTGGCAGCCATCCGCGCCCCGGGGAAATTTCACTGGCGATGCACGGCGTACTATTCTTGGACGAGCTGGCCGAATTCGACCGCAAAGTATTGGAAGTCCTGCGCGAACCGCTCGAATCCGGAAAAATCACCATCTCCCGCGCCGCCCGGCAAGCCGAATTTCCAGCGCAATTTCAGTTAATTGCCGCGATGAACCCCTGCCCTTGCGGCTATTTAGGCCACCCCTCCGGCAAATGCCACTGTACCCCCGACCAGATCGCTCGCTACCGCGGCCGGATCTCCGGCCCATTACTCGACCGCATCGACATGCAAATCGAAGTACCCGCCGTGCCGCAGCAGGAATTAATGAAGCAACAAACAACGGGCGAGAAAAGCAGCACCATCCGCCAGCGTGTAGAAAAAGCGCATCAACTGCAGCTTGACCGGCAAGGGGAAACCAACAGCCGCTTAAGCGTTAAGGAAATTGATCGGCTCTGCGCACTCGATGACGCAAGCGAGAATCTGCTGAAACAAGCAATCAGCCGTTTAAACCTATCCGCGCGGGCGTATCACCGTATTCTCAAAGTCGCGCGAACGATTGCAGATTTGGCTGGGATCGAGAAAATCAGCAATCAGCATATTGCGGAAGCGATTCAGTATCGCCGGTTGGATAAGCAATAGCTTTCATGTTGCAGCGTCTTTTGGAACCCAATAGAAAATCTGATTTTAGTCAGACTGTATGCCCGAATACCTTTTCCAGAATTCCTCTATCGATATGCTTATCAAGATAAGCTTCACCGAATCCCCCGAAGAGCTCATTCTTAGTAACATCCAATTCTGATTCTTTAGCCATCAGTATTTCGCGTGTAGAAGCGCGCTCGCACATTGCATAGTAAAACTTCTGCAATATTGCATCGTCTCGAAATAAATGCATCTCAGGCATTTCGAACAACTCAGAAAACATTTGACTCAGTTCGAGCGTATAAAACAACTGGAAATCCGGTAGAAAAGGTTCATTGCCAAAAAGGAACGGTTCCATTTTCGAACCATTAACAAGCCGGGTTAACCACATTTTAGTCATTAAGACAGAACAAAGACTGTATGTATGCGCTTCTTTTTCGACGTTGAGTTTCCATGCTTTTGGGAAATACGCGCTGACAACAAACCAATTAAAAAATGGACCAGCGATCGAGAAAGCAATGTAGTCATTCTTAGCATCAATCTCTGCGCACAACAATGGATCGTCAATCGGATAAAACCTCCGCGCTTCGGGGTAGATTCTCGCGAGATAGCGGCAGATCGCTTGACTTTCCGAAATATTAACGCCGTTGATATCACTAAGAGTGGGAATTTTTCCCAGAGGATTTCGTTCTTTGTGTTCGGGGGTAAGTGTACTCCCCTGAAACGGCGACACTCGCTCATAGCGATAATTTAGCCCGGTTTCCGAGAGGAAATGTGCGACCTGACTCATATATGGTGAAAGCCAGAATCCGTAAAGGGTACGCTCGGCATTTGATTGATCTAGCATAGAAACTCCTTTTGCATTAAGTTTATTAAGTAGATGCCCTGTAGGGGGCATGTCATGCTGCACCCGTGGCAGTAATGCCACGGGCAGTCCAATAAAATTAAGTTTTTGAATATTTGATTTTTATTCTTACTCACTCCATTTCTTCACGCAGGGATTGGTGTATTTCCGCCATGAATTCCGCCCGATTCTGTTGAAATCGTTGAACCAGATCTTCGTGCGCATCGCTTTCAGGAACATATTTTGCGCCCCAACTTACCAGCTCTATAATCAGGGGAACCAGATCCAAGCATTTTTCAGTAGGCATATAAATAACCTTTCGTGCATTAGCCGGATCTTGGCGCCGCAAAATCATGTGGCATTCCTCCAGCCTTTTCAGGCGATCGGAAAGAATATTGGTGGCGATTTTTTCTGGGGAATTTTGAAAATCCCCAAAGTATCGTTTACGGAAGAAAATGAGGTCACGGACCACAAGCAGCGTCCATTTATCGCCGATTATGTCCAATGCGCAGCTGACTGGGCAGGAGGAACGGCCGATCTGATTTAGTTTTGTCATAACTTTGTGTTTGTCTACACTGTAGATTTACTTGCTCTTTGCAATTATTAAATTATACTTGCATTTTACAATCAATGCAGACAATAAAAAATATGGCTTGTACTCAATCGCAAGTAGCCTGGATAAGCTCGCGTCATCCAGGATCAACAAAGGCAATCCATAAGGCACATTAGCTGAATTTAATTTGCAAAATATATCAGCCGACACAAATGTGACATTCAATGAATTTCGTTGAAATAAAAACTCGAGAATTGCATTGCACACGTGCCGATGTGATCAGATAGGCTGTTGAATATTGCTTCAACGATTTTGCAGATATTTCCCGTGCCATAGAAGTTTTGCGCGATCCGGCTGATCCCATTCTAGATTGGGAAATCGCATCGAGAAAAAACTCGGTACGCTACTAATTGATAGCGAAGGTCTTGTTATTTTCAGTCAGAAAGTCACCGGATTGGATCGGTGATATAGAAAGCGCAAGGAAATATTTAGCCAATATCATTTTTATCCGGCGGGGAACAATAACGACATTACCCAAGTATTCATCGTGAATAAGATTGACGAAAATACTGATGAAGATCTTTCTCTTGATATAGAAAACTATTTCCACATCACGTTACACTCAGCCTCGGCTGCAGCAGTCAGTAAATCAATCAGCGGTAGCGCTCTATCGGCCATACTCACTACCGGTTCATCTTCGTTCTCTTTCTCAGCAGGCGGAGAAGCGTTATCTGCATTTATTGCGGCTTTTAATCGATCCAATGCCATAGGAACATCCGCGGCCAAAATAGCGCCGGGGACTGTTTTGCTGTGTCCCATCATTTTAAGCATAGCAAGCGCAACGTCGCCGAACATCGTTATGTCGGCATACGCATCGGTTGTAAATGTTACGAGCATATCATTCTCCTCGAGTGCATCAAAAGTTCGCAAGCCTTCGCATTCTTCGCTATCAATACCGCACCCGGCATAATTTCCGCTGAGCGATCATTCAATACCGGAACAAGAAAAACCAAGTCATCGGTTGAAAGTGTTTTTTGCAGAATTTTCTTTCCTGATTTACCGGACTAGTCGCAACCCCGCAACAGAAAGACGAAAAACAGAATGGGTAAGGGAATTCCTAGAAGCCACAATAGGATGTAACCCATTTTGCCTTCTTGCCGGTTTTTAAAAGCTGAAATATTCCGCGACGAACCGGCTCCTTTTGTGAGGCGGCTAAAATAACTGGTTTTAAGCATCGCGATCTCCTTTTAAACTTCAATCGAGTGGGTTAGTAGTAAATTAATTATCTCCTTGAAATATCATCGGTTCTGTACGGTGGCACACACACCCTATGTTTCGATATCTGGTGAAGCAGTGATATTCAGCTTACAGGCCGCCCCGGAATGTCAGCGCAGGATAGAAACGCGGTGATCAGTTTGTGTGCCGGTACTCTTTGACCGGCTGCAGTATCAAAACATTGCGGCGGCTGGAGCCGTTGCCGTCGGCATTCTCACAATCCGCTATTCACAACCCCGCATTTTATGTGCGCTTCCGTACCGACCGCGATTAGATTCATCATTATAGTATTCTCGAAGCTTTTGATGCGGCACCAGTCTCGTTTCGAGATCTGGTTATTCAGTATGGATAATTTCTCATCATTGGCCGCCTTGCTTCTTTACTTTGGAAAAATACTATGGATAACCAACAACGTAAAAACAACTCCTTGCTAGTGCACGTACTTGGATTGTTAATTCTCGTAACGTTTTGCAAAACCGCATCGGCTGATGATTCAGCAGTGAAAGCGGATACCGCAACACCGCCGGGTATAGTGTGCATGATGAACTGGGCGCAAACTTTCTATCCCAGCCTGTTTTCGCCGCCGGTATCAGGCGTGCAATTCGCGTCACCCTACATCTATCGTTATTACCCCGGCACCAATGCGTATGTAGGCGTTTCCTCTACAGATAATCATGTCTACTATCAGGGACCAAGCGATGCCACGCCGCGGGATATGGGAGATTTATCCCTTTTACTAAAAGAATCAGGGTGTGGAGAAAAGCCGTACCCTATTATCTTTGTTCATGGTATCGCTTCCTCTGCGGACACATGGGCAACTTATAGGGAATATCTCATCAACAACGCTGGTTGGACATTTGGCGGGATCCCTGCTTTTAACCCAGCCGCCAAAACTGTTACTATCAGCTGCCCAGCGGATTCTATGGGCTGTACAGGAAGCGCCGGTAACTTCTACACAGCAAATTTCTCTGACAATCAGGAATTACCCCTTGATGTTCAGGGAGGAGAATTAGCTGTAATCATTCAAGCGGTTTTAGACGCAAACCCCGGAGCCACAAAAGTCCTTTTGATTGGCCATAGCACAGGTGGTCTTGCTGCTAGAGAATATCTGCAGGGATTGGCTCGCGTGTTCGATTCATCAACGGCAATTCCGTACCGGGATGATGTTGCGAGACTCATTACGATAGGAACTCCACATCAAGGGAGTTTCTGGGCCGAGACATGTCACGTTAACTTCGATATTTTCGACATTTTCGATAAAGTCGGCATTTGCGATCTTCTACCTTACCATATCGACTCAAACAGTGTTTCAATCAGAGATTTACAGCCCAGCAGTTCAGCTTTGGATGTGCTGAATGACTTGACTACGCATCCCCTTCCAGCGAATGTATCCTACGTTTCAATCATTGGAACGGGACAGCCTACCTTGACCGGCTTAGTGGATTTCAAAGAGGGAGATGGAATCGTAACCGATACTTCCCAGAATCTTATAGCGGTAACCGGGGAACTTCCTCTTGAACTGAAGTCAGCCAAAATTGACATTCCATTCCGGGAATGTGGCAACAAAATCAAGGTGCCTGTCATCGGGAGCGTAGGTCAGACACATACCTGCGAAACAACCGATATTGATGTAGGGGCAGAAATTTTGAGAAATTTACAATAGATAGCAATGCAATAGATGGTGAGTTTATGGAGCAATGTCACCTGAATTGCCGATAATCCATACAACTCACCAAAGCGTTATTTAAACGTGCCCTGCAAAAAAAGCCAAATCCCGGTTACGATGGTGAAAGCCGTAAGACCCTGAAAGGCCAATCCGGTGAATTGCCACCGGAATCCCTCGGAACCGTGAAGGCAGCTCCGAATCACCAATCATTCCGAAGCATCAAACCCGCTGGGCGGACTTTGATGTCAGGATCCTCCCGCGGCATCTCAGTGTCATCATGGTGCGTGCAATCCAAGATACTCTCAAACATCCGGCTATGAGTTTGGCCGATATCGTCGGCGATCTGATCGAAGATTATGAAACACTACATTTGCGCTCACCCGATACAACCGACATCGATACGCTCAAATTCCTCATGCAACAACAGCATGGGCTTAAACAAAACGATTTAACAGAAATCGACAGCCAAGATGTCGTCTCGGAAATTCTATCCGGCAAGCGAGAACTCAACATCCGCCAGATCCGGACATTGAGCAAGCAATTCGGAGTATCGTCAGCGACTTTTGTTTGACGGTTTTGGCTTGGCGCATCGGTTTTATTGATCATGAACCAGTAGCCTGGATAAGCTTGCGTCATCCAGGATCAACAATGGCAATCCACAAGGCACATTAACCGAATTTAATTTGCAAAATGTATAAGCTTACGCTAATGTGACATTCAGTGAATTTCGTTGACATTAAAAATTAAAATTGGAACCCTGAAATGAGCCAAATATCAGCAAGACTACCGGATGAATTGATTGCTGCTCTGGATGAAGCTGCTACAAAATTGCATCGCACGCGTGCCGATGTAATCAGACAGGCTGTTGAATATTACCTGGACGATTTTGAAGATATTTCCCGTGCCATAGAAGTTTTGCGCGATCCGGCTGATCCAGTATTAGATTGGGAAACCGCAAAGCATGAGTTACTCCGTCAGCATTAAGCAAAGCGCGCTGAAGTCATTAAGAAACATAGCCTATGAAGATCGGCTCCGCATTATCGAAGCGATTGATCAACTTAAAATAAACCCGGCTGCTGGTGGCGTGCTCAAAGGAGAATATTCAGGACTGCGCCGCATTCGCATCGGTTCGTATCGCGTTGTATACGAAGTGCATGATGCACAATTGACGGTGTTAGTTATTCGCATCGGCCATCGCCGCGAAGTTTACCGGTAAATTCGCGCCAGGTTCAGGTCACTCATCAATAATAGTGTTCAGTACATTCTTGATTCTAGACCTACCCCTTTTCGCCTTTCAGGGTCAATTCAATAAGCACAAGCACATAGTGCAGCAGAGATTCTTCATGTAAATCACATCATCATTCGCCATCCCGGTTTGGAATTGGAATGATTTATAATTCCCTGAATCATTCAGCCATTGGGGAGCTCAAGATTAACAATCGTCAATCACAGCATAGTGCAATGGATTTTACGGCTATCGATTCGCCTTGCGGATTCGCTTGGGTGGATACGGCAGGAAAAATCATTTCCGCCAATCCGGCTTTTCTGAATCTACTTGCCCTGCCAGCGGATGTTGCGAATAAAACATTGTTTGATTTGATCGCACCGCTCAATGCATCGGCAGCCGGTTTACTCCGGCAAGCCGTTGCCGGGCAGCATACGGAAACGATCAAACTGGTTTCCGCCGTCGATAACAAAACGCTTCATGTGCATGTCATCGCGTGCAATCAGGAACAGCGGTTGATCATGGTTGAGAATCTGTCTTCCGGCAATTTTTCTCAATCCGGAATCAACCATCAGGCACAGAATCATAGCGCTGTGCCATTGGCCAGTCGCGGCATGCTCAATGAATGCATCGCACATTGGAAGCCGGATGAATCCGGCGCTGCTTCGCTGGCCATGATCATGATCGGCCTGGATCGCTTCAAGCGGATCAATGAAACGCTGGGGCACGATGCCGGTGATCAATTATTGAAATTTGCCGCGCAGCGGTTGTTACGCATCGTTCGCTCGGATGATCTCGTGGCGCATTTTGCAGGCGATCAATTCGTCGTGCTGCAAATCAATCAAAATCAACCCGTCGCTGCTATCGCAATGGCGGAACGCATCATCGAGCTGCTCAAGCGCCCTTTTTTGATCAATGGTCAACAAGCCAATATCAGCGCCAGCATCGGACTGGCGATTTTGCATCAAGATACCGAATCAAGCGACGATCTGATCAAGCATGCCGAATTGGCGCTGCATGATGCCAAGCACAACGCGCGCGGGAGCTACCGCTTGTATGAGCAATCGCTGCAAAAGAATGCGGGTGAACAGTATGATCTTGAGGTTGGCTTGCGGCGCGCGCTTTTTTTGCAGGAATTTACGTTATTTTATCAAGCGCAAGTCCGCATGCAGGATAGAAAAATAGTGGGCTTTGAAGCACTGATCCGTTGGGAAAAACCGGGTGCCGGAATCATATCGCCGGTCCGTTTTATTCCACTGGCGGAGGAAACCGGGGAAATTCACGAAATCGGCAAGTGGGTGCTGCAAACGGCTTGCCGGGAAGCAACGGCCTGGCCGGAAGACATCAAGATCGCCGTCAATGTCTCTCCCGTGCAGTTTGAAAGCGGCAACCTGAAGCAAATCGTTCAAGCGGCGCTTTCAGCCAGCGGCCTCACGCCGCAGCGCCTGGAACTGGAAATCACCGAGGGCTTGCTGATCAAAAATGTAACCAACGCATTGGAACAACTCAGGGAAATACAGGCGTTGGGCGTATCCGTCGCGATGGATGATTTTGGCACAGGATATTCTTCTCTCAATTATTTGAGCAGTTTTCCGTTTTCAAAAATCAAAATCGATCAATCGTTTGTTCACCGTATGCAAATTGACAAGTCACGCACCCTGATTAAAGCGGTAATCACGCTCGGTAACGCGCTGGGGATAAAAACCCTGGCCGAAGGCGTTGAAACAGAAGAGCAGTTCGATTATCTGGCACGTAATGGTTGCATGGAAATTCAAGGCTATTTAATCAGCAAACCGGTCCCGGCTGAACAAATTCAAGCGCTCATATCATAGTTTACGATGACCATCGCAGTGAGGAAGCAACCATGACGCAAAATTTATACCGGCTCATTTATTTAAGCCGCAATACGATTCTTGGCAGCAACGAAAATGTTCATCAGGAAATCGAGCAGATACTGGCCATTTCCCGGCAACGGAATGCGGCATCCGGCATTACCGGCGCGCTCATGTTCAACCGCGAATGCTTTGCTCAGGTGCTCGAAGGCGTGCACGATCAGATTCAGGAAACTTTTGAGCGCATTCAGTGCGATCCGCGCCATGGCGACGTGGTAGTTCTTGATTTCGAGCCGGTAGACACGCGCCGCTTCTCACGCTGGTCGATGGGCTACATCGGCTACGATACCCTGGCCAGCAAGGAATTCACGCAAATCCAGCTGGCGACGGGATTCGATGTGAAGCAACTCAGCGGGGAGCGCATATACGATCTGTTGCACGTGCATTTATACGCGGCTGAAAAAACCGGCAGCGATCTGGAGAAAATTGCTTAACCCGGACCAAACCGCTAATTCATCGCTGTAAAGTAAACTTTCATCCCGGCGGGAAATCCTCTCGTCAACCCAATCAACCTTGCGTACCACACAATTTCCGGTGACCGCGAATACCTATTCCAACAACCAATTTGCCAAATTACACGCATCGTGTACCCCGTAACCAGGGCAATCGTCCTAAAAAATTAAGGAACATCTGACTACAGCATTAAACCGCCTTACCGGTTAGCATATCGCCTTAGTGTTGAATATATCGTTGGTAACGATTGGATTTATTTTTACTTACTCAGGCATAAGGTGAACATCATGAAACGCATCATACAACTCGCAGCCGGATCTCTCATTACAACTTTGTTCTCTGCATCCGCATTTGCGGTAACCGTATCCTGGACGGATTGGACCACCTCAACCGATTCGTTTTCGGCATCCGGCGATCTGTTGGTTGGATCAACCACGGTCGGTGTCGGTTACTCCGCTACCGGTGCGCATTCTTTCGTAACAACCGGCGCAGGAACGAATTTTTGGACAGGAACAGCGTATACCAACGGCACCGTCGATAACGCGCCGCCCGCTTCCGACATCGTTGCACTTAGCACAGGCGGTACCGTCACGATCAAATTTTCACAAACCGTCGTGGATCCATACATCGGATTGGTCAGCTGGAATGGCAACACCGTGGATTTTGGCGTGCCTATCGTAATCGACAGCTTCGGTCCTGGATACTGGGGTTCCGGCACACCCATTCTGAACGGAACAAGCACAGGATTCTTCGGTTCCGGTGAAGTTCACGGCGTGATCAGATTGCCAGGTTCTTTTGATTCCATCACGTTTACCCATGTTTCCGAAGGCTGGCATGGATTTACAGTTGGTGTCGCCGGTATTGCACCGGTTCCCGAACCCGAAACTTATGCCATGCTGTTAGCCGGTCTCGGATTGTTGGGTTTCGCAGCACGCCGCAAAAAAGCAAACGCATAATCGCATTTCACTGCATTGCTAACAAATCCCGCTCGCGTAGCGGGATTTGTTTTTCTAGCCGGATGAAATTCCGGAAAATTCGCGCTTGTCTCCGCTTGACTTGATATGCGCTAGGTCGATTCCGTAGCTGCGGAATCGATGCTCGGGTGCGATTGCAATTGCGGAAAAAGCACACGCTCCTCATAGCGCACATGCACAGCCAATAATTCACCGAACCGCTGCACCCGCGCAGGCAAATCCAGTGCACAAGGCCCGCAAGCCAGACTGCGCAATTCCGCATGCTCGGCCAGGATTCGATCGGCGGATGCAGCATCCACTGCATCCGCCGCCAAACGCAACAATTGTTCTTCTCGCGCAAAATGTTCACACAATACGGTTCGCCAATGTGCTTCGATGCGTTTCATCATCGCCGGGAAAGCGGCACTATCGCCGCTCCCCGCTGCTTGACGGATAGCGCGCGCCAACACCAGCGACGAATGATGTTCACGGGATAATGAAAGTAAAGCGCCGGTTCGGGGCATAGTAAAAATCCAAATAATCAAGACTGATTAGCCGATTTGCCATAACTCCAATACAACATAAATCCGGTAAATAGCATCCCGCCAAACAAATTTCCCGCAATCACCGGCAATCCGTTCCACAGCCACCAATCCGCGATGGTGATATCCGCACCCAGCCACATACCGGCGGGGATCACGAACATATTGACGATGGCGTGTTCGTAACCCAAACCGAAGAACGTCATGATCGGCAGCCACATCGCGGCGATTTTGCCGATGGTGTTGGTCGAGGTGAAGGCCATGACAGCGCCCAACGTCACCATCCAGTTGCAGAGCATTGCGCTGGTAAACGCAGCGATCGTGCCGTCGAAGCCCAGTTTGGCGTATTCGAGCGTCTTGGTCTCGGCGATGGTGATGGTACGGTGCAATGCCGGGATGGTGGCCGGATCGATAGAACCCATTTTGGTCGCTACAATGCAGTATAAATACGCGTAGGTGACGCTGCCGATCAGATTGCCGGTCAGCACCCAAGTCCAGTTGACGAGCAGGCGGTTGAACGGCGCTCTGTTGTCTTTAACGGCAATCGGGATCAGCGCGAAATTACCGGTGGCGAGTTCCAGACCGAGCAGCACGATCATGACAAAACCCATCGGGAACACCAGAGCACCAGCGATGCCCCAACCGGTTTGCGTCGCCGCCAGAATCGCCAGCGTGGTGGCATAACCCAGGAAAGCACCGGACAAAAAACCACGCAACAACAGCTGGCTGACCGGCAGGTTGGCTTTTTTCGCCCCCGCTTGCAGCATGTTTTCGACGATTTCTTCCGGTTTTACATACGCCATGACGCCTCCTCCAATGACAAATTCGAGGTTGCGATTTTAGCGTATTATCCGGCGGAATTTTTTCCCGGCAGAAAGATTTGCAGCAGATCGTTGAGGAATCGTCTGCCCAGAATGGTCGGCTTGATGCGCAGATGATCGTACACCAGCAAACCGCGCTGTTCGGCTTCATCCAGCTGTTGCCGCACGGCGCTGAGCGGCAAGCCGGTACGCTCCTGGAATAATGCCGTATCAAACCCGCCGGTAAGCCGCAGCGCGTTCATCATGAATTCAAAGCCACGGTCTTCCGCAGTCACTTCCTGGTGTGTGTGAATCAACGATTCACCGGATTGTGCTTTGGCCAGATATTCTTTCGGCTGCTTGTAACGCATTTGGCGCACGATCTTATCGGCGAAACTGATTTTGCTGTGCGCACCCGCGCCAATCCCCAGATAATCGCCGAACTGCCAGTAATTCATGTTATGGCGCGACTCCTTGCCTGCGCGTGCAAACGCCGAGGTTTCGTAGTTGCGGTACTGCTGGCTTGCCGTAACCTGTTCAATCATTTCCTGCATCGCTGCCGCTTGTTCGTCATCGGGCAGTTCCGGCGGAAAGCGGTGAAACAGCGTATTCGGCTCCAACGTCAGATGATAAGCGGAAATATGCGTGACCCCCGCAGCGCATGCCGTTTCGATATCGTTTTGCGCTTCCGGCAAGGTTTGCCCGGGTAGCGCATACATCAGATCGAGATTGATATTGTCAAAATTCTGCAACGCAATTTCGACGGCGCGATGCGCCTCTTGATCGTCATGCACCCGCCCCAAGGCTTTCAGATGCTGCGGATTAAAGCTTTGGATACCGATCGACAAACGGTTGATGCCTGTCGCACGAAATTCGGCGAATTTCTGTGCTTCAAACGTACCGGGATTGGCTTCCAGCGTGACTTCGGCGAAATGTTCCAACGGCAGCAGTGTGCGTACCGCCGTCAAGATGGTATCGATCGAACGGGCGCTGAACAGGCTTGGCGTACCGCCGCCGAAAAATACGCTGCTCAGACGCCGCCCCCACACATCGGCCAGGGCGAATTCAAGATCGCGCAGCAGTGCCGCCACATATTCATCTTCGGGTGTTTGATTGTCCTGTCCGCGAATTTCGTGTGAATTGAAATCGCAATAAGGACATTTCTTCAGACACCAGGGAATGTGGATATACAAACTCAGTGGCGGCAGCGCTTTAAGTTTTGGAGCTGGCAAACCGGTCATCGATTTATCCGATCTTACGTAACGTCAACAATGGCGGACTCGATAGCGCCGAGCGCGTGCCCAGCAAACCGGCGATCAACACACCAATCACGCCGATGGACACACCCACCGCCCAGATCCACGGATTAAACGTGTAATTGAGATGCAGCACATGCTTGCCGATCACATACCCTAGCGCGCTGGCGCCCGCCGATGCGAATAATCCGGATAGTCCGCCCAGGATCACAAACTCCGCGGCCCAGGCGCGCGACAATTGCTCACGCCGCGCGCCCAATGCCCGAAAAATAGCCGCTTCGTAGATGCGCTCATCCTGCGTTGCGGCTATCGCGGCGTACAGTACGGCAAAACCAGCCAGCAGCGTAAATAAAAACACAAATTCGATCGCTTGCGAAACCTGCTGGATCATCTGCTGCACTTGACCGATCACCGTCGCCACATCGACCACCAAAATATTCGGAAATGCCTTAACCAATTCATGAACACGATGAATTTCCGTTGGCGGCACATAGAAACTGGTAATGTAACTGGCCGGGTAATTTTCCAGCAAACCGGGAGGCACAACGACAAAAAAGTTGACGCGGAAAGTATCCCAATCGATTTTCCGCATGCTGGTGATTTTGGCGGAAAAATGACTGCCTGCAATATCGTAGGTCAGCTCATCGCCCAGTTTGACGCGAATGGTTTTGGCGATACCTTCTTCGATCGACAATTCCGCTTTCTGTGTACCGTGATCCCACCAGGCGCCCTGCACTACTTCGTTATCCGCTCCCAATTCATCGGCCCAGGTTAAATTGAATTCGCGCCGGACATGCCTCTCCGCATGCAAATCATCGGCATAATCCTCCGCGGATACTTCCTTGCCGTTAATTTTGATCAAACGGCCGCGAACCATCGGATACATCCGTGGCGGTTCCAGCTCATGCTGCTGAAAAAATTCCTGCAACGGTTGCAGTTGATCCGCCTGGATATTCACCAGAAAATGATTCGGCGCATCCGGCGGCAAGCTGGTGTGCCAATCATCGATCAGGTCATCCTGGATCAAAGTCAGCACCAATAAAGCCATCAAGCCCAAACCCAGCGCCACTGCCTGCAAAACACTGGAAACCGCGCGGCGGCGGATACTGGCCAGGCCATAGCGCCAAGCGCCGCCTGCTTGATGCCGCAATCCTGCCAGCACACGGATCAGCAGCCAGCCGAGACCGCCGAAAATGGCGATGGCTGAAATGAATCCGGTTACGATATAGAGCCCCAGCTTCAGATCCTGGGCTTTCCAAATAAACAGCAGGGATAAAGCCGCCAATCCCAGTAAATAGCCCGCAATGCTATGCGCATTGGACAATCCGATATCCCGGCGCAGCACACGCAATGCCGGAACACTGCGTAAATTGAGCACGGGCGGCAAGGCAAACCCGAGCAGCAACACCAGCCCCACCAGCAGACCTTGCACCGCCGGCAGCCAATTTGGCCACGGTAATTCGGTTTCCACGAGGCCGGTCAGCCAATGCGTCAAAATTTGCTGCGCGGCAAAACCGAGCAAACAGCCAATGCTGCTGGCGATCACCCCCAGCGCAACGAAATAATAGACATACATATAAAACAGCTGGCGCTGGCTGGCCCCCAGGCTGCGCATCACGGCACAGCCGTCCAGATGGCGTTGGGTAAAACGGCGCACGGCCAAGGCGATTGCAGCGGCGGCCAGCACCACGCTGGCCAGTGCTGCCAGGCTGAGAAATTTTTCCGAACGCTCCAGCGCGGCTTTAATTTCCGGACGCGCATCGCGGATACCTTCCATTCTTTGCGCTTTGGTCAGTTGAGGTTTTGCCCAATCACGGAATTGCTGCACCGCATGCGGTTCGCCCGCGATCAGCAATTGATAGGAGACACGGCTGCCTTCTTGTATCAAACCGGTTTTTTCCAGATCGGCCGCGTTAATGATGGCGCGCGGCCCCATGTTGATGAATCCCACCGAATGATCCGGTTCGCGCACCACCATCTCGGTGACCGTCAATTGAGTAACACCGACATCGACCACATCGCCGATCTTAAGATCCAACCGGGTCATGGCTTTTTCATCGACCCAGATGGCGCCCGGCTGCGGAATTCCATCGGCTGCGCGGATTTCCGCTTCCGTAGCGGAGGCTTGCGATGACTGATTGGCCAAATGCACATGTCCGCGTAACGGATAGCCTTCCGTAACCGACTTAATCTCAGTTAGCAGATTGCTATCCCCATTGGAGATCATGCTGGCAAGTTTGGTCAGCGATGAAACGGATAAACCGAGCCGCTGAGCTTCATCGGCGTATTGCTCGGGGAGCGGCTGGCTCGAAATAACCAGCAAATCCGCGCCCAGTAATTGATTGCTTTCACGCGCCAGGGCCGATTCCACCCGGTCGGCAAAAAAGCCGACCGTGGCAATGCCACTGACGGCGATGATCAGAGCCAGCAGCAAAACGTTGAGCTCACCCGCGCGCCAATCGCGGAGTAGCATGCGTAAAGACAGCTTAAAATGATTCATGAAAATAAGGACCTTGGTGAAGAAATAGAGAATAAATAGCCGCGCTGCTCCGTTTTTGCAACTACCGCACCAATCGCCCGTCCGCCAAGCGGATCTGGCGCGCGCAACGGCGCGACAAGGATTCATCATGCGTGACCAGCACCAGGGTCGTGCCATGCTCGCGATTGAGTTCAAACATCAAGTCGATGATTTGCACACCGGTAGCCGAATCGAGATTGCCGGTAGGTTCATCTGCCAATAACAACTTGGGATCGGTTGCAAACGCACGCGCAATCGCAACACGTTGCTGTTCGCCGCCGGATAACTGTTTGGGATAATGATGCAGGCGCTGACCCAATCCGACACGCTCCAGTAATCTTCGCGCGGTGGCTTCCGCATTGCCGCTGGCGGCAAGTTCCAGCGGCAGCATGACGTTTTCCATCGCGGTCAACGCAGGCAACAGCTGGAATGATTGAAACACAAAGCCAAGAATCCTGCCGCGCAATGCCGCCCGGCTATCTTCATCCAACGAAAAAATATCCACGGCATCCAGATGAACTTTCCCGGAAGTCGGCAAATCCAATCCAGCCAGAAGCCCTAATAAAGTCGATTTACCGGAACCGGATGAGCCTATAATTGCAACCGCTTCACCAGGATTTACTTGCAGTTCGATATCCTGCAAGATAGTCAATTGCTGATCGCCGGTATTCACTTGTTTGGTGAGCGCCTGCGTCCAAAGAATGGGTTGATTAACACGATTATCTGACATGAAAAAAAATTTCCTGATTATTCTGATTCTTGTTTTTACTTTCGCCGCTCCCGCTATTGCGTCCAGCAAAACAGTGTTGGTTTTTGGCGATAGTCTGTCCGCCAATTACGGCATAGCGAGAGAAGCCGGCTGGGTTGCATTGCTTACGCAACGGTTACAATCCGAATTTGCCGATTATCAAATCGTCAACGCCAGTATCAGCGGTGAAACCACGCTGGGTGGCCGTAACCGGATTCAACAGACCCTTGAGAAACATCACCCTGAGATCATTATCCTTGAGCTCGGCGCAAACGATGGATTACGCGGCGCGGCGATTAAATCCATCTATAACAATCTGGCGGCGATCATTGAAGCATGTCAACAGCGCAACACTTTGGTCTTACTGGCTGGAATGCAACTGCCGCCCAATTATGGCATGACATATACACAAAAGTTCCAGGCTATTTTTCCGCAACTCGCCGAAAATTATCAAGTCAAGTTAGTACCATTTCTATTAGCCGGTTTTGGCGATAAACACGAATATTTTCAGGCCGATGGCATACACCCGAACGAAGTTGCGCAGAAAAAGATTGTAGAAAATATTTGGGAAGTTTTATACACCATGTTTAAAACTAAACGAGTTGCCACTACCCCGGCGGGAAACTAGCCGCGCAATTGCAATTATAGCACTTAGCCACATTCAATTAAGATTCGCGCGCGTGCAACGCTTGCGCATGCTCCAGACCTTCGATAAATCTCTGCAAATCCATCGACAGCGGCGATTGCAACTGCATGCGCACGCCTGAAACCGGGTGTGTGATACGCAGCGTGTGCGCGTGCAGAAACATGCGCACCAGCTTATTCCGCCCGCTGGCTTTAGCCAGTTGCTTGTTCATTTCAAAATCGCCGTACTTATCGTCACCGGCGATGGGAAACCCGAGATGCGACAAATGGACGCGAATTTGGTGTGTCCGCCCGGTTTTTATCTCCGCATCGAGCAAGCTGAAATTTTTCCAGGACTTTTGCAGTGTGAGTATTGTATGCGCCTGCATCGGCTTGCTGTCTTTGTGAGTTCCGCTGGCGACCATCACACGACGCTCACCGGTTATTGTTACATATTTGTCGAGCGCCAATTTGATATGCTGCTTGGCGTTTCGCCACTCCCCTTTGACCATCACCCGGTAATGCTTTTCCATCAAACCGTCACGAATCTGCCGGTGCAGATCAACCAGCGCGCTTCGTTTCTTGGCCAGCAAAAGCACGCCGGATGTCTCCCTATCCAAGCGGTGCGCCAGTTCGAGAAATTTCCAGGTTGGATGCTGCGCGCGCAATTGTTCGATGACACCGAAACTGATACCGCTGCCGCCGTGGACCGCCATGCCGCTCGGTTTATCGATCACCAGTAATGCATCATCTTCGTACAAAACGGTAAAGTTAAAAAGATTGACCGGTGCAATCGGCTTGACCACATTCTTTTCAGTAGTCTTGACCGGCGGAATCCGCACCATATCGCCCGATTGCAAGCGATAACTGGCATCTATCCGTTTTCCGTTTACACGCACCTGACCACTTCTTACCAATTGATAGATATGACTTTTCGGTACATTCCTAAAACGCTTGAATAAGAAATTATCAATCCGCTGATCGTTTTCTTCTTCTCCTATGCATTCTTTGACGATTGATATAGAGGATTGGGTATTCATTGCCACATGTGGGATTATTTCAGTCATTGATAAAAGAGATGCAGATTTCTGACAGATATTTAAAGATTTTACTTATTTCTTTTTAAAGTTGTTGCTGTAAAATTACCGGCTATACTCACTACCAGCAGTGTTAATAATAATATTGACATAAAACAAAGTTCTATTTGGAACTTTATGTAAAATCTGTTACCTTAAACGAGGACAATAAAACCTGCTAAGTAGAGCATGGGCGAGCTTTAATGATTTCGACACGAAAAGAATTTCACCAACAAAAATAAGATATTGAAATATAATAATAAAATAATTAAATCAAAGCCTCGTCATTACAACTACGCATACCAAAAAAATCTAACCGAAGAAATTGCGGATAGTGTATTTATAAATAGAACACGTAAGGCTTGTAAATGAAACGAATGTTATTTAATGCGACCCAACCTGAAGAGTTGCGAGTTGCAATCGTCAATGGTCAGACACTGATCGACCTTGACATTGAATCAATCAGCAAGGAACAACGTAAAAGCAATATCTACAAAGCTGTCATCACACGAATAGAACCCAGTCTAGAAGCCGCATTTGTAGATTATGGCTGCGAACGTCACGGTTTTTTACCCTTCAAAGAAATAGCCTCCTCCTGCCTTGCCGAAAATGGCGCCGCCAATGGCCGCATTCAGGACCTATTGCAAGAAGGCCAGGAATTAATCGTACAAGTCGATAAGGATGAACGTGGCACAAAAGGCGCCGCGCTAACAACCTACATCTCGCTGGCTGGCCGCTATCTGGTTTTAATACCCAACAATCCCAATAGCGGGGGCGTATCACGCCGCATTACCGGCGAAGAGCGCAACGATTTACGCGAAGTGATTGCGCAACTCCAAGTGCCTGAGGGAATGAGCATTATTGCCAGAACTGCCGGAATCGGCCGCAGCACCGAAGAATTGCAATGGGATTTGAATTACCTGACACAGCTCTGGTATGCAATTGAAGAAGCGGCCAATCACCAGGATGGTGTTTTTCTGATCTATCAGGAAAGCAGCTTGGTTATTCGCGCGATCCGCGACTATTTCAGTCAGGAAATCGGTGAAATCTTAATCGACAGCCGCGATATCTATGAACAAGCCAGCCAGTTCATGGCGCATGTCATGCCCGCCAATGTCGACCGGTTGAAGTTTTATCACGACGATGTTCCGCTTTTTTCACGCTTTCAGATCGAACATCAGATAGAAACGGCCTATTCCAGGCAAGTTACGCTTCCTTCCGGCGGCGCAATTGTGATCGATCACACCGAGGCATTGGTATCCGTTGACGTCAACTCTGCACGTGCTATCCGTGGATTGGATATTGAACATACCGCTTTAAACACCAATCTCGAAGCCGCCGATGAAATCGCACGGCAATTGCGCTTGCGCGACTTGGGCGGACTGATCGTCATCGATTTTATCGACATGGATGTGCAGCGCAATCAGCGTGAAGTTGAAGCCAGATTGCACGAAGCGTTGCGGCAAGACCGTGCGCGCATTCAAGTTGGAAAAATATCGCGTTTCGGTCTGCTGGAGTTATCACGGCAACGACTGCGCCCTTCCCTGGGTGAAAGCAATTATATTCCGTGCACACGCTGCCAAGGCACCGGGTTTATCCGCGGAACCGATTCTTCGGCATTGCATGTGCTGAGAATCATCCAGGAAGAAGCCATGAAAGAAAACACCAGTGCACTGCACGTTCAGCTTCCGGTGGATGTGGCCACTTACCTTCTAAATGAGAAGCGAGCGGAAATTTATGATATTGAAGTACGACAGCGTATTAGTATCGTCCTCATACCCAATATCCATATTGAAACTCCCACTTACAATATCACCCGAATACGCCACGAAGACGGCAAAGCAAACGAATCCATAGCGAGTTATAAACTGGTCGAAAAAAATACCGAGGAAAACAACCTGGTCATTTCCGAGCAAAGAAACAAACCCACCCGCCCTCAAGCCGCTGTTCAAGGCATAACACCCGCTCAACCGGCGCCAATCCGCGAAGATAAATCACGCGATACCTCGCTGCTGGATAAATTTTTCAGCTGGTTTAAGCCCGCGCATAGTGAAGAAACAAGGGTTGATCTTGAAGAAAAGCCGGTTGATATGGATAAAACCAGACAACAGGAGCGCGGACGCTCGCGCGGACGCCGCGGACGCAACCGGAATGAGCGCAAAGACGCTTCCGCGCAAAAACCGGCGAAGCAAAGCGATGCGCCAGATTCAACCGGTGCGGCGCAGGATTTCAACAATCCGGAATCCGGACAATCATCTCAATATAATCCGGTAGCTGCGGAATCCCCAAGGAACAATCCGAGAAGAATCGTCCGGCCAGTTGCCGAGGGTTTTGAGGAAACTGCTGGGATTACCGATATTCCGGCTGTGGAAACCGAAAGCGCTGAAGATAACGGTACAAAAACCGATGAACGCAGACGAAGCCGCCGGCATCGTGGCAATAAGAACCGCGACCAAAACGGACAAGCGAGAAACGCTGCGGAAAACCGTGAAACTGCAGCGGATGAAGCACCGGGCGATGCTGTTCAACAGGATGAATATCCAATCAGCCCGCAACCGGCGATAGCGGCAGCGGTAGTAGTAACGGAAGCCATACCTGCTAGCGTAGACTCACCGCCTCCTGCTGCTAAAAAGCAATCCAGCAGAAGAGCGCCGGCGGCCGGTCCAACAGTGCAAAGCAGTACGATTTCAGCGGAATCTCCGCCGGTTACACCTCCAATAGCGGAAATCAGTGTCGTCAAGGAGCTTCCGGATTTGAGCAAAAGCGGTCTGATCATGATAGAAACACCGCCCGAAAAAGTCGAAATGGTGACTGAAGAAGTCATTGTTCCTAAAAGACCGCGCAGAAGGGTTAGAAAAGCCGCAACGCCACAAACCGAACCGCTAATGCAAGTTGAAACACGCGAATAAGCACCTGTAACAAGCAGCAGGCACAGTGAGTTTAATGTGCCTGCTCCCAATTATCCCCAACACCGACTTCGATCAGCAGCGGCACATCCAGCTGCAACACATTGCTCATACACTCCGGTAAAGTGTTTTTGACTAACGCCACTTCATCGTCCGGCACTTCCAGAACCAACTCATCGTGCACTTGCATGATTAATTTGCTGCGCAATTGCGCTTGATGCAGCCAGTTACGCACCGCGATCATCGCCAGCTTGATGATATCGGCGGCAGTACCTTGCATCGGCGCATTAATGGCAGCCCGCTCCGCGCCTTGGCGGCGGTTTCCATTGGCGTTATTGATTTCGGGTAACCATAACCGGCGTCCCAGCACGGTTTCCACATACCCGAGTTGCCGCGCTTTTTCCCGCGTTTGCCGCATATAACTTTCCACCCCTGGATAGCGGGCAAAATACCGCTCCATATACGCGCGCGCGGCACTGCGCTCAATGCCCAGTTGAGACGCCAAACCAAATTCCGACATGCCGTAGATCAAACCAAAATTAATCACCTTGGCGTAACGGCGTTGCTCCTGGTCGACTTGGTCCAGCGGAATCCCCAGGATTTCCGCAGCCGTTGCGCGATGAATATCTTCCCCGGCGGCGAATGCCTTGAGCAATCCTTCATCTTGGGAAATATGCGCCATGATGCGTAACTCGATTTGCGAATAATCCGCTGAAACAATTTTGTGACCTCGCGGTGCAATGAATGCCTCGCGGATTCTGCGGCCTTCGCTGGTGCGTACCGGGATATTCTGCAAATTCGGATCCGAGCTCGCCAGACGCCCGGTCACGGCAACCGCCTGCGCATAATTGGTATGCACCCGGCCAGTATTGCGATCCATCATCAATGGCAGTTTGTCGGTATAAGTCGACTTCAGTTTGGCCAGACCCCGATAATCGAGCAACAGTTTGGGTAATGGATAATCCAGCGCCAATTGTTGCAGCACATCTTCATCGGTGGAAGGCACGCCGGTGGGTGTTTTTTTGATAACCGGCAGTTTGAGTTGAGTGAACAAAATTTCCTGAATCTGCTTCGGCGAATTCAGATTGAAGGGTTGTCCTGCCAGCGTATGCGCTTGTTGTTCCAACGTTTGCAATTTTTCGCCCAGTTCGTGGCTCTGCTTTTGCAGCAGCTTATAATCCAGCAGCACACCATTACGCTCGATTTCAAACAACACATCCAGAACCGGCATCTCGATGTCGCGATAAATGTAATTTAGCCGTTCATCCTTTTGAATGCCGGGATACAGCGCTTGGTGCAAGCGCAGTGTGATATCCGCGTCTTCCGCGGCATACTGCGTGGCGATATCAAGCGCCACTTCGTCAAACCCGATGCGATTCACGCCTTTACCGGTCACATCGTCATAACTGATGGTTTTTACATCCAGATGACGCAACGCCAGACTATCCATATTGTGCGGCCGGTGCGATTCGAGCACGTACGATTGCAGCAACGTGTCATGCTCAATGCCATTCAACTGAATGCCATGATTGGCAAACACATGCTTATCGTATTTCAAGTTCTGCCCCAGCTTGGGTTTGGCCGGATTCTCGAGCCACGGCTTCAATCGATTCAATACCGTATCAAACGCAAGCTGTTGCGGGACACCGGCGTAGTTATGCGTCAGCGGAACATACGCTGCATGATGGCTTTCAATGCAAAACGAAATGCCCACCAGTTTTGCCTGCATCGGATTGAGGCTGGTCGTTTCACTATCGACCGACACCAAGGACGCTGTATCCAGCCGGGTCAGCCAGTCATCCAACTCGCTTTCGGTTAGAATCATTTGGTACGTGACGGGACGATCCAGTGCAGCAGGAGTGCTCCTGTCGCTCATCGCGTTACCCAGCGTTTCACCAGCGGCGGCCGATCCGGATTGGCTCTCTATCCTCTGCTGGCGCAACTCGCGCAACGACGATTTCATGTCGAGCTGCTCATACAGCTGGGCCAATCGCTCGGTATCCTGCGGCTGCGGCGCAAGATCGGTAATGCTCACAGGCAAATCGACATCGCATTTAATCGTGATTAACTGGCGCGAGGTATCGAACCAAGCCAGCGCCTGGCGTAAATTGTCACCAACCGAGCCTTTGATTTCACCGGCATGCGCAATGAGATTTTCCAGCGATCCGTACTGCGCCAGCCATTTGACCGCCGTCTTAGGACCCACTTTTTGCACACCGGGCACATTGTCGGACGTATCGCCGACCAGCATCAAATAATCCAGCATGCGATCCGGCGGCACGCCGAATTTAGCCTGCACGTTCGCTGCGTCGAGCACTTCATTGCTCATAGTGTTCACCAATGTCACCTGCGCATTCACCAGTTGCGCAATATCCTTATCTCCAGTCGAAATGATGCAGCGCATACCGGCAGCGGCGGCTTGTTTGGCCAACGTGCCGATGACATCGTCGGCTTCCACGCCATCAACGATCAGCATCGGCCATCCCATCGCGCGAATGCAGGCATGCAAGGGCTCGATCTGCGCCGCCAAATCCGGCGGCATCGGCGGCCGGTGCGCTTTATAGTCGGGATACAGTTCGTCGCGGAAAGTTTTACCTTTTGCATCAAACACGCACGCGCTATAATCGGCCTGGTAATCCTTGTGCAAGCGCCGCAACATATTGAGCACGCCATGAATTGCGCCGGTCGGTTCATTGTTATGATTACGTAAGTCTGGCAATGCATGAAAAGCGCGATACAAATACGATGAACCGTCAACCAGCAACAATGTTTTCATTGATAAGATTTTCCTATGAGCCTATACGATAAACCGGCCACGCATTTGTCTGTGGATAAACCCTGGTCAGCAAAAGAATCGTGGCGCCTGTTCGGCATTATGGCAGAGTTTGTCGAAGGAACAGAACGTCTTGATACCATCCAGCCTGCCGTGAGCATTTTCGGCAGTGCGCGCACCGACCCTAGCAGTCCGCACTACAAATTAGCCGAGCAGATTGCCAAACAACTTTCCGATGCCGGTTTTGCGGTCATTTCCGGCGGCGGCCCGGGTATCATGGAGGCCGCCAATAAAGGCGCTTATTACGGTAAATCGCCCAGTATCGGATTGAATATTCAGCTGCCGCACGAACAGCATCGCAACGCTTATCAGGACATCAGCCAGACTTTCCGGCATTTTTTCGCGCGCAAATATATGTTTGTCAAATTCGCCACGGCTTACGTTGTGCTGCCCGGCGGTTTCGGCACCCTGGATGAATTGATGGAAGCATTGACATTGGTGCAAACCGGCAAAACCCGCAAGATGCCGATCATTCTGGTGTATTCGCAATTCTGGCGCGGTTTGCTGGATTGGTTTCAGAACACTTTGATCACCGAAGGTTTTATATCGGCGGAGGACATGAATCTGATTCAGGTCATCGATGAACCGGATCAAATCGTCAATGCCATTTTTAAATATTATGAAAGCAGCGGATTTGAACCAACCGCCGCCGAGCGAGAAATTCAACTCAATCTTTAACGGTCAGCGATGATTTTAGGTAGAATACCCGTTAATCTCGACCCGCCGGTAACCAACATGATGTACCTGTATCCACTTATTTTTATCTTGGCGATCATTTCTGCATTGCCTGCCACGGCGCAATCCGATCAGCCGAAGCAGGCTAAAAAGCTTTCGCACCCGGATAATCTTATTCCATTGCCGGAACCTCCCGAATTACCCAAGGAATTGGCGGATCCTCCGCCGCTTCCGCCGGATATTCAGCCGGATCCCGAACTGGAAACGCAAGTAACCATCATCAAGCGCGGCGAAGACACCATTGAAGAGCATCGCGTCAACGGCGAATTGATGATGATCAAAGTGATTCCGCGCATCGGTCCGCCGTATTATCTGAAAAAGAATATCAGCCGGGGCGCTCATACGCACTCGGGTGAGGCAGGTATCGATGTCAGCCCGCCGATGTGGCAATTCTTGAAATTTTAACCCCGATAAAGAGCGAAAGCATGTAATCCGATGAAACCTTTCTGTTTCCACTTTTCCGCTTTTTTATTCTGCTAGCCCATGTCAGTTTTTACACCTGTTACCGATAGCCAGCTCACGGTCTGGTTACAAAATTATGCGTTGGGCCAGTTGGTCCAGTTGCAAGGCATTTTATCGGGTATCGAAAATACCAATTATTTCGTCACGACCACGCAAGGCAAATTTGTACTGACGTTGTTCGAGAAACTGACGCGCGACGAACTGCCGTATTATCTGAATCTGATGGCGCATTTATCCCGGCATGGCATTCCCTGCCCCGCGCCGGTTGCGATGCGGGATCAGCAATTGCTGGGTGAGCTCAACGGCAAACCGGCAACGATCGTAACCTGCCTGCCGGGACAATCGGTCATTCAGCCCGTCGCGGAACACTGCGCGGAAGTTGGCCGGATACTGGCTCGCATGCATGTAGCGGGCAGCTCGTATCCGGGACGAATGGGTAATCCGCGCGGGCTCCCTTGGTGGCAAGCCAGAGCGCCTGAAATTGCACCTTTTCTTTCCGCTGACGAGCAATCCCTGCTTGCGGCGGAATTGAATTTTCAACAATCGCAGCAAACCGGCGCGCTACCGGGCGGCGTTATTCACGCCGATTTGTTCCGCGACAATATTCTCTTTACCGGACACACCATCGGCGGCGTCATCGATTTTTATTTCGCCTGCAACGATGCGTACTTGTATGATCTGGCCATTACGGTCAACGACTGGTGCATGACCGAGAACAAAGTCCTGGATGAATCCTGCACGCTGGCGCTGATTAAAGCCTATCATGCCGTGCGTCCGCTCAACGCGGCCGAACACGATGCCTGGCCCGCCATGCTGCGTGCCGGTGCACTGCGTTTCTGGGTATCCCGTTTGTACGACTATCATTTACCGCGCCCGGGGGAATTGACACACGCCAAAGATCCGGCGCATTTCCGGGAAATATTAAAAAATCATGCACGCGATTCAGTAAAACTGCAGCAGCTCTGGATATAACGCGCTATTAAAACCGTTTACTGAAATTAACTGGAGAAACATTAATGGAAATTCATCAAGTTCACGCAAAACAGGGATTGCAATGGATTCTAAGCGGTTTCTACATGTTCCGTAGAGCACCGCTGGCTTGGATATTCGTGTGCTTTACCCTGATGTTGATCGCTATATCGATGTCATTGATCCCATTGCTGGGAAAATTCATTTTCACCTTGGTTTCGCCAGTATTTCTGGCGGGGATCATGCTGGGATGCAAGGACATGGAACAAGGCAAGTCACTTGATATGACACACCTCTTCGCTGCCTTCAGAACCAATGTCGTACCACTGATCACGATCGGCGGAATTTATTTGATCGGGCAGATTCTCATCATCGGTCTGGTCATGCTGATCGGCGGTTCGCAAATGACCGACATGATGCTTTATGGCAAGCGGGTCGATGAAAGTGAGCTGATGGGCGTGATGAGCAGTTTCCTGACATCTTCCTTGATTGCACTGACGCTTTCCATTCCACTGATGATGGCTTCCTGGTTCTCGCCGCTGCTGGTGGTGTTTGAGAACATACCGCCCGTTGTCGCAATGCAAAAAAGCTTTTTTGCCTGCCTGAGAAACTTCATTCCCTTTCAATTGTATGGCGTCACGCTGATCGTGCTGACCATCATCAGTGTGATGCCTTACGGCGCCGGCCTGATCATCCTGATTCCCACCATTTTCGCGTCCATTTATGTCAGTTACAAAGACATCTTTCTGAATGAACCCATCCGCTTCAAAAACAATCAATCCGAAGCGGATTTACAAAAAACCAATTGGGGCGAGGCTGCTGATAAACAACCGGAACAACCTGAGCCTGAAGTCAAACAGGAAACGACTACAAGCGGAAATAAACCGCAGGATAGGGATCAAAACGACCGCTGAGCGTGCGCATGCATGTGCGCTAAAGCGCGGTCAATTTGGCATATTCGAGCGACAGCCATTTCGCGCCGGCATGATCGAAATTGACCTGAACGCGCGCATCGCTGCCGCTGCCTTCGTAGTTGATGATAATGCCGGTACCGAACTTGGCATGCGAGACATTTTGTCCGATACGCCACTCTCCACCGGAAGATTTTGGCTGACCGTAGGCGGTTCTTGAAAAACCTGTTGCGGTTTGACCGCCACTATTGGAATAGTAGGCGCTTTGATTCATTCGCGGCGCTGATTGCAGCCATTTCAAGCAGTCTTGCGGAATTTCATCGAGAAAACGCGACGCAATGTGATAACGGGTTTGACCATGTAGCATGCGGCTTTGCGCAAAACTGAGATACAACCGGCGGCGCGCGCGCGTCATGGCCACATACATCAACCGTCTCTCTTCGGCAATGCCATTGACCTCATTCAAGCTATTCTCGTGCGGAAACAATCCTTCTTCCAAACCGCTCAGAAAAACGCTGTGAAATTCCAATCCTTTGGCGGCATGCACCGTCATCAGTTGCAACGCATCCTGACCGCTGCCAGCCTGATGTTCACCGGCTTCCAGCGAAGCATGCGCAAGAAATTCAGCCAGACTGTCATTCTCCGCCTCATGCACAAAGCTGGTCGCGGCATTGATCAATTCGTTTAAATTCTCCAGTCTTTCCTCACCTTCACGCTCCTTGCCATAGTGCACCAGCAACCCGCTATGCGTCAGCATGTGTTCCACAATGGACGGCAATGGCAAAGCATGGCAATACTGCCGCATGGTCAGGATTAAATGCGCAAACCCGGCGATGCCTTTTAACGATTCCGGTGATTTTTGCAATAAGCTATCTTCTCCACCGCATTTCTGTACCGCAGCCGTCCACAAGCTGCCGCCCAGCGTCTTGGCATCGTCCTGCAATTGCTCCAGACCGCGGGCGCCGATGCCGCGCGCCGGAAAATTAATCACCCGCAATAACGCGCTATCATCGTCGGGATTGGCAATCAAACGCAAATAGGCCAGTGCATGTTTAATTTCCTGCCGGTCGAAGAACCGCATGCCACCGTACACCCGGTACGGTATCGCGGCATTGAACAAGCTGTGCTCAAGCACTCGCGACTGCGCATTGGAACGGTACAGCAGCGCCATTTCCGACAAGGCGACACCTTCCGCGTGCAAGGTTTTCACTTCATCGACGATAAACGCCGCCTCATCGAAATCGTTCGGGGCATTGTAAACCCGCAATAACTCGCCCTTCCCTTCCGCCGTCCAG
Organism: Nitrosomonas oligotropha; assembly: GCF_009833085.1. Classification (GTDB taxonomy): domain Bacteria; phylum Pseudomonadota; class Gammaproteobacteria; order Burkholderiales; family Nitrosomonadaceae; genus Nitrosomonas; species Nitrosomonas oligotropha. Next base: position 102,045 of record NZ_QRBZ01000002.1, on the reverse strand, counting down.
AGATTTTTTCCCAAACGCTCGCTATTGTTTTCGATCAAAGCGTTTGCTGCATCCAAAATATGGCCGTGCGAACGGTAATTCTGCTCCAGCTTGATAACCCGGGTAATGCCGAAATCATGCTCGAAGTCGCGCATGTTACCGCTATAAGCGCCGCGAAACGCATAAATACTCTGATCGTCATCGCCAACGGCAAAGACTGCGGCGGCATTTTTTGTTCCGGTACCGGCGAGTAATTTGAGCCATTTGTATTGCAGCGGATTGGTGTCCTGAAATTCATCCACCAGAATATGCTGGAAACGCTCGCGGTAATGCTGGCACAAGACTTCATTGCGGCTAAGCAGTTCATAACTACGCAACAGCAATTCGGCAAAATCCACCGCGCCTTCCTTCTGGCATTGCTGCTCGTACGCTTGATAAAACTCCAGCATGCGGCGCGAGTATGCGTCTTCGACCGTGACATACGCCGCGCGCAATCCGGCTTCCTTGGCATTATTGATGAACCATTGCACCTGGCGCGACGGGAATTTTTTCTCGTCAGCCGATAAATCTTTCAGAATGCGCTTGACCAAAGCCAGCTGATCTGCGGAATCGAGAATCTGAAACGCTTGCGGCAAACCGGCATCCTGGAAATGCGTCCGCAGCATGCGATGGCATAAACCATGAAACGTGCCGATCCACATACCGCGCGGATTCACCGGCAGCATTGCAGTAATGCGCGTGAGCATTTCCTTGGCCGCCTTATTGGTGAACGTCACGGCCAGGATGCCGTTCGGACTCGCTTGCCCCGACTGGATCAAATGAGCAATGCGTGTTGTCAGTACACGGGTTTTGCCGCTACCGGCGCCAGCCAGCACCAGCACTGATTGATGCGGCAGCGTGATGGCTTCGAGTTGCTGCGGATTGAGATTGGATAATAAAGAAGTCATGTGGCCGATATAGCCAGCAACAGACTGACTAGACTTGAAACCAAGGGGATCGAATGCATTTTCAACGCACTGATTAATCCGGAATACGATAAATCAAAGCTTGCACTCGATCTCGTGATTCACGAATTAACCGGCCGTTGGTTAGAAACTGCTATGCCCTGCTTTTGGCAACGATATCCAAAATCAGCGGGGTCAGTATCAATTCAATCGCCATACCCATTTTGCCACCGGGAACAACAATAGTATTGGGACGGGACATGAACGAATCATGGATCATTCTCAGCAGGAATGGAAAGTCCGTCGTCTCAGGATGTCTGAAGCGGATCACCACCATACTTTCGTCCAGTGTCGGAATTTCCCGGGCGATGAACGGATTGGAAGTATCGACCGTCGGCACGCGTTGGAAATTGATGTGCGTACGTGAAAATTGCGGCGTGATGTAATGCACGTAATCATGCATGCGGCGCAATATGGTGTGCGTGACAGCTTCAGCCGAATAACCGCGCGCATTCGTGTCGCGATAGATTTTTTGAATCCATTCCAGGTTGACGATAGGCACTACACCGACCAATAAATCCACATATTTGGCAGCGTCGGCGGTATCGCTCTTGGCGCCGCCATGCAGTCCTTCGTAAAACAGCAAATCGGATCCGGCTGGAATCTGCGACCAGGGTGTGAATGTTCCCGGTTTTTGTTTCCAAGGCTCAGCTTCTTCTTCGTTATGCAAGTACAAACGCTTTTGCCCGGTGCCTTTCTCGCCGTATTCTTTAAACAGCGCTTCCAATTTCTCAAATTCGTTGGCTTCAGGACCGAAATGGCTGATCGGGCGGTTTCCGTTTTTTTCTGATTCAGCTACGGCTTGCTTCATCGCTTCACGATCGTAGCGGTGAAAGCTGTCACCCTCGATCACCACCGCATTGAGCTTCTCGCGGCGGAAAATATGTTCAAAACTGGTTTTAACCGTTGAGGTGCCTGCACCTGATGATCCGGTAACGGCGATAACCGGGTGTTTTTGCGACATTCTTATTTTCTCCTAAAATATATATCACTATTAAAATTTTGCATCCTATATGATACCTTTTTTCTGCTAATCTTTGACAGGGATAATTGCTTTGCATTGAACTTTGTGTGAAAGAATTATACGAATCCACAGATCGAGAACTACCGCCGCTTGACCGCACGCAGTCCTTGAACCCGTAGACACGATAATGGAGTGAAAGCACCATGAAAGCAATCAAACAACTGATCATACCGTCGATAGCTTCCTGCATGCTGGGAGCTTGCGTCAGTTTACCAACCGGCCCCAGCGTCATGACCTTGCCAGGTTCCGGTAAAAGCTTCGAGCAGTTCCGCTATGACGATTACGAATGCCGCCGCTATGCCTATGAGCAAGTCGGCGGTGTAACGCCACGGCAATCGGCGCAAGCGAGTGGTGTGGAAAGTGCAGCGATCGGTGCCGGACTTGGTGCGGCAGCGGGCGCCGCCATCGCAGGCGGTGGAGGCGCGGCGATTGGCGCGGGTACCGGTTTGTTAGCTGGCGGGCTAGCCGGTTCGGGCACGGCCAGCACTTCCGCGTACGTCAATCAGCAGCGCTACGACATGGGCTATATTCAATGCATGTATGCCAAAGGACATCGTGTCCCGGTATCCGGCCGAATTAGCGGCGGTCCTCCCGCATATAGCGGTAGCGGCACGGCGCCTGCGCCATCCAATTTTACTCCGCCGCCTCCACCCCCGGGTAATCCCCCGCCACCGCCACCACGATAATTTTTCGCTTCGATTCCTGTATTGAAAGCACTAGCAAGGTATAACATTGCGGATCATCAATAACCGGAGTTTCAGTGTGGAGAGAAAAGCTTACGGTGAGGTTGTCATGAATCCGTGTTCAGCAGGATCGATCATTGCTTATCAAACAACCAATAACTCAGTATCATATTACGTTAGAATAGGCATCGAAAACGATCGCTGAACACCGGCAACCGGCGCTTCAGGATAGAAATCCACCATTCGTTTTTTGCCAATTACATTTGAACTTTAAGATAAGAACATAGGAGTAAAACTGTGCATCCGCTTGTACCTATTATCATGGCACTTGGTGCCATTCTGTTTTTAATTGGAATAATCGTTCAAGCCTGGTTTGGTGTGAAACGGACCAGCATCATAAAACTGCGTGGGAAGGAATATAAAATCTGGCAGTTTGTAGCAATCACTGTGGGATCGGGTGTAGCCCTGTTCATGTTCTCGGTCTTGATGCCCAAATACATGCCGTATGAGCCGGAAAAAGGTCCTCAGGTGGCGCAACCGGCATTACCCGGCAATCTGAAATATGAATTGGATTCCATTTTATCCAGTTTGAATATCAAGAACGATACGGTACTGAATGCTATCGACCGGTTCCAAGTAGAGTATCAAGCGGCATCGCAGAAAGGTGACAAAAACACCATGGATTTGCTCGCTTTGGAAATCGCCTACCGGATCAGAACGGAACTGCAAAACCGGGGACATGCGGAAAGCCGGATCGACCGTGATGTTGAAGGAATTCTGGGTATTTTGAAACAACCTGCCAAATCCGGTAATGGCAACTAAAAAAATCGCCCGGCATTTCGGTAAAATGAAAAATTCACTTAATTACTCGATAGGATTGACAATGAAAAAAACGATTCAAGCACTATTAATCGTCTGCACGATGCTTTTAGCAGCACCTCAATGGGTATTGGCCGATCAGTATCCGGACAAAGTTATAGAAAAACTGGGAAATGGCATTGCCAATGCAGTGACCGGAGTCGTTGAAATACCGAAAACCATCACGATTGTCGGCAACCGGGATGGCGTTGTTCACGGTATGACCGTCGGCTTTCTGACCGGTATCGCCAATGCGGTAGGCCGCTCACTGAGCGGAGCATTCGATATTGCGACCTTTCTGGTACCGACGACGCCTTTTGTCAAACCAGCCAACATCTGGGATGATTTCAACCGCGAAACCACTTTTGTCGAAGCGCACATGCGCTAATCGCTGCACTATTTCTGCCATTGCCCATTCTCAGCGGAATGCGCCGTGGCAGAAAACAAGCTTTGTTAAAAACTAAATGGATTTACCAAAATTTGCCGGTGGTGAATCCGCTTCCAGACATTCACTGAATACATAACTATCCTCCTCTTCGGCGAATCCCTCGCTTTCAACCAATACAAAACTGACGCAATCCTTCTTTTTGAAGGAATAGCGGTATTTATCGGGATGCCCTTTTTCCGGTAAAGCAATCTCGTGGAATAAACCATCTTTGATCCACCAGCGGCCGGATTCGGTAAAACCCTGCGTCGTTGCATCCGCTGCCGTGAAACTGAATTCGATAGAATAAGTGCCATCGGCATTTCGCGTTTGCGTCCAGCGTTTTATCGTACCGCCCTCTTCCAGGTATTCTCCTGTCCATACCCCGATCAGTTTGACATCAAGCGCAGGGCGCTGATTACCGGCTGTGAATGCAGAACAGCCAAGCAAGGCCATCGCCAAAAATGGCAAAACAAACAACTTCATTGATTCTCCTCTCATGACTGTTAATCCGAAGCATGCGCCATCCCGTTGCGGGGCAGCACTTAATCGCTCTAAATAAAATTATCGCATTTTTCCATCGCGATATTTTCTTCCTCGGCCAATCACAGCCGTAACCCTCCACACCGGCTATTCCGGCACCCGGCAGGTTCCAACCGATCCGGTAATAGTCCTGCAATAGGCACGTCACATCCCGTTCTTATAATCCATCGCGTACTGTAAAGCTATACCCGGTGTGAGCCGGGGACCGGAAAATCCAGGATCTGCAACGCAGATAGCCAGATTGCCTGTACTGATCGTCGAATTAAAGAATTTTTTAGATTATTTCGGGAGAATACAATGTACAAACAAAGAATACTCGCCACGGTCGTTTCCGGGGCGCTCATGATGATATACGGAGCACCGCAAGCCTTTGCCAGCAACAGTTTTGACAGCATTACTGCTTTATCTGGCAGCGTTCCCGGCGGTTCGTTACCAGAATCCAGTCCGTTTCTATTCGCCAATCCCACCTGGAGCCAAACTTCTATTGCCAATCGCGCCAATCAATTAAGCCAAGGCATCGATAACAGCGGCAACTGGGATATGATCACGGCCAACGAATCCGGTGCGGATGCAGGCCGTTATCTGTTCATGCCGTTTGAAACCGGATCCGCTGGCGTGCAACGTATCGATTTGTGGAATGCCGATTACAATACCCGCACCGTGACGCTGGTCGCATCCGGCACACAAAACTTCGTGGCCGGTGACGCTTCGCTCTGGACTCCCTGGGGTGGCTACCTGACCGCCGAGGAATCATGGGGCGCGGGCAGCAGCAAAGGACGTTTATTCGAATTGACCAACCCGGTCACTGCAACCGGCTCAGGTGATTCCAATTTTGTGCAACGCAGCATTCTTCCGCGCGTGTCGCACGAAGGGTTGGTATTCGACAAAGACAACAGCTTGTACTTCATCGATGAGGTGAACGGCGGCGGGATCTACAAGTATGTTCCGGCGAATCCGAATGCATCCAACGGCGACGATTATTTTACCGCCGGACAAACCTTCGTGATGCTGGTTAACGGCGGTAACAATGCCAACGCAACCGGCGCCATCACCTGGGCGCCGATTACCGATACCAGCGGCGGCGCGCTGCCCGGAGTCTCCATACTGAACGCCGACGGCACCATCGATGGCCGTTTGTCCGCCAACAATGTCCTCTCAACCGATTATCAACGCCCGGAAGATCTGGAAATCAAAACCTTGGAGAACGGCGATCAAATCCTCTACGTAGCCACCACGACCACGGATGAAGTATATTCCTTCAATCTCGCCAGCAATAACGCCAGTCTGTTTGTCAACACTTCCACGCTTGATCAAGCCACCGGCTTGGGCGTCGGCAGCGTATTCAAAAATCCCGATAATTTGGCGATCGATGCCAAAGGCAATATCTACATTGTGGAAGACCAGCCTGGCGGCTCCGCCGATATCTGGTTTGCTCAAGACGCGAATAACGACGGTATTGCCGAATCGGTTGGCCGTTGGGCTTCCCTATCCACTTTGGGTGCAGAACCGACCGGGCTCTATTTTGATAAATTCAACCCGAACATCGCTTATGTGAATGTGCAACATCCTTTCAGCGGCGATGACCGTACCGTGATGATTGCGGTGCCGGAACCTGAATCCTACGCGATGCTGATGGTAGGTCTTGGTTTGGTGGGTGCTTCCGTGTATCGCAGAAAAAATCCTGCACACGGCAATTCGTAATCGATCATTTCATGAAGTTCAATGCCAGCCGTATAATCGTGACATAGAACTTTGCAATGGACGGATCACCCCGGAGAAATCAGGGGTGATCTTTTTTAGAGAACAGCTTGTTACAGTAACGTAAAGCCAATTTCCTTATTCACATTATCCTTCACGGCAATCAGCGCCGAATTGATGGCCGCTTCGGCGGATAGAATGCCTAATCCTTCAATCGTCATCAATACCATCCGCGTCGCATTCTTTTGCATTTCCAAATGTAACTCAGCCTGTTCCTTATTGATTTTCCCGGTGGCTTTCAGCGTTCCGATCATCACCAATGTCTGCGCGAGTTTTTTCGCTTCGGCCTCGCCATAATCTTTGACATCGGGCCATTTTTCCGCGAGGCTGCCATTCAACGCAGCGAGTATGTCTTTTCCCAATTTAACCGCATCCAGGCTCATCATATTCTCCTCAGATAGATATCAATCGTTGCGCAGCAATTACTCGCCACGCCGTTTCGCAAACTCGAGCTTTAGAATTGCCGTAAAGCTGGTATTGAAGTGCGTACGCACGAGCGTGATTTGATCCTTGGATAAGCACGCGATCTTATGAAGCTTTTCGAGATTATCCAACTGACTGGCCAGCAACTGCGACTCTTGCGTGGTGATGTCATTTTTCGGAATTGCCGCAGCACGGACGGTAATCGCGCTAATGTCCACCTTGGCTTCATCATAAAATTGCTTATGATTCTCGTATGTGCACTCGGGCAGGTCTTCTACCGATTCCAGCGCCACCAGATGCGCTTCCGTTTTGCGCTGTAAATCAGTCACCGCTCTGTCGGTCGTCTCGTCATAACCGCTGACCAGTTTCACAGTACAACCGGATAACGCCAGCGTCACCGCCAGACAAACAGAAACTAAAAAAACGCCGAATCCCGGTATTCTTCGATCAATTTTCATCATTTGTCATCTCCTGATGGATATAACCCGGTTAATCAATGGATAAACCTAACTTCCTGGTTAATCTAACACCACTACCATAGTGCCTAAGTATGCATTGCTTGACAAGACAAACCACGGTTACCGTCAAATTTGCACCGGACCGGCGACCGGTTTGCAATTTCATGACTTATTCAGCGGTGACCAAGGATAATTTTCCAAATGCTCCTGCAATTCTTCCGCACGGTAGCGGTTGACCCGCAAAGCAGCCAAAACGATCACCATGACGACCGGGAGGGTAAAAATCAATATACCGGTCAGCGCGATCAGATACTCGCCGATCCACAGTGTGACTATCCAGTTAAAGATCAGTACCGACAAATACAAAACCGGCCCCAACAGAGAACGGAACGGCATGGCAAAAATCCCGCGCGGTGCTTTCCCGTCCCGCTTGCGATCTATCTGCTGCAAAGCGGCCACCAGCAGGAAACTGGTCAGCAGCCAGCCAAGGTAATTTGAAATCGGTACGCCAAAATGCAATCCTGCTTCGTAGTATCCGTAAATTTGCCCAAGAAACCAACGATTTCCCTGCAATGCCACCGGGTCGATGATGATATCCAGAAATGTCTGCAAAAAAGCGCCCAATACCAGTGCGGCCCAAGAATGCCGGATGGCGCGCGTCTCCAGCGTGATCAGATCCGCACCTTTGGTCGCTAACGGAGACAGAATGAACAATGCCGTCGTGTAGCTGCAGTAAGTCAGGAAAACGTAAGAAAGCGAATCGAAGAACGGCACTCCCCAAACCCACAGCTCCTGATGGCTTGTATCGTCGATGTAGTAGTACCAGCCGTAAGGAAATCCGGTGGTGATCGAGAGTTTCTCGGAGGTAAACGCGATCAAATATCCGGCCAGTGTAAAAGTCAGCGTCTTGCGCCAGCCCAAATGCGGCACACAAACCAGCAGAAATGCCGCAAAAAAAGTAAATACATAGGGACGCATGACAATGGTGTCAATTGCGGTATCAAACATGAATAACTCCTAGGCCGACGAACCGTTCAGTCCGTTCGATTTGAGGGAAAACCGCCTGTTCCGGCAATGTATCCGCGGCATCGGTCTGCGATTCCCAGCATCGTCACAACCTACCGGGTTTTATTGTCTGACTGATTTCGCTATCAAGGATAGCAATACGCTTAATCTGGCAGATGAACAGTACAGTAACGGAACGGAACGAAACAAGGCAACGCACATTTTGCGTTGCCGGATAGTATTCGCCGCTCAATCTGCTACTTTTGCCGTGCAGCCCGTATCGTTGCTTCGGGCACAGCAGTGATCAGTTTGAGGCTTTTGCCATGTCGATGGCGCGCATCACCGTGTCACGCGCTTCGGCGGAATCACCCCAACGGCCCACGCGTACCCATTTCTCCGGCTCGAGATCCTTGTAATGCGTAAAGAAATGTTCAATCTGCTGAAACACAATATCGGGCAGGTCGTCGCGTTCACACACATGGGCGTAATACGGAAAGGTTTTATTATCCGGCACGCAAATCAGTTTTTCATCACCGCCATGCTCATCCTCAAGATGCAGCAATGCAATCGGCCGGGCACGCACGACGCAACCGGCGAGAAATGGCGAACGGGCAATCACCAGCGCATCGAGCGGATCGCCATCATCGCACAAGGTGTGCGGAACAAAACCGTAATTGGCCGGATACCGCATGGGCGTATGCAGGATACGATCCACAAACAGTGCACCGGATTTTTTATCAAATTCATATTTGACAGGTTCACCACCGGTCGGTACTTCGATGATGACGTTGACATTGTTAGGCACATTTCCGCCTACAGGAATAGCGTTGATATCCATGGAATTGCCTTTTTACTAGGTTTGAAGTGAGAGACAGAAGTTGCCGCTCATTGGGTTTGAGTGTACTGAGGAGTGAAAAGGCTGTCAAACCAGCGTTGAAAAAACCGCACATCACCGCCAATGCGCCAATCCAGCCGCTTAGAAATTGCGTGCTGCTAGATTTAGCAGAGAATGATCCAGCTCTATCTGCCGATGCATCCCCAATCGCAGTGTTTGCAAATGTTCTTGCTACACGGTTTTCTTAAACAGCTCCAGTAAAAATTGATATAACCACGATCCGCCGTAAGCGATTGCGGCGACCATGAGTATCACCGCAGCGCCATAGATGATTTTGTCCATCACACTCTCACTCCTCTCAGTTTTTCAAGCGATGCCCGCGTCAGATGCCGAATTCGTATACGCAGATCAACCCCGGCAGTTTACTCGTTTACTGGTTGTTTTTAGACGCTAGTTCTCAACGATGCAATCTTTCCCGGTCATTTTACTCAGGATGGTATTGTATAGGCTGGCATTCTCCAGTGCAGGCGTAGAAGCGAGCAGCCCGGACATTTGCAAGCAACTGGCGCGGGGCGCATTAATCACCGCCAGTATCAGGAAATGCGTAGGTGAATCGCCAGCAGCCACGCGATCGAAAAGATCTTGCGGAAGCGCCGCATTGGCGGCGAGCGCCGACAAAACATAGGTTTTATATAATCCCTGACGAACGGGATCGGCCGCATGGCTATCGTTCATCGCCGCCGCTATCAATTTTTCCATGATGGCGCGGGAGATTTTTTGATTACCGGCCAGCCCTGCAACCCGCTCGTAAGTGAGCGGCCCTGCCGCGATTCCTTCCAAAGCCGCCAGCGGCATATTGGCATTGGCGCCAGCACGCTGCACCACGGCATCATCGCCGGACATGGCCAGCCTCTCGAGCATGGCCGGTGGCGTCGATGGATGCTGAGCCAGCGCGATTTCCACCTCCCGGCGACCCCAAGGAATCCAGCGTTGATTTACCGCTTCAAGCGCTTGCGGTGCAGATCCAGGATTCTTGGCAACCGCTAACGCATGCTGTTGCACGAAGAAAACTAACCCCGCGAGCAGAAGTGCGGTTAGGAATATGGCAGCAAATTGTACATTTCTGCTATTCCATGACGCTTTGCCGGAACGTAAATCGAGCAATGCAAAAGCGCTATAAACCAACGCCCACCCCGCGCCCGCTGCCGGAAAACCATAGAAAGGGATCATGATCAGGCCAATAGCGGCGGTTGAGCTGACCGACGTAAAAACAGCCTGCACAATGAACACCGTCGCACCAGCGAACCCCGCATAAGCGCCCGCTTTCAGAATAGTTGTCCGATTTTGCATCCTGTCCCTCTTCTGGAACCACCTTATCCCGAGTGCTTGCATTGCAAAATACAATGCGCTCCGATTATCAGCATCTTACAGGTAACGGCAGAATCCGGAGAAAAGTGCCGGATAGGTTGTTTACGTTTTATGGCTCGATTCGAGGTGCAGTAACGGTACACCACACCACACTACACTACACTACACCTCGGCTGCAACGGCACGAACAAGGCACAAGTCACTTACATCGTGTGACTTGCACTTGCACTTGCTCGTTTCCGTTAATCAAACGCTGGAATTTAGCGGGAAGTCAAAGCGGATTGCAGCAGATTGGCCGTTGCCTGTCCGCTTGTTTTGCTCACATAATTGGTAATCACCGGAATGAATTTTCCTACCATATCAGGGGAAAGATTCAATTGCTGAAAGGATGCGGCAAGCGCAGCAGCACTGCCAAGTGTGCTATTACCACCCGCTAACGCGGATAGATTGGACATGGCGGGGGCTGCGCCCAGCATTGTATTCATTCCGGGAACGGACCGAGACAATGACGAAAATGCCTGCGGATTCATATTGCTTTGCGCCATTTGAAATATCGCCCCGGCGCCACCTAGAGCCTGTTGCGGCGAAACACCAAGACGGTGAGCCAAAATATCCACCAGACCAATCTGCGCAGCTCCTTCAGCGTTACCGGCAACCGCAGCACCGGCATTCAGCACTTGTTTGCCGCTCTGTGCTGCGTTTTCTATCGTTGATAGACTTTGATTGACCGCACCCACAGGATTCGTACCGCCCGGATTGGTCGCGCAGCCCGTCATTGCCGTTAAAATGATCACGGCGCCTAATTGAACGTAATTGCTTTTTTTCATCATAACTCCTTCTCGTGTATAGATATGTGATCGATGGCTATAGTCATAATACATGTGTGCTGAACATAAAAAATATTTTAGCCTCTCTAAACTAGCAGAGTTAATAATATCCGATAACCTACCATAGTTCCTTGGCAAGTGCATCAGGCTGTTTCCCGGCGCCCTTCAAATTCTTTTAAATCCACGTTAACCGGCGCATTGCCGGTGCGTAGCTGCCTAAAACCCGAAACCACTCAAGGTTTCTTTAATACGCGTGTAAGACAACGCTGATATAAATTTATTCTGCTTTTTGTTAACTTGTTTTCCTCCTTCTTGATTCCTTCCACACAACGTTCCGGCATTTTAAACATAGTTATCAATCGAGGATGTTTGTTCAAGCCAATACATTACGTTCCCCAATTTATTGGCTTTTAGAAAAAATCACCGCGGAAGAGGTATTGAATTTCAAGTAATTGTCTATTCGAAATAATTATTGGCAGGAGGCTGGGCACGTATGAGCGGATACATCAAGATACTGATTGTCGAGGACGAAAAGATTGTTGCGCTTGACCTGAAAAGACGTCTGACAAAATTAGGCTATCAAGTCACGGGAATGGCTGCCAGCGGTCAGAAAGCACTGGCGCTGGTGGATCAGGAGATCCCCAACATTGTGTTAATGGACATTCATATTCAAGGTGATATGGATGGCGTTGAAGTGGCGGACCAGCTGCAAAAAGCGCATAGCATTCCCATCATTTACTTGACCGCCTACTCCGAAGAAAAAACCGTGACCCGGGCGAAAGCGACAAAACCCTACGGTTATTTGTTAAAACCATTCTCCGACAGAGAACTGCACATCATCATCCAAGTCAGTATCGAGCGTTACGAAAACGATATTCTGCTAAAAAAGAATGAACAACATTTTCGTCTCGCACTGGAGGCAGCGCGATTAGGCACTTGGGAGGTGACGAGAGAATCTCGTGAGATATTCATGGGTAAAAGCACCGAAGGAACGATTGAGCCGATATCCGACTGGGAAAGCTTTTTTCTTTCGATAGACGAGACCGACCAGCCGAAAGTATCTGACTTTATCGATAGGCTGCGCAATAAAAAGGGGACCGCTGCGGAAATTGAATTTCGCGTGAGCCCGGATAGCAGAAAAAGTTACTGGTACAAATTGTATGGTAAATCATTCAAAAATAGCGATGCAGGCAAGCATCAGATCGTCGGCATCTTGCAGGAAACGACCGAGAGCCGTCTGGCGAAAGACCGGTTAGCGCAAGCGGCAACTGTGTTCAAATGTGCCTCGGAAGGCATCATTATTCTGAATAAAAATAGAAAATTTAATTGCGCCAATAACGCGTTTTATAAAATCACCAAGTTTCAGCCTCATCAACTCCAAGATAAGGAGTTACCGTTTCTTACCAGCCATTCCTTGGGCGAAAATACTTACAATAATATATGGCAAAGCATTGATAAGCGTGGCCATTGGCGAGGGGAAATCACGGCTTTCAAAAAAAATAATGAAACCATGTATGTCTGGCTGACGATTGGACTCATTCCCGCTGAAGCGAGCGAAGAACAGCAATTTGTCGTCATGATTTCGGATATCACGACCATCCGTGAGACACAGGAACAGTTATCGCATATTGCGTACTACGATAATCTGACCAACTTGCCTAATCGCATGCTGATCATGGACCGGCTCCGGTTGGCGCTGGCAAAGGCTATCCGGAGTTCCTCGTTTCTCGGCGTATTGTTTATTGACCTCGATAATTTTAAGAGAATCAATGACACCCTGGGACATTCGCATGGCGATTCGATGCTTTGCCTGGTTGCGCAAAGAATGCTTTCGGTGTTGCGGCAAAGCGACACCCTGGGTAGATTGGGCGGTGATGAATTTATCGTTATCGTGACGAATGCCGAATCCCGCGATGCCTTGGTCACAGTCGCGGAAAAAATACTGGAATGCCTGTCCCATCCAATCGTCATCAACAACATGGAAGTCATCCCATCATGCAGTATCGGTATCAGCGCATACCCGGATCATTCCTTACATCCCGATGAGTTAGTGCAAATGGCGGACACAGCCATGTACGAAGCAAAAAATAAAGGGCGTAACAGTTACGCTTTTTATCATCCGTCGCTGACTCAAAAAGCCGCTCATTATTTAACGAGAGAGCGGGAATTGCATCATGCCTTGATTAAAAATGAATTTCGGCTGCATTATCAACCGCAATTTTCATTAGCGCAGAAAAAAATAACCGGCGTGGAAGCTTTGATCCGCTGGCAACACCCGGTAAAGGGCCTGTTATCCCCAGCTGAAATTATTCCGGTCGCTGAAACGAGCCGGCTGATTGTAGAAATCGGTAACTGGATTCTGGCCGAAGCGTGCAGGCAACTCAAACAATGGCGAGACGAAGGTTTTAGCGATCTCCGCGTGGCTGTCAATATCTCCATCCGCCAACTTGCCGATAAAGATTTGCAGCAATTCATCGCGAAACTGTTACAGCAGTATGCATTGCCAGCTCACTCACTGGAATTGGAAATCACCGAATCCTGCCTGCAAAATGAATTAATTTATATCCGCTGCCTGGAACAACTGGAAAGCCTGGGCATACCGATCTCCATCGATGATTTTGGCACCGGCTACTCCTGCCTGAGTTCATTGAAGAATCTTCCGATACGGCGGCTGAAAATCGATCAGAGTTTTGTCAAGGGCATTCCTTACGATACGAATGATTGCGCCATTGCAGCAGCTATTCTGGCACTGGCGCAGAAACTCAATCTGCAGGTAACTGCCGAGGGTATTGAGACATACGAGCAAGCTGATTTTCTTGGCAACCTTGGTTGCGATGAGCTGCAAGGTTATTTACTGAGTAAACCAGTTGATGCTGAGCAAATACCTTATTTGCTCAGAAAATTACCGGATCGTCTGAATACTCTAAAATCTTAGGCTTAGTCCCATTCTCACAACAGGATCAGATATATATGCCGCCAACTCGATTTGGAAATTTCAGCAATACCGCAGAAATGATGCATTTGGCAGTAGAAGCTTCCCCTAATGGCATGGTCATGACAGACTGCGATGGAAAAATCGTTATGGTGAATTCCGCCACGGAAAAGCTATTCGGTTATTCCAGGCAGGAATTAATCGGCCGCTCGATCGAAGTGCTTATTCCCGCGCGCTTCCGTCACCATCATCCCGATTACCGGCAAGCTTATATCAGCGAATCAAAATCCCGTTCCATGGGTCATGGCAGGGATCTTTACGGTTTGCATAAAAGCGGTAAGGAATTTCCGGTTGAAGTGGGTCTGAATCCGGTAGAAACCGAGCACGACGGCATTTTTGTGCTGGCTGCCATCGTCGATATTACCGATCGCAAGCACGCCGAGGAAATGATACATCTCGCGGTCGAAGCTTCCCCGAACGGCATGGTGATGACCAATCATGAAGGAAAAATCATGATGGTCAATACAACGACCGAGGCGCTTTTCGGTTATCAACGCGAGGAATTGCTCGGTCAATCGATTGAGGTCTTGATACCGGAATCTCACCGTGCCCACCATCCGGCGTTAAGAAGCGATTTTATAAAACATCCCAGTACGCGCGCTATGGGGCATGGCAGGGATCTTCACGGGCAACACAAAAATGGCAAAGAATTCCCGGTCGAGGTAGGCCTGAACCCGATCCGAACACCCAGAGGGGTGATGGTGCTTGCTTCCGTGATTGATATCACTGAACGCAAATCTCAAGAGGAACAACTCAAAGCCGCGTTAAAGGAGAAAGATTTATTGCTGTCGGAAATCCATCACAGGGTTAAAAACAACCTGCAAATCATCGATAGCCTGCTCGGCATGCAATCTGACATGTTGAATAATAGTGCTGCCATATCAGTTTTAAAAGAAAGTCAAAACCGCGTGAAATCCATGGCTTTGATTCACCAAGTGTTATATCAATCATTGGATTTTTCCCGTACCGATTTTTCCAATTTCATTCAATCCCTGGTTGATAACTTATCCGTTTCCTATGCGCTGGATACATCCAGAATCGTAATAAATATCGATACCGATCCGGAGGTGCTGCTTCCCATTGATGTCAGCATTCCGTTAGGGCTGATCCTGAACGAGCTGTGCACGAACGTGATGAAGTATGCGTTTATTGAGAACCGCTGCGGCAATATCGATATCAGCCTTAAGCGCCAGAATCCGGGACAGCTGCTGGTGTGTATTAGTGATGACGGTGTGGGGATACCGGACGATTTCGATATTGAAAATACCCAAACCCTAGGTTTACAGCTTGTTCAATTACTCAGTGAGCAGATCTCCGCAGAACTCACGATCCAGCGTAAGAACCCGACTCGCTTTTCGCTGATTGTTCCACTCTGAAAGGATTGTATTGCTTAAAGTATCGCAAGTTAGCGCTGAAACCCGCGGTATCGAATGCATGCGATACGGATTATTTACTGGGTGGATGCTGATGCGGCTGTCCGGGTTCGGCATGACGGGCATGATCGCTTAACTGCGCATCAAACCAGCGGTGAATTGCATGGATAAGTTGCGGTGATTCTGAGGAATAGCCGATTTGCGCGCCGATAGGGAGCACTTTGTATTCAATCTTGATTTCTCCCGGATTGGCTGCTTTTAATTCAGCCAATCCGGGCATGTCTCCACCGTGAATTTTTTCCGGGCTCGAGAAATTACCTTGCTTGAATTCATTAGCAATTTCAGACAGATGTGTTCTGATCAGACTGACTTGTTCCTGATCCGATATGTTTTTGACGGTAACCTTCTGAATGCCTCCACTTTCAGTCTTGGTAAAAACATGCACGGTCTTTTCCAAATCAAACGGCATGACATGAGCACCGCGTTCCGCCACCTCGTTCAGTCGTTTTTCATCCGCTGGCGCAGCAGCAATCGACACCGGCAAAAGAAAAGCCAGCAGGAAAGTTACAGTAATCAGTTGATTCATTTTATTTCTCCGCTGCGATGAACTGACAAAACTGATCGGATTGATGGAGTCAACCGCATATTGAGCAAATCCTCCACCTCGTTTGACTTTTTCATGCGCGGGTAGTGCGGTTTTTATTGATTCGGATGCTGCTCATACATCCGGCTTTATCGCTTGAGTGCCGCCAGTTGTTCCTTCAACGCCTTTATTTCCTCTTCCGCACGGATTTTCGGGGTGATGTCTAATTGCACGCCGAGGAAATAAAGTAAGTTTCCGTGCGAATCAAAGAGCGGGGAAACCAGTAAGTGGTTATAAAATAACTCACCGTTCTTACGAAAGTTTCTCAGAACCACTTCCACCGGTTTTCTATGCTTTATTCCTTCCTTCAGCTGCTTAACACCGGTCTGATCGTGTTCATCACCCTGCAAGAAACGGCAGTTCCTGCCTACCGTTTCCGCTAACGTATAACCGGTTATTATCTCGAACGCTTTATTGACATAAACCAAAGGCATGTCCTCTTGATCGGGATCAGCCAGTGTTACACCGTTCACACATGAATCAAGAATCTTGGACAATACTTGTGGAATTAATCCAGGGTCTTTTTCAACGATAAAATCCATGATCTTCTCTCCAGGTTAATCAACTGTTAGCATAATTAAATACGTACGAACGGGCCTGCCATTTCGAATCAACCTACTCCGCCTCGATCAGTTTCTTGATATTCTTGACAGTTCTTTCGGTTCCATCTTGAACAGCGATACGCACCAGCTTCTCAAACGGCCTGACATGCAGATCCAAACTCAGCAACTCAAAAATAAAAGTTATCCGGCTATCGGAAGCATTCACTGATTCAATGACATAATCACACCGGTACGGATTGGAAACGCCTTCAAAACAGATACGCGCGCCAATATCAAAAAATTTAACTTTGAAGGTCGACTCCGAACGATTGCCTTGATCGATGCGGACTTGACGGCAGACGGTTCCTATTTTTATAGGACCATCGGTGATTTTCTCCAATTCCTTAACTTCCGGAGACCATCGAGGATAATTAATAAGCAGATCATTACCGATAAAATTGAAAAGTTTATCGGTGGGACTTTGAATTATTGCACTGGCCTTGCCAATTACAGGGCTGTCTTTGAACAAACCAAGCATAAAATGCCTCCCGCACGGTGTTTGCTAAACCAAATAGGTATCGATTCCTGCCAATAATAAGTCATATTGCGCCTCAACAATTTCTTTAATCGCTAAAGCCGGAATACCGGTGATCAAGTTACCTTCCGCAACCAGCCAACCTACCGCATCCGACGGTCCCAAGCTCACCACATAACCCAATTCATGATGAAGATAAGGCTCGAGCAATCCGGGGAATCCCGCATGCCGCAGCACGTTACGCGCCACTAATTTACCTTTCCGGACAGCGGATTGCGCGGTCAATGTGTTCGATCCGAGCGACTGGTAATACGAACAATCACCCGCTACAAAAATATTGGGCAGCGGCTTCTGATTAACTATAACCTGTCCGAAAGCATTTGCGGTAAAAATATTGCGCTGCTTTTTTCCCAAAAACAGCAGGGTCAAATTGGAAGGCAATTCAAACTGCTTTTCAGTCACTTTTTCCGTCAGTAAAATTTTTCCGCTTTGCTGTGCACGGTAATACGTAGCCGGATAAAAAGCGATATTCATATCCCGCATGCGGGATTCCGCATAAGTACCAAACCCGGCAGGAAATTGCTCCAGCACATGTTCACCTGAATGGATAAGGCGTAATTCCGCCTTATGTCTGATCCGATCGAGAAATTGCTTTATTTCAAACAAAAACTGTATTCCCGTGGCTCCTCCGCCCACAACCGAAATCGACGGCTGCGGTGAATCACTCCGGTCGAGCAACCTGGTCAATAAATCCGCTCCGCTCACCGTGGTAAAATCGTGCAGATTCAGCAGATTGCCGTTATCGTTATGATCATGTTCCTGGCTCTCGCAACCGCTCGCAACGATCAAATAATCAAAATCAATCACTTCACCATTCACCACCAGCTGCCGCTCGTCCTGATAGCTCTCCAACGCGCTTTGATCAAAGCTCAGTGCTGCCGGAGTATGCCGGCATCCGTAACGACTTACGATATCGGCAAAAGGAACCAGCAAATCGGCGAGCGGATAGCGAAATGTTTCATGCAAGTGCGTAATCTTCAGATGCTGCGTTTTAGGATCGATCAGCGTAATGTCGGTATCTGGCGCAAATTGTAAAAGATTGGTCAACGCGGCAAGACCGGCATATCCGCCACCGGCAATAACCACCTTCAATCTTTCTTGCTTGGAAATATTAAATGGCAGAAAAGCCACGGTAACTCCTTACCTTTATCTATGATGAACGCAAAACCTTGCCAGTATTGTTAACTTGAACCCGGCTGCACTACAGCCTAGCATACTTACCGGCTGCATGGCTTTATCTTTATACCACACCGTTTGGAATTTGATTCACGCGCCAATTTTGTATGACCCAACGCCAAAAAGAAGCAATATCGCCTTGCAGAATTTCCAGTGGCGGCTGCTGACCCAGGAAATTCAGCGCATCAACTAGCTCCTGTAATGCCTCGGCGGTATTCACCGAAGCAGCGTTTGTTTGCTTGCTGAGCTTCTCCCCTGCTGCGTTTGTGACCACGGGCAAGTGCATGTAGTGCGGTATCGGATAACGCAGCAGCTGCTGCAGAAATATTTGCCGCGGTGTGGAATCGATGAGATCCGCGCCGCGAACCACATGGGTAATATTCTGCGCGGCATCGTCCACAACAACCGCAAGCTGATACGCATAAATTCCGTCGGCCCGTCGTAACACAAAATCCCCCACTTCACTGCACAGTTTCTGCGTATACAGTCCCTTCAAACCATCGTGAAACGTAATGATCTCATCATTAGTTTGAATACGCAGCGCATGTGCATTTTGTGGTGAGGCAGGATTATTCAGGCAGGTTCCGGGGTAAATGTAACCATATAAACCGGTGATGCTGGAATCGGCGATTTCCTTCCGGGAACATGTGCAGGGATAAAGCAAGCCTTGTTCATTCAAAACCTGCAAAGCGTCCCGGTATGCCTCGGAGCGGCGGCTTTGGTAGATGACTTCCTCGTCCCACTCCATACCCAATTTCTCAAGCGTATCCAAAATTTGCTTGGCCGCTCCGGGCACTCTACGTTGCAAATCGACATCCTCAATCCGAACCAGCCATTTGCCGCCATGAAATTTCGCATCGGCATAGCTGCCTACGGCCGCGACCAGCGAACCCAAGTGCAGCGGTCCGGTCGGTGATGGCGCGAATCGTCCGCGATAATTCACGTTAATCGATCGAATACTTTCCATCTTTCAATCAATGCATTGAAATTAAAAGAATAATTACCACTGCGCCATTTCCTTCCAGCTGTTCTATGAAAGAATAAAGTATCAACAACTTCCGGTATTGCCCTGTCATATCCATTATAATTGCCCAAACTTGCCAATCATATTAGTGGTTTCCAGTCAGCAGAATCAAGAATTTCAAACCAATCATGCACATTCATATACTCGGAATTTGCGGTACCTTCATGGGCGGCATTGCAGCCATTGCACGCGAATCCGGTCACACGGTGACGGGTTGCGATCAGGATGTCTATCCCCCCATGAGCACGCAACTTGAGTCGCAAGGGATCGAATTAATAGCGGGTTATTCACCCGAGCAGATCCGGTTGCAGCCGGATATTTTCGTCATCGGTAACGTCGTTACACGCGGCAATCCATTGATGGAGGAAATACTCAACCGGAATTTACCCTATATTTCCGGCCCGCATTGGCTGTCGGAAAATATTCTACGGCAGCGCTGGGTGCTTGCTGTGTCCGGTACTCACGGAAAAACAACGACCAGCTCCATGTTAGCTTGGATCTTGGAGTACGCCGGATTGAATCCGGGATTCCTGATCGGTGGAATTCCCGAGAATTTCGGCATTTCGGCAAGAATCGGGAACACCTCGCCTTTCTTTGTCATTGAAGCGGACGAGTACGACACGGCATTTTTTGATAAACGCTCCAAATTCGTTCACTACCATCCGAAAACTGCAATACTGAATAATCTTGAGTTCGATCATGCGGACATTTTTGCCGATCTTGCAGCGATTGAACGACAATTTCATCATTTTGTGCGAGTTATTCCGAATAACGGTTTAATCGTCGTAAATGGCAAAGATCCAAATCTGAGGCATGTCCTCAAACAAGGCTGCTGGACACCGGTGGAAGAATTCGGTACTGAAAGTGGCTGGCATACCAAAGCGCAAACAAACAATACGATCGATATCTATTGCAACGAAACATTACATGGTTGCTTGCAATGGGATTTATTGGGCGAACATAACCGTATGAATGCCCTGGCTGCGTTGATCGCTGCGCGGCATGCCGGAATACCGGTCAACGTAAGCATCGAAGCATTAGCGCAGTTCAAGAATGTTAAACGCCGCATGGAGAAACGCGGCACGGTCAACGGTATCTCCGTTTATGATGATTTTGCCCATCACCCGACCGCCATTCAGACAACAATCGAAGGCTTACGGACTCATACCGGTCAAGCAAGGATTATCGCAGTCCTGGAACCGCGTTCAAACACCATGAAAATGGGGGTATGGAAAGATTCGCTTGCGCAGAGTCTGAGCGAAGCCGATCAGGTGCTCTGTTTCACCCGCGATGCACACTGGGCTAAAGATGCCATGCTACCATTACATAACAAGGCGCGTTGTTTTGATGATCTGAATCAGCTCGTCCAAGCGATCGCAGCGATCGCAGTGCCTGGCGATCATATTTTAATCATGAGCAACGGAGGTTTTGGCGGTATCCATGAAAAAATACTATCCGCATTAGAGCAAACGTAAAAATCCGTTCAAACTAAAAAGAATGCTATAAACGGCGTATCTAATCGCCTTCAAACTCGCACAACGCAAACACCGGACATCCCAAATTTTCCAGCCGGGCTTTACCGCCCACATCGGGCAGATCAATCACAAAGCAGCATTCCACCACTTCACCGCCCATATCCCGGATCAGGCCAACAGCAGCTTCAGCGGTTCCACCGGTCGCAATCAGATCATCCACAAGCAGCACTCGTTCTCCCGGCTGGATCGCATCGACGTGAATCTCAATCCGGTCACTGCCATATTCCAGTTGATAGTCTCTTCCTATGGTTTCCGCCGGTAATTTATTTCGCTTACGAATCGGCACGAAGCCTTTACCCAGCTGATAGGCCACAGGCGCGCCGATAATAAAACCGCGCGACTCAATGCCGACGACTTTATCAATCTCCACATTGCTGTAACGCTTTGCAATTTCCTGAATGGTTGTCCGCAGTCCGATGGAATCTTTTAGCAATGTCGTGATATCACGGAACATGATGCCGTGATGGGGATAATGAGGAACCGTACGAATATGGGATTTAATCGTCATAAAGTTGTCGCAAGCAAAAATGAAAACTCAAGGGGTCAAAACGGCAAAGGCCTCAACCCATAACAGGTTGAGGCCTTTAAACACTACCTCAATAGAACACTACATCAAATCTTAGTGATCCATTGCAGCTTTTGCGTCAAAGCTTGCAGGTTTTTTAAGTTGAGTCATGAGATCATCATCCCATTTACCTTCAACATTCATATGCAGCGCAGCACCTAATAATACAGCTTCAATCAGGTTATGACTGAGGTAAACATATAAACCAGGTTGTTTGAATTCATATGCAGCAGCAACAGCACCACCAGCTGCAACAAACCAGGTTTCTTGGCTGGTTAAAGGAACGTCGTTGAATGAACCTTCTTGCCAGAACAGATCAGCATGGCCACCGATCAAGTGCGGATAGGAAGGACGGTTAGATTGTGAGTGGATGAACAATACTTTCTCGCCTACTTTTGCTTTCAATGCATTGTCGCCTGTAATTGCACCAACAGCACCGTTAAACACTACGTGAGTAGGAATGAGTCCCTTTGCAGTTTCCAACATGTCTGCCATACCTTCAGCTGGAGAGCCATAGGTTTTGAATTTTCCGCTTGCATCTTTTGGCAGATAGAAATCTTGTTCACCAATATAGAATGCTTTGTCATATTTGTATGGCTTGCCTTTGGCATCTTTCAAGCCATCTTTTGGCAATACCATAACAGCGCCATTCATACCGGAAATAACGTGGAATGGAATCATGGTTCCACCAGGTGCGCAATGGTAAACAAACACGCCTGCTTTAACTGCTTTCCAACGCAACACAACTTCTTCACCTGGTTGAACCAGTGTCAAACCTGCGCCACCCAATGCACCGGTTGCTGCATGGAAGTCTACGTTATGCGCCAATGTGCTGCTTTTTGGATTTTTTAATGTCAATTCAACATAGTCGCCTTCGTGCACGACAATGAGCGGACCAGGAATGCTACCATTGAAGGTAAGACCCCAAACTTTCGCACCAGGAGCCACTTCAACCAGTTTCTCTTGGGTTTCCATTGTGATTTCAACAATTTTCGGCCCTTTTGAAACTTGATCGTGTACAGGTACATTTGGTGGAGCTACCAATTCTTGTTTTACACGTGGCAATTTAGAGATGTCTGTTGAAGCAACAACAGCTTGTGTTGCGCCTAGACAGAGCAATCCGAGTCCTACAACCGCCTGAACAGCTTTAATCATATATCCCTCCATAAATGATGAATTTCGCGCTTCTTTATGCGCCATTCTTAATTACTACTTGTCATGTAATCGTCAAGATTACCAACATCTGCCTTTTAAGCTATGAAGAGCCAAAAGGACGGAACGGAGAATATACACTTTTTGAAGAAAACTGTCTATTCTTAGTAGCTTGTAACGATTATAGCCATACTGAATGAATGGGATTGCAATGACTCGAATCGATATCACAATAAATCCTGTTGTTATCTAGCCATCGAACCAAAATCCACTCAATCAGCAATTTTCAGCCTTGTATTAACTTGATTTCAGCCGCCGCGAGATTTTCCTGCGTTCCGCGAAGCACAATCACATCGCCAAGTTCCAGACGCGTTTCCCCGGTAGGCAATAATCCGCGGATGTTGCGTCTTCTCACCGCGGTGACTTCGACATCCAGACTTGCCAGATCCATGTCACCCAGCGTTTTATTAATCGCAGCCGCACCTTGAATGATGGTGATCGTCAGCAAACGCGGCAACAGTTTATCGCTGTTGTCCTCTGCTTCATCGGTCACGCCATAATAAAAGCCGCGCAACAGGCTATAACGCTGCTCACGGATTTTTCTAATGCGGCGCAAAATTCGCCCGGTCGATATATCGACAAACATCAGCGCATGGGATGCCAACATCAAGCTGCCTTCCATGATTTCCGCGACCACTTCCGTAGCCCCGGCCTCCTTCAATAAATCGATATCGGTGTCATCACGTGTGCGAACAACAACGGATAGATCCGGACGCAACTCCTGGACGTGTTTCAGAATTTTTAACGTAGAAACCGTATCGGCATAACTGACCACCAATACTTTGGCGCGCATCAAACCCGCCGCAATCAGCACCTCGCGCCGGGCCGCATCGCCGTACACCACCGCCTCCCCCGCGCCGGCCGCCTCGCGGATACGTTGCGGATCGAGATCCAAGGCGATGAACGGTATCGACTCCTGTTCCAATATCCGCGCCATGCTTTGGCCGCTACGCCCGTAGCCGCAGATAATGACGTGATTCTGCGTCACCATCGTTTGCGCCGCAATGGATGTGATCTGCATCGCGCGATACATCCAATCCGAGCCGTAAAAACGGTGAATCATCGATTCGCTGTACTCAATGATAAAGGGCGCGATAAACATCGATAGCACCATCGCCGCAAGCACCGGCTGCAGAATCGAATTGCCGATCAAACCGAATTCACCCGCTTGCGCCAACAGAATGAATCCAAACTCCCCTGCCTGCGCCAGATTCATTCCCGTCCTGATCGCGACGTTGGCATCCGCGCCAAACAAGCGCGACAGTCCGGCAATCACGACTATTTTCAGCACGATCAGCGCCGCCAAAATAGCAAATATCCACAGGAAGTTCTCAATCACGACCTGCATATCCAGCAACATACCAATCGTCACAAAAAACAAACCCAGCAAAATATCGCGAAAGGGTTTGATATCGTCTTCCACTTGGTAGCGGTATTCCGTTTCGGAGATCAACATACCCGCCAAAAATGCTCCGAGAGCCATTGACAGGCCGGCCAGTTCGGTTAACCACGCGATACCCAGCGTAATCAACAGCACATTCAGCACGAACAATTCCGATGATTTCTGCCGGGCGACCAAATGAAACCAGGGGCGCATCAACTTCTGCCCGAAAAATAACAGAAAGGTCAGAACAGCGACCACTTTCAGCAAAGCGACCGTCAACATCAGACTGAAATCGTTCGAATCACTATCAATCTCAGCCGCCAGCGCGGGCATCACAATCAATAATGGAATAACCGCCAGGTCTTGAAAGAGCAACACGCCGATCACTTGCCTGCCATGCGTGGAATTGAGTTCGGCCCGTTCCGTCAGTATTTTGCTCACAATGGCGGTGGAAGACATTGCCAGAGCACCGCCCAATACCAACCCGGTGCGCCAATCCAGCGCCAGCATCCAGGCGATTGCCATCACTAGAAGAATGCAGATCGCCACTTGCGCCGTGCCAAAACCGAAAACAATCCGTTTCATCGTAATCAGCTTGGGTAAACTGAATTCCAGACCCACGCTGAACATCAGAAATACCACGCCAAACTCAGCCAAATGGCGAGTCTCATCACTATCCGCGATCCAACCCAGCGCATACGGACCGATGCTCACACCCGCCAATAAATAACCCAGCATCGGCGGCAGCCGCAATAAACGGAAAACGACCACCGCCAATACCGACACGGCTAACAAAATGAGAACAGGCTGTAATGGATTGAACATACCGGTAAGAAATTGGTTTTAAGCAAAGAACCATAAGATACTTGAGGATAGCGCGCTTCACAATCTGCCCAAGACATAATGCTATAATCGCTCCGATTTAACACTTCATACGGAAATGCCAGTACCTCATCTCTCTACTGCTCTGCGCGGCCCTATCCTTGATCTTGAAAGCGGTATTATCAATGCCATGCCGACCATTGAGCACTGGTTCAGGAGTAAGTGGCGCGAACATGCCATACCCCTTTACTGTTCGGTCGACTTGCGCAATAGCGGTTTCAAATTGGCGCCCGTGGATACCAACTTGTTTCCCGGCGGTTTCAATAACTTGAACCCGGAGTTCATCCCGCTATGCGTGCAGGCGATGATGAGCGCGATTGAAAAAATATGCCCGGATACGCACAGCGTGCTGCTGATTCCGGAAAATCACACGCGCAATACATTCTACTTGCAGAATATCGCAACCCTGCAAAACATCATACAGCGCGCCGGATTGAATGTGCGCCTGGGTACGTTGCTGCCCGAAATCACCGAAGCCACCCGGATTGACTTGCCGGATGGGCAATTCATCACGCTTGAACCGATTATTCGTAAAAATAACAAACTCGGCGTCAAAAATTTTGATCCCTGTGCGGTGCTTCTGAATAATGATTTATCCAACGGTGTCCCGGATATTTTGCAGAACTTGCACCAAACCGTCATTCCGTCCTTGCATGCCGGTTGGGCGACGCGACGCAAATCGGAGCACTTTGCTGCCTATGATCGCGTGGCGCAGGAATTTGCCGATCTGATCGGCATCGACCCCTGGTTGATCAATCCACGTTTTACTTCATGCGGAGAAATCAATTTCCTGGAAAAACAAGGGGTGGAATGCGTCGCAGCCGGGATCGACCGGATTCTCTCGGTCATCGGTAAAAAATATCAGCAGTACGGCGTCAAGGAAGATCCGTTTGTCATCGTCAAGGCGGACTCCGGCACGTATGGCATGGGCATCATGACAGTCAAGAGCGGCGAGGATATCTATAATCTCAACCGCAAGCAGCGTAACAAAATGGCCGTGGTGAAAGAAGGGCTGCAAGTTTCCCATGTGCTGGTGCAGGAAGGCGTTTACACCTTTGAGACCATCAATCAGGCCGTCGCGGAGCCGGTCGTTTATATGATCGACCGCTACGTCGTCGGTGGTTTTTACCGCGTGCACACCGGGCGCGGCATCGATGAAAACCTGAACGCACCCGGCATGCATTTCGTGCCGCTGGCATTTGAAACCTCCTGTCTGGAAGCCAACGCTGCACAACCGAACATCATTCCAAATCGCTTTTATGCCTATGGCGTCGTTGCCCGTCTCGCGCTGCTAGCCGCCGCACTGGAACTGGAGCAGACCGATCCGGATGCGCAACCGCCACTATCCGCCTGAATACCGCCATGAAACTCGCCTTTATCATCGATCAGCTGGATTCGATTAAAACCGCAAAAGATTCCAGCTTTGCGATGATGCGCGAGGCGTTTGCCCGGAATCACCAGATTTACGTGCTCTATCAGCACGATATCGCCTTAATCGATCACACGGTAACCGGCTTTTCCCGTTCCCTGACTTTGACGGACACACCCCAGCGCGATGGACATTGGTATAACACCGGCGATAGCTTACCGGTACCGTTGAACGAATTTGACGCCGTGCTGATGCGTAAGGATCCGCCGTTTGATCTGGAATATGTGTACAGCACCTATTTACTGGAACTGGCGGAAACGCAAGGCGCATTCGTCATTAACAGTCCGCGCGCGATCCGCGACCACAACGAGAAGCTGGCGATTGCGCAATTTACACAATGGATCGCCCCTACCCTCGTCACCAGCCAGGCGCATTTGATCCGGGAATTTCTCGCGCAGCACCGGGATATCATCCTGAAACCGCTCGACGGCATGGGCGGCGCCAGCGTGTTCCGCGTGCACAGCGCCGATCACAATATCAGCGTGATTCTTGAAACACTGACCCATTACGGCACACGAACCATCATGGCGCAACGGTTTATCCCCGAGATTGCGCAAGGCGACAAGCGCATTTTGCTCATCGGCGGCAAGCCTGTACCCCATGCGCTGGTGCGCATCCCCAAACCGGGTGAAACACGCGGCAATATGGCCGCTGGCGGTACCGGCGTGGCACAACCGCTGTCACAGCGAGACCGGGAAATCGCCGAATCGCTCGGACCTGAATTAGCCCAGCGCGGTTTAATGCTGGTCGGTTTGGATGTGATTGGCGATTATCTGACAGAAATTAACGTCACCAGCCCAACGGGCATGCAGGAAATAACCCAGCAAACGGGATTTAATGTCGCAGGAATGATGCTGGATGCGATTGAAGCTAGCATCCAAAACAGGCATTAATCAAACAGTCAATTACCGCCGGAAACCGTATTCCAGCACAAAATACTGTGGATTGTACTGTGCTAACGGTTCGTACAGTTTTTTCAGTTCTTCCTCGGGTCCGTGGATTTCCAAACGGACAATCTCAGCGATCTCAAGCGCGCGTTGCAGCAGATCACCCACATTGTCCAAGTGCGCCAGCAATCCTTCCGCGCCTTCGTACCCTTCGCGGCAATACGCTTCGTCACCCTGAAAGCAGAAACCATAGTAGAGACACTTTTGTTCGCTGCTTGCTCTGGCAACGAACTGCTCGCAGAGCTGTTTGAACTGGCCGATTTTACCCTCGGCGATCTTGAAATACGGTGCTATTGAACAGCATCGATCGTGTGTAGGCATGGATTCAGTCGATTTGAAGCGGAGAAGGTTTAATAACGATTGAGATCACGAAAAACCGGATTCATCAGTAACAAGCCCGGGACAGACACAACTTGCATTGTGATCCGTTCCGGGCTGATCGTCAGCTTACAGCTTGTTGTTACAAACTTAGTGAACCGTTGCAGCTTGTTTTTCTTCGCAAATCAGATTGCTGCAATAGGTTTCATGGATACCGTCGAGGAAGCCCCACAGCGCATCGCACGCTTCTTGGGTTGCAGCCAGTACTTCGGCTTGTTTTTCCGGGGTATCGGCAAAGCGTTCGATGATCGCCCATTCGGCTTGAGAATGATAAATATCGGCTTTTTGATGTACCGAGAAGAATTCATAATCTTCAGGGTTTTTCATGCCATAAAATTTAGCCAAGCCATCGATTTTCACCGCGGCAATATCAGGCACTTGCGATTCAAATGCGTGCAGCGCTGCCAATCCGGCATAGAACGGGCGGTTCAGGCAAATATCGCGGAAGGTGTCGACCAGATTCTCGGTCGATGGCAATGCCGCTGTATTGGCCAGAATTTTATCGTTCGCGCCCAGTGCAAAGGCAAAATTTTTCCATAATGCGGGGTGATTTTTTTCACCGTGTTCTTCGTCGATCAGGTTACGCAACACTTCCTGACGCACGCTGATGTCGCCGCTGTTGGTTTCCGAATGGATGTGCGGTGTATTGAAGTGCACCGCGCTTAAATAAGTCGGTTCGGCCAGTACGTTGTAAAAATATTGTTCCGCGTAATGACGCAGTTGTTCCTTGGTCAATTTGCCTTCGGTCCATGCGATATAGAATGGATGTTTGAGCAAATGTTTTTCGCTGATAATGGCACTGATTTTTTGCTTGAGCAGGGTATTGGTTGTCATGATTACTCCTTATAAACCGTGTTGGATAAAGTGCTGCATATCATCGCTAAATAACACCGGCAAGTCAAATTTAGCTGGCTTGCGCGATGTTCAATTGATTGGCCAAATAGCGGCTGGCAGCAATCATATTGCGCAATGCCGGTTTTACTTCTTCCCAATTGCGTGTTTTTAATCCGCAATCCGGATTCACCCACAAGCGCTCGACGGGAATGCGTTGCGCGGCCTTTTTCATCAAATCGACGATCGAATCGACCGACGGGATGTTGGGCGAATGGATATCATACACCCCCGGACCGATCTCGTTTGGATACTGAAACCGGTCAAAGGCATCGAGCAATTCCATAGCTGAGCGGGAAGTCTCGATGGTGATGACATCGGCGTCCATGCGTGCGATCGCTTCCATAATGTCATTGAATTCCGAATAGCACATGTGCGTATGAATTTGCGTTTCGTCCCTGACGCCGTTGGCGGTGATGCGAAAGGCGCGAATGGCCCAGTCGAGATAACTGTTCCACTGCGATTTTCTCAGCGGCAGCCCTTCTCTCAGCGCGGCTTCGTCGATTTGAATCATGCGAATACCCGCTTTTTCCAAGGCCAGTACCTCGTCGCGTATCGCCAACGCCAATTGCAAGCAAGTCTCCGCACGCGATTGATCATCGCGCACGAACGACCAATTCAGCATCGTTACCGGCCCCGTCAACATGCCTTTCAGCGGCTTGCTGGTGAGCGATTGGGCGTATTGAATCCATTCCGTGGTCATCGCTCTGACATGCGACACATCGCCATAAATAACCGGCGGCTTGACGCACCGCGACCCGTACGACTGCACCCAACCGAACTGGGTAAAAGTGTAACCTTCCAATTGCTCGCCAAAATACTCCACCATATCGTTACGTTCCGGCTCGCCATGTACCAACACATCCAAGCCCAGCACTTCCTGCTCACGCACACACAGTTCGATTTCGCTCCGCATGGCCTGGCGGTACTGCGGCTCAGCCAATTTGCCTTCACGAAAATCACGGCGCGTTTGCCTGATTTGCTGCGTCTGTGGAAACGATCCGATGGTGGTAGTCGGGAAAAGCGGCAGTTGAAATTTCTTCCGCTGCGCAATTGCCCGCTGCTGATACGGCGATTGACGGCTACCCATCGCATCCGTGATTTCAAGCACACGCGCTTTCACCGCGGCTTGATGCACACGTTTCGATTCTTTGCGGCTGGTGACGGCGGCGCTATTTTCCCGCAGCAATTCAGCCACGCTTGCCCGGCCATGATTCAGCGCTTGCGCCAGAACATCCACCTCATGCAATTTCTGCACGGCAAAAGCCAGCCAGGAGCGGATATCCGGATCGAGCTTTTGTTCACTCTCCAAGTCCACAGGCACATGCAATAACGAGCAAGACGGCGCAAGCCAGAGCCGTTCATTTAGCCGCGCATACACAGGCTCCAACCAATCCAATACTGCGGTCAAATCGGTTTTCCAGATATTGCGGCCGTTAATCACGCCTAGGGAAAGGATTTTGTGCACGGGCAACCAATCGATCACCTTGGCGATTTCATCGTGCGCCGCGACCGCATCCAGATGCAATCCGGCGACCGGCAATTCGCATGCCAATTGCAGATTGTCTTGCAGTTGCCCGAAGTAAGTAGTTAACAACAACTTGACCGGCGCAGCCTGCAATTGATAGTACGTTTTACGCAACGCATGCTTCCATGCCTGATCGAGCTCCATCACCAACACCGGCTCGTCGATTTGCACCCACTCAACACCGGCGTTTTTAAATTCCTGCAGCAAATGTGCGTACACATCGAGTAGATCATCGAGCAAATCAAGCTTATCGCTGCCATCCTTGGATTTTCCCAGCCATAAATACGTCACCGGACCGAGAATGACCGGCTTGACGCGCGGATGAATTTGCTGCGCTTGCCGGATTTGTTCCAGCAAGCGGCTGGCATCTAATGAAAAACGCTTATCCCGCGCCAATTCAGGCACGATGTAATGGTAGTTGGTATCGAACCATTTCGTCATTTCCCCCGCGTGAACACAAGCGCAATCCGCATGATCGCTGACCGAACGGCCTCTCGCCACGCGGAAATAATGATCGAGCATACCGCCCGGCAATGCACTGACGCGCGCGGGAATATTCCCCAGAAGGAAACTCATATCCAGCACATGATCGTACAATGAGAAATCACCCGCCGGAATCCAATCGAGCTGCGACTGCTCCTGCCAATGCTGCGTTTGCAGATTCTTCGCACTAGCCAATAAAGCAGCTTCGGAAATAGCGCCTTGCCAGTATTTCTCCAAAGCAAATTTCAATTCCCGGTTTCTGCCGATACGCGGGAATCCAAGGTTGTGTGTCGTTACCATCGTTCAATCACCACTTATGATTAATAATCGTGGCGCTATTGTATGAACAATGAGTAATGAATAATAATGATAAGTTTTAATGTTCCGATAAGGTTCCCTCATAGATGATCGAACACAGCCACCTGAAAATCATTCAAGCATTACACACCAACGGCACCTTAACCGAAGCCGCCAATGCGCTCTGCCTGAGCCAGCCCGCGCTATCGCATCAAATCAGTTATCTGGAAAAGAAATTAGGGGTGGCGCTATGGGAGCGCGAAGGCCGCAGCCTGCGTCTGACCCAGGCGGGCAAGCTGTTATTGGAAGCCGCCAATCAAGTGCTGCCGGTGCTGGCACAAACCGAAAAAACCCTCGAAGCCTACGGCGAAGGCCGGCAAGGCATCCTGCGCATCGGCGTGGAATGCTACCCCTGTTTTGAATGGCTCACCGGCATGATCGGTCAATACATGCGGCAAATGCCCGGCATCGATGTCGACATCGTGCAGAAATTTCAATTTTCCGGTTTGGAAGGCTTGCTGAATCACCACATCGACGTACTGATCACACCCGACCTGGTGCGGAAAGACAATATTGCGTACGAAATCCTCGCGGAATATCAGTTAGTCCTGCTGGTAGCACCCGGTCATCAGTTGGCGGATTTACCGCAAATCACGCCGGAGCTTTTGAGCAAGGAAACGCTGCTCACCTTCCCGGTACCGCTGGAACGGCTCGACATCCTCACCCACTTCCTCACCCCCGCACACCTCGAACCCAATAAACTGAAACAAATCGAATCGCTCGAAATCATGCTGCAAATGACCGCCCTCAACCGCGGCGTATGCGTGCTACCGGAATGGCTCGCCGACATCAAAAACAAGGACTTGAATCTGAAAAAAATCCGGATCGGCGAGCAAGGTCTGTTTCAGAAATTGTATTTGGCGCTGCGGGAAGCGGATAAGGCGGTTCCATATATCCAATTTTTTATCACTTCAAGGCAACCACACACCGGGAAATCATCCGTTTAAGCCCGATACTTCCCGGTATATCACAAAAATATCCCCAATTTTACAAGTGACTACCTTCCATTATGACTGTTTACATATAAAATGCCGATGTCAGCAAAAACTGGCAGACATTCAATACAACAAGCATTATTTATTTTAATCACTAAGGAACAATAACAATGAAGAAAATACTTCTTGCCGTTGCACTGTTGGTAGTGCCCCCCCCCACTCTTAGCCACCTCTAATTTCACCAGCAGCAACGGTATTTTGGTCATACCGGATGTTTCAGTCGATGGCACAACGAATTATGAGAGTGTTACCTTGCAACTCAATCTCCAAACCGGTACTTTTTCGATACTGAATGCAACACCGAAAGATACTTCCTTTTCACCTACGGCGTTGGGAACGATGTCTGCCGGAGGAATCAAGGTTGATTTTCATGGTTGCGCACGTTCGGGACATAATCAAATAACATGCCTGACGAAGGTTGTAAGCCCTAATAAAGATGCCGGCATTAGCGCAATGGCCGGTTCAACCAGTAAGCTTTATGATAATTTGAGTCAAGTATACGAAACCTCATCTGTCACAGCGCTTGGCAAATCAGGTGGTGGACTAGGGGAATTCATAAATATAGCTTTTGTGGCAATACAAGGGGTTCCTGTTGAAGTTAAGTTTATTTTTAACAATATTGATCCTAGCGCCACATCAATTGCTGCTTTTCAGCCGAATTTTGAACTTAGTGGAAATAAAATCACGGGAAATTTTAGAGATATCAGTTTCTAGAAACACCTACCGGCTATTCATTTCAAGTGAATAGCCGCATCAAGGAACACTATCATTTCAAAAAAGTTGCTGCTCTAACATTCCATGAAATGCTTGGCTGCGCATTGACCATCCACAACAACTATTGACAGCTTTCCTTGTTGGTTGGAAATGAATTTTGGTTCCTCCCGTTCCTTAGGGCAAGCTATACCAAGTCGACCGCCCACCGCCGTGGCGAACCAAAAGACCTTTTTCTACCAGTGACGTGAAAGTTGCTTTCAGTGTGTTCGGACTTGCGCCGGTTTCACGTACCATATCGCGGGTAGTGGCGCGGCCATGGTCACGCACATAATCCAGGATTTTTACCGCCAGCTCCGGCAGAATGGCGAATGCGTTCTTCTCGCGCTCGACTTTCACGGCCAGACGGCGTTTTTGCTGCTGTAAAGCGCGCAGAAAGAGCAGCAGCCAAGGTTGCCAATCCGGGGCTTCGGTGCGGATAGTGCCTTGGGTTTGGCGCAAGGCCAAATAATAGCTTTCTTTGCTGTTCTCGATGATGCCTTCAAGTGACGAATACGGCACTAGGCATAGCCGCGGCCTGCAACAGTAACAGCGTGGTCAGGATACGGCTCAAGCGGCCATTGCCGTCCTGAAAAGGGTGAATCTCCAGGAAGGTGACAATGAAGATACCGGTTATCAGTAGCGGATGAAGGCGCGCCAGCTCACGGGTGTCTTTCAACCATTGCACCAGTTCCCGCATCCGGCGCGGCGTATCAAACGGTGAGGCGGTCTCGAATACGATGCCGATCATTTTTCCGTCTGCGTCGAAGGCTCCCACGTCATTGCGCAGCGTCTTGTATTCGCCGCGATGCCGTTCGTCCTTGTCGCTGTAGCGCAAGAGATCACGATGGAGCTGTTTGATGTGATTTTCCGTGACGGGAATGTCGGCCCAGGATTGAAAAACGGTTTCCATCGCCTCGGCATAACCGGCAACTTCCTGTTCGTCGCGGCTGGTGAAACGTTTGATTTCGAGGTTGGCCAGCAGGCGCTCCGGCGTGATCTGATGTGAATCGGTCTTCATCATGCCGGAATGTATACCGGATTACGCCGGATTGCCTACCTGGAAACTCGGCACTGAAGCAGCCCAGCAAAATTTGCTACCTATCGATTCTTTCAGCCTAAGCTGACAGGTCCCCAAGGTGGAGAGCCTGATGGCGCCACATGAACCAATTTGTGATTGATGAATTCTCCAAATCCCAGCGCTGATAACTCTCGGCCGTAGCCTGAATTTTTGACGCCACCGAATGGTAGTTCGGCGGCTGTCCATACGGGCTGGTTGACAAAAACCATGCCGCTTTCAATTTTTTCTGCCAGCTTTCGACCACGTTCTACATCAGCTGTAAAAATTGACCCCCCTAAACCGAAGGGCGTGTCATTCGCCAAATTAACCGCTACTTCTTCATTATTAACACTATAAAACGATACGACTGGGCCGAATAATTCTTGCGTATAAATGGGATTGTCTTGTTCAATATGGGTAAGCACGGTCGGTTCCAAATAAAAACCGGGTCGGTCAATTCTTTTACCACCCGTTGCAACTTTGCCGCCATGCTGCTTAGCCAATGCGATCTGGTTGAGTAACATGTCGAGTGATTTTTCAGATGATAACGGCCCTAACGTGGTGCCAGGATCTTGGGGATCTCCAGCTTTGAGAGCCGCCATTCGTTGTACAAAGCCATCAAGAAATTCTTTTCCGCGTTGTTTACCAACGACTATGATGCGCTTTGTACCAACACAGCATTGACCGGTAGCAAACATTCGTCCAAACAATGCGCTATCCAGCGTCGTTTCTAGTGGTGCATCTTCAAGCACGATCAATGGATCGCTACCACCCATTTCCAATACTGATTTCTTCAGATTGCGGCCTGCCAGCTCTGCAACTGCTGCGCCCGCACGTTCACTGCCGGTTAGCGTAACGCCACGCACACGCGGGTCTGCAATAATTTTCCCAATCTGGTCAATACTCGCAAAGAGATTAGTATAAACCCCGGGTGGTGCGCCTGCTTCCTCAAAAAGCCGGGCAAATGCCAGGGCGGATTGAGGCACATTTTCCGCATGTTTTAATAAGAGTACGTTTCCTGCCATCAACTGCGGTCCCGCTATCCGGGCAATTTGATAGTAAGGAAAATTCCAAGGGGTAATACCGAGCAGAATGCCAATGGGTTCCAGGTGCAATTCCGCTCCTGGAGATTCCGGAAGCATACGCGGTTTCAGATAGTGACTGGCATTTCTAGCATAGTAGTCCAGTATATCCGCAGAGAGACTGACTTCCGCCTGTGCTTCAATCGCAAGTTTTCCTACTTCCAGTGTCAAATAGTCTGCATATTCCTTGCTCTTTTTGCGCAAGAGATCCGCTGCGGTTGAAACTATCTTGGCACGCTCGACGATTGAGTATTCCCGCCAAATAGCTTTGAAGGCCGAATGCGCTTGATCAAGCGCAACATTTAAGTCCTGAGCAGAAATGCCCGCATAAGTTGTAATCAGCTTACCTGTGGCTGGATTAATCGTTTGATAAGTCATCCTATCCTCCTAAATGAATGCAAGAATTTCCCTGATCATGCTATTGCGCTTTTTAAAAAGACTGATCTCGATTGAGATCAGTCCACTAAAAATCAGCGATCTACGATTCCCGGAGCGAGAACCAGATTCGCCGGAAGTTTTTCTGCATAGGAATAAGAACTTGCTTTATTGTCTTTTACCCACCGTTTTTCAGCCACAGATTCAAAGGGAGGAGGAATCTCTCCTTGCAGCGACCATAGATCAAAAGGTGTTTCGTCAATCGAAATCTCCCAATCATATCCCTTGTCCCTGACATAAGGCGCTATGACCGAATCAAGTGTTCTAACCCACCATTCACGAATGACCGGCCCTGGAAGAGTTCGCGCGATCTGATCGACCTTGAACCGGATAAACCTGTTGTGCAACTCTCCGCCAACAAAGTAGGAATCGTTTGCTATTTCTTCAAAAATAACCACCACATAAAATCTTGGCAAAGGAATGCTCGCATAGACATCTGTGATCTTTTCCGAGAGTTTCTTTTTGTCTTCGGCAGTCAATGATCCCGCAGGGTGATAAATTTTCCACAATGGCATGATGCTTCTCCTTTCAATCATTATTCGATAATTTTTGTTACTTGCTACTAGCAAGTTACATTAGTGTAATCATGTAACTTTCAAAATGCAAGTCTAGATTGCAACTTCCATTTAATCGAAATTTCAAAAATCATCATTGTTGGTTTTAACTGGAAAGAGAATGGCAAGAATTACAGCTAGGTAAGTTTTATCCTGCTCAAAACACTTATATTGAATAATTAGACACCCAGAAGACTATCCAGATTCGGGTTAAACTAGTGCCTCTGAAAAACCAACCATCCGTATGACTTCATGGACGAACAATCAAGCCTACTCGCGTTATTCACCAGCAGTTTCCTCGCTGCCACCCTGCTTCCCGGCGGATCGGAGGCGGTGCTCGTGGGGGTGTTGCTGGCGTATCCGGATTTGCATTGGCAGGCGCTGATTTTAGCGACGACCGGCAATACCTTGGGTGGCATGAGCTCGTATTTAATCGGCCGGTTATTACCAGATGAGAAAGCCGTGCTCAAGAAAGCGGGAGGCACTGCGCGGGGATTGGAATGGGTGCGGCGGCATGGCACGCCTATTTTGTTACTATCGTGGGCGCCACTGATTGGCGATCTTTTATGCGTCGCAGCCGGATGGTTACGCGCTAATTGGCTGTGGGCTTTGTTATTTATTGCGGCGGGGAAATTTGCCCGCTATTGGGTGATTGCGACTGCGGTGAATTGACTGGATTTGCGATTACGATTCAGTTTATTCATCGATGCGAATAAACTGAATCGTAATGAATCGATTAAACCGCTATCAATTTTCAAACAGTTTCTGTAGTTCACCGCTTTGATACATTTCGGTGACGATATCAGAACCGCCGATAAACTCGCCGTTCACATACAATTGTGGAATGGTCGGCCAGTTAGAATAATCCTTGATACCTTGCCTGATTTCCGGATCGGCCAGCACATCGACAGCGTAAATATTATCAACACCACAAGCCTTCAGAATATTCACAGCATTCGCTGAGAAACCACATTGCGGCTGGTCCGGGGTGCCTTTCATATAGAGTACGACCGGGTGCGTGGTTACTTGTTGTTCAATTAAATCTTCAACATTCATAGTGTTAATTTCTCCAAAAAATCATTCCAAAAGTTTTATACAGAAACAAAAAACCGCATTCTAAATTACTACACTAGCGCCCTGCTTTTAGCTTACATCAAAAAATTCAATTGACCGCCGCTGACGCGCATTATGCCAGCCAAATCCGGGTGGGAACAAATATTACTAAAATCCTTCTCCTGCAACAATTGCCGGCACGCGGGCGCTTGATCGTAGCCATGTTCCAGCAGCAACCATCCGTTGTTCATTAGATGATCCGGCGCTTTATCGATGATATGGCTAATACACGACAACCCATGATCACCGGCGGATAGCGCCAGTGCCGGCTCAAAACGCAGATCGCCTTGTTGCAGATGCGGGTCGTTGTCCGCTACATAAGGCGGATTGGATACGATGAGATCAAATCTTTCCCCGGAAAGTTCATCAAACCAGCTGCCGGTGACGAGTTGCAGATTTTGAATGTGCAGATTCTGCGCGTTCGATTGGCAAACGGCAATCGCAGCCGGAGACAAATCAACTGCGGTGACTCGAGCGCGCGGGCGGTGTTTGGCAATGGTCAGCGCGATCGCGCCGCTGCCCGTACCCAAATCGAGGATCCGGCAGGGTTGATCAGGCGGAATCAACTGCAACGCCAGTTCAACCAGTAATTCCGTTTCCGGGCGCGGAATCAGAACCGCTGCACTGACTTTGAGTGTCAAATCGTAAAAATCCCGCTCCCCAGTCAAATATGCCACCGGCACACCTTCCTTCCGCCGTTGAATCAACTGCGAGAATTCGTCCCATTGCTGCGCAGTCAGTATCCGATCCGGATGAGTCAGCAAGCACGCATGATCGGCATCGAGCACATGCTGCAACAACA
The DNA here is from genome assembly GCF_009833085.1 of Nitrosomonas oligotropha. Taxonomy (GTDB): domain Bacteria; phylum Pseudomonadota; class Gammaproteobacteria; order Burkholderiales; family Nitrosomonadaceae; genus Nitrosomonas; species Nitrosomonas oligotropha. The sequence goes on along the minus strand of NZ_QRBZ01000002.1, from coordinate 64,129 downwards.
AGCGCGCATCGATCCGGTCGATATCGCGGCAAGCAACTGCTAATGCTTGGGAAATGGTGATGGGTTGCATAGTGATGCAATCAGGATAATCAACCGTACGGCTGATTATTCTTGCACGGAAGCGGCTAAGAGTTCTGCCTGATGTTCGGCCATTAACGCCGAACACAGCTCATCGATATCGCCATCCATGGTCTGATCCATTTTATAGAGCGTCAGATTGATGCGATGGTCGGTTATGCGTCCCTGAGGAAAATTGTAGGTGCGGATCCGTTCCGAGCGCTCGCCGCTGCCTACCAGTGATTTCCGTGTGGCGGCTTGTTCCGCATGCTGTTCGCGCATCTGCTTGGCATGGATGCGCGCTGCCAATACACTCAGCGCTTGCGCTTTGTTTTTGTGTTGCGAACGCCCATCCTGGCATTCCACCACAATGCCGGTTGGCAAGTGCGTAACGCGCACGGCCGAGTCGGTTTTATTGATATGCTGGCCACCCGCGCCGGAAGCGCGGAATGTATCGATGCGCAACTCGGAGGGATTCAGCACCACTTCGCTGACTTCATCCGCTTCGGGCATAACCGCCACGGTACAGGTCGAAGTATGCACGCGCCCTTGCGTTTCCGTCACAGGAACCCGTTGCACGCGATGCCCGCCCGATTCAAATTTAAGGCGAGAGTAAGCGCCTTGGCCGATGATTTTGGCGATGATTTCCTTATAACCGCCGATATCCGACAAGCTTTGCGAAATGATCTCAACTTGCCAGCCGCGTCTTTCCGCATAACGCGAATACATCCGGAACAAGTTTCCGGCAAACAAAGCGGATTCGTCACCGCCAGTTCCGGCGCGGATTTCCAGGAAAATATTGCGTTCATCGTTGGGATCTTTCGGCAGCAGCTGTTTTTGTATTTCCGATTCCAGCTTGATCAGTTTCTCTTTGCCGGTTTGTATCTCGGCTTCGGCAAAAGCGCGCATGTCGAGATCGGCGTGCATTTCCCGCGCGGTTTGGATGTCGCGCTCGCTTTGCTGGTAGGCGCGGTAGAGTTCTACGATGGGGACGATGTCTGAATGTTCACGCGTGAGCTTGCGGTAACTGTCCAGGTCGGCGGTGGCGGATTCGCTGCTGAGCAAATGATTTAATTCTTCCAACCGCACACTCAGACGAGTGAGCCTGTCCGTGATGTTTTTGTTCATTGCGGACGATGCAGCTGGTATAACCGGTTGATCAGCTCGACTAATTCCTCGCGTTCATCCGCAGCCGCTTGATTCAAGGCGCTGGACGGTACATGCAGAAATTTATTGGTTAGGCTATTACTGAGCGCTTCGATGACTTTTTTCGGATCTTCGCCTTTTTCCAGCAGTTTTTGTGCCCGGGCCAATTCATGGCGGCGGTAACGTTCGCCCTGGTCACGCAAGGCGCGAATGGTTGGCACCATTTCCCGCGTCGCCAGCCAGCGCATGAAATCGACCACATTGGAATCAATGATCGTTTCGGCCTGCGCCACCGCATTCTGGCGCGAATCCAACCCTTCTTTGACAATCTCCGCCAGATCATCGACATAGTAGAGAAATACATCATCCAATTCTGCTACTTCCGATTCCACATCACGCGGCACAGCCAGATCGACGATGAATATGGGGCGATGCTTACGGATTTTGATGGCACGTTCGACCATGCCTTTACCCAGTATCGGCAACGGACTTGCGGTACATGTCACGACAATGTCGTGCAACGCCAATTGTTCCGGTAATTCGCTGAGCGTAATCGCTTGTGCATTGAAACGCTCGGCCAGCGCTTCGGCGCGCTCGGTAGTACGGTTCGCTACGGTTATTTTCTTGGGATTGCGCGCGGCGAAGTGATTGGCGCACAGTTCGATCATTTCGCCGGCCCCGATAAACAATACACGCTGCTCGCTAATATCGCCGAAAATCCGTTCGGCCAGTCGCGCTGCGGCGGCAGCCATCGATACCGAGCTGGTGCCGATTTCAGTCGAGGTGCGCACTTCCTTGGCGACATAGAAGGTGCGTTGAAACAGTTTATGTAGCATTAAGCCCAGTGTTCCGGCATGTTCCGCCGATTTCACCGCGCTTTTCAGTTGTCCGAGTATTTGCGGTTCTCCCAACACCATCGAATCCAAACCGCTGGCAACCCGGAAGGCGTGTTTTACGGCGTGTTCGCGAGGAAATTTGTATAAATAGGGATCCAGTTCACGCGTTGGCAAATGATGAAAATCCGCCAGCCACGCCATGGCATCTTCCGGTTTATCGGTGCAGCAATAGACTTCCGTGCGATTACAAGTGGAAACAATAGCGGCTTCTTTAATCGGATTGCGTCCGACCAGATCCCTCAGCGCCAATTCCATCGTATTTTCAGGAAAAGTGACCTGCTCACGCACATCTAACGGCGCAGTATTGTGATTAATACCGAAGGCGAATAACTGCATGAGAAATAGTGTTAGCCAATAAAAGCAATGGGTAAGAAATAGCCCGCAATTATAATATTAGGAATTCTTAAATACCATCAATCAGAATAATTAATTTTACAATTCCGTGTTTACGCACGCGCTTCCCATTAATGCCATGGTGTAATGGGAATGATCGAAATGCTGTTTTTAGGCGATCCTTCAATAATTCTATCGCTGTAAGTCAAGTAAACCAGCACATTCCGCTTTGCATCGTAAAACCGTACTACTTGTAACGTTTTGAACAGCAACGATGTGTCTTTTTTGAAAACTTCTTTGCCATCTTCATGCCCATTCTTTATTTTTTCCGGTAACGTAATCGGCCCGATCTGACGGCAGGCGATCGAAGCATCGGAAGTATCCTCGGCAACACCAACCGCACCACCGACCCCACCGGTTTTTGCCCGGCTTAAATAACAGGTCGCGCCGGGAATCTCGGGATCGTCAAATGCTTCAATGACGATTTTGTCATTCGCGCCCAATAATTTGAACTTGGTTGAAACACTGCCGATTTGTTCCGCCACAGCAATACCGGCGGCAAATGACAATAAGCTCAGCATCCCGATAAAATGTACCGCAATTCTTTTTTTACTATTGCTCTGAAACCGCATTATCTTCTCCCTGCAACCTTGGCATTACCTGTTTTTAGTTTATAAACTGCACTTTTATACACATTCACATTCCATAAAATTTGCCTCTGCTGTCAGCAGGCATTAATTATTAGCCATTGAGTCTCAGGTTACAAGTTAGTTTCATTCCTGCATTCGATTCATGCGATCAACTTGTGAGAGTTCATAATACACCGGATAGAACCTGGTTTTGCGAGGTGTTTATTGTGCTGGTTAAGTTGGCAATTCATGTCCAGACACAAATGGAGAGATAATGGAAGGAAATTACCAGATTTTTCTGGTAGGCGCGATTGGACTCGAACCAACGACCCCCACCATGTCAAGGTGGTGCTCTAACCAGCTGAGCTACGCGCCTGGGAAAAGCGGATTTTAACTGAAACCGTTAAACGCTACAAATGTAATTGTTCTAACCATCCCGGAGAATGCGCTCTGCTTTACTCTAAGCCTAAGCGGTTTGCCGTACAAAGGATTCGAGCGATCAGTTCAATTCTTCCGGTATCTAGGATATCCCGTCTACGACACAAATTCTCTTTTTCATTTAAAAACAATCTGTAACAGGCATTTTGGTTGTTGGTTAAATAATCCAGCACCGCACGCCACACCCGCATTATTGCAAGTAACATTCCCGTGCATTCCACCCTTGGTTTAATCACATGGCTTGTTTATCAGTAAAACCAAACATCAATAATGTTCAAAACTTGATTTTCAAGTATACTGCCCCGCTGCAAGAACGCTCCGGAGAAGAAAAACTGATCTGGAAGCAATGCGTTAAAACGAGATTAAGATTTTATTAATAAATAATGGAACTGGCATTCGCCAAGGAGAATTTATGCATAAACTGTTACCTAGCGTTTTTTTGTTTTTGATACTTGCTTTACCTTTCAGCGTTTTCGCTCATGAAGGCGAAGACCACAGCCACGACGAATCAGCATCGGAATTGGATAGCGGGAATGGATGGCGTCTGGTCCGGAAAGTCGAACTGGGCACCTCTGGAAAATTCGTTAATCTGGTACTCATCGATCACGCGGTCTACACCGACAAGACCATCTACAGCGCGGTCATCAACCGGCTTTGCAGCCCTTCCGATCAATTCTGTAGAATCAGATTCTGGAGCGAAGAACGCTTTGTGCCCGAAACCGCTGCACTATCCGTGGAACAAAACAAACAACTCCGTGCCGACTACCTCGTGAATAAAATAGCTGGGATGCATCATTTACGCTGGTCTTGCACGGTTGACCCGGACAAGACCCACTGCTTCTAATATTTGATTCCGCAACTAATCGCAACAATCCTGGATAAGAGTGCCGTGATACGAGAATTACAAGCCGTAATTCTAAATATGCAACGCACGCTTATCCACGCCAAGTGCAGCTTCGTGAAACACCTCCGATAACGACGGGTGCGCATGCACTATGCAGGCGATATCCTCACTGCTGGCGGAAAATTTCATCGCCATTACCGCTTCCGAAATGAGCTCCGACACATGCGGGCCGATCATGTGAACACCCAGTACGCGATCGGTTTTCTCGTCCGCTAACACTTTGATAAAACCGCTGGTTTCACCCATGGCTCTGGCGCGACCGTTGGCAATAAAGGGGAACTGGCCTGCTTTATAAGCGATACCGGCCGCTCTTAACTCCTGTTCGTTTTTCCCCACCCAGGCAATTTCCGGCGCTGTATAAATGACCCATGGCACCGTATTGAAATCCACAGCCTCAAGTTCGTCGGTTTGTCCTTTTTCCACATGCTGGATCATTTCGGCAACGGCCACTCCTTCTTCCGAAGCTTTATGCGCCAGCATCGGGCCGCGCACTACGTCACCCACGGCATACACATTAGCCAGATTGGTACGGCAGTATTGATCGACCACAACAAATCCGCGCTCGTCCACCTGTAAACCGTTTTCCTGAACACCCAGTCCCGCAGTGTTCGGAATCCGGCCGATGGCCACGATCAACTTGTCGGCTTCCAGAACCCGCTCCTGATTATTTGAATCGCTATAACCGACCGTAACCGTATCTCCGGTTACTTTGACCGATTTGATATTGACGCCGGTATTGATTTGCAGCCCCGTTTCTTTGGCAAAAACACTTTTAGCTTCCTTGGCGATTTGCTCATCCGCTGCCATCAGGAAACCCGGCATGGCTTCGAGTATCGTGACCTCCGCACCCAGTCTGCGCCATACGCTGCCCATTTCAAGACCGATCACCCCCGCACCGATGACACCCAATCGTTTGGGCACTTCCGTCAGCGCCAAGGCACCGGCATTATCCAGGATCCTGACATTATCCACTTCGGCAAAAGGCAACGGGCGCGGAACCGAGCCGGTCGCGACGATGACATGTTTGGCCTGAATGGTCTCGGCAGTACCGTTATCGTCCACTTTGATCTGCCAGGTATTGGCGGATGCTTCCCGTTTCAGCAAGGTTCCGCGGCCATGCATCGATTTCACTTTGTTCTTCTTGAACAACGACGCAATGCCGGTGGTAAACATAGTCACAATCTTATCCTTACGTGCAATCATCACCGGAACATCGACGGATACATTCTCCGCCGTGATACCGTGCGCAGACACCTTGTGTTGAATCTGGAAATAATTTTCCGAGGATTCCAATAACGCTTTGGATGGAATACAACCGACGTTTAAACAGGTGCCGCCAAGACTGGCTTTGCCTTTGGGATTTTTCCATTCGTCGATACACACGGTATTCAAACCCAGTTGCGCGCAGCGGATTGCCGCCACATAACCGCCGGGACCGGCACCGATTACTGCTACATCAAATGTTTCTGACATGATTAAACCTTATGGGAAGATCGTAATGAGGGAGTAATTTTAAAGTAAAACAAAATGGCTGTTGATGATTTGTTTAGACTGGCAGACTCGAGCACTACAGCGGCAGCTCTCCGCTTTCGCAGCCGATACCGCTGATTTCACGTACTGCCTGCACGTAATCGCCATTCTCGCGCAGTTTTGTCAGTGAACCGGAATGATTTCTGGCATGCATCCGCGCCAAGCGGGAGAGACTGGTGGCTGTCATCTCCCACTGCAAGCCATTTAAAATCTCATCCGCACCGGCGGAATTATTGCAAACCAGTATCATGTCGCAGCCTGCGGCCAGCGCCGCTTGCGCGCGTGATAGCATCGACTCGAGAAATTCTCCGGCGCCGCGCATCGTCAAGTCGTCACTGAAAATACAACCTTCAAATTGCAGTTGCTCGCGCAAAATTTTCTGTAGCCAAATCGTGGAAAACCCGGCCGGTCTCGCATCCACAGCCGGGTAAATGACATGCGCCGGCATTATTCCGGCCAATCCAAAATCAATCATCTGCCGGAAAGGAATCAGATCGTTCATTTCGATATCGACGAAGCGACGCTGATCGATGGATTTTTGCAGATGGGAATCGGCCTTGATATAACCGTGACCCGGAAAATGCTTGCCGACCGCCAGCATGCCGCCTTTTTTCAGACCCAGCATCAATTGATGCGCCAGATCGGAAACGGCATGCGGATCCTGATGAAAAGCGCGATCACCGATCACACCGCTTTGTCCATGATCGATATCCAGCACCGGCGTAAAGCTGAAATCGACATCGCAGGCATTTAACTCCGCCGCCAGCACATAGCCGGTCTGTTTAGCGAGATGACGCGCGCGCGCGGGCTGCTTATCCCAAATTTTTCCTAATTCGCGCATCGCGGGTATGCGCGTAAAATCTTCCCGGAAACGTTGCACCCGGCCGCCTTCATGATCAACGGCAATCAACAAGTGCGGGCTGCGCAGAGCATGAATTTGTTGCGTCAATTCAGTCAATTGACGGTGGTTGTCATAATTGCGGGTAAAAAGAATCACACCGCCGGTGAGCGGGTGCAGCAGCCTGCGCTTATCGTCCTCGGTCAGCTGCGTACCGGCGATATCGAGCATTACGGGACCCAGCGGCACGATTATCTTTCCAGCACGACAAAGGCGCACACCATATTGATCTCATCGCTGATGGAAAGATGGTGCTGGGTAATGCCTTTAGCGTTGATGAACTGATCAAGCTCGGGATGAAACTGAAAAAAAGGCTTACCCAGATCGTCATGGGTAATCGTGATATAGGTGAAATTCACCGGATGGCGCAATCCAGTGCCCATCGCTTTAGACAATGCTTCCTTGGCGGCAAAACGGCCGGCCAGATACAAAACCGGCTTGCTGCTCGAATGATATTCCTGCCATTCGCTGTCGGTTAGGATGCGCCGCGCAAAGCGCTCGCCATGACGGTCCAGCGATTGCGCAATGCGCGCCGATTCGACAATATCGGTGCCAATACCGTAGATCATCCACGCGCCTCAAGCATCAGCTGCTTCATTTCCTGCACGGCCTGCTTAAAACCGGTAAAAATCGCCCGCGCGACAATCGCGTGACCGATATTCAACTCGGAAATATCGGAAATAGCCGCTATAGTTTGCACGTTGCCATAATGCAAACCGTGTCCGGCATTGACTTTCAGACCCAGATCGATACCCAGCGCAACCGCTTTTTGGATGGCGGCAAATTGTTCCGCTTCCGTTTCCGCTGTATGCGCATCGGCGAAACCGCCGGTATGAATTTCGATCACCGGCGCGCCCGCACGCGCAGCCGCATCGATTTGCAACGGATCGGCATTGATGAACAACGAAACGCGTATCCCCGCTTCCGCCAATTGCCCGCACACCCGCTGGACTTGTTCAAAATGCTTGACCACATCGAGCCCGCCTTCGGTCGTCAGCTCTTCGCGCCGCTCCGGCACCAGGCAAATATCGTGCGGCTTAATGCGCAATGCGATACCGATCATCTCATCGGTCACCGCACTTTCCAGATTCATCCGGGTTGTCAGCCGGTCACGCAAGATTTCAACATCGCGATCCTGTATGTGACGGCGATCTTCGCGTAAATGCAGCGTAATCGCATCCGCTCCGGCCGATTCCGCGATCAACGCCGCTTCGATCGGATCCGGATAATTTGTGCCGCGCGCCTGCCGTAATGTCGCCACATGATCAATATTGACGCCTAGCTCAATCATCATTGCAATTTCCCAAGAAAAGCCCGTTAGAAAAAACTTCTAACACATTATTCGTAACCAAGATTTCTTAACACACTTTCATTATCAGCCCAACCGCTTTTCACTTTCACCCATACTTCCAAATAGACCTTTTCACCCAGCAGCAATTCCATGTCTTTACGCGCCTGAGTGGCGATTTGCTTCAGTTTTTCACCTTTCTTGCCAATGATAATCGCTTTCTGGTTCGGTTTCTCAACCAGAATCGTGGCGTAAATCTTCTGCACCCCATCTTCCTGCTTGAATTGATCGACCACGACACTGGTCGAATAAGGGATTTCGTCGCCGACCAAACGGAATAGTTTCTCCCGGATAAACTCTCCCGCAATGAAACGCTCACTGCGATCCGTCACTTCATCTTCACCGTATAAAGGCGGGTTTTCCGGTAAATACTGACGGATGGTGGTGAGAAGCTCCGGCAATTGGATTTTATGCATGGCGCTGACCGGTATCACGTCGGCGAATTTGAAGGTATTACCCACTTCCTTTAAGAACGGAAGCAGCCGGTTCTTGTCAGCCAGCTTATCAATTTTATTGATCACCAAAATAACCGGAATTTTCTCTGGCAGAATTTTAAGCGCCGCAAGATCGCGCTGATCAAACCGTAGCGCTTCGATGACAAACAAAATAACGTCGACATCTTGCACACTTTGCGTAACCACCCGGTTCATGGCCGTGTTTAAACGGTTGACAAATTGCGTCTGAAAACCGGGCGTATCGACGAAAACATACTGCGTTTGCTGGTCCGTCAAAATACCGTTGATGCGGAAACGAGTCGTTTGGGCTTTGCGGGAAGTAATGCTGATTTTTTGTTGCAACAGCTTATTGAGTAATGTTGATTTACCCACATTGGGACGGCCAATAATGGCGATGTAGCCGGTACAGAAAGGGGTTGCAACAGTCATACTGAAAAATCTTGGGTTGTCATAGCGTATTATCTGGAGTAGCTGTCACATTAAGGATAGGCGTGATGCAAGCAAATTTCGTCGTAAGCCAGCTTTGCCGCGGCCTGCTCCGCGCCACGACGGCTGGTGCCTTCGCCCGAAGTGCGGATATCGAATGCCGGTATCACGCATTCCACTTGGAACTTCTGCTTATGCGCTTTACCGCTGGTGGTCACCACCACATACTCCGGCAGCGCCAGTTTCTGGCCTTGTAAAAATTCCTGCAATAGAGTTTTCGGATCCTTGCCTTGCGTTTTAAAATCGATATCCTGCATCAAGGGCAAATAGAGCGATTTAATGACAGCTTCCGCCTGTGCGTAATTACTGTCCACATAGATGGCGCCCAATACCGCTTCCAGGGCATCAGCCAGAATCGATGGCCGATGGCAGCCGCCGCTCCTGAGCTCACCTTCGCCCAATCGTATCAATTGATCGATCTGCAAGCTCAGCGCCATGCCGGACAGCGCTTTCTGATTGACAAAATTGGCGCGTAAGCGCGATAAATGGCCTTCGGGAAGATCCGGGAAGTGCGTATAAATTAATCCGGCAATCGCGCAATTCAGTACCGCATCGCCAAGAAACTCAAGCCGTTCATTATGCGCTGCGCTATGGCTCCGATGCGTCAATGCTTCCTGTAACAACTGAGGCTGTGTAAATGTATACCCCAGGCGTTTACAAAATTGATCGAACAACAATGGATTATTACTAGGTAGCGACATTGGACACGATATTTCCGCTATCACTCGCTGGATGCTTGAAAGTCAATTTGCAGGGAAATATTGGAAACCAAGGGTATTTGGACTACGTAGTTCGCGCTGAGAACAATGCGGCCATTTTCCTTATTGATTTTAATATCCTGCCCGTTGATAGATTTAATACTATCGATTTGAGCGCGTTTATCAAACAGTATTTTTATTTGACTTGGGCTAGTGGTCTGCGTATCGATGCCTTTCACAATGGAGGCCAGATTTCTTTTGATCGATGAGAATTCAATATAAGCAGGTGCAACTTTCAAACCGGAAATTGAAACCAGAATTATAATCACAGCCCAGACGAGCAAACCGGACAAACTGATACCCCTTTGTTTTTGCCGCAGCGTCTGATATCTCATGCTTTCTTCCACATTTAGAAAAGCTTATCCATTATTTAATGGATAGCCCGATACGATCAAAGCTTCCAAAGTTCCACCAAATCATGAAGGCTCTGCCGACAATATTTTGCTCCGGAACAAACCCCCAGTAACGGCTATCGCTACTACTGTCGCGATTATCCCCGAGGGCGAAATAATTTCCCGGCGGCACTTCGCAGGTAAATCCCGTGCGATGGTACTTGCAGTTATCGCGAAACGGAAAGTCCCTGACATTCGAGTATTGCAGTCCTTTAACGTCCTGATTAATCAGAATCGAATGACTTTCTTCCTTGTTGAGGTATTCCGAATAACGGTCGGAATAAATATAGCCGTGCCCGGACTCGACATATTTGTAATCGCCGTCATAGTCCATTTTGATCACTTCACCATTGATAATTAGCTGCTTATTATGATAAGTGATCACGTCGCCGGGCAGTCCGACCACGCGCTTGATATAGTCAATCGAAGGGTCCTCGGGATAGCGGAATACCAGCACATCGCCACGCTTCGGTTCATTCATATCGATAACTTTTTTGTTGATAACCGGCAAGCGGATTCCATAGGTATATTTGTTGACCAAAATGAAATCACCGACCAGTAACGTCGGTATCATCGACCCGGAAGGAATTTTGAACGGTTCGATCACAAAGGAGCGGAGGCTGAAAACGATCAGAATAATCGGAAAAAAACTCTTGGGATATTCGATCCACCAAGGTTCGCTTTCTCCTTCGGCGCGTTTATTTTTCCAGAACAGAAAATCCAGCAAATATATACAACCGGTAATCACCAGCAGTACGAACAAAATCAAAGGAAAATTCATTGTGATTCCTTCGATGACACATGAAATATCGCATTAAAGCAATCCGGCTTTAATTCAAAACCGGACAACAAAACTGTATTTTTACGCTTCATTATTTATTATCAACCTGCAAAATTGCCAGAAATGCTTCTTGCGGAATTTCCACATTACCCACCCGTTTCATTCTCTTTTTACCTGCTTTTTGCTTCTCCAGCAACTTTCGTTTACGGGATATATCGCCACCGTAACATTTTGCCAACACATTCTTGCGTAACGCTTTGACTGTCTCGCGCGAGATGATATGCGCACCGATAGCCGCCTGCACCGCAATATCGAACATCTGGCGCGGAATCAATTCACGCATTTTTTGCACCAGTTCACGACCGCGGTAGTGACTGTTGCTGCGATGGATAATTAGCGACAACGCATCGACTTTATCGCCATTAATCAACACATCCAGTTTCACCAAATCGGAAGCGCGAAATTCCTTGAATTCATAGTCCAATGAAGCATAACCGCGGCTGGTCGATTTCAACCGGTCAAAGAAATCCATCACGACTTCATTCAATGGCATCTCATAGGTCAGCATCACTTGCTTACCCATATACTGCATATTCGTCTGGTTGCCGCGTTTGCTTACGCACAAGGTAATCACCGCGCCCACGTATTCTTCCGGCACGATGATGGTGGATGTGATAATCGGCTCGCGTATCTCTTCGATTTTAGAGAGATCGGGGATTTTCGACGGATTCTCAATTTCGATCATGGTGCCATCGCGCATCAGCACTTGATATACCACTGTCGGTGCAGTCGTAATCAGATCCATATCGTATTCTCTTTCCAGCCGCTCCTGCACAATGTCCATATGCAGCAGTCCCAGGAAACCGCAACGGAAGCCAAAACCCAATGCTTGCGATACTTCCGGCTCAAAGTGCAACGACGAGTCGTTCAGCTTCAACTTTTCCAACGCTGAGCGCAAAGCATCGTACTGATTGGATTCCACCGGATATAATCCGGCGAATACTTGCGGTTTTATTTCTTTAAAGCCTTGCAGCGGCTTTTCCGCCGGATTCGCGGCCAATGTTACCGTATCTCCCACTTTAGCCGTATCCAGCTCTTTAATGCCGGAAATGATAAAACCCACTTCACCGGCGCTAAGCGAATCGCGATTTAAGGATTTTGGCACGAACACCCCGACCTGTTCGCATAACTGAACCGCCTTACTCGCCATCAACAAAATCTTATCGCCGGGTTTTAGCGTGCCGTCCATGACCCTGACCAATATCACGACACCGACATAATTATCGAACCAGGAATCGATAATCAATGCTTTCAGCGGTGCTTTAGGGTCGCCTTCCGGCGCGGGAATTTTTGCAATCAATGCTTCTAAAACATCCGCGACACCTTGGCCGGTTTTCGCGCTGATTCTGACGGCATCGTGCGCATCGATTCCGATAACCTCTTCGATATTATCGATAACCCGTTCCGGGTCCGCAGCTGGCAAATCAATTTTGTTCAGCACCGGAATGACTTCGACCCCCTGTTCAATTGCGGTATAGCAATTGGCAACCGTTTGCGCTTCAACACCCTGCGAGGCATCAACCACCAGAAGCGCGCCCTCGCAGGCCGCTAATGAGCGCGAAACTTCGTAGGAGAAATCCACGTGCCCGGGCGTATCGATCAAATTCAGTAAGTAAGTTTCACCATTTCTGGCCTTATAGCGCAATGCCGCCGTCTGGGCTTTAATGGTAATGCCTCTTTCGCGTTCCAAATCCATGGAATCCAGGACCTGTTCTTCCATTTCACGATCAGACAAGCCGCCGCATAAGTGAATAATACGGTCCGCCAGTGTCGATTTGCCGTGATCAATATGGGCAATGATGGAGAAATTACGAATATGCTGCATCAAGATATGAGATATATAAATATTTCCAGTACTATAAGATTAACGCCGCTGGACTGGAAATTAAAATATTGTATTGGCAGTTAAAAGAGGCAGCATTCTAACGAAATTCAGCAAGATAATCATCTAAAGCTGCTAAATCCAGAAAATAGTGACAGATTTCCTGGCCGTTATGCGGGGACATCAGCACAGGAATTTTGTCCCCGTAGCGGGCAACCAGCTCAGGATCGGAATCAATATCAATCACCTGAAAAGCAAAAGATACTTGCGCCTGCAAGTTTCGCAGCGCAAGCATCATGTCCTGACACAGATGGCATTCTTCACGGCCATAAACGATCAATTCGGGTACTTGATCCATAACCGCCGGGCCGGACTCAGTCTTTTTTGTCATCGTCGGTCAGCTTCATCGTGATAAAAGTGGTGATATCGCTTCGCTTAACAAGCAATGCAATATTCTTTCCGCTTTTGACCTGATTCAACAGCTCATTAAATTGCTCAACAGTTTTCACATCCTTACTGTTTAAGCCGAGAATAATATCGCCAATGCGAATTCCCGAGCGGCTGGCAATGCCGGGTTGCATATCTTCAACCAGCAACCCATTGGTAATCTCCAGCTGTTTCTTTTGTTCGTCGTTAATTTCGCTCAATGCCAGTCCCAGGCGATTCGACGTATTCGTTTTTTTACCTTGTTTCTGCTTGCGATTTTCCGCCGCATCATCGGAAGGCGTTTCTCCAACTTCGACTTTGATTGTTTTCAAAGCACCTTCTCGCCAAACTTCTATCGATACTTTGGATTTCGGTTTGGTATTGCCAACTATGCGCGGCAGATCTGCGGAAGTTCCCACTTCTTTTTCATCGAACTTCAGAATAATATCGCGCGCCTTGATCCCTGCTTGATCGGCAGGACCGCCTTTTTCCACTGACACGACCAGCGCGCCGTTACTGTCGGATAAACCGAATGACTCCGCAAGTTCTTTGGTAACTTCCTGAATCATCACACCGATTCTTCCCCGGCTCACTTTACCATTGGCCTTTAATTGATCCGCAATCTCGGTCGCCACATTAATCGGTATGGCAAATGACAATCCCATGAATCCACCGGTCCGGCTGTATATCTGGGAGTTGATTCCAACCACTTCACCGCGCATATTGAACAACGGGCCGCCGGAATTTCCCGGATTGATCGCCACATCGGTTTGTATGAACGGAACATAATTTTCCTGCGCCAGGGAACGTCCTTTTGCACTGACGATACCGGCCGTCACACTGTGCTCAAAACCGAATGGCGAGCCGATTGCAACGACCCATTCCCCTACTTTCAGATTTTCCGGATTCCCTTGCGTCACTTTTGGTAAATCCGTGGCGCTGATTTTAATTAAAGCAATATCGGTTTTCCGGTCAGTGCCGATGATCTCCGCGGTAAACTCCCGCTTGTCATTCAGCTTTACCGTAATCTCATCAGCCGTTTCAACGACGTGCGCATTTGTCAAAATATAACCGTCCGCACTGATGATAAAACCGGAGCCTAAAGACTTAGGTTCTGATTTTCTCGGCGCGGGAAAAGGTTGCATATGCCGCTTGAAGAAATCGTAAAACGGCGAATTTTCCGGAAGACCCTGTATTTCAGGGAAACCCTGATTGTTCACCGCACTTGCGTTCTGCACCGCGCTGATATTGACCACCGCGGCGCCATGTTTCTCAACCAGCCCGGTAAAGTCGGGTAATTGATTGGTCTGTGCGAATGCTGTTGAGGTATACAAAAACAATAACATTACTATCAATCGAAGCATGATTTTTATCCTTACTTTACATTTGGCAAGCAGTCAACGTGGGTGTACATCACTTTTTTTAACCGTCGAACCGGGAAATATGTTCAATTTTTTCTTGTGAATATCGATGGGAAGCGGAAGAATTTTGCAGGTTCAGTATGCTTTAACTTGCGGAAATTAATCTTTTTTAACAACAGAATCGCCTATTAGTTTAATGGTTTCCAATGGAACTTCACCGACTGTCGTTATTTTATTATCATTGAGTGTACGCACATAGATATTTATCGCACCACGGCTGGTAAAAAAACCGGAAACCGGTGACGGCGCATCCTTACTAATCGGTTCGACAAACACTGAAACTGTCGCAAGTCCGTCAGATACGGCAATATGATCGATCAGAGCAGGTTTTTCGGTTAAATTGCGTTTCATTTCAACCAGCTTCCTAAAACCCGCTGGAAGATTTCTGACCTGCCACGGTAATTCACCTTCACTCAAAATTGAAGTCAGTAATTTTGTCGTTTCCCATTCGCCCGAGATCAAAGATTGGTTCGGTTTCAATTGACTGGGAGGAATATCTCCATCGATTTCCAGTTGTGCAAAAGCAAATTGCTCAATGATTTGATTGCCATTAATCACAGCCACTTTCACCGGCACTCCGGTTGCGGTGTCAATCCAAAATTTATGACCATATCGTAATGTATCTCTCGGAATCAGAGACAAGACCTGACACTCATGATCCGCAATCCTCTCGCGGCCGATTTCCTTGACGGAGTAATTCTCGTCAACATTGTCTAATGGTAAAGGAAGAATATCAGGAAAGAATTTACGGAACCAACGTTTCTCAGTATATATTTTTTTACTTTCAGGAAGATAACACTGCATTTCATCGTTACTACGAAAAACAATGCGCGGCAGTCCGTCTAGTACTTCAATTTTTTCATGTTCACCGGTTGGACCGGCTTTATGCACAATGCGCGAAGTTTCTATATGACCATCGGCATAATAAACGAACGTTCCGGAATAATTATGGCGACGCGGCGCGTCGGCCATTTTTTTTAACCAACTCAGCGCACTCTGCGTTGAACGAGATAACTCTTGTGCAACCGCTGTTTGAAGGCTTACTACTAACAGTAAAAATAGCGAAAACAGCGCAAATATTCTGCGGCTAATCATCTACCATATCTTTCGTGGTATTCAGTCACGTTATTGACATTGGTAACTTGCCCATTCATCGTGATACCTGGAGAGAATTCCCGGTGCACGAAGAGATAATCATTCATTTCAACCGGGGGATGTGAGTAATTATGAATTAAGGGAGGAGAAGAAACTGTGACGGGTGTGGCAGTTAAGTTATTGTCGCGTTTTGATTGTTCAGCCACCATAACTTGTTGCGGCTTATAGAGATTATTCATTATAACCCACCCCGAAACCATCGCTATCACCGAGGCGGCCATTGAAAAGGCCAGGACTTTATGTGTTTGTTTCTTTTCTACGTTACGAGAACTATTATGGGGAGAGAGTATGGTTGGTTCGGCTTTTAACTTTTGGCTGACACTGGCAGATATATTCATCGATAGTCGAGATGATTGCCGCAGCGCATCACCAATCACGTGATACGCTTTCCATTCATCCCGCAGACCATCATCTTTTTTTATCGCTTCAATAATATTTGAAACATCTTGCTGATCAAGCTCACCATCCATCAATGCAGATACTTTACTTTTCACATTACCACCTCTTGTCTTTACTTGTCCCTAGCAAAGGACGCAACTGTTCAGATATCGCTTCACGTGCGCGAAATATGCGCGAACGTACAGTCCCAATGGGACAACTCATAATATTGGCAATTTCTTCATAACTTAATCCATCAATTTCTCTTAAAACAATCGCCGTACGCAACTCTTCAGGTAACGAATCCAACGTCTGATTAACCGTTTGAGCAATTTCTTGACTCATCAGTTCACTTTCAGGCGTATTCATTTCCTTCAACAAGCCGCTATCTTCGAAATCTTCGGCATCTTCATTGTCAAATCCTTGCAATGTCGGCAGCTTACGCCCCTGAGATACCAGAAAATTCTTTGCTGTATTGATACCAATCCGGTACAGCCACGTATAAAAAGCACTATCTCCACGAAATGAAGGTAATGCCCTGTACGCTTTGATAAAAGCTTCTTGCGTAACATCCTCAACTTCAGCTGAGTCACGAATAAACTGTGACAGTAAACGAGCCAGCTTACGTTGATATTTAATGACTAGTAGATCAAATGCATGCTTATCTCCGCCTTGAACTCGTTCTACTAACTGTTGATCGATTTCCCGATCACCCATACAACCTGATCCCTGAGCATTTTAAATGAATTTATAGTTTATTCTTGTTCCATTAAATGTAGCATAATGACACAACAGAACAAGTATACATATCCAAATGAATCTCGGGAACTACGTAATTGCATCATCATTGTTTCAGAGACAATTAATCCTATCGATTAGTTCACAATTCAGTTTTTTGGTATCAGTAAAAGCAAGTCCATGTATACCGATTGAAGCGCTCCGAGTCTGTTATCATTCAGCCCGTCAATTACAAAAATAGATGGCCAAGTTTGATGCCTAACAACAATTTCGATACGCTGATCATCGGCAGTGGATTAGCTGGGTTTACGCTGGCATTGCATTTGGCGCGGCATAAAAAAATCTGTATCGTCACTAAACAAAGTGCTGATTCGGGCGCCAGCTCATGGGCGCAAGGTGGAATTGCGGCGGCATTATCCGATAACGATTCTCCATCACAACATGTACAAGACACATTGATCGCCGGAGCCGGCTTATGTGATAAGGAAATCACCCAATTCATCACCGAAAATGCAGCAGATGCAATTCACTGGCTGATAGATCAAGGTGTTATTTTCACCAGCGACAAAACCAGTGAAACCGGATATCACCTGACAAAAGAAGGCGGTCACAGCATACGGCGCATTATTCATAGCGGCGATGCGACAGGAAAAGCTGTGCAGCAAGCCTTAATCCAGAAAATACAAACACATCCGAATATTTTGGTACTGGAGCATCATATCGCCATCGATCTGATCACCAGCGACAAATTGTCCGACTACCCCCGCGCGCAGCATAAACGATGTTTTGGTGCTTATGTGCTGGACAAGAAACAGGATAAGGTGCTTACTTTTACAGCGCAAAACACCGTATTAGCCACAGGCGGAGCCAGCAAGGTTTATCTTTATACGACCAATCCCGACACCGCCACGGGTGACGGGATTGCAATGGGCTGGCGGGCGGGCTGCCGGATTGCCAATATGGAATTCATTCAGTTTCATCCGACTTGCCTCTATCATCCGCATGCAAAATCATTCTTGATCAGTGAAGCCGTGCGCGGTGAAGGCGGTTTATTGAAATTGCCGAATGGCGATCGTTTCATGCCACGGCATGATGAACGCGCCGAACTCGCGCCGCGCGATATCGTGGCTCGCGCCATTGACTTTGAAATGAAAAAAAGAGGACTGGATTGCGTCTATCTGGATATATCCCACAAACCCGCCGATTTTCTCAAAGAACATTTCCCGACCATTTACGCCCGCTGCCTGGAATTGGGAATCGATATTACCCGGGAACCGATTCCGGTCGTTCCGGCGGCGCACTACACTTGCGGCGGCGTGGTGACTGACAAGCATGGCAAAACCGACCTGGACAACCTATACGCCATCGGAGAAACAGCGCATACCGGATTGCACGGCGCCAATCGTCTAGCCAGCAACTCTTTGTTGGAGTGCCTGGTATTGGCGCAAGCTGCGGGAATCGATATCGCCAATCAGCCGATGAATGGACTCCCTCAACTGCCTGACTGGGATGAAAGCCGGGTTACGGATGCAGATGAAGAAATTGTCATCGCACACAACTGGGATGAACTGCGCCGCTTCATGTGGAACTATGTCGGCATTGTGCGCACAACCAAACGATTGCAACGCGCGCAGCATCGTATTGCGCTATTACGCGAAGAAATCAATGAATACTATACAAACTTCCGTGTTACCAGTGATTTGTTAGAGCTGCGCAACCTCGTCGATAGCGCCGATCTCATTGTGCGATGCGCCATGCTGCGCCATGAAAGCCGGGGATTGCACTATAGCAAGGATTACCCGGATACCTTACCGGTAGCGCAAGATACGATACTGCAAAGGGAAATTTAAGTGCAACAAAAATGGACTTGCTTTTCAGCCCCTAAGCCGGTTATACCGGCTTAGGTCAGTAACTAGACAATCCCTATTTTAAAAGACTAACTGCATTTTCCTGTTTCGGAACCATCACTCTTGGTCTCTGTACCATCATCTTTCACACAAGAATTTTGGCAAACACCTGATTTCTTACAGGACTTACCCGCTGGCAAGCTCTTTTTATCAATACAGGTGCCATCCACCAGATAACACACTTGGTTTGCTCCACAAGCTGTTTTTCCATCTTTCTCGGTATCCAGGCTACAAGCGGCAAAAGCTTGGCTGGTAGCAAACACCATTGCAATAACTAATACCAATGCATGAACAGTTTTTTTAAACATATTTTCTCCCTTTTTAGTTTACAAGCAAAGAACTCCCTCTTTGCATAATTAGGATAGCAGAAAAAATTTCTATTGCGTGCAAATTGTTTTTATCGCTTATGTCAGAAAATACTTCAAGATAAACAGCACACTTACATTGATCAAGACACTCACTCCCAGCACAAACAAGCACCATGCATATATCCCGTCGACCGTAGGGTATGAAATCCACTCGCTATCGCTAATCGATTGGCAAGATTATTGACCGGCTTCTTGATCCTGCTTCCATTTCCACCGCAACCAGACCCGCAATCGCCTGAATTCCTCTTCTTTGATGCTATCGGGTAGTATCACGACGCTGCGCATAAAAAATTTCCCCTCCGGTTGCAGATTCATCACTGTCAGATAGGGAACGACAAAAGTGCTGCCCAATATGCGGCAAGCAATCGATTGTCCGGATCGCATTGTTACAATACAGCACATATCCTCCTTCAGCTGTAAAGCGATTACCGCATCATTTGCACTGAGCAATGCATCTTTACGCAGATAATAATGCAGACTGATGATCAGCAAGACTACGATAGCTATCTTTACTTCCATAGGTAATTCCAGCGGCCATAAAAAGCCGGCAGTAATCAAGTGCGCCAGACTCAGTATCGTTACGAGGCGATGGGATGGTTGAAGATGAATGAATAAATCAGGCATATTTAAAATCGCTATTCCAACCTTGACACTCACAGAAAATAAAATCGCCCGCGGCGCACGCTTGCTTTTACCTGGATTGAGTATCGTATAATCATTGCCCGTTTATTCATCCGAAGCTTTTGTATGAACCCAGCATGGCAAACTTTTTTACGTGATCGTCACGCCGTCATTGAAAATGATCGTGTGGCACATTTTGGCAATATCGCGACCGAGCTTCAAGAGACGCCAACAACCACCGTCATGGCTGATCTATCCCATCTCAGCGTAATTCGTTTTTCCGGCGAAGATGCAAAAACCTTTTTGCAAAGCCAGCTCAGTTGCGATATCCAGGAAATCAATCCAAACCAGGCGCAATATGGCAGCTACTGCACCCCTAAAGGGCGGATTCTGGCAACTTTTCTGCTCTGGCAGTACCAGGACGATCTTTTCATGCAATTGCCTGCCGGTTTATCCGCTGCCATACAAAAGCGGTTAACCATGTACGTGCTGCGCGCCAAAGTACGGTTGACCGATGCCAGCAATGACTTGATCCGAATCGGTGTCGCAGGCCCGGATGCCGCCTTGCTGGTTAAAGATGTGACCGGTTTAACATGCCATTGTGATCATCCGTTACAAGTCACGCAAGATGGTGCATTGAGCACTCTTTGTCTTGCTCCGCAACGTATCGAATTGATCACCCCGGTTGAAAATGCGCCTGTACTCTGGCAGCGGCTTGATCAACAGGCCAAACCGGTTGGCGCGGATTGCTGGAATTGGTTAGATATCGAATCGGGAATTCCGGTCATATTGCCTGAAACCCAGGAAATGTTTCTGCCGCAGATGGTCAATTTGGACGCGATTGGCGGTGTCAGCTTCAAAAAAGGCTGCTATCCGGGGCAAGAAATTGTGGCGCGCACGCAATATCTCGGGAAACTTAAGCGGCGCATGTTTTTAGCGCATATCGGCTCGACACAAACAATTCAAGCAGGTGATGCGTTATACAGCAGCGATATGGAAGATCAATCCAGCGGCAACATTGTCAATGCAGCACCGTCACCGCAAGGCGGTTTTAATGTTTTAGCCGTCATTCAACAAAGCAGTGTCGACACCGGCGAGATACATTGGCAATCGCTGCAAGGGCCAACGCTGGAAATTAAACCGCTGCCCTATTCATTGCCGGCGTAAAAACGTAACGCTTCGGCACCGCTTGTTACGTCACGTTATTGCTTCTCAGCGGCCGGTGCTTGCGGCTTAGGTTGATTGGAAAAATTCAAACTATCGGGTGCATTGGTTCCGCCTGTCACCACAAACGTCATCGCTTCTTCAGTCGTCCAGTCCGTCAGAATGACATCGTCCATCGGGACAATTTCGATATAACCGGAAGTCGGATTGGGTGCGGTCGGCACATAAACCGCAGCAAGCTTTTTTCCGCTGTTTTTATCCGTTATGACTTTCGTGATAAATCCAACTGCTTTCATTTCTGACGATGGAAAACTGATCAGCACAACACGTTGCCCGGTAACCGGCGGCTGGCTGACCGTGTGCAAAAAACGCTTGGTAGCGCCATAAATTGTTTGCACCAAAGGCAGTCTTGCCAGAATATTTTCATAAATGCCGATGACTTTCTTGCCAATCACAAAAGATGCCAGCAGGCCGATGCCATAAAGACTCACGATCGTAAGCAGAGCGGCCACCGCATGCTGAAAATTAGAATCGAGCAGCCAGCTGGCGGTGGTATCGGAAAATGGCCGGACAGCGCGCGCCATCCCTTTTAGCAGAGGAGCTCCTATCTGTGCCAATAAATTCAATAAAAAATCAAATACCAGCCACGTCACCCACAGCGGCGCCACGGTAAGAAAGCCAATGAGTATATAGCGCGCTAGATGAGCGGAACGTGCTGCAGGTTGTTCTGGATTACTTTCTGTTGACATGCTTTAAAATTTTCTCCCGCTAAAAGTGTGTACGATCCATGCCTTATTTTCTTCCAATCAAGAGGCACAAACTACCGGAAACCGGCCGTGCATAAAACTGGCTATGATAATATTATTTTGCCCGAAACCGATGCAAATATTAGAAATATCATATACTGGCAAGCCTGCGGCGTTCTTGGTAGAATCGCCGGACACGCGGCAACAATTTCTGACATAGATCGACTGGCATTGAACATGCGTTATCCGTAAAATCTGTTTTCATTTACAGTAGAAGTAGCAAAAAAATTCTGGCTGGCACGCATTCCAAAGAACCAGAGTAACTGACTGAAAACAGCACCATCTCATGCAGAAAAATGAATTTTTAAACTAAAAAATCACCTTCACGCAATTCAGGGTGTACTCTCATAGGAATGAAAAGGGATCGTTATGTCACATAGCTCAACACAAATTAATAAGTATCTTAAGAGTTTACAAAAACACTTAGCTGATGAGCATCCGGATAACCCGACACTGGCCAATGCCGTAAAAAGCTTCAGAAAAATGGATTATGTCGGCCACAGCATGGGGTTACTCAACAAAGATGAATCCTATGCGACCTGTGTGACCTGGTGGCCCATGATCGCCGTATTGGGCACCTTCTCCGCCGGAAAATCGACCTATATTAATTCCTATCTGGATATGAAGCTGCAACGCACCGGTAATCAAGCCGTCGATGATAAATTCACGGTCATTTGCTACAGCCATCATAATGAAACGAAGACGCTGCCGGGCATTGCACTCGATGCCGATCCGCGTTTCCCGTTCTTTCAAATCAGCCGTAGCATTGAAGAGATTTCCGAAGCCGGGCAAGAACGTATCGATGCTTATTTGCAATTGAAAACCTGCCCGTCCGAAAACATACGCGGAAAAATCCTGATCGATTCTCCCGGCTTCGATGCCGACAATCAGCGTGCATCGACATTGCGCTTAACGCAGCACATCATTAATTTATCCGATCTTGTGCTGGTATTTTTTGACGCGCGCCACCCCGAACCGAAAGCCATGCAGGATACACTGGCCTATTTGGTATCGGCCAGCGTTAACCGCGCCGATGCCAACAAATTCCTGTACATTCTGAATCAGATCGATGTCACCGCGCAGGAAGACAATCCGGAAGAAGTTGTTTCGGCCTGGCAACGCTCGCTCGCTGAAGTAGGCTTAGTCACCGGACGGTTCTATCGCATCTATAACCCCGCCGCTGCCGTTCCGATCGCCAACCCGCACATCAAAGAACGGTTCGAGAAAAAACGCGAAGAAGATATGGCCGACATCAATGCAAGAATGCATCAGATCGAAGTCGAACGTTCGTATCGCATTGTCGGGAAACTGGAACAAACAGCCAAAGGAATTAAAAATCAGATTGTTAACAAACTATCTGACATGTTAAAAAAATGGAAAAGCAAAGTCATATTATTCGATGGCTTAGCTTTTGGCACGTTGGCTGTGTTGGCAGGAGTAGCCTTGACGATGAACGAGTCCTGGGGCATTGTCAAAACATTCCCGGAAGAGCTCATGCAGGGAGATACTACGGCAGTCGCCATCGCTTCTTTTCTGGCATTGAGCATTATTTTTATCCATTTTTCCATCCGCCGCGCTGTTGCCAATAAGCTACTGAAAAATCTGGCGAATGAAATCGGCAACGATCATGAGGCCTACAAACAGTATGTGCAGGCATTTAATAAGAGTACCGCCACGTACCGTCCAATGCTGCTCAGCGGACCGGCTGGCTGGAATGATGTTGCAGAACAGACCATTGATGAAATCATTAACGAAGCCAACGATTATATTCAGGCATTGAACGATCAGTTCACCAATCCCTCGGGAAATGAAGGTGGAAATTCGCAAGTTTAAGATTCCACAATTAAAATCTTTTTAGCATTGCTAAATACGCACTGTGCTACGCAAACGATCTTAATCAGCCCCTAGGGATAGCAAACAGAATTGATAAAAGAATCCCAATTCACGATATCAATTCTTTTGTTTTCCCTAGATCACACAGTTTCTTCTTTCGCCAATTTCTGCCAGTGTCCGTTCCGGTTTGTCCGGAATCACACTTCCCCAAAATTCAGCTTTTAAGCGGCAATGCGCTTTAAGGCCTCTGTTACCGGTTCGATTTAGTTTCATAGCTTGTTCTGGTTTGGACAAGAACGATATTAAAGAGTAAAATTCCGGCTCTTTATACCCAAGGGTAGTTTAATAACCGGAGAATTTTATGTCAGTCACGATCGACCAAAAAGCACAGGTAGTGCGCGACTATCAAAGAGCCGAAGGGGATACTGGCTCTCCTGAAGTCCAAGTTGCGCTCTTAACAACTAGAATCAATGACTTAATCGGTCATTTCAAAACGCATGTCAAGGATCATCATTCCCGCCGCGGTCTGTTACGCATGGTTGGGCGCCGCCGCAAACTGCTTGATTATCTAAAAAACCGCAATGCTGATAGTTACCAAACACTGATTGAACGCCTTGGTTTACGTAAATAAATGGTCTTCTCAGGCTTGGCTAGGGCCAATCGAGCAGGCCATTTTTCTGTCATGCAATCAATGTTCTTGTCTGCAGGCAAATCAAAATTCGGAAAGATTCATCAAATAGGAAAAAGGGATTGTTAATTGAAACCTATTAAGAAGAGTATCACCTATGGACGCCATCAACTCACACTGGAAACAGGTGAAATAGCAAGACAGTCACATGGCGCCGTAATGGTTACAATGGACGATACAGTAGTACTTGTCACTGTAGTTGGCGCAAAAAATATAAAACCAGGACAGGATTTCTTTCCACTGACAGTGGATTATCAGGAAAGATCTTACGCAGCAGGCAGAATACCCGGCAGTTTCTTTAAACGAGAGGGTCGTCCATCAGAAAAGGAAACATTAACCTCCCGATTGATCGATCGCCCTATTCGACCGCTCTTCCCCGAAGGATTCTATAACGAAGTGCAAATAGTAGCCACGGTAATGTCGGCCGACAATGAAGTGGACCCGGATATACCTTCGATTATTGGCACCTCCGCTGCATTAATTCTTTCCGGCATTCCATTCGATGGCCCGCTTGGCGCAGCCCGGGTCGGTTATATCAACAATGAATACGTTTTAAATCCAACCACTTCCGAACTGAAAGACACGCAATTGAATCTGGTTGTTGCAGGTACACAGAACGCTGTTTTGATGGTTGAATCGGAAGCGCTGGAACTCTCGGAAGAAGTGATGCTAGGAGCCGTGACGTTTGGTCATGAGCAAATGCAGGTCGTTATTAATGCGATAAACGAGTTTGCCGATGAAGCGGGTGTTACCGCTTGGGATTGGACACCACCGGCAAAAGATGTCACTTTTGAAGAAAAGATTAACGGCTTGGCGGAAGCTGATTTGCGGCAAGCATACAAAATTAAACAAAAACAAGCACGCAGCGAAGCGATTGAAGTCATCAGTCAACGCATCTCCGCCGAAATCGGTGTTGATACCGAGGGTGGTCCCGATCTTCAGTCATTCAAGGAAGCTTTTTTTGCACTAGAATCGAAAATTGTGCGCAACCAAATCCTGGATGGTGAACCTCGGATCGATGGCCGCGGCACGCGGACTGTCCGGCCCATTACAATTCGTAACGGTGTGCTGCCGCGCGCGCATGGCTCAGCGTTATTTACCCGTGGAGAAACACAGGCACTGGCGGTTGCAACTTTAGGCACCGCGCGCGATGAACAAAAAATAGATTCGCTGCAAGGCGATTATAACGACCGGTTCATGCTGCATTACAATATGCCGCCCTATGCAACCGGAGAAATCGGCCGTGTCGGCACTCCAAAACGCCGTGAAATCGGTCACGGACGGCTTGCCAAACGCGCTATTGCCGCCGTACTACCGACTCCCGAAGAATTCGGTTATTCACTGCGCGTGGTATCCGAAATTACCGAATCCAATGGCTCAAGTTCAATGGCATCGGTCTGCGGCGGCTGCCTCGCATTGATGGACGCAGGTGTTCCATTGAAAGCGCATGTCGCGGGGATCGCCATGGGTTTGATTAAGGATGGCAACCGTTTTGCTGTACTGACGGATATTCTTGGCGATGAAGATCACCTCGGCGATATGGATTTCAAGGTAGCGGGTACCGAGCAAGGCATTACTGCCCTGCAAATGGATATCAAAATTCAAGGTATCACCAAAGAAATCATGCATGCGGCATTGATACAGGCTCATGAAGGGCGGATACACATTCTGCAGATCATGAAACAAGCGCTGCCATCGACCCGGGAAGATATTTCAGTGCATGCACCGCGCATCATCAAACTAAAAATCAATCCGGAAAAAATTCGCGATGTTATCGGTAAAGGCGGCGCTGTAATACGCACGCTCACAGAAGAAACCGGCACCACCATTGATATCACTGATGACGGTCAAGTCACGATCGCTTGTGTTAATGCGGAAGGCGGCGAACTGGCCAAGAAACGCATTGAAGACATCACTGCGGAAGTCGAGGTGGGTAAAATTTATGACGGTGTAGTCCTAAAATTACTCGATTTTGGTGCTATTGTTAGCGTTCTTCCCGGAAAAGACGGCTTGTTGCATATTTCGCAAATCGCCAATGAGCGCGTCAACAACGTTTCCGATCACCTGAATGAGGGCCAGCAGGTTCGTGTCAAGGTGCTTGAAGCGGATGACAAGGGCAGATTGCGCCTCAGCATGAAAGCAGTATCTGCCGATGAAGATAATGCGGCCCCTACTACGGAAGAGTCTTAAATCGTCTCAGGCTTACGCGTTAATTTAAACAAAAGCCCTGCCTCATAAGCAGGGCTTTTCATTTTTACCAGCCACAAAGCCGTTCAGATCACTCCGTTCAAAACTATTTAGCTATTTGCCTCTCGCGCATTTCATCCAATGTCTTGCAATCGATGCAGAGTGTCGCCGTTGGCCGCGCCTCTAATCGTTTCAATCCAATTTCCACACCGCAACTCTCGCAGTAGCCATAATCACCGGAATCAATCTTGCCGATAATCTCATCAATCTTCTTGATCAGCTTGCGCTCCCGGTCACGGTTACGTAATTCGAGCGTCATATCAGACTCCTGACTGGCGCGGTCATTAGGGTCGGCAAAAACCGTCGCTTCATCCTGCATGGTATGAACGGCGCGATCAATATCCTGGCCTAACTCCACTTTCATATCTTCCAGTATCTTACGAAAATGCGTCAGCTGATCAGGCCCCATATATTCTTCACCTGCTTTGGGTTCATAGGGAGTCACTTGTTTACTTTGCAGCTCTTTTGGCATCTTTCAGGCTCCTCTTAATTCCGGTAGCGTACAAAAATCGCATAGTATTATCAGAAAACATGTTCGATAACAAGTTATTTATCCATAGTTGGTGTTTGTCATCGATTGAATTCTACGATAGCACATCAATATAAATTCAATTTGTGACATTACGCATGCAAATTGTAAACATTTCTGGTTTTTAATCGTGCCTGAACAAAATTAGCAAAATTCTCAACTTGAAGCACGAAGAAATTGACGTTTCACAGCTAAGAAGGTATAGTGTCGCCTTTTCCGGGGTGTAGCGTAGCCTGGTAGCGCGCCTGGTTTGGGACCAGGATGTCGGGAGTTCAAATCTCTCCACCCCGACCAATTTCAGCCCTAATATTTAGAGCAGCCCGATTTAGTGCCCGTAGCTCAATCGGATAGAGCACCAGCCTTCTAAGCTGGGGGTTACAGGTTCGATTCCTGTCGGGCACGCCACAAATATTATATCTTCCTCATGGATGGACTGAATTGTTCAACTCGGTTTTTGTGTGCAAGACCGTATCACTTTTCTTCATATGGTGGCTGTAGCTCAGTTGGTAGAGTCCCGGATTGTGATTCCGGTTGTCGTGGGTTCGAGTCCCATCAGCCACCCCAAGCAATCAATAACTTAGTCAAAGCATAAAGCAAACTTTGTAAGATAAATGCCGATTTTTGTAAGATGGCAATTTAATACGCACCCCCTACAAAGACTTATTCCCTCTACCCAACCTACTACTATTGGGATTTAAATTTAAGCTTTCGAATCCCACTAATCCTACATCAGTACAGGAAAATTTATTTTTAAAAATAAGCATTTCGCTTATATCTATTAAAGAGTTTAACCGCCAGAATGAATCCGTAGTTTGGTAATGAATTATTTTGTTTCAAAAACCTTAATGGAGCAGCGAATATGAAATTCGAATTGAAAAAGAACTGTATTGCACAAGTCTTTGCTATTACCTTATGTGGAGCTGCTATTACCTCGGTGCAGGCTGCACCGGTTTTCATTACCGATGGTGCTGGTACCTCTGCCACGATCGCAGATGCTGGTTATTTCCAGCCTGGCGGTATCGGTTTAAGCTTTATGGGGAGGGAATATGTCAATTGGGATATTCAGGCATCCAACTACACACTTGAAGCCAACGGTGGAGTTGTGGCGACAGCCGATGAAGTAGCGCTGAGCAATCCGCTGACTTCAATAACTTTTGGACCTTTTGGCGGCGGTCAGGTATCGGTTACCACGAACCTCGGCGGCGGAGGTGGTGGCTGGGGTTTCGTAGAAACGGTCAGTATCCCAGCACCCGGCCATGTTGCCGTTAAAGTACAATTGACGAACAATACCGGCGTCGATGCCAAAGATGTGCACTGGGGCGTTGGTTTTGACCCGGATCAAGGCAGAGCAGTCGGCCTTGGCAATGGCACATTCAATTACATCAACGCGACAGGCACTACCGATTCTTCCGTTTCGGCAGCAACGGCGGATGGCTTTATGGTCACGCTGGCCAATACCACTAGTGCCGGAGCTTTCGATATGCGGCCTTACGTTGATCCGGCGAGCTGCTGTGCTCCTGTTCTCCCAGGTGTAATGCTGGCTGCGGCGCAAGCAGTCGGTGCTTATGGATTTGCGGATAGCTCGATTAATATAGGCTACGATCTCCACACTATTGCGGCCGGCCAATCCGCGACAATAGGTTATGAATACATCATGGCCGTCCCTGAACCTGAAACTTATGCCATGCTACTGGTAGGCTTGGGATTACTAGGGTTTTCAGCACGCCGCAGAAAAGAGAGTTCTGTGTAATTTCACGCTTATATTTTTTCAAGAACGGGGGCTCTGGCCCTCGTTTTTTTGATCAGAACGAGAGAAATTATGGCTTTGGCTCCCGTTCTGTTTTTTAAGTTCCGATAAAATCCACTATGATCCTGGAACAACTACCTGATCTGTCACAATCTCAACCAACGGAGCCAGAATTTCCCGGCATGTGTTGTACTGTATTACAACCTTCTGCGCATCTACTGAGTAGTCTCGAAGATTCTGTTCAATCTCCCCGGGAAGTCTGATTCTATCGGTTCCGCTAGCACCGACGCTGGCACTTTCAGTTTTTCCGGCGGTTTCTGCGGTTCGGTTTCGGCAGTTTTTGGCGTCGATCCACAGCCCGCGATTAGTGCGGTTGATAGTAGCCATATCGTTATTAAGTTTTTCGCGCGCTTTAATTTCATCACTTAATGCTCCTGTTAATCCGTTGACTTGTGTTTCACGTTCTTTGGCCAAAGCCTGGGTCGCATCGGCAATGGCTTTGGCAAGGTCTTCAGTGCGTTTTATTTCTTTTTCCTGCCATTCCGCACGCTCAGCTGCGCGGCCGTCGTCGAAAATGTTGTCATGGATGGTTGATGCCATCCACCAGACAAAACCCGCGCAAACGATGATTAGGGCTGCCAAAAGGGCATAGCGGATGAGTGTTGCGTATCCGGTCATATTGTCTCCTCAGTTAAATAGCTGGATCCGGAAGTACGTCCGGATAGCCGTCCCACAAATTAAATGCAGCGGTCTTGGTCGTTACATCCTGGTTGGCCTTGCCGCCGAAATAAACACCAGGCAGGAATATGGCCTGCACCCATCTGCCGAATTTGCCTTTCGATATGTTTCTTGCCGGCTGGACGACACCTGCCGTGATTGTTGGGTGCGCAGCGTTCCACGCAGCCGCATATCCTTCAGTACAATCGAAAAGAACCGCATGTGAGCCATCAGCTTTTGTTATCTCAACACGGAATCGACCTGTAGAAACATCGGCAAATGTCGCAGCCCTTTTGCGATATATTCGTAGTTTAAAAGGTTCGTTTACCGGCACACTGACTGAATAATTTTTGTATCGGAAGTAGTCCTCTGCCGGGGATACCTCAGTATTACCTCTCGAATCACCCTGGCAATACCAGCCGATTGTTCCAGACGCCGCCCCGTACTCATCATATGCGCCGGTTGATCTAAATATACCGAATGTATCTCGTTGATCGCCTTGACCGACGCTGCTGCCCCTTGATTTTATGTCGAATAGAGTCATTGTGCGATTTGACGAGTCTGTGAGAGTGCTCAAGTCGGGTAACGTGAGTACGAACTCATAACATAACTCTGGCAAATCTCCCGTGGCCAGCGTCAAATCTCTATACAGATGCCGCCATATTTGCGCCTGAAATCCGCCAGAAGATCCGGCATTCCCTGTGTTTTTTATCCGCGTGCTCAGTGCGTTTAGAGATAAACCCTCAATAGTCTGCGGAGCGATCGAAGCATCAAAGTTATTGTTAAAGCCTGCCTGATCGTAAGTCGGGAAATTGCCCGAAGGGTCGAAGACGTGACAAATTGCATAGACTGCGTATCCGCCTGGATTGCTGGATACTCCGCCCACCGGACGAACAGCTAGAGGCAACGCCGCCAAATCTGAGACGCTAAACCCAGTCAGAGTATCAGTCCCGGTGAATGGTACCCAGCAATCCACCGCAGAAAAACGGTCAGGCGTACCAAGCGTTATCCCTGTATCCCTGGTTGCGAACAACAAATTGGCATTAGGAGAAAACTTTTTCGGAAATAAAAAACTGTAATCTGTAGACATGATCTCTCCTAGCCGCCCGCGTGAACTAAATGAAGATGGA
This sequence comes from Nitrosomonas oligotropha, assembly GCF_009833085.1. Taxonomy (GTDB): domain Bacteria; phylum Pseudomonadota; class Gammaproteobacteria; order Burkholderiales; family Nitrosomonadaceae; genus Nitrosomonas; species Nitrosomonas oligotropha. The sequence continues at coordinate 33,321 of NZ_QRBZ01000002.1, read as the reverse complement.
AATCTTTTAAAGCAACGCTCTCATTTGTGTTTGCGCTTTGATCTAGCGTTAAATGCAGGTAACTTGTTGCCGAATCCAAATCGGTAACAGTTACCTCTGGATTGGGAGCTGATCCAGAAGTGCCAGCCCATTTGTTACCAGATATCGCGCCAGCAACTATTACTTTATTGCTGGCTTTTCTGCGCAGAATATTGAATTCGCCGGATGTTGGTTGCCCCGGCGATGTATTAACTGTTTCAATAAGCTGGTCTCCTATCGTGCCAGCAGTCCCTAACCTAAAAGATCGCGTGAATGTTGTTGCGGTAGCGGCTCGACCAACAACCGACCTGATTTCAAAAAAATCACCGATCTGCATAATCGATTTCAAGTTGTTGATCGGTATAGCAAACGACCTAACCAGGCTCTCTGTTGTGTAGTTGCCATCGCTAGGAGTGAATAATATGTCTGCATTGATAGAATCAAGCAGTGCCCTTCCTGATGTGTATCGCCACAAGTAGGCCGATCCAACCAGGCGCACTTCAATTTCTGCCCCTCCGATGCCGATGCCAGATTTAACACGACATCTAAGCCCCTCCCATTTTGCGGACGGGGCTGGCGGTTGTGTAAAATCGTCAAAAACCAGGCGGCCGCCAATTATGAACCACCGAGACGCCAGGGCGTTCCAAACGAATAAGCATTGCTTGTCGCGCACGTAAGCCACAGCCTCATTCGCAACCATGGCCGGGGTAAGTGCCAGAAACTCGCTCCACAGGATGCTTGCTTGTTTCATGACATTGCCGTCCCTATCAATAAACCCTGCTATATTGCCAGCTGAGTTCAGGGCGGCGCGGATTGCGCCAAGGCGTGAAACATCGATTTGACCTGACATTAGAACTCCCGCTCAAAGTGCAGATTAACAACCGATGTACCGGCGGCGGTGATCACGCCCAGGTAATCTCCAGAATCCAAGTACCAGTCTTTAGCATTTCCGCCAAAGAGCTCACTACCTCGCACGCTGCCGCTAGGCGGTGTTACTGTTTCGGCGTCCGCTTGGCTGGTACTTTGCCTTATGTAGATTGCGCTGCCGGTGCAGCTGACTTGATACTTTCCGCTCCTTGTGACCGGCCCGATGCTTGTTGCCGTGATGCTGGCTGTCACCGGCGGATAGCCGGATTCTCCTTTCGTCTTCGCGCCCATCTCTCACCTCGAAAAATAAAAAAGCCGCACGTGGCGGCTTTGGGTTATTACGAAAAACTAACTAGCGGCAATGGCCGTTATGATTTGCTGTGTTTCTTCACTGTTTTTTTATGCTGCTGACTTTCTTTTTGATAACATCCTGCGCCAGGTAAATCGACCTGATTCCGTAATGCGAAGCAACGCCACCCAGTGCGGCAGCAATGCCCAGGTCAAAACCCAGCGAGGTCACTCCCAGCACCGTCAGTACGCTGATAAACGCACTGGTGAGCAGTTCGATTGCGCCCTCGAACCAGTTGAATGCCCTCGGGTGGCCGTATTTAACACTGCGCAGCCAGCGCACCATTCCACCCATCATCCCGACAATAATGACAAGCGCCCACGTTGCGAGCGACCACGTGGTCGGGTCTTTGATCGGCATGTTGTTCATTTCCATGCTACAAATGGATGCCGATAGCAACACCGGCAGCCATTGCGGATAGGATCAGGAATGCAACAAGCAGCGGCGTGAACCGGCTTTTCTGCGCTTTTTCCAGCAGCGGATCGATGATGCCGTCCGCTTTCGCATTGGCGGCTTCGAACGTGCTGATATGCTCGTTAATCTCTGTCTTTGCTTTCGCGATTGCAATCTCGAGATTCTTTTTCACATCAACCACGCTTGATGTACTCATCGCGGTCTGTATTTTTTCGAGCTGTGCTTCGAGTAGCTGTTTTAATTCGTCAGGTTTCATGCGTTCCTCCGTTGGGGTTACCAAGTGATTGCTTCGATTTCTGCCGCTGTCGTTGCTGCGTTGACGGCTGTTATTTTTGCTTTCAGCGTTTCATCCGCATCGTAGCCGCGATCCGATATCGCGCGGCCAAGCGCCTGCATTTCCGCGTATGTCATTACGTGCTCAGCGCCGGATATGTCGCGCCAGTACGCGCCAGGGCGCACGCTGCCCGGTGCTAGGACTTCCGCGAGTAATGCCCGAGAGTCTTTGTCCGTAGCCCATGTTTGCCCAGCGTGCTCAAGGTTTGAGTATTCCATCGCCAGGCGCGCGGCTTCCAGTTCGGCTATTTTTTCCGCGCGTTTCCCCGATAGCAGCGCTTGTTCGCCCAGGGCGTTGATCGTCCAAACGCCATCCGCGTAGGCCCAGCCGCCACCGGTAAAACCTTCCGGAATTTCGGCGGCTTCTTCCAGCACCAGCTCGTTAGGGTCTATGTTGCTGCGGAAAGTCCACCCAGCGCCGCGCAATCCTTGTTCGTCGAGAACCAAATCATTCCCGGCAAACAAAACCACGTTATCAGCTCTGCGTTTGATGATCTTCATCTTACGATGCCAGTTCGAGCGTTCTGGCGCTTAGGTAAGTGTTAGCGTTGCGCACAACCTGCATCACATGTCCGCTGTCGAGTCCCGCACAGGCTACGTAAAACCCTGCTGCCGTCACGCCCGGCTCTACGTTTTCAGAGATTTCCCCGAGCAAAATATTATCGTCAGCCGTGATTGCGATGCGTACGCCATCCACACCGTTGCTGTAGCCGCCGGTCCATGTCACGTACAAGCTATTTGCATCGAGTTTTGTAGCCGTAGCGTGCACGGTTGCAGTAACACCAACGTTAAATACACGGCTGCGCAGCAGTACCGGGCTTGATCCTGAAATATCCAGCAGCGACACGACAAAATCGCAATACGTGCGATCTACCGCAGTTACAGCCACCGCGCGCGTCGTTGACAATACGGCCATGCCGAATTGTTTATTTGCGAGCGAGCCAGGCAGAACACTGGTTAAATCCAGCAGGCTGCCTGTTTGTGCTGGGATGGATCCCGTGATCGATATCAATCTGCATTGCATTTTCTTATTGGTGTTATCAAGGAATATCAGCAGCGCTTTGCTGCTTGATACTTTCCTGATGCGCAGATACAGGCCTGATCCATTAGTTCCGTCCGCTGTAACCTCTGCCGATTCCGTGATTACGCTCGAGGCAATATCCAGCACGCGCATTTTCGGCACGCCGCCGGATGCGCCGTAATACACCGCCAGCAGCTGCGTTGATGACAGCGCATCGACAGACGTGCCGCGCCCGGTTGTCCCGCCGTCGATCTGCCGTACAGTGCCGGGCGTGAACGTTGAGGATGAGATATCCAGCACCACGGCTTTGGTCACGCCAGTTGACATTTTATAAACCACGGTGGCCTGATTATTTGTTTGCGCCGCGATGCTGATATCAACGGCCGCCTCGTTGGTGATCTGCGCCGGGGTTCCGGATGCTGATCCGTAATTGAGCACAACCGCATTCGGGTAGCCGGTGACGTTATCGGCAAACGCGCAGATCGCCTGCGTGGCAGACAGCATTGCCACGGCCAGATAACGCGAATCAACGGCATTGAGCACTTCGGCATTGTTGCCGCTATAAACTTGCTCGATATCCTCCCCGCTGACTTGCCAGACACCGGCAGATGAGCTGGTATCCGAACAATGCACGGCAACGACCTGTCCGGGATTAACGTAGCAAATAAAACCGCCGCCGTTTTTATGCACCGAGAACCGATACGCACCGTCATTTTTGTACACAAAAACCGGCGTGCCTTTTTTGAGTGTTGACGCTGGCGGATTCGTGACCTTTTTCCCCGCAGCGGTCATGTTGATGATCTGCAATCGCGCGCTGGTAAATGTCAGCGTGATGTCTATCGCACTTGTCGTTGTTTCCGATCCGCCCAGGCTGGTGCTGGTTTGCAATTCCCAGTTTGTGGGGTCTTGGCTGGGGTCTGTTGTCCCCGCCCCGTTTGTTTTGCGGCGGTAGTTTAAAAAATCAATTGGGCTGTAGCGCACCACACCGGCGGTGTAGCTTGTACCGGATACCCATACGGTGTTTGCCAGTGCGGAAACTGCTGATTCGGCGGCGGCGACAGCGGCATTGACGGCGGCAAACTGCGCGTTATATTGCGGGATCGATCCCTTCAACTGCTGCACGAACAGGTCTATTTCAACCGCAATCGTGTCCGGGTTGTTCTCATCCGGGTTTGCCGTTATTAAGTCTATTGCCATTTATAGTTCCTGTATTTCAATGTTTGCGAGTACATTAAGGGGATACGCCAGCGAGTAGGAATAATCTTTGTACAGGCCGATTGCAAAGAGGCTTTCAAAATATCCGTCGGTTGTTCTGACGATGCCAGACCAAAAAGTCACTTCGCTGTTGAGATCGTCAATAATGTTTTTAATACCGTCCAATCTGCTTTTATCTTGCATCAATTGCAGTGATATGTTCGGTATGTTGCGGCGGCGTTTGATTTTTGCTTCACCGTCGAAATCACGAACGAATGTGGAGAAATTCTCACGTTTCACTGTGGCAGCGTACTGCGCTTGCCCGATATCGAATGCCACCGCCGGGATGATTTGCCCTACCCGCACATACCCAGCAGCCCTGGTAAACGTCAACCGGAAGCGGTACGAACTGACCGCAGGCAATCCGGAAAATATGGTTTTCGTGATCTGCCGATGGCGCTGGTAGAGCCAGTCGTACCAACTGTAGATATCGCGCACCAGCAATGTTTTGGTGTCGGTTGTTACAACCTCATCCGATTCATTTAACACTTCGATGGTAACTTCATCCGCGATCACGTTGCCCAATGCCACTGCGGTGAAACGCTCACCTGGATTGATCTCCACAACGTACGGCGATGGCGCGTTATTCTGCGTGTTTCGGTCGATCTGGAATGGCGCGTATTTATTCACCGCGCCCAGGTCGATCCAATAACCATTGGTTTCGTCATCCGGAAACGCTTCCGGCAGATTAGTAGGGCCACTGGTGTGCGCCTGAATGCACTGGAATTTGTGATAAGTGGCATCGATCAGGTAAGAAACGGTTTCGCCCACGGCGTAAGCGGTTGCCGTTACCCAGGCCGTTTCACCGGTAGACGGATACGACACGCTGGATGATACGATCTGCGCGTCGCTGATTTTGATCGGGCGGCCGGTTATCATGCTGGGGTTGTCGTTAACGCGAAACCAGTAGTTGTTTCCTGCACTGTATTCCGCACTAGCCGGTATAGATTGTTGATTGCATTGGTATTCTCTTCTGTTTTGCGCGCAACCGTTTTCAGCGAATCGACAATGTCACCGTTCTGCTGCGGGTTTATGATCCGCTCACCCTGGTGCACGATGGCCGGGCCGGTGCGCGGAACGTATGACGATCCGGTGGCAAAGCGCGGAATGCGTGGATTGTCTGCGAAGAATTTGTCCACTTGCTCTTGCGTGTATCCGGTTGCACCCATGATCTGCGACGAGCTGACACCGTACTTTGATACATCGCGGAAAATCTCATCCGGCGTTCTGGCTGATTTGAAATAATCGGCAATCGCCTGGTTGCTGATGGCCGGGTTGCCGGATACATGGCCATCGCCGATGGTGCCAGCACCTGCCTGTAACAGCGCTCTGTTCAAATCCCCAATCGCATCACCCACCGATTTGATCGCAAAGTAAGTACCGTTCATGATGTCGATTTGCTGCTGCGCGCTGGTGATCAGGCCGTCAAGCTGGGCTATCTGCACGTTAAATCCATCGGTGAGAGCGTCTTTGCTGGATTGCAGCGTTTCTAGCATGCGCTGTTCGTCGGTCATTTTATTTGCGGTCAACGCACCCAGCTGATCCACAAGCCCAGCCGATTGCGCGCGGCTCGATAGAAAATCGAATCTCGACGCGAATCTATCCGTATTTTGATTGCTCAATGCTGACAGCGCTTGGCCGATACCGGCGGCATCCGGGAAGATTCCGTTTTTAGCGTTGGCAATCGCATCCTGTATTTGCGCGCGCGCCTGCATTAATCCGATAGGCCGCAGCGCATCGGTTGTTGATTTCAGCGCATCGGACAGGCTTTTGAGTTTGGATATCGATCCGGTTACATCATCGATATGTTTCTGCGATTCCGCGATGGCTTTGTTGTATGCATCGGTGATGCGGGTTTTTTCCTGCGCCACCGATCTTTGCAGCACCGTGAATGCATCGGAGAGGCTATTTTTAATTGCTTCGGCAGACGATTGCGCGGCGGCCTGCTGATCGATCAGCGCAAATATGTTTTCTTGCAGTGCGCGGTTCGCAGGATCAAGCGCTTCCAATTCGCGGCGGCGCAGTTCGACGGTGTTGCCCTGCAACTGCAGCAGTTGCGTTTCCAGTCCGAGGCGCTGCTGTTGCACCTGCGCGGCTTGCTGGCGCTGCTGTTCTGCCAATTGCTCTTCCGCCGCGCGCACCGAAACAAACGCAGGCGCGAGATTCAGAAGCGATTGCAGCAGGTCTTCGGAAATCCCGCCAACCTGACCGAACGATTGCACCAGGCCCCTGAACTGATCCTTTGTGAGATCGGATGAAAGCCCAAGTGATTGCAGCTGTTCATCAAGACGCGCTTGCGATTGTGTCAGCAGTTCGGTCGACGTGAAAAAATTCTGCGAAAAGAACGCGGCTTTCTGCCCGAGCGCATCCGTACCACCAGCAGCATCGACAAATGCCGTGCGGCCTGCGAAACTGGTGCCGCTGATCATCGCCCGCGCATCCGCAGAGGATTTGCCGAGAATTAATGATGCAGCATCGACCAGGCTAGTGAACTCTGTGCCCAGGCGGCTGACTGTTTGCAGGGCGGTTTCACCGCGTTTGGCTAGTTCATCCACTTGCGGCAACAGACTGCGTGCGAGGCCATCGGTGATGTTTTCGATCTCCTTACCGATCTGCTCCTCTGTCAGCATCTTGCCTTTATCGGACAGGATATTGATTGAGTAGCCAAATTTATCTATGCCTTCAGTACTTAGTCCCAGGTCTTTACCGATCTCCCGCAGGCTGGCGCTGGTTTTACTAGTGGTGTCGTTGATCAGGCCGAATACTTCCTGCGCTGCTTTGGCCAGATCATCCGCAAAACCTTGCAGCTTGCGGTTATCTGTCCAGGTTTCACCGGTCATTGCATCAACGCGCGCAAAGTCTATTTTGTCGGATCTAAACAAACCACCCTTAGCTTTAAATCTAGTTTGCAGCATTCCGGATTCAAAACCTTCCGCGCCGATCTGCCCTTGAAGCAGAGTTCCTTGCTGTTTCAGTGGGCCGCGCCCGAAGAGACTGTTAAGCAATGGCACAACCGGAATGAAATCACCTAAAATAGGAATGTCGCCGATTGTATTCATGAACTTTCCGAATCCACCGCCCATCCGCTTATCACCGGCCAGCATCTTAAATGCTTGTGTTGCCGCAAAAGCCACCATTAACGGGCCAGCGGCAGCCGCAAGACCCGCCCCCATACCAGATGCAATTCCAGCAGTGGCGCCTGAGCTTCCCCACAACGCCATCGCACCGGCTTCGGCAGCTGCTTGCGTTGCAGTTTTTCCAGCCATCCCGCCAAAGAATGAACCGACAGAACCAGGCAATGACATGCCCATGTTACCTATGAAACCAGGGATGCCAAAACCGCCACGGATTCCAGACATGACGCTTGACCCAAGGCTGGCGATATTGAGCAGATTCAGGCCGCCACCGGAACCGGTTCCCGCAGCTCCTGCCGCTGCTGTTCCACCGATGCCCAGCAAGCCATTCAGCCCGATTGCATTTGCGATCCTTGAGGCTGCAACTTCGGCAACCATGCGGCGGATGGCATTCAGAAAATTTCCCAGCATGCCTTTTACACCATCCTGGAACGGGTCAAACAGGAAGTTTGCGAATGCATTCTGGATATTCCGTGCGGCCTGGATGGTGTACTGATCCAGGTCATTCATCGCGGTCTTGCCTGTTTCGCCCGCTTTTTTAAATTCTTCCTGTGCTTTTTGCAGCGCGCGGTTGTAAGTCTCCTGACTGATGGCGGTGCCATCGGTAGCGTTGCGCGCTTCGTTGATGTACTTGACCTGATCCTGATATTTCTCTTGCGCGGTTTGTGTTTCTTCGGTGAGTTTTTTGTAACGCTCGAGATTTTTTACGATCTGTTGCGTGTTCATTTCCTCGATCCGGGCCGCCCGGTTCTTACGTTCGATCTCCTGGATGTAGGCTTCGGCCGCATCGGATACGCCTAAATACTCAGCTCGTAGGCGCGTCAATGCCGTGCCGGTGATGCCGGTTTCGCGCGCTTCTTTCTGCAGCGCATCGATAAAGCGCTGCGCTTCAGTGACGGTTTCTTTTTGCGCGGCGGCAATTTTCTCGAGTGTGGGCGGAGCGAGCAATTGCTGATTGTTCAGTTCTCTCTGACTTTCCGCAGCATCTTGCAGGGCTTGATCGCCGTACTTTATCGTTCGAACGAATTCAGCTGTAGCTTTTGCATTATTGTCGATCTTTGCAAAATAATCGTTGCCGATTTCAATCGCTTTCCTGAGATCGAGATTTGTCAGCGCGACGACTTGCTTGATTATTCCATCGATCGCAGTACCGAAAGATAGCAATACATTGTACGACGTGACTGCGCCGATAGTCAGCATCTTGAACGCGATACCGGCATACTCCCCCGCTTTGTTGAAGGCATTGGCATAGCTTGTCGTTTGCAAAAAAGCTGATCCGACATCGCTGAGAGCCGGAAGCAAACCGACGACAAAGTTATTCCCGAGGGAAGATACCCTCCCTTTAAGCATCTCGATGGTATCGTTGAATCTATCCGATTCCTGGGCAGATTCATCCGTGAAACCGGAATACTTACGATGCGCTTCCGCTGCTTCTTCAAGCTTTGCCCGTCCTTCATCCAGTAACGGGATCAGATCGCGCCCGCCTTTACCGAACAATTCATTGGCCAATGCCGATTTTGCCGCACCATCCTGATAGCGTGAGAACTTGTCCGCCACTTCCAGAAAAACTTGATTCGAGTCGCGCAGCTTACCGTTCGTGTCCTTAATGGTGATACCCATCAGGCTGAAAACACGCTCCCCAGCGGACATGTTTTTCGACATGATACCGACCGCTTTAGCCACGGTATCCAGATCGCTACCGTTCAGCTTGGCCATTTTGTCCAATCCGCCAAGCTCGTTGACAGTCATGCCGGTGATCTTGCGCAGGTCGTTGAGCTTGTCTCCTACATCCGCCACACCTTTCACCAGCGACGCGATACCGGCAAGACTCAAGCCAACGCCGATGGTACCCAGGACTTTATTCATCGTGTCCACAGCATTGCCCACGGTGCGCTTGGCCCGATCCATATCGGATACTAGGCGCGCCATGTTGGCCATCAGTTGGATTTCAAGTTGCCCTGCGATCATTTTATATTTCCGCCAGTTTCCTGATCGATGCTTTGGAGCGCATTGCGTTTCTATATGCGCCGGTCATGTAGTACGGTGCTTCAATCCACGGTGTTGCAGCATTAGGTTCGCGCGCTTTGTACGATTCGCTCAAATAGGTTTCGGACAAACGCTTGATGGTGAGTATTTCCCAGGTGTTTAGCTCGATCCCGGTGTTGCGCTGGTAGCTGTCGATTTCGCCGTGTGTTGTTGCTTGATCACCTAGCGTGATGCCGATATCGAACAGGTGATTGATGACGTACTGCGCATCGCATTCCGGCATTTCGACATCCAGTTTGTTTTTCTCAAACTCTTCGCGCCGCGATAGTTTGTTCTTTCCGCCCTCTTCATCCGGCACGGCGTTGAGCCATGCCAAATGTTTGACGAATAGTTCTAGTTCGTCGTAGAGGGCTTGGTAAAATTAACCCAGTCGCTGATGTGCTTTACCACCTGATCGGCGATGAAACCGATGGTGATATCGGAATACACGGCAATTGACAGTTCTCTACCGGTCAGTTCACCGTATTCCAAGTTGTCCCAGCTTTCGGTGCAGTCACTGAGGAACTGGGCCGACTCAGCGGCGCGCTGTTCGGCTGATTGTTCGGTTTTGCCTTTGCGTTTCAGCTTGTCAACCATGCGGTTGCTCTGCGCTGCCTGAGCCCGGGCGTATTCTTTTGAGCCGGGGCCGTACAGATTCACGGTGATCGGCTTGGTTTTTTCTTCATCCGCGTACATAAGTTCATCGTTCGCATCGCGCAGGTGCAGTTCTGAGGTTGGCGAAACGGCAAATTTTCTGATATCCATGTTATTTCCTCTCCGTGAGATTTAAAGATGCCCGTGCCAGCCTGCGCTTCCCACGGATAGGAAGACACAGGCCGGCCGGTGCCGGGTTGCGTGGGTTAGCACGCCAAACTATTAAGATGCTGGAACGATCACCGGTTTCTTGCAGATTTCGAGACTCACTGCTACTTTGCTCAAGTCGTTCACCGACCCGTCTTGATATTCAAATGACGAAACCAGGGCATCCATGTAGTGGATCTCACCATCCGGATAGGCCATTTTTATGCTGTAGTGATTATTCGATTCGGACGCAGTATTCAACAGCGCCTGCCCCGTGTTGCTAGGAATAGAACCAATTACAAGCTGCATGCTGCCGTAATCTTTAGAGCCCTTAACCTTTGCCACAACAGCCGTGTCGACTGGCGTGTGCGTACCGATATTCGCTTTTACGCCGTGATTGCCATAGGTTTCTATTTCGCCCACCGCTGTCCACGTGATGGTTGTGGCGCCATATCCCGCGGCGTCGTATGTGGCAGGCAATCCTGCGCTGAGTGATAGCGTTGCGCCGCTGATCGATATTACTGATGTACGTCCTGGCATTTGTTTGTACCCCTCAATCGCCTCGCGGCGTCAAAAAATAAAAAACCCGGCGATGTCTTGCGACAATGGCCGGGGCCTACAACTAAAAATCTAATCTGTTACGAAATCCAGTTCACGATGAAATCATGCGATTGCGAGCAAATCTCCGTTTCCGGATCCCGCAAATCCGGACCTTCATTATCAGGAATCACTGAATCACATTTGAAACCGGCATATGTACCGCGCGCATAAGTGCTGAATGCACCCTTAACCAATTTCATGACCGATTTAACCTGCGGGTATTTATTCGCTTCAATGGTCACCTGCACGCGCTCGCGGGTTAATGATCCCGGCGCGCCAACCGGCCTGAACGAGTTGACTCCGCTCACTTGCGTGATCGATATCGCTGGAAGTTCTGCGCCGATCGGCACAACGCCAGCCATAATGCGATCAGCCGGTATTGCTGTCGTGAGCGTGGCGTCATTGACCAGTATGCTGCGGATGATGGCTACACCGCTCATTCTTCAGCCTCGATAACAATACCTGAAGTGTCCAGGCCATGCTTTTTCTCAAGGCGCATTTTTATATAGTTACCGGCGGCCACAATCGCTCTGGTTCCTTCAGTATCCAACGCTGGCCTTAAAAAAGGTTTCGGTTTGGCGCCAGGGTGCTTTATTACAGGTCCTACAAAATTGCCTCCTATCATCAGAACCCTGCGATTGACAGTCGTCATGGATTCGCGGACTAACTCTCCACGCTTTGCAGATAATCTATAATTTATTTTCTTCTCTTCTTCTTGAACCTTTATCAAATGCGGGCGAGTACCGAACTCAACCCACATCGCAACATAACCATGATAACCACCCGTAACAAGTGAAGCCCTAATAATGCCTTCTCGAATTCTTGTATAAACTCTCAATCCTGATGCCAACTCGCCAGACTGATTTTCAATGCTCATTTTGGCTTTATCTTTAACAACACTCATGCCAGCACGTAGAGCGCCGCGCATGATGTTCGCTTCCATCTTCGCAGGCAGTTGATCCATAAATTTTTGCAGCTCATCCAACCCTTTTACATAAATTTCAGTCATGACGTATAAACCTCAATGACACATTCCATGTATTCATGCTGTCCTAGTTCAGCCGGGCCGCCGACGATTTGATGCGCCACGTTATTCAGCATGATGCGCATGGATGAATCGATATCGTCACGGTAGCGAAATCTGATCCGGCTTTGTTTTGTTCCAACAGCAAGGCCATTCTTTACCGCCTCGGAACGGCTGGGCAACACGTCTTGAACATTGCACCAAACCACCGCGAGAAGCTGCCAGGTCTTTTCCGCCGATCCGTATACCGGGTCGATGGAATTCACCGGCTTTTCAATGCGGCAGCGACGGTCTAGTTTGACGATCATTCGGGTGCTTTCTCAGTCTGCGGAAATGTTTTCGGATCAATCTCAGATCGGCGCGGCGGTTTTGATCCTGGTTTCTTGATCTCGCTATCGATGCGCTCAACTTCCACGCCATTCGCGCGCAGTTCTGCAGTGATTTGTTCCAGTCCTTCTTTCAGTCCGCGGAATCCGGTTTGCGCGTGGATTTCTTCGTATCTTTCCGGATCGAACCCGAGCAGGATGATTTTCTTTGCTCCGGCCATGTATGCAATGCGGATGGCTGCCAGCGCGTTGTTCCGGATGTGGATCGTCTCGAATTGCGACATGCGCACGGTTTCGTACAGCATGCCGGGGTACAGCGCATCAAATCCGTCATGCTCGACACCGATGATGCGCATGCCTTTAAATCCAAGATTGTCCGCTTCTTCCCAAAACGGATGATGCGGATCGAGCGCAACGAACATATCAGCCCATGGCGCGAATTTAATTGCGCGGTTGCAGGCGATAGTCTTGAACCCTTTGGCTTTGGCTGCGAGCTCTTCCGTCATGTCAGGCCCGGCGCCAAGGATGGCAACGGTTTCACCGAACCATAGATCGGCTGGGATTGTCCATTTGGTTGTCATCTCATACTCCGTAAACGCGTTCCGGTTCGAGCATTCCGTCTACATAAGAATGCGGAAACTCGGTCACGATGTTGCCAACGTTGACAGGGTCACGATTGTCGTACGCATGCTTGATGCGCTTCAGCATCCAGTCCCTGACGCATTCCGGAACATCGGCAGCGGTTCCGTACCCTGCAACAAAGCGGATGCGGACGGCATTCATTTGTTCGCGCGTTTCTGGCCATGTCTTGTTGTAAGCCGGGGTGATCCGTGCCGGGGCTCCAACTGAATCGACTTGATAATCCGATGCAGACAACGTTTGTTCGATGCCGTTGCCATCGGTGTACACAATCGATGTGACCGACTGCAACGGCGGCATGCGGATTTCCCAGCTTTCAAAACAATCCAGGTACATGTCAACCGTTTGCGTGATCAGGTAGCGCTTGAGGATTGATTCCGCTTTTTGCCGGACTGCTGAAATCAGCAGGCGCAATTCCGGATCACCGGTTGCGTTCGTGCTGGGAACGGATGCGCCCAGGTTTATATCCGCGATGTTGTCGGTGTACGTGGTTGCCGTGTTGTTTGCAATCGTTGCCAGCAATAAATAGGCTGATCCGTTCGCGGTAGTACGGTAGATTTTCCGGGCTGTTACGAGTGAGCCGCCCAATGGTATTCCGCTCAGTTCAATTTTCCCGTTGACCGATTTGTCCGATACGGTCACCGCTGCGGAGATGTCACCGCCCTGCGTTTCACCGTCCGCTGTGACAAACGTCACGCGGTACCGGTGCGCGCCGTTGTCGACATTACCGGAACCGGAACCGAGCGCAACCGATGGCGCGCCCGGCGCCGGTTCCTGGTTTACCGTGTCGATCCGGCAGCGTTGCATGACTTCCGCAACGGTTACCGGCTCTGTGGCTGGCGGTGTGTAGACTACGAGCGATGGCATTGGTTAAGGCTTTTTAGGTTTTGCGGATTTCTTTTCCGGCTGCGGCGTGATGACTGCGGATGTTTCTGGTGGCTGCACCGTTGCCGTTTCAATCGTTTCAGATTTAAACGGTACGGCGTAACCGCCGCTGATCAAGTCAACCGCTTCGGATCCAGGCAGATCGATTACTTGACCAGACTGCACAGATCGCGCTGGCCCTGCCATGGTGGTAATCATTTTGATTTTCATGGCTAGGCAATCCGGTAGCTAACGTAAGTATCCGCCGCCGTTTTACGGGTACGCCAGCGCGATGAGTTACCGTAAACGCCACCGGTGGAAGAATGCGCGGATTGCACGATTGGATTGCCGACTATGGTGTGACCGGTACCGGCCGTGACGGTAATGGTATCCAATGCCGCAGCGGACAAGTTAATCAGCGACCAGTCAAAACTATCATCCGCCTCCAACGATAAACCGGCCGCCAGGAAAGCGGCGTCAATCAGCGAACCATCCGGCAGCGTGTAGGCCTGCGTTGCACCGGCGGCGTGCGTGCCGGTGATGATGGTGGTCAATAGTTCGGCAATGGTAAGCGTAACCGCTGTTGTTTTTGCCGTTGGTGCGGATTGCTTCTTGATGTCGTAGCCTTGGTTGCGGATCATGCCGGTTGATTTAACAACCAGTTCACGTCCGCCCTGTTTGTTGTAGACATCTGTTGTGTACTGTGAATCTGCCATTTTCGCTCCCGATTAATCAGTTGTTGGATATTCAGCGGGTGATTGCTCACCCGTATCGATTATCAGGATGCAGCACCGAGACCAAGAGCGGCTGCCAGTACGGTTGCATCCAACGATACCGGCTTGCTGCGCGTTTGATATTGGATCGCGATAATGCCGTCAACAACCGCGTTCGCGGCGGTACGTGTTAGGGATGCAAAAATATAGCGTAGTTGCGGTTTTGGAACGTCCACAATCAGCAGTTTGTTATCCGCGTCGGATGCGGCTGCGGTGTAGGCGTCGGTTGCTTTTTGCGTGACCGGCGTCGGGGATGATGTGCTGTTGGCTGTGTTGCCCTTTGCCGTCAGTGTCAACACGCTGTTGACAGTAACATCTCCTAACAGGGCGATAAATATCACGCCGTCATATCCGGACATATCCAGCACCGAGCTTAAAACTTCCGTCTGCGCGGCTGCTGCTGAGTTTGCGACGCGCGATACTTTGCATTCTTTTAATAAATTTTGCATGGTTTCCTCACAGATTATTCGTAGTTTTCGGATCGCTGTGTTTCAGCGTTTGTGGATTAACCGAGTTTTATGCGGGCAAAGGCTTCTTCCAGTACTGGCATACCATCCACTTCAGCGCGGCCAATCAAGCCGATCTGGTTCGTTGCCGCGTACAACTCAACAAGCCGCTGCACTTCGATATTCATCGCGTCTGCAATCCAGTAGTAACTCAAATCCCCAAACAGACCAACATATAAACCAGACGTGAAAGTGTTCGGAACGTATTCACTCATGTTTACTGGGCGGCCTAACAGAATATCTGGCTCTCCTTCTCTCTTTGATGGCTGCCATAGATACTGACCTTCGCCATCTCTCAGTAGAGCAAGCTTCTTAACTGCATCGCGGTGGAATAGCCATTCACCGGTGCGCATGTATTGTTGTTTTACAGAGTACTTTGCGTTCTGCAGACCGTCGAAAGTTGGACTCGTTGGATCGTTCCCGGTAGAAACGTCACGTCCGGTTGAAATACCCGATGCGCTGGCAACAAACAAACCAAGCGGCTGATTGACGCCATTGCCAAGCAAAAATCCTTTTTCTTCTGCGATTCCGAACTTGTAGGCCAGCCGGTCGATTACTAGAGACTCCGACCCTGGAACAAGCGCTAGTAATTTATTACTGACTTTGATTCGCTTTGCCAGAGGACGCGGACGCAATTCCCGGCGCCCAAAACCCATGCCGTTATCTTCATTGCCGGTTCCCAATTCTGCCGTCCAATCAGCGTCATCAGGATCTGAATCCAATGATGGAACACCAAGACTGTGAGCTTGTGGAACAGGGATCTTGGTGGCTTTATTGCGGATCATCACGACATTGTCTATCGCTTTGATAAGTGCATTCGCCATTTGCATTGGCATTGCCAGAAAACCGCCAGTGGTTTGCTGATCTGCCTGCAATGCGCGTTTCTCATCGCCGCTCAGCCCATCTCGGCCAAATGTTAGGAAACTCATAAATGCGCTTCGATACTCTTCGGTTGCGCGCGGATCATTGGATGCTGAGGCCGTTTCTTTTCCGCTTGCGGTTTCGCGTAATTCTGCGGTTGCAAGAGCGCGTTCGGCTTCTTGTTGCCGCGCTTCTCTGTCGATTGCTTCTTTCACTTTGCTCGATCTGCCGATCAGTTCATCCCATTTGCCGGATTCTTCGACGGTCAGTTCACGCTTTTCGCTTTCTGCCTTATCCAAAATCTCGCGAGCTGCGTTTGTGACACGGTTTCTTTCTTCGATCAGTTCTCTGATTTTCTGTGACATTATTGTCTCCAAAAATTCCAGGGCAGTTAATGCAGTGGCATCCGCTGCCCTGTTCTCGCGGATTGCCTGAAAATAAAAAACCCGCTCGAGGCGGGTTGTGATTTTTTAATACCGTGTTCTTTAGATAACTTGCATTCGCCTTTTCATCAGGCCGATGCGGTAATCGTCTTTGTGTTTCGCCGTGATCAATTGCTGCATCGATCTGACGGCAACGTCTGTTTGCGGATAGGCCGGAAATGTTACCGGGGACACATCGAGCAGTTCCACTTCCAACAGTGTCCGAATCCACTCACCGCCAACCTCATCCCATGAGTCTTTGATTGTGCGGAACCCGAATGACATTTGATCGATGTCAGCGCGTTTCATCGAGATTTGGAGATCGCGAGAGAATGTTGTATCCGGCGGGTCTATTTCGATTGCCAGTCCGGTTGAGTCTTCTGTCATGCGCAGCGTTCCGGATTTGCTGCGACCCAGCACGAAATTAATATTGTGATTAAAAAGCGCACGAACATCGGCGGTCAGCAATGTTTTTGCGAACGCACCGCGCGCGATGCGCTCACGGAAACCCCCGAGATTTTCGGATAGCTGATCGAACACGGCGGCATGGCCGATGATCTTGGGCTGCGCGCCTTCTTGACCATCAAGCCGAAGTTCGTTCAGCTGATAATTTCTACGCTCGATATCATTATTCATTGCTGTTCCCTGGTAACGATGGCTCTTTCGGTTGCTTAGGCATTACTTTGCCCATATTGACGATGGATATCATATTCGACTGCACTGTGTAATCGTCCATGCCTTCGGTATTGCTGCGGTTGTATCCTTCGTCCCGGCGCACTTCATTGCGCGATTTCCAGCCGTTTTGCAGCGCCGATGAGTTAAACGCCGCACGCGCTGCGGAGTCTCCGCGCATGAGTCCGTCAAGGTCAAATTGCACGCAGTGCGTGCGTTTGCCATTGAATAGGTCACGCTGCATGTCTTGTTCCCATCGCACGCAGCCAGGGCGGATGGTGTCGGTTACAAATTCGATTCCTTGATGCTCGATGTTGTTGTTCGTGGATCGTTGCAGGTCGAACAGTTTATGCGGCGGGACTCCGAATATTCGGGCAATTTCCGCAACTTGCAGGTTGCGCGTTTCAAGGAACTGCGCGTCTTCTGATGTCATGCCGATTTGTTGCCACTCCAAGCCGTCCTCAAGTACTGCCGTTTTTCCGGTGTTACTGACACCGCCATGAGCCGCCTGCCATTCCTTTTTAAATCTTTGCAGCGCAATATCGTCTTTGAAATGCCCCGGCATTTTCAGAATGCCACCGGGCTTTGCGCCGTTGCTGAACAGCCGCGCCGCATGTTCTTCCGTTGCCAAAGATAGGCCGACTGCTTCCCGGCAATAGCTAATCGGGGAAATCGGTTTTATTCCATCGGATGCCATGAAATGCATCCAGTGCATATCGTCTTGCAGAATGACACGCTGCGGTCCGTTCGGCGGCGTATAACCAAATGCAATCTTGCCATCCGGGGCATGGAATGGGCGCACTCTATCCGGATGAAGCGGAATCAGTTGATCGATACCGCGCTTTCCTGAGCTGATTATTTCAGAGTAGCAGCAGCCGCGCAGGGCAAAATGCGCCGCCATCATTTCGCGCCATTGGAACGATGTCTGCCATTTGTTAGGCTGGTAAACGATGATGTCGTACAGCGGATGATTTTTGTCTGTTTCCAGGCCGCCATCCAGCATGAATTTATCCACCGTGACCGGCAGGCTGGCATACGTTCCTGATAGCAACGCCACCGCGCGGAAAACGGCTGTGACACGCATCGCTGAATCTGGCGTGACCGATACGCCCGAGTTTGCGTAGCCACCTGCGCCGAACCATTCCGCCAGAACAGGATCGCGCGGATGCGCGCTTGGCCCTATTGCTGAGCGCGTTTCTGCTTCAAGGTTTGAGATGAATCCCATTAGCGCGGCCTGGCTGTCCAGAAAAGCAGCAACCCGGATGAGATCAATCCAGCCGGTTGATAGATCATCCACGCACCGGCGCCGACCAATATGATCCCTAGGAAAAACATGCAATCGCGCGAATCCAGAGAGATCGTGAACGATGGATTTTTTATGTACGTTGCAATGTTCGCAATCAATAGCGAAATCAACAGGTACACGATATAAATTATATTTTCGTTCGGGGTCATACGAATAAAATTCCGCGCTGGTTGTAGATTGTCTCTTCCGGTTTTTCTTTGTGTTGCAACGCAACGCCCGCACCCATAACCGCCGCAACCATCAGATCGATGCGGCCTGTGGCTTTCACTTTCGATAGTTTCACGTTGCCCGCCGGGTCTTGTTCGATGACTGCATTCGCTGCGCACATGGTCAGGATTGGATGTCCGTTGTGGACTGCTTCTCCGTTCAGCAACACAGTTTCAAATGCCTCGCAGGCCGGGCTCATGTCTTTGTAACCTTGGCCGAACGGCACCATTTCTGGCAGCGGTATGTCGTAATCGGCTGCCATCTGAATGAGGTCTTCTATCCGCCATCGGTCAAAAGCTATGCATTGAATGTCGAAAAAGTCTTGCAATTCGTGCAGGCGTTTTAAAACATGCAGCTTGCTGATTGCATTCCCCGGAGTGGTTTCCAGGAAACCGGCCATTTTCCAGGTTGTGTACGGCGCGCGGTCTTTGTCTTCCCTGCTCCACAGTCCTTTTTCTGGAAGCCATGCGAACGGCACGAGGTGCCATGGATCGCCCTGCTGTTCCGGTTCTATCCATAACACCAGGCCTGTTAAATCCTGTGTAGACGATAGGTCAAGTCCGCCGTATGCGCGGCGGCCTTGCAGGTCGCGCCAGTCGTAAACTCTGCGCGCAGTTTGCCAGACGTCTCTGGATATCCAGGGATTTGAGGCTTCTGTCCATTGGCAGAAATTCAGCCGCCGCACGATGGCCTCTTTGCTGGGCATGCCTTTGGCGTCTTTGACCTGGCTGCGCAGGTATTTTTTGCCGGGCAGTCCGTGTATCAGGCTTGGGTTTGCCTTGGGCCAGCATTTTTCGTCGTTGAACGGATCGTCTGTTTCATCCAGCGCGCAGATGTACGCGAAGAATTCGTCGTCAACGATTTGTTGCGATGCTACTTTCACGCCGTAATCGTGCAACACGCCGCAGGGTGTTTTCTTGTCGCTGCCGCTGTTGGTAATCATCGACAGGATCGGCTGCTTGCGGAACTTGAACCCGGCTTTCATCATGTCGATGACTAGCGCTGTTTTGTGTTCGTGCACTTCGTCGATCAGTCCGGCGTGCGGGCGCGGTCCTGATTGGCCATCGTCCGATGATATCGGACGGAAGAAACTGCCGTCACCAAGGGTGTACGATAGGTTCCAGGTTTGTTCACCGACGCCGCTTTTTTTAATGACCGCGGATAGGTCTGGCGATTGATTGACCATCGCTACCGCATCGCGGAACAGGATCATTGCCTGATCTTTTTTCGTTGCGGCGGCGTATATTTCCGCGCGGCTTTCACCATCGGCAACCAGACAGTAAAGTCCTATCCCGGCTTGCAGCGGTGATTTTCCGCTACCCTTCGCTGTTTCTGTGTAGAGGATGCGGAACCGCCGCATGCCGTTTTCATCTACCCAGCCGAAGATGCTTCCTACTACGAATTTTTCCCATTCGAGGAGCTCGAACGGTTTGTTTTCATATTCTCCGCCATTGAGCTTGAGTACGTCCCGGTAGAATCCGATAACGCGCTCAACTTTTTCCAGGTCGAAAAAAAAGCCCCTTAGCGGGGCTCCTTTTAGGTCATCGATGTGTCTTTGGCATGCGGCCCTGACGTGCGGGCCTGCGATGATTTTTCCTGAGAGAACGTTGCGTGCGTATCTAGTTACTGGGTCGCGTGAAGTAGCCTTTACCTGGCGGTTCATTACCGAATAAGTCGCCTTGCGGCTGTATTGCTATTTTTGTCCGCGCCATTGGCGACATGCCAAATTGTTGCATGACCTGCATTGCTTGTTTAAAGCTCATGGATTGGATTGTGGTTTTTATCCATGCGTCTTTTTTGTCTTCTTCAGATCCTATGCCGCATTGATCTTCAATGGATTCTTTTGTCAGCTTTCTGTATCTGGCAAGCGCCTCGCATCCCATCGATAGCATTGGTATGTCTATCTTTGCGAGCAGCTTTGCTTTGCGAAGCTCAGGTGCAATTTCATTCCACACTTCTTTTCCCGCTTCAGATAGAAATGATGGCGGCGTCAGATCCGATAAATATTCCGGATCTGGCTCTTGCTTATTGAGCCCACGCTTACCGCGCCTTCCTTCATTTATTTTTGTAACTGTGGCTTTTGTCATTTCAGTGAGAGGCTATGATTAATACCCCCCCTATAAATTTTGCGGTTTCTGCAAACGAAGGCAAGGAGCGGTCTATAGTTTTTAGGGCTGGGAAGATTTTCACCGCCCCCGGTCAGTTGTTCCAGTGATGGTTTGAATCAATCGGGATTCCATCAACCGAGCAACCGGCATCTATTCCTGATTTTTCCAGCCGTTGTTTGTGGCTGTCATGGCAAACTTCGCAAAGCGCTTGCCAGTTCGATCGATCCCAAAACAATTCTTGATCACCGCGATGCGGCTTGATGTGATCGACAACAGTCGCATCAACAATATAGCCGCGCTCTTTATGATCAATGCAAAGCGGATTATCCTTTAAAAATTCTTTTCTGGCTTTCTGCCACTTGTATCCATAACCGCGCGCCGCAGATGATTGTCTATCATCATATCTGCGGGGTTTAGGCATAAAAAAAGCCAGCTCTAGGCTGGCTTGGTTGTGTCTTAAAATCGTACTACACCGTTTGCGGGCGCACTGACGAACAATTTAGCGGATTTATACTATAATCGTGCACGACACGCAAGTTTTTATTCAAAATGTTCGCAAACATTTTCTTCGCATCGGCCAGATAGTTATGGTAAGAACGCTTGCAAACCCCGCACTGATGCGCTTTAACAGCCACCGAACTGTAAGCCAGCACATACTCAACCCGGATGACAACCTGCGGAATCAACGGCAACAACTCCACAGCATCGTTAGTCTCGATGCACTCATGATCGATCTCACCGAACCGATCATGATTATCACCAGCTGGAACCAGCCGCATAAAAGCAGACTGCGACGGGAATCCCAACGCAACCCCGCTTTGCATCTTCCAAGCACCCCAACGGCGTAACCGCGAATCAACCGAACCAGCATCCAAATCATAAATACCCATCGCGCACACTCCTATTTTTCGACAAACCACTTACACCGATGACCGATGCGCGGAACGCCAGCCTGCTGCGTCTCGTTACGCACATCGCCGCACAACACCCGATCAAACACCACCCGATGCGACACACACGCCCGGCACCCCAACTGATTAAACTCCGCATGCTCAAGCACATCAGCCGGGTCTCGGTACATAAAATGAGGCAAAGCATTACTTCGCACGTTTCATCCCCTTCTCACGCTCAGCCACAATCTCCGCATACGGGCGCGAATCCAGAACCATCTCGCTCAACTTAACCAAACCATCAGGATCAACAACAGACCGCTTGCCGATGCACCGGCCATGCTCTTCCGCGTAAACCAGCTTCACACCATTACCGAACTCAGCCCGTATCTTGTCAGCCACAGCCGTAACCTCTGGAAACAAAGCGCGCACTTGGTCTCTGCTAACAGGACCATCCTGCGGAACCGGATCAATCTTTTCACTCATCTTCCATACCTATAGACAGGTATGGAACAGGTGTGGAAGTTGGAGATCATTTATTCATGCACCTCTTCCATACATCCATACCTTCCATACTAAAAACACACATACGCATACACGCGCGCGCACACGCACGCGCACCCGCACGTATACACGCGGGAGGTGCCAGGTATGGAAGGTATGGAAGGTATGGAAGAACAAGCTTCCATGCGCCTTTCCAGGTTCCATACTTGTTCCATACCTCAAGCGAGGTATGGAAGTTTTTAGAAAGGAATGCCATCGGCAAACCCTCCATCAACACCCGTTCCATCATTCTTGTCCCCAGTTCCGCCCGGAGTAACCGGCGGCTGATACCAAAACCTGACGGCATTCGCCCTCTTCTCAACACGTTTACAACCCAGCATGATCAACGCCTTGCCAACGCGCGTTTGAATATCCCGCGTCAACCGCGCCGGATCGATCTTCAAACAATCCACAGCATCGATCATGCGAAACTCAGTAACCCTCTGAGCCACAAAATCAGCCAACAGCTCAACATAACTGTCAACCTGGTGGCGCATCATCTGCACAGGATCGAATATTGCTTTCTGTTCCTCAGACGTAGGCCAGAACCGCTTGCCCTGCTTGTACAACTCATAAGCCTCAGCAAACAATTGGTCACGCACCGCAGCCAATCCATCGCAGTCGATATCGTAAGAGCACTCAATCGGCCAGAATCGACGTCCGCCGGTCTCATCCTTATTCCAACCCCAGTTGACGTTTGTACTTCCCCCAAACACAAGCTGGCGCGGGCTGCGAATGTCCCTGCGACCATACGGCGGGCGGTACTCATCCACCTGCCGGGATAAAAACGACTTCTGCCGCGTAGCCTCAGCCCGGGCAATAGAATCCAACTCCGCAAACTCATACAACCACTTGCCGCGAATCGAACCCATAGAATCTTTATTGTTCAAATCCAGATCGGTATCGCCGAACCACTCCCCGGCCAAAACGCGCAACATCGCCGACTTGCGCCGCCCTTGCGTACCCTCAAGCACCAAGCAGCAATCAAACTTAACCCCCGGCTCCATCACCCGCGCGACCATCCCCATCAAAAACCAACGGGCAACACGCATCGTGTAGGGACTCTTGGCCGCGCCGATGTAATCGAATAGCCACTCATCCAGTCGCGGAACACCGTCCCACTTCAAAGAATTCAGGTAATTGCGCACCGGATGGAAACCATTCGCCCGCGCCAGCGCTTCGACGGCCTCCCCAACCTGCGCAGGCGTTGGAGCGAAACCATACTCACGGGTAAGCCACATCGAAGCCTGCACATCGTCGTTCGCCTCCCACTCACCAACAGCGCCGTAGTCAAATGGCGGCGGCTTTAATTTCTCGATGGTGTAGGCGAACTCATTAAACGCCAGCACGCCACTCCACCGCGAATCCGTGCGCAGAATGTCGTAAATATTAGCTAAACAAGCGCGTATCTCTCTGTCTCTATTCAACAAAAGCCCGTTATCGGAACGATTCACGGTGCCTTTTTGTAGTTGTTTCGTGGCTGGTTGCCGTACTTTTGAAATGAACGCAACCAAATCACCCCAATCCATCCCATCTTGAATAGCATCCGCAATATCCCAACCACCCGGCTTGTCACCAGGCTTTGGGATATCAACAAAACGAAAATCAACATCCGGATTAATTTCCAGCAGAATCTTGTGGATCTCTCGCATTGCACGCATACCCGGCTGATCGGATTCCGGCAGCAACGGCACGGAATCAGGATCAACACCGGTCGACTTCTCATGCCCAGTCAATTTCCTGCGCTGCGCGTCGCAATCAGCCCAGGCGAATATTTTCCTTCCAGCCAGTGGTGACCAATCAACTTTCTTAACCGCTTTCGTCCCACCAGGCCAGGTCACGGTTACATAGGTATCATGCAACACCGCATGCCCGGCATCCGCGCACTTCTCACCCTCAACCAACAACACCGGAAGATCGGGATACAAAGCCAGAATATCCAACCCATAAAGCGGACGCGGCTCAGGGAATCCCATCCACCGCCATTCCTGCTTGCCGTCATCGCGGTTGCGGCAGAAACTAACCGGCAGCGTTTCCTTTCCGCCATCGGACGTCACAAACCGGTAAACAAAACCATTAACGCGGGCATCGGATGACTGATAAATATAAACAGCATCAGGCCGCCCACGCACATAATGCGCAACCGGTGGAACCGGCGCATCGTCCGGTACCGGCATGATAGGAACCCAAGGGGTTTTGGCATGCTCACGCTGAATTTCGTTAAGCGGGATTTTTCCTGTTTTTTGTTGCGTTTTAGCTTGAGTCTTTGCTCCCGCGCTCGCATCAATCGAAGCCGTCTCGGTACCCCGCGCATCGCCACCCTCATCTATTACAACCCCAATCATCGCCGCCACTGCCCTGGCCGCAGCGATCTGATCCACAAAATTAATGTACGCATACAGGCTGATCAGATCGCCGCCGGAATCACTGGTGGCATTGTCGATCCACTTGCCAGTCCGCGCATTGATAACGAACGACCCAGGCCGCTTGTCATCCCGCGTAGGATTGCGCGGCTTGTACTCATCGCCCGACCACTCACCACCCGGCAACCACTCCGCCAGCCAGTGCCGCGCACTGCCTAATGCGGCGCTGGCGATTGAGTGGAAATCAATCGGAGGACGGCGCGAAGTCATTTCGACCCCAGCGCTTGGCTAGTTGGAATGTTTTGCGCTCTCAGTACGGTGTCCCATATTTCTGAAAGCGCTTCATCCGCCGTTATCAATGCCTCGCGCAACGCTTGCGCCTCAGCCAGCGGGCCGGAAACATCGTGACCGTCGACCCGCATTTCATTGAGCAAGCTCAACAACGGCGAAATGAATTTCTTCGTATTGCTCAGCATCTTGACGCTCAAGCGAGCGGAATACTTTTCTGTCGTGAAGTAAGGCTGTTCCAGCAGAGCCCGCGGGTAGTTGTAGCGTTTAGGCTGATTGGCCGGTTTTTCCGTTATTTGTTTTTTGCCGCCGGAATAACTGCCGGTTTTGCGAATGGCCGGGAGGATTTCTTCCATCACCAGCCGCTCAAATTTTTCCGCTTCCGGTTTCTTGGATTTGATGATCAGGCGATAAAGATTACCTTCGTTGATGAAGGTTACTTTACGATTCTGCCCACCTGACCTGATGTAACGTTTCGTTACACCAGCTTCACGGCAATGATCTTCAATTGCCTTACTGCTGTTTCTGTAGCCAAGTATGTTGCAAGCATCACTGGCAACGAACCACGGATTACCATGTTCATCAGTGACAGCGCGAATGGAAAGGGAATTAAAACTGAATACTACGGGCGCTTGAACGCCTAGAGGATTTTTACTCATGATGCGCGATCTCCAATTCGTTGAACGAACCGCCTTCCACGCTTCCAAACGTGGTGGACGGAACTGAACAGGTTGGAAGACCGGGATCGCACCGGCGAGCCTTGCGGCTCCCTGTCCAGCCCGCCCATAGAGAGCAACACCAGACAATAAAAAAGCCGCATTACACAAAGTTTGCGGCTCATCGCCGCGATCATCCAGGCTTCCAAACCTGATCACGGATTTTGCCGTGACATGCGCAGAATAATCCTGTGCGGATGAGTTTGTCAACAAAATCGAATTGTTGTAGGCTTTGCTCAA
Source organism: Nitrosomonas oligotropha (assembly GCF_009833085.1). GTDB lineage: Bacteria > Pseudomonadota > Gammaproteobacteria > Burkholderiales > Nitrosomonadaceae > Nitrosomonas > Nitrosomonas oligotropha. The sequence continues at coordinate 7,757 of NZ_QRBZ01000002.1, read as the reverse complement.
AGCATTGGAGCCCATATGAATCTTATTGACCGAATCAAAGCATGGTACGAAGGTAAATATATTCCGCATGAAAACGATCCAGACTCCTATCTCGTTTTCCTGGGTGGTCACCATGAGCGTCATTGGACAGCCTCACTTGCTCGCATCGTCATTGATTTTCTTCGCAGAGACTGGAGATGGTTCTTGGGATTCCTTATTGCTGTTGCCGGTCTCTATATTGCTTTCATTAAATTGTGAACCTCGCCGCAGCACTGAGTGAATACTCATATCATGTCTCAAGATCAGAACCTTAATTCCAGTGTCCAATAAGCAGGAAAAATTATCCTGCAAACATTTAGTTATTTCTCGATCAACCTCTCGATCAAACCTCAGAACCAAAACATCGCCAGAACTAATAGTTATTTCCTTAAATTCAATAAGTTCTTTAATATCACGCCGATATGCAGAATCGCTGCTCTTTGACAAAAAGAGATTTGAAATACATACGCCACATAAAAAAGCCACTATGTAAAAAAATAATTCCATAATCACAAAACCCAGATCACACCAACTTAGCCAAACATCCATGCGCGTACCCGACAACCATATCGCGCACAATACCGCCCCAATCGGTGCGCTTTTCAGCCGCAGCGATGTAATTAATTAACAACTGTTTACGGGTCAACTCGCATTCTGAAAAAAATCCCAATTTATCGATAAATTTCAGTTCTTGATCCGTTGTATGCGCGATCTCTTTTTTCTCGATTCCCATTACTTCCTCCGTTCTAATTCAGCAGGGTTAACCATCGATTCCAGCCGCGCGATCAGTTCGGCATCGGCGGCCAGGTATTCAAAATATTGTGCTCTAATCACTTCCAGTTCCAACAGATCGATGCGCCCATCTTTCAGCGCATCCCGGCAAGCTGCTGCCCATTGGCCGCGCTGTTCTTCCGATTTAAAAACCAGGTCCAGCAATTCTTGATCCGAGACACCGGCAAACCGCACCAGCGGGATACACACCATGAAACGCTGCTTGGCCAGCTCAATCGCGAACCGGTCCGTATCCAGAATCTCTTGCAGAATCTCAACCTCATCCGCGCGCAAATGATGCGTGTCGCACGTGGTGCTGACCTTTTTCTGCAACGTGTCCCCGGTCATTTTCGGGAAACCCATGCTGCGCATCCGTAGCGCCACCGCATCGCATCCGCCCTTGTAGCCGTGCACTTCCGCATAAATAATGTCTTTTAGAGCCATGCCGGTTTCCCCCGTTAAAACGCCGTTTTATAAAAATCTCAGATGCTGCATCATTAACCTGCACACTTCGGAAAATCCCGCTGCGCCAAAGGAAGGAAAACGCAGCGGGTCCCCTCATGCCGGCCCCTCCGAAACCGCCGCATGGGGAGCTCCACCAACCCATGCCCAATTAAGAAGGGACCATCACAACCTAAAATCGATAACCAAAAAGAAAAAACATGAAAAATCATTCCGCCATTTTTTCCGCATTCATTGGAAGTTTCTCCAATGTTGATAAACTAGGAAGTTCCCGCAACCCACTATCAACAGAGGAGAAACTATGCTCATTCCCGACGATCAAGTTATCGAACTTACCTGTACGAACTGCAATACAAACATCAAGCAAGAAGTCCGATGGTTTAAACAAGATGGTAATAGCTGCCCCGGGTGTGGTGACGCTATCGATGGTGGCCAATTTAGAGAGATCCTTAAGCAAGCGGATAGCATTGCTTTGGATTTCGGGAGAAGCATTAGCAAGATCGGCAAGTAATTCGTTAAATGTTGCGATTAGCTTTGACTCTTCAGGTTTTTCGAGAGCAAAGCTAATCACCCCATTTCTTTCATTCAAATTATCCATCGCTCCACCTCTATTGTTTGTTTGGTGTTACTGCGCTTGTTATGGTCATAGACTATGCCGGTCATTCGGATGTAGCCTTCTCCCAATAAATCCAAATCCCATCCAAAAAAACCGGCTACCCGCTAACGGGTAGTGCTGATAGGAATCAGCGGGCAGCCGGACAGTCATGGCCTCATCACTTACAGCACCGGTTCACCGGCATATCCCGCTTAAACGCTACCGAACGGGCGCGGCTCTGGTAACTGATAAAAACTAAATTAGGACTGGCATGAGCATGCACAAACACCATCAACCTCGGAAAGTTCTGGCCATATCTCTCTCCAATCAACCGGGAAAAGCATTCTGCGATTGATTCTTGAAGAAGTTTTTATCTCAAGTGAAACAGCCAGCCTTATCAATTTATCGTCTGGTATCTCGTTTTTGGTTTTCCATTCACTCACCGAAGGAGGTTTAATGCCTAGAATCTCAGCGACAATACTTGTCCCGCCAAGGGACTCGATTATTTCTTCCGCCGTTATCAGGCCGTCATTAATTGCAGTCTTCATAATTTTGTTTAGTTATTTACCTCCAATATTAGGCATGCCTTATTTAATTGTCAATAGGCATACCTTATTATTTTGCTGTTAGGATTACCTAACTATGAGTACACTCGCAGATAGAGTTAAAGAATGCTTAGAAGAACAGCCAGATAAGACTCAAATCGGGCTGGCAAAGGCCTGCGGAATATCCCCGCCATCGGTAAGCGACTGGGTAACTGGTAAAACAAAGAGTATGCAAGCCGAGAACCTGATTCCGGCATCAACTTACTTGAATGTCGATCCGCATTGGCTGGCAACCGGGATAGGGAAAAAACGCAAGACACTAGAAAACGGAGACCTTGCACCGCAGGAAAAACCAAGAAGTGAAATAAAAAGGATGCTGGTACAAATTATTGACAGCCTCAGCGATAAGGATCTGACATTCGACCTTGTTAGATTAATCAAGGAGGCCCTGATGGTGAAAAAGAAAAACATACCCCAAAGCACGGATGTACTTTTTGTTATCAACCATCCAAAACAAGAATACGAACTCACCGAAAGAGGCAAAAGCAAAGAAGCAAACGGGGAAAAATCAGAATAACGTTTTTAACATGAAAGACCGGTGTGAAACTGAACCATGCAAGTGTAAGAATGGATAATTAATATGGACATAACAATAATCTTGATCACTATTGCAATCTGTTATGTCCTTTTAAAACTCTCAAACCGCAAAACAACCAGCCGAAGCAAGATTACCCGGGCACCCCAAAAACGACAACGCAAACAAGAGAACCCAGAGACATTATTTGCATGGCCAGCACTGAACGAGTTTGAGTTTGAAGTTGTTGGGGAATCCTATTACCAACCGGCATTGGCAAAATTAGCAAACGAACACGCTGACAGTACCGTTGGAAACGAAGCAGCAAAACCATTAACCGCCCACTTGATCCCGGACGATTTTAACGAATACGACGATAAAGCAGTACGCGTCGAAATCAACGGCCTGCACGTCGGTCACCTGAGCCGGGAAGACGCCAGAAGATTCCGTCGGAGACTTGGTGCAAAGAAACTAACCGGGCAAACCACAACATGCGGCGCACTCATTACCGGTGGGCATATAGTCGATGGAAAGCAAGCGCATTATGGCGCCGTACTCGATCTAAAACCGTTTGAGTAAAAATAACTAAAAAAGGAGATTAACAATGAAAAATAAAATAATCCTGTCAGCACTCACAGCAACCCTATTAACAGCAGCCGCAACCGCCAATGCAACCCTGGAACCGCGCCTCAGCGGGATGGCCTACTACGACACAGACACCGGCCTGACCTGGGCGGCACCGGAACAGAATCTTACGCTAGGATTGAATTACTTTGAGTACGAGTCCTTCATGACGACATTTTCGCTCGGCGGGACCGGCGGGTGGGAAATACCAAAAGTGAGAGAGCTAATGGATTTCGCCGCCAACCACTCCATTATCATCGGATGGGGCGGCCCCGGATCAATCCCACTGCCGCCACTGGATAAGCCGGGCTGGGTTAATTGGTACTGGGTCTCGGACGTAATTGGCATAATCAACAGAACCGCATTCTCGCCCGGAATGCTCGACACATACCCTTTCTCGGATCCAGGAATCACCGGTTTCAGCGTTTGGCCAGTCCACCACGGCGATGTTCCCCTAGTTGCGGTACCAGAGCCATCAACCTACGCCATGCTGCTGGCCGGGCTGGGGTTGTTGGGGTTTAGTCTACGTGGGAAATAGCAACGGTTTAGAAGGGTAGAAATATGAGCGAAGAATCTGAGAAAGAACCTAAGAAAGAATCCAAGCTAATACCTGTCAGTCACAGGCAATCAAAAAATTTCATTAGCGATTTTGCGTCCAGCGTGAGTGTCACTATATCGACTGACGCGGAATTGTATTTTCTAACGTTTTCATCTGAAGTGGTTACAGTAACAACAGAATATGAACGGCTGCCCGCCGATGTAAATTTTACAAATCATGGTACTCCAGTAGATTTGAAAGTTGAGCATGTTGATATAGAGAAATTTATCGAGGACAAGGCCAGGATAACAATAACTAAAGAATCGCTTATAAAATTAAAAGAATTATTAGCCAGAATCCCAGTCTAATAGCTGATTAAAATGAATTCATATCACGACTCTACCACCAATAGTAAAAAAGTTGTGCCTATCAGATCGGCCGAACCGGTGTATACTTTTAAAAACAATGGCGGGAATGACGACGGTGACGGAATGGAAAGCAGAGTATCTGTTCTAGAAGAAAAATCTAGAACCATCGAATCCAATATTGGTGATATTAAAACCAATATTAGATCAATACTTATTGTTAGTATTACATTGCTTTTGGCGATTGCTGGGGCATTTTATGGTGTCTCCAAAGATTTGCATTCAACCGAATTAAAAATAATTACCCTGGATTATAAAGCTGAAAAAATCCAAACCGACGTTGGCTCGCTCACGCAAGAAGTCCGAGAAATTAAATCTGATATAACCTCCATCAAATCATCCCTTGATAAATTATCAGCTAGTGTAGATAAATTAGCTAACGACAAGAAATAACGCACCGCAAATCACACCCACTTACGCCCAGCTGCCAGCCGGGCTGGGGTTGATTGGTTTTAGTTTGAAAAACCAGACGAAAAGCAGCCGGGTTAACGCATAAAAAAATCCAGTGCGCCCTGTGAAAACGCACTGGATAATCTCGTTTCACGCGGTCTTAGTACTATGGTCAAGTAGTAAAACCATTTGCCTAATCAATAGGGAGTCTATTAATAGGCAGTTTTATTATGCATGAGTATCTCGTTTTAAACAGCAAGGGCAAGCACGTAAGGGGTTAAGCATAGTTGCAGGAAAGCGGAGAAATAAAGAAGCGCGTTTCCCAATGGGAAAGGAAACGCGCTTTAAAAGGGTAAACCCTGTCATTAACCCGGTTATTAAAACTTAGAGGGGATTGATAACCGGGGGATCGATTAAACAGCAAGTAAAAATCGAACCAATAACAGTGTATCAACTTGATAATGAAGTTTTTGTGATCGCAAGAAGAAACGAGAATATGACTAAAACCAAGCCCTGTATGGGTCGCAACAGGTAGAAAAAAAGAGGCGCGTTTTGAGTGAAAGGATAGAACCAAAACGCGTCTTATAAGATGGAGAAGAGAGAAGTGTTTTGAAAACCCAGCCTTCATATCCAAGGGGGAAAGAAGGCCGGGAGGTCAAATTACCGGTGAGAATAAATCTGACCTGTTGTTATGATGCGCTTCGGGGATTTTTATTTCTGTTCGTTATCGCACACATAAAGGTAAATTGCGCTTGGTCTAGTATTTAAATAGGTAATGACCCAGTTACCACAGATAGGAGTAAGGATAACTGGGAGATTCTGGAACGCATATCAGATTCCCAGAATCTTTTTATATGGTGCAACAATCAATGCAGCATGTCTGTGCGGAAAGTAACAAAAAAATCCAGTGCGCCCGGGCGAGCGCACTGGATTCAAACCGATTATTCCTCCGTACAAAGTATAACCAGTTTGTCTATCAAAACTAATTAGAGAGGTAGATTTCAATAGACGGTTTAACTATATATTAATCCCAAGTCTTGTTCTGTTCGCTACCGCACGCTCGTTCAAATGTCCATGAGTAGCATCTTCCTTAAAAATAAGCATAACCCTTATATCTATAAGGGTCTTCTAAACTATATAATAGAATTTCCTATATTCATAATTTCATTACTGGAATTTTGGAGCAGGAAAAACTGTTAGTACTAGTATGTAAAAATAAAAGGAGCAAAAAATGATTCTAAAAAAACTAGCGATATCAATGATCGCAACGGGGGCACTCATTTTCGGAAGTGCTGTTCAAGCAAATACCTATTCGTTTGGCCAATTATTATCTGGCGGCGGACCGGCAAGTGTTCACTTTGCCGACCTCAGTGCTACTGATGATGGCGGAGGAAACTGGACATTTACACTGACCACTTTGGATTTAGATGCAATCTTCGGCACTGGTTCATTTATTGGTACATTGGCGGTAGATGGCACAAAGCCAACATCTAGCTCAACCGATCTGGGTGGTGGCGTGACTGTTGTCGATCCTGCAAATGGTGGCGGCCCTGGTGGAAGTTTTGATTTCAGGTACGATTTCGGTAGCGGTGGAGCATCAGACAGACTCACAGCCAATGAGTCAGTAACCTGGCATGTTGGAGGTTTAGGATCTGATCCTTTACCGATTGATGGTCAGTTAGCATTGCATGTTCAAGCAACAAAATTTTCACCGGACTCTGCTTGGTACGTTTCACCAGTTCCGGAACCAGAAACCTACGCTATGCTTTTAGCTGGCCTAGGTTTACTTGGCTTCATGGCACGCCGCAAAAAATAATCAGCAGTCTCATTAAACTTTGATTCAATTCAGAACGGGAGCTTAGGCTCCCGTTCTGTTAATGAAAAAAAACCCTGCAGAACGTAGAACGCTCCACAGGGCCGCTTGCTTCTGATAAGGAATATGCTTAAACGGCACTCAGTTAATAATCTTTAGCAAAAAAATTCATCCACCAAATCCGTCCCGAGGGGTTTTTTGTTGTTTAATCTCACCCACCCATGCATCGCATTAACCGATTTGTTAGCAATCACACAGACACGGTCTTCCTAGAGGATACATAATAATTCTTTAAGATTGGAGAATTATCATGTATGAATTTACTAAAACTCAATCCACCGTCCCTCCTCTTCCAATACCTCCAGAAATAATACCTCCCCAGCCTAGACCACCTGAAATAATCCCTCCTGAGTATGACCCATCACCGCAAATTCCACCGCAACCACTTACACCAGAGAAAATTCCTCCAGACACTTACCCAGAAAAGGATTCTCCTCAAAAATAAACCAAGGCCGAACAAATCTGCGGCGACTTTTTAACCCCTAAAAATTATGGTGGAGTTTTGATGGTCATTAAGAATGTACAAATTATCGAAAAATCTACGAGCAAAGTGGTATTTGAATACCCTACTTATGAATCAGAAGGGCTTTCTAATGATAAGTACTGTGACGAAGCTTGGGGATTAGCGATCGAGGAAGGATTCGTGAATGAATTCAAGCGCGATGATTATGAAATCAAAGTGGTGACTGACGACGGCAAGTTAGATGATTGAATCATTAACAATTTCCTGATGATTCCTATGTGCGCCACTACACAGACACATTATTTCTTATGATTGCATAATGTTTCTTTAACCTCGGAGAACGACTATGAATCAATTAACTGGTGATCAAAAAGATAAAGATAAAAATGATAAGAATAAAAGCCCGAATAAGAAAAAATAACTTTTCTTAAAAAACCCGCCCCGAGCGGGTTTTTTGTTCGACCTAATGTCAGATCATC
>NZ_QRBZ01000001.1 GCF_009833085.1 Nitrosomonas oligotropha | reverse complement strand
GATACGGAATATATCATGGGACTGGGGACAGTCGATGAACGCATGCTGATATTGATTGATATCGAAAAATTGATGAGCAGCAGCGACATGGGGCTGATAGAGCAAACAATCAATTAGAGAATGATTGCTTCCGAGCGGAAATATTAAGCAGAAGCGAAGCAGGTAATTGGTAATTGTTAAGTTACCGGTTCACGCATAGTACTGAAGAAAGCTGTAAAAAATTGGGTGCAAAATTCGCTACTGGCTAAAGATTATGCCTTTGAATTATCTGCTCCATGAAAACGATAGATATAACTAATTTTATATCGTTTTTTATTCAATGTATTAATACATTCTGTCTGATAAAAAGTGATGAGGCTCCAGGGTCTGATACTGCAAGGAATGACAGCAAAGCAGTATTTATTGGAATTCAAATGGATATATTATGGAAATGATTTTGGGTGGTGATGAAAGCTCTGATAGCAGGATACGCGAGTATGTTTTTACTCAGGCAGATTTTGAGCGTATCAGAAAACTGATATATAACCATGCAGGCATCTCACTTTCCAAAGGCAAACAAAATATGGTTTATAGCAGACTTGCCCGGCGTCTGCGTGCCAACGGTTTGACGAATTTTAACGAATACCTTAATTTTCTGGAACGTGGCAATCCTGAAGAGTGGGAAGCATTTACAAATGCATTAACAACTAATTTAACAGCTTTTTTTCGCGAACAGCATCATTTTCCGATTCTTGAGAAGCATGTAGAGAAGCGTAAGAATGAGGGCAAGATTCAACTCTGGTGCAGTGCATCGTCAACCGGTGAAGAACCTTACTCAATGGCGATGGCGATGGTGCAGGCATTTAAAACATTTTCACCCCCAGTGCATATTCTGGCAACAGATCTGGATACCAATGTTCTGGCAAAGGCACAGTTGGGTATTTATTCACTGGATAAGCTAGAAAAAATACCCAAAGAAAAACTTAAACAGTTTTTTCTTAAAGGCAAAGGGCATCACGCCGGATCGGCGAGAGTGCGCCCCGAATTGCGGAATATGATTACATTCCGGCAGCTGAATTTGCTGGATGAAAGCTGGCCGATTCGCGGTCCATTCGATGCGATATTTTGTCGTAATGTAATGATTTATTTTGATAAACAGACTCAATATAAAATTTTGAAGAAATTTGTACCGCTACTGGCACCGGATGGATTGTTGTTTGCTGGTCATTCAGAGAGCTTTCAGCATGCAGTTGATTTGTTTAAATTGCGTGAGAAAACCGTTTATGAGTTAGCTAATAAACAGAGGTAATCGTATGGCTGAGATCATCGATGATCAAGTTGCTACCAATTTGTATTTTGATAAGAGTTTTAATAATCAAGCTGTTAAATTGCTGCCGGGCGAGTATTATGTTACGGATAAGGATTTGCTGCTTGTAACTGTGCTTGGCTCGTGTGTTGCGGCTTGTATTCGAGATAGTTATAGCGGTATCGGTGGTATGAATCATTTCATGCTTCCGGATGGCGGAGGGGATGCGGGTAGTCCGTTGAATGCTTCAGCCCGTTACGGTACTTATGCCATGGAAATATTGATCAATCAGTTATTGAAGCTGGGTGCCCGCCGTGGAAACCTCGAGGCAAAAGTATTCGGCGGCGGTAACGTTCTGGATGGATTGACAGTCGCCAATGTCGGACAACGGAACGCGGATTTTGTCTTGAAGTTTTTGCAAACAGAGAAAATAAAAGTCGTAGCACAGGATTTGGTTGATATCTTTCCACGCAAAGTCTATTTCTTTCCAAAAAGCAGCAAAGTAATGGTAAAAAAATTACGCAATATACATAACACGACTATTTCCCAGCGTGAAAAGGATTATAGACAACGCCTGTATAAGGTTGATAGTGGTGGAGATGTGGAATTATTTTCCTAGCTTGAACCTGTTTCATGAAATACGTTGAGTTTTTATTATGAAGAAAATAACAGTTATCGTTGTTGATGATTCAGCGCTGATTCGTAAGCTATTAACCGAGATAATTAATAGCCAGCCTGATATGGAAGTCATTGGGGCGGCGGCTGATCCGCTAGCGGCACGGGAAATGATCCGGGAATTGAATCCGGATGTGCTGACGCTGGATGTTGAAATGCCCAAAATGGACGGGCTTGATTTCTTGGAAAAATTAATGCGACTGAGGCCCATGCCGGTGGTTATGGTTTCAACATTAACCGAGAAAAGTTCCGATGTGACATTCCGTGCGCTTGAATTGGGCGCGGTTGATTTTGTGGCTAAGCCCAAAATTGATATTGCATCGGGATTAAAAGAATACGGTAGTGAAATTGCCAATAAAATCCGTATTGCGAAGTCTGCCAGACTCAAACGAAATGCATCCCCGTTGGTTACCAAAAGTGCAACTGCGGATGCAGTGTTGCCATCCGTTGCGAATCGAATCGCATCGACAGAAAAGTTAATCATCGTGGGTGCCTCTACCGGTGGTACGGAAGCCATCAAGGAATTTCTAATTCGTATGCCACCTGATTCACCGGGGATTCTGGTTACTCAGCATATGCCCGAAGGATTCACAAAATCATTTGCCAATCGTTTAAATAGCCTGTGTAAGATATCTGTGGTTGAAGCCCAGGGTGGGGAGAGAGTATTGCCAGGACATGCGTTTATCGCACCAGGACACTCGCATTTATTGCTCAAACGGAGCGGTGCGAACTATATGACGGAATTGAATCAGGGGGAGCTGGTCAGTCGACATCGGCCATCGGTTGATGTACTATTTCGCTCGGTTGCAAATTGTGCTGGCAAAAATGCGATCGGTGTCATTTTAACGGGCATGGGTAAGGATGGTGCGGTCGGCATGCTGGAAATGCAGAAGTCAGGCGCTTATAATTTCGCCCAAGATGAAGCCAGTTGCGTTGTTTTTGGGATGCCGAAAGAAGCGATCGCAGCAGGTGGCGTCAATGAAGTTGTATCATTAAAAGATATGGCAAGGTCTGTTTTGTCAAAAATCTCAAGTATGGGATCACACGGTAATCGCGTATAATCGCTGTAAGAACTTACTTTTAATTGGTTATAGAGTAAAGCGCCTTATCAATGAAAAGGATTATTTCTCGGCTTATTATATTTATTGGCATCAGCTTCTTGGTGAGTTGTGGATCCCTTCAGGAAAAACCTTCGGTAAAACAGGGTTCGCGCCCGCCAGTCAATAAATCAACAGATTCCGGCCACATTAAGAAAGCACTCTATTCCCAATTTAATGAGTGGCAAGGGGTGCGGTATCAGCGTGGCGGAATGAGTCAACGCGGAATCGATTGTTCGGGTTTCGTGCATCTTACATTCAAATCAAAACTTGGAATGCATCTGCCTAGAACAACCAGAATGCAAATGATGGTTGGGAAAGAAATCAGGAAAAACGATTTAAGAGCAGGTGATCTGATATTCTTCAAAACGGGTCCGAGTTCAAATCATGTTGGAATTTATTTGGAAAAAAATAAATTTCTACATGCCTCCGAAAAGAAAGGTGTCACAATATCCCGGTTAGACCATGTTTACTGGCAATCCAACTACTGGAAATCGGTTCGCATATAAGCGAAAAAATAGCATTATCTGATTCAACTCAAGCAAATCCAGCAAAGTGGTATCCTTGTTTTTCTATATGCAGATCGCGTAATGTGACTGCATCAAATTACGGAAAAATAAAATGAATGAAGAAATTAAACAAAGAATTCAGAAAAGAGAAAACTGGCAGCGTGGACTTTTTATGCTTTTCTTCATGTTCATTTATGGATTTTCTAATTCATTGGTCATTGGTATCTTATTTTTCCAATTTGCCACGTTAATACTAACCGGAAAAACGAATGAATTTTTACTTGGATTCAGTCAGAGTCTAAGCATCTATATCCATCAGATCATGAACTTCCTGACTTTTAACAGCGAGCAACGCCCGTTTCCGTTCAGTACATGGCCAAATGCCAGCGATACTCCCGATATGATTAAAGATAACAGTGATAGTAGTGGAAGCGATTAACTCATTGCTGTTCTGGTGTTTTTCTGATTTTTCCTTTATCTGATTCAAACAAACTCCAATCCGATTCCAGCGTATTCTTTGGTTGCGATCGCATTTTTGCCGGATACCGCACCCAGCGATAGCTCTAACTTATCGCTATAAGTATATTACTAAATATTATTTCAAATTATGTTCAGGTGCGGCTATAGTGCAGCGCATTTTAAAGGTTATATAAAGCTAAGCTCATGAAAATACGCAATCTTGATCTGACATCCAATCCCGTCAATGAGGAACATCAGCAATTAGGATTGCCGCCTGTCGAAGATACTGTTTCCCATTTGGATGCACATCCTTTTTTGCGTGCTGCCGTATGGTTTGCTGTTGTTGTATTGGTTTTGCTGATCGCATTTTTAGTCATTCGCTTTTTCCTTGCGCAGGACTTGGGAGAAAGCTGGCAGATTATTAGTAGCACGCTCGATAGCAGGATTTTCTGGAGCGCTGTTGCCGTTGGCTTTCTTGCGCAAGTGGTCGATGGTGCTTTGGGTATGGCTTACGGTGTTACCGCAACCACTTTTTTATTAGCCTCCGGTGCAAGTCCGGCTGCCGCCAGCGCCAGTGTGCATATCGCTGAGATATTTACCACGGGTGTTTCAGGCATTGCGCATGCCAAATTCGGTAATGTCAATAAACAATTGTTCACTCGCTTGCTGGTGCCGGGTGTGTTGGGTGGTATCTTGGGCGCGTTTTTAGTCACGCATGTCAATAGCGCGTTATTCAAGCCTTTCATTTCCGCTTACTTGGTTCTGCTGGGTGTTTATATTCTCAGTAAAGCTTTCCGGCAACTGAGTACTCGAAAGGATGAGCCTCAGCATGTTGGTAAATTGGCCTGTTTCGGCGGATTCATGGATGCAGCGGGCGGTGGTGGCTGGGGGCCTATTGTGACTTCAACCTTGGTAGGAACAGGCACAGATCCGCGCACAACCATCGGATCGGTGAATTTTGCGGAATTTTTCCTGACATTGGCCAGCGCAGCGACGTTTGCACTCCTGATGGAAACCGATCACTGGCCGTTGATTATCGGATTGGTTTTCGGCGGTTTGTTTGCGGCGCCTTTCGCTGCTTATTTATGCAAGAAGTTTCATGCGCGTACTTTACTAATACTCGTGGGTATTCTGATCATCACGATCAGTTGTTTCAATCTCTATAAAGCGCTCATTGCGTTGTAGCTAAAACAATTTCCCGGAAATAAAGCGATATTCCGGGAGATTTTTTCTGTTCTTCCAGTTAAACTTACCCAAACTGGATTCTTTCCTGGTTTAAGCATGTCTCTCCATCCGGAGTCCGATGGCTAACGTTCTCATTCTTCCCACAATTATTTATGTTTCTTATTGATTTCATTCTTCATATCGACAGGCATTTGCAACAGCTTGCTTCAGAATACGGGTTGTGGATTTATGGCATTCTTTTCCTGATCGTGTTTTGTGAGACCGGGCTCGTTGTGTTGCCGCTTCTGCCGGGCGATTCCCTGTTATTCGCGGCAGGATCTCTGGCGTCGCTGGAGGGTTCTCAGCTTAATCCGCATGTCTTATTTGCTGGCTTAAGTTTGGCCGGTATTCTGGGTGATTCTGTGAATTACTGGATAGGCAAAACGGTGGGAGCAAAAGTATTTGCTTCGCAGAATTCGCGCTTTTTTAAACGGGAATACCTCGAAAAAACCCAAGCCTTTTATCTGAAACATGGCACCAAAACCATCATCATCGCACGCTTCATTCCCATCATCCGGACCTTTGCGCCCTTTGTCGCGGGTATCGGGACGATGCCTTACCGCACCTTTATTGTGTATAACATAGTGGGCGCCGTGCTATGGGTTGCAACGTTTGTTTATGCCGGGTTTTATTTTGGGCAGTTGCCCATGGTGCAGCAAAATTTCAAACTCATCATTCTTGCGATCATCATTCTATCGATAACACCGCCGGTGATTGAGTATCTCAAACACCGCTACAAAAAGCAGTAGGAATCTCCTGAGGATAGTGGTGTGTTTCATCAGACTGAAGAGTGATAATTATCAGAAGGTTAAATTCGTGCTGTGACTAATTGCCGTAAGATCAAGTTTTTAATGTAAAATCAGCATATTTAACCCAACTGAAAGATCATTCAGTGCAATTTGACCACCTATTGTGCGCGAAAAATCAACCGGCGCATCTCAATACCATGACCGCTAGCACCCGTGATTTCGCGCAGGCAATATTCATTACTGATCGTTTCAACTCCTCTTCAGAACAATGACAACACCAGTGGAAACTTCCCATAGCCGTGTTCATGCCATTTTTGCGCGTTGGACCACATTTTCCTATCAGTATGCGTTGTGGGTCCTGCTAGCCGCGCTATTGATCGCAATCGTCAGCGGCATCTATGTCTCGCGCAATTTGGGTATGAATACCGATACTGCCGAGATGCTGTCCGAAGACTTGCCGTTTCGTGTCAATCTGAAGCGCTATAACGAATCATTCCCGCAAGACATCGATACACTGCTCATTGTCTTGGATGCACCCACGCCGGAACAGGTGCGCGTGGCAACCGAGAATCTGGCCGCGCGGTTAAAGCAAGATTCCAGTAATTTTTACGATGTTTATTCTCCGCGAGTGGACGACTTCACCGCGCGCAACGGATTGCTGTATCAAAGCATTCCCGAGCTTGAACGGATTACCGATAGCTTGGCCGCGGCGCAACCCTTGATCACTCGCATCAGCCAGGATCCTTCGCTGGCTGCTTTTGCCGATGTGCTGACCAGCGCGGTGGATGAGTTGAACAAGGGACGGAGCATTGAATTGCGTCCGGTATTGAAGGGCGTCAACGCAACCCTGGAAGCGCGGCTGAATGGTTCTCCCAGAGCATTGTCATGGCAGACCATGTTCAGCGGCGAAGCGCAAAAAAACACTTACCAGGAACTCATCATCATCAAGCCGCGGCTTGATTTTTCTCAGCTGTTTCCAGCCGAACAATCCATTGCCGCGTTGCATGCCGCGGCGGAAAGTGTCGGCATCACGGAGGGTAGTCCAATCCGCTTACGCATTACCGGCGAGGTGGCCCTGGCCGAAGAGGAGCTCAACAGCTCGCTGCGCGGTATGGAATATGCCGGAATTATCACGTTTGTACTGGTCGGCGTCGTGCTTTTCTTCGCCATGCGTAACGGAGGGCTGATCCTCAATGTGCTGGTGTGTCTGTTGATGGGATTGATTTTGACGGCGACATTTGCCACTGCGGTTGTCGGTCATCTGAATCTGATTTCCATCGCTTTTGCCGTACTGTATATCGGCCTGGGAGCAGATTTTGCAATCCATTTTCTGCTGCGCTATCGCGAAGTGCTGGAAAACAATCATTCCCCGGCTGAAGCCATCCATATCTCCGGCGGCGATGCCGGAGCGGCCTTGACTGCGTGTACCGTCACCAATGCGATCGGGTTCTATGCCTTCATGCCGACCGATTACAGCGGAGTGGCCGAACTCGGTATCATTTCCGGAACCGGTATGATCATCAGTTTGCTGGTCACGCTTATCATCGGCCCGGCATTGTTGCGCTATCTGCCGAAAAAAGCGGTGGCAAAACCGGCTAAAAAAAGTTCGGTTGGCAAGGTGCTGGAGTTTTCGTTGAAGTGGCACAAAGCAACCTACGCGGTTACGCTGGTGGCGACGGTGGCAGCGTTGGCAATCTTGCCGCAAGTGCGATTCGACTACAATTTGCTCAATATGCAAGACCCGAAGGGGGGCGCGGTACAGACTTTCCGGGAATTGCTGGCCGAGCCCGATCTTTCGCCTTGGCATATCGCAGTGCTGGCTAACAATCCGCAGGAAACGGAAACGTTGGCGAAACGGCTGGCTGATTTGCCAGAGGTCAATAAAGTTGTCACGGTATTGGATTTTGTACCCGCGCAGCAGGAAGAAAAGTTTTCTCTGATTCAGGAAATGGCGCTGACGGTAGGGCCGATTGCCGCGACACCGCCGCCGCAAATCCGGATCACCAGCGATGCGATTCTGGCCGAGCAATATAAGGCGTTACGGGAATTGGTTGCGGCATTGGAACGATTTGCTGCCAGCCATCCTGAGCATCCATCGGCCGCTACTGTAAGTGCTTTAAAGTCGACGCTGACTCATTTGTTCGCGCAATTGGACAAAGTCAGCAACGATGAAAAAAGTAAACTGTTATATACCATCGAAGACGATTTGCTGGCGATGTTGCCGCTGGCTTTGCAAAGTTTGCGCACGGCGACTGAAGCAACTATTTTCGATGAGGGCGATTTGCCCGTTGCGTTTAAAGACCGTTGGCATAGCGATGCGGGCGGTTACCGGCTAGCGGTTTATCCGGTTGAGGATCTGAACGATAACGATGCCTTGCGGCGCTTTGTCCGTTCCGTGCAACAAGTGGCGCCACATGCCATCGGCGTCCCGGTGATCAGTCTGGAAGCGGGTGAAGCCGTGGTGCAGGCATTCGTTCAGGCATTCTCTTTGGCGCTGATTGGTGTGGTGGTCATTTTGCTGGTGTTGCTGCGCAGTATTAAATATACCTTGCTGGTGCTATTGCCGCTGCTGCTGTCGAGTTTGTTCACTGCGGCGTTCACCATCCTGCTGGATGTGCCGTTTAATTTTGCCAACATCATTGCTTTGCCGCTCCTGCTCGGACTCGGCATCGATAGCAGTCTGCACATGGTGTACCGGAGTATCAATAATGAGCTGGTGAGTGAAGTTCTGATTCATACCAGCACCGCGCGGGCCATTTTCTATAGTGCGCTGACGGCGCTGGTGGATTTTGCCAGTTTAATCTTCTCGTCGCACTTGGGTACGGCGAGTATGGGAATACTGCTGACTGTGGGACTCGCTTTTACCTTGATCTGCACACTCATTATTCTACCGGCTTTGCTTCGCGCTCCGGCTGCCGAGGTTAAAGCGAATACCTAACACGCAAAGCGAATTACTCAGCTTTTTTGTTCGTGCCGTCCGGATCACAATCGGCCAGAGGCCGGACCTGGCTGATGATATCTTCACCACCGGCGGGTGTATCAATGCCCCGGCCAACGTGGCTTTTGCGATAGCCATAGAGAAAATAAAAAATCAATCCAATTCCTGACCAGATCGGGAACACCAGTTTTGCATCGGCTGGTAAAAAGAAAAACAGCGTGATACAACCCAGTACGGCGAGCGGGCCGATCAGCCAAACTGCGGGTGTCCGGAAAGGACGCACGCGGTTCTTGTCTTTGATGCGCAGTATCATCACGGTAAACGCTACGACCATAAAAGCGAACAGCGTTCCGGAATTAGAAATATCCGCCAGTTTTCCAACCGGCAGGAAAGCGGCGGCGGTCATGACACCTAAGCCTGTTACGTAAGTGACAATATGCGGCGTTTTGAAGCGCGGGTGAATGCGGCTTAAAACTTCCGGCAGCAGACCATCGCGCGACATGACGAAAAAGATGCGCGTCTGGCCGAACAACATCATCAGAACCACCGAAGGCAGCGCCAGGAAAGCGGTCAACCCTAGAAAATTGCCAATTTTTTCCCAGCCAATCTCACGTAACACCAACGCCAATGCTTCACGCGAGCAAACCAGCGGCTGCTGTCCGAGAGCGGCCAGCGATTGGCATTGCTCGGCCAATTGCAAAGAGCCGGGCACCAAATTCTTACCGGTTCCATCCAACAGTGGTTGCGCACCGATAGCGCCGATCGCCCCGGCTGAAATGAGCAGGTAAAAGACAGTGCAGATTGCCAACGAACTGATCAGCCCGATGGGCACATTGCGCTGCGGATCCTTGGTTTCCTCCGCGGCGGTGGAAACCGCATCGAATCCGACATAAGCGAAGAATATGGACGATGCTGCGGCAACTACCCCCGCTTCTCCTAGCGGTAAAAAGGGCTGGAAATTTTCCAGATTGGCAACCGGTAGTGTTAACGCAATGAAAAGCGTTAATGCGGCAATCTTGATGGCGACCAGTGTGGCGTTAAATGTCGCGCTTTCGCGTGTGCCAATAACCAGGAGTGCAATGACCAGTATGCAGATGAAAACCGCCGGTAAGTTAATGATTCCGCCAGCAAAAGGTCCATTCGCCAGTGCAAAGGGTATCTCTATCCCAAGCGAATTTTGCATAAGACCGACGAAATAGCCAGACCAGCCGACGGCAACTGCGCTGGCGGCTACGGAGTATTCCAGCATGAGCGCCCATCCGACCAGCCATGCGACCAATTCACCCAGCACCGCGTAGGAATAAGTATAGGCAGATCCGGAAACGGGCACCATGGAAGATAGCTCGGAATAGCACAGTGCTGCGACGGTGCATACGAAACTGGCGATGACAAAGGAAAGCATCATACCTGGCCCGGCTTTCTGTGCAGCCTCGGCCGTCAAAACAAAAATACCGGTACCGATAATCGCGCCAATACCCAGCAGCGTTAACTGCCATGCGCCCAAGGTACGGTGGAGACTTTTCTTTTCTGCAGTTGCCAGGATGGCATCAAGTGATTTTACGCGCCAGAAAATCATGTATGCTACCTTTTATTTAAACAAATAGTTACGATTCAATGGGATTAACTCTCAATCGGGCTCGAATAATATCATAAAATCTTTTCAGTCCGATTGTCCATTGTCAACACCGGAAGCTGTCCCGGCTTACTATGTAAGGGTTTTGCTGAGCGTCAATTCATTCGGCACACGATCGTTTGCTCATCATTGGTACAAGCTAAGTTTTCTTACACATTAACATTGTGTGGTCGGATGGTTGGATTTGGTCAACATTATGGAAATGGGGAAGCGTTCTTACTGTCGTATGCTTCCGATCCAAGACCAGAGAAACCTATCTGATGTTGTTGGGCGGGTTAGGTTAAATTGGATATTTGGCGTGACGTAGAGAGGAAATTGCCACTTAATCCCTATGAATTCAATTTCCCGCCCTTGCGGCGGAGGTGTGTCTGATTGTTTCCGATTTATGCATAAAAAAAGGCCAATGGTTAATTCACATTGGCCTAATTGGCTTACAGAGATTTAAGCGTAAATTTTCTTCAAGGGTAAACGTGTTTTATTTCCGGCTACACTACCGATTACAAGATAGCTTAAAAAGAACACAGCTCCCAGAATTAAATCAATTTCTAACCAGCTTACTTCAGATTGCATTACTGAGAGCGAACGCAAATCGCCAAATGTGATGAGTCCGATCAGCGGTAAAACGCCAAATAAAACGAAAGTGACTTTTACAGCTGTGCTAAAAAGATTTTGACTTGTTTTCATTTTTATCTCCTGAGTGAGAGTTTATTAAAGTCATCAGAACTGACATAAGTAAGATTCATATATTCACAAAAAGTTCACATAATATTTATGAAAAATTCACGATCTGGAATCTTAATTTATAAAATGAGACATTCTATTGATTAGCATGAGAGCTTTCTGTTATGACTAGGTACTTGAGTATAATGATTTATTGCTGTGATTTATTGATCTGGCTGCAAATCAAAAAGAAATTTTAGGATCGCTGAGAAATTGGAGCAACTGGGCCGGAATCCTGATGATAGTTCGCTTGATATCAAGAAACTGGAAGGTGAGTCCTATTTCCGGTTGAGTGTTGGCAGCTGGCGGGTTATTTATGAACGGCATGATATCGTTAGAATTATTACCATTGAGAAAATCAAACCGCGTGGAGATGCTTACAAATGACACTGCAAAAAATCAAATCCATCCAAGGCAAAGACGAATATGTCCTGTTACCAATGGCAGTTTATCGCGTCCTGAAGGATCAGATTGAAAAAGAACTGGCAGCTTGCGAAGCAAGTCAGGATGAAACCTATGAACCTTTTGTTCTCGAGGATTATGTCGATAATCCCGTAGCGCTAGCGCGAATCAAAGCTGGTATCACGCAAGAGCAATTGGCTCAGCGTTTAGGTGTGAGTCAAGCCTATGTCAGTCAAATTGAGCGCCGTAACAACGTGACTAATAAGATGCTTGAACGAGTGCATTCAGCTATCCAGGTTGCTGACTAACTAATACTCATATTCTGTTCAATTTTCTTTGCCACCGCGAAGCGGCCTGCTGCACGGCTTTCGTGTTGCGGAACGGCAACACGATGGCACGCCGTACTGGCACAACTGTGCATAATCAGCAATCCACCTGAAGCTATCTTAGGGCAAGCCCGGCAATCAGCCGATCAGGGAATCGGTGGCAATTCCCTCAATTGCTGGGTAGGAGCTACTATCAAGCGTCGAGACAATCCCATCAGACTGATGAAAATCTACTCCTATAAACCGGGCAAGAACGGAGACCCTACCAGCACAAAAGATTTGTGGCGTTGAAACCGGACTATTTAATTACCGACACGGTTGTATGAGCGGTACATTGAAAAATGTGTGGTAGAGAGAGCATGCTGGAATGTATTTCGACGGGAGCGGCTGCGAGCGCAAGAACGCGGTTGCAGCGCAGCTGCCTTGGAGTTTTGTTAATAACTTGTGGAAAATTGTTATTTTATTAGTATTGGGAACACAAGAACTTAATCATCTTTTGGTATTGAATCAGTTTTAGTTCCAATAAACGAGTTATTTGTTGAACATCCTGAATAATCACCAGGCTTATTTCCTGATATTACTGAGTAAGAACCAGAAATCGAATTGTCAGGCAGAATAGTTAATTTCATTGTATCTATTTCTGCATAATATTCACCCCCTTCATTATCTTCATAACTGCGTGTCAGTGTTGCTGTATTTCCAACTAAATTGCCGCTTAGCAAATCTGAAGACCGGTCCGCAGTAATGGAATTGCCTGATTGAGTAAAAGTTACGTAGTAATCATATTGCACTCCGACCGGATAAGCGCAATTGTTGGGTCCGAAAGTTTCAGTTATATGCCAATATCCAGAGAGATTTTCTGATGATGAGGCAAGGGAAAAATTATCAATATTGGAGTATTCACTAAATTCATTTCCATCCCCTGCTTGAACTGCAATATAGAAAGCTGCGCCTTCCCATAGATTCGCCGTAAAACTGGTTACCCCTCCAACATTCAAGCTTGCAATAGATTCTGGCCCGGTATATGGAATAGGGGCATAACTCAACTTATATTCCGTCGCACCGGGCACACTTGTCCAGGAAGCTGTAACTGTGAATCCACTGATGGAATGCGTTAGTGTAGGGGGCGAGGGTGCAGCAATTAATTGTACAGAAGAGCCAAGTAAAACGGACAACGTAACTAGTGACATGATAAATCTAAGTTTCATAGTATCTCTTCACTTTTATATGAATTGCTATTTAGGAGTTGCTCATTCAGAAGAAATTTGTTGAGCAGGTTACATACTCACTACTTGCCATATAACTTATTGATTTTATGGAACCTGAACCAAGAATTGAGCTTGAGATCTTCTGATTGCGAATATGACTTGCTTCGGGTGTGGATTTTCTAAAGCAAATTTTTCATTTGCTTTTTATACCTGCTTTACTGTTCGCCTGAACCAGGCATTTTTATAGAATTTTTTATAATTTATTGATTTATTGGTGCTGTTGAGAGGAGTCGAACCTCCGACCTACTGATTACGAAACGTGGCCTAAAATTTTAGTTAGTTATAAATCAATCGCTTACAATGCTTGCCACGCATAAAACCAATGCTATACAGCCTCAATCAATAGAATGTATGGTGTAGTTTGGCACAAATTTGACACAATCAATTTTGTAGCCTTTCGGTATTATGATTGGAGATTTGATCTGAGGTTTGAGAATGGCACACTTTATTTTTGCGGAAATATGTCTATGCGGTGGGCTATACTCTTGAACTACCGTTCATTATATGGAGTGTCTAAATGCCAAGAAAACAACCAGAATTTAAAACTAAGAAACTCTACTATCGTAGAGCCAAATGGGAGGGTCAAAGTAAAAAAACCCTTCAAGAAATTTTGGTTGATGCACACGCAAAATTAGACACCGTAGGAAAACGAACATTTGCAATTGGCTCTGGTGCTGAGATACAAGGTGCTAATGTTAAAGTCGAGTCGGGACTATATCTTCAAATTGCATCTTATGTGCCAGGAGAAGCAACTTCGATTATTGATAAAGATGCTACAGCAAAAAACTCTAGTGTCACTGCACAAATTGCGCCTTCTGGAAAAGATTATCTTAATGGGGATATCTTTGTTTATATAAATGGAAATCACTTAATTCTCTGCCCGTCCGGCGTAAGAGAAAATTTAGTAGAGATTTATATTTATTTAATTTTACAAACTGTTGATGAAAAAAATATCGCTAGTACCTTTGAGCTTGATAAGGTCGCAAAAATAAGTAAATTGAAAATGATAAAAGACGAAGGTGTAAAGGAAATCGAGCTAAAAGCATCTCTATACGAAGCCAGCTTGATTCACCTAAATAAGGACAAACCGAAAGTATCAGGTATTCAAGGTGCTATAGCGCATGAACTAAGCGCACTTTTTTGTAAAGATCCAGAACTGAAAGACATCAGGGAAAAGGAAAATTTAAGCGTGAGTGTAGTACTCAGAGTTGATGGAAACGAGGCTAAACGCCATTCCAGAGAAATCGGTTTTGGAGATGCTGGAAAGAAAAGACTCAGGAGAACTGCAGAGTTCATCATTAACGAGTTTGAAACAGATGGAGATGACGGTTTTGTTATTGTGACAGGTGCGAATAATAAAATTACGTCTGATGAGATTCGTGTTTCAGATTCATTCAGGGTTAGCACACTTGGGAAATCTTTAAGCTTGAATTCTGCCTGGACTCAGTTGAAGGAATATTTTAATAGGCTTAATGATGAAGGTGTTTTGAAACAGTGAAGCAGAAACGTGATCCGGAGAAGATAAAACTCGCGATTTGTATTGCTCTATGGAGTGGTCTCTTTTCCTATATTGGTCAACCAATGATTCATGGTAATCAAGATGCAATAAATGTAATAGTCACAGTTTTTTCTGTTTTAGCGGGTTTTTTAATTGCGGTGATAACTTTGGTAGGTGATCCAAAATCATTACCTTCTGGCGATTGGCAAGTAGCAAGGTTGAGCAGTGATATTACCTATAATCGACTAATACGTTACAAATGGTTATTTATGCTTTATCTATTAACTCTTTTTCTTATTTTTGTTTCCATAGTCGCAAAAAAAGAGTACATAATATTTCAAGTGGCTATTGAATATATTTACATCTTCCTTGCATCTGCTAGCAGTATATTATCTTTTATGTTGCCTGCCGCTCTTATGGAATTACAGAAAGAAAGGATTGAGCATGAAATTGCTGAACGCAGAAAAAAAGAAGGAATCAATGATAATGATGTTTTGTAACGATCCTCGGTTTTTGGATAAGCAGATTAAGATGAATATCTTGATCAATTTGTTTATTCGATGCTGATGCTATCAATCGCTCTCATTAAGTAGTCCGTCTCAGTCAGGGCTTTGATAATTTTTTGGTAATGTAAAATATCTTCATAGCTTAACTTTCGTCCAGCGCGATCTTTAAGCCATTTTTGCGCAGGTTGATAGCCACCAATATAAAATCCCCATGCTATTAATGGTATCTGGTCAAAATATTGATTATCATTGATCCAGACACGGCCAAATTGTTTACCGGTATCGTAAAATTCCCAATCCTTCTGAGTGATCCTTCTGGTGACGATGTTGTTGCCATCCTTTGGATAGCTGGTGATATATTCATCAACCACAGGCGATTCAAGTAAGTGTATCTGGCGCAATTGGCCACCAAGCTGAACCAGATGCCAGAATGTATCCTTATCTTTTGGGTAAGGTATGCGTGGAAAATCAATTTTTAAAAATTCTTTATAGGTCTCGCGGTGTGTGGGTGAATGCAATACGGCATAAATATAATCTAGCAAATCGATAGGTGCAAAGGTATTTGTATTTTTTCCTTTTTCATTAACAAAGCTTAGACCTAGTTTTGCTATGATTTCTTTTATTATTTCTTGATTTAAATTGGGCTTACGTGTGCTCTCATCCAAACTCTGCTGATTGTCTCTGGGTGAATATAGATACAAAGGCATGACTGTGGAACCATCCTTGATTTCTACAAATACAGCAGGCGTTGGTTGATTTGACACTAAGATATGCTTCCATACAGATGCTTTGGTCTGACGGCAAATATTCAGACATAGATTTTCTTTTCCAGCTACATGATCCATTAATTCTCGACGAGGATAGTCCATTGCTTCGCAGCTGAAGTAGCTTTGCCTAATATCAAACGGTCTGTAAGAACAATAATGGAGAATTTCATCTAATTCAGTGTGTCTGGCTTGTTTACGTGCTTTAGTTAATTGCCAATCCCTATTATCTTTAAGGTTGTATTTTTGACGGAGGGATTCATCGTCGATATCTATATTACACATATCCAGAAAGCGCTTTTCAATTTCACTGCGCGTAAATGCAATAGCGAAATGGTCTCGATGAGTCTGAAAACCCATCACACTTACAGGAAACAAATCTTGAAGGCCAAATCCAGCATTGTATTTTTCTTTTGCTTCAAAATTCTTTTTCGCCATAAAATACATAGGTGGAGTATTGGGCAAAATTTCAAATTCAGTGCTTTGTAATGTATTGTTGAACAAGTACTCATATTTATTGACTCGTGCACCATACAAATCAGAGCGATGCACTTTTGCTAATTGATCTGGTTTCTTTTTACCTGTTTTTACAAGGAAGTTAATCGATACTCCTTGCTGAATATCGAAAACATTCATATCCGCAGAACCATCGGGGGCGGTTTCTTTTTTCTTGCTGTTACCATGTAAATCAATCGTATAAATTTTGTCGTAAGTCTTGAGAAGATTCCAACGCATCCCGCGAAATGTGGGATTATCCAGAAAACCATGTGGATTGATGAAAGCTAAAATACCTTCGCCGTTCTTCTCAATGAAGTGCTGGCCATAGCGAATAAATTTCACATAATCATCATTAATCCATTTAGGGTTACGTTCATTTAGCTTCTCAATTCCGCCGGGTTCTTTTTTGTAGTCTTCCATTAACTTCATAATCCAATCGCCTTTATTCGAGCTTTCACCGCTATAAGGCGGATTTCCAATTATTACCATCACCGGAGTATCACGTTTGACAAAATTGGCCTCATTAGCTTCTGTGCTAAGCCATGAAGAAAAAAGTGTGCCGGTGTCTGGGTGATGTTCTTCCAGTGAGTTAGTAAGAAAAATATTGAAGCGTTGATCTTTTTTTGCTTGATAACCCGTTTCTGACAACAGCATATCCAGCTTCAAATGTGCCATTGCATAAGATGCCATTAATATTTCAAAACCATTTAAGCGCGGTATTAAATGTTCTTCAACATATCCACTCCATGCGCCTTGCACCGCTGCAAATTTGGTGTTGTAGATATGCTTTATTACTTCTGCTAAAAAGGTTCCGGTGCCGGTTGCTGGATCAAGCACTTGCACTTTGTGAACCTCTTTTCGTTGTCTGATAGCCTTTCCTTTGTTTATACCCTTACTTACAGCTGCACCTTGCACTTCAACTTCAATAGTGGTTTTAGAAGTATCAGCTAATCCATCTTTCAAGCCAAATTCGGTTCTCAGGATTTCATCGACACTGCGCACGATGAAACTGACTACTGGTTCCGGTGTGTACCAAACGCCGCGTGTTTTGCGTAGCTTTGGGTCATATTCAGCAAGGAATGTTTCATAAAAATGAATAATCGGGTCTTGCGTTTGTGTGGCTTTGCCAAAGTTTTTAAGCAACAATTTAATATCCGTTGCACGAAATACATCAGCCAAATTATCCACCGTAGTTATGATGCGTTCGTCAATGTCATAACCTGCGATATATTGGAATAGTTTGCGCAGAAAAGGATTTGTTTTCGGAATCAACTCAGCGGCTTCTTGCCTGCTGAAAGTGTCTAGGTCTTGATCATGTAAGCGAGCGGCAAACATGCCATAAGCCAATGTTTGCGCGTAGATATCGGCAAAGTCTTTCGGATTTAGATCGTGAATCAGTATGCTTTTGAATGAGTTGTATTGATCTTGTAGACTAGTATTTTCTTGTGATTGCTCATCTGACTCAATCGCTTTCTCAAGAATCATCTGCAATAGTTTTGCCTTGGCTGCCATCATTTCAGCAAGCTTTTTCGGGGATTTGATTGTTTGCCCGATAAATGTGCAGAAATTTTGTATCCGGGCAGTAAATTCGAAAAAGCCTTCTGTCAGCGGTTCAATCTTGTTGTTTTTGATATCACCAATGCGGATTTCCGCAACTATTTCGCCGTTCTGATAGAACTGGAACCAAAGGTAATCGGTAATGATGAGGTTGTCTAGCGCCTTACGATAGCGGTCAAATTGAGGCTTATACTGCTTATCATTTAAATCTTTGCCGATGTCTTTAGCTTCAATGAAACCAATCGGTATTTTCCCTTTTGTGATTACATAATCTGGGTTGCCACAGTCAGTTACATTAGCCGGTTCATTGGTGACTTCAACGCCTGGCACTAATTCACGAATAAGTGATTCAAGATTTCCTCGATAAGCATGTTCTTTAGCTATGCCTGATTGGAAACGTTTGTGAATGGCTTCTATATACTGATTTAAATTCATTTTCCCTTTTTTGCTTTACAGTCCATATTTGCAGCAAACTTCACGCCCATTACTACAGTCTGGCATAGCCAGTCTGTCCTCATACCATGCACAAGAGCAAAGCTGTTGTGCCTATTCTCAATAAAGCATAGAGATAATCCGTTAGAAAGTGAAATGATTTGATAAAGCCAGATCCATTTGTTTATTTATCCTTCAAACCTAAAACTTTAATTTAATCAAATGGATTCTGGAATTTACATGCAATCACGCATTGAAAAGTCAATCGCTCGGCTATTAGCTGTGAAGTTAGCGTCTGAATGCGGGGAGGTGTTGTCATTGTATCGTGCTAAGCGTGATGGATGGATCAAGATGCCTGAAGAATTTGAACAAGCTAGGAAAAACTCGGGGCTTGGCGATTTGTATGTTATAGCTTATGAAGAAGAGCCAAGAATTTTGTCTTGCTTAATAAAGTCATTTTTCCCTGGCGAAGCTATTAAGGAATTTAGGCAGTTTAATGATGATCTTGTCGCATTGCCAGAAAATGAAAAGATTGAGTTTATGGATTTATGTTTCAATGATTTCCTAAGTGATGAATCCTCTCATTTTTTTGAGGAGATTTTTCATGCAACTGAGGAAGAGCGTGAAGCTGCGAGTCTAAGATTTGAAGCATTGCCTGAGGATGAGAAACAATCAGCGTTTATTACTGTTCAATTATTGTTTGCATTCATCTACGCATATTTCTATAACCACATTGCGTTAATGGTGCATGGTCAGAAGTTAACCACGCTTGTACCGCTCGCCATGCAGGGTGATAAAAAAGCTTTCTGCAAAGCCATACAGATAGATCGCAATATCTTGACAGGCCATCCATATTTTCGCGATACCTATGCACGTCTGCAAACTGGGGAAGATCCTAATTTCCTGGATGGCGTTACATCTTATATAAAACGACCTCCCATTCGAGGAAGAATTAGATTTCCTGCGCTGTATATGCTTTTTGCAATACTAGATGGATTCAAACGGCTAGAAGATTTTACCGCATCTGAGATTCTTGATATTTGCGACGATGCCAAACTGGATCGTTACCAGAATCGAATAGAAGATGAGTGTAATTTAAACAAGATGCGTATTGAATACCGAAAGAATCAGAAAATTGGCTTTTAGTCAATGCACTGAAAATTATTTTTTAGTGCATTCAGATTCTTTGTCTTGGTGCATAAAGTTCGTATCCGTTGCGATGTAGCATTTTTTGCATGATCGCCGTGGATACGAGGTTTATCATGAAGAAAGAAATAAACGTTTCACCTGAATCTGTAGCATCTAATAAAATCGAAGCCGCCGAGCCAACGCAGAAGACGACGAGCTTTAGCGAGGAGGATAGATGCGAGGGCGAGGTGGAAAGAGATTTGACGGATGCGCTGCATCAGTCTGAATTATCCTTACAGGGTACGCTGCCTAGTAACACAGTACCCTATAACTGCAATAGTGAATACTTCAAGCTTCTAAGGTTTGGGGTTGATAGTCTGTATTTATCCTATCAAGGTGAATTATTTCCAGAAGTAAAAGAGCGTTTAACCAAGCTTAAACAACTGGCACAGCATCCAGAAGCAGATCAGCAAGCACAAGCACAATATGCCATTGCCGGTCATATCTTTGAAGTCAAGGATAAAGGTTCATCCATATTTCCGTATGTTATGGAAGATGGTGCATTCCGCATTAGCTTATCCAGAACCAGCAAGAAAACACCGATGGCGTATGTGAAACTATCCTCTCGGTATCTATGCAGCATTCTGCCTGTTGAAGCAGAAAAGCATTTACGCGAAATTCTCAGGGAACTGGGTACCTTAGATAGTTCTACCCATGTCAGCCGTATCGATCTCTGTGCTGATTTCGTCTCCCATGAAAACATGGAATCCTGGGGTCGTGAAGCATGGATTACGCGCGGCAAAAAGATAGATGCCCATGCAGTCAATGAGAAATTCACTGGCTGGTCGATTGGTTTGGGTGGCAAGATTTCTTGCCGGCTGTATAACAAACTATTAGAGATTCATACCAGCGGCAGAACCGATCTTGTTCCTTTATGGAAAGAGACCGGTTGGCAAGAGGATGAACCGGTTTGGCGTGTTGAATTTCAGTTGATGCGCGATGTATTGGCAGAACACGGCTTGATAAGCCTTGATAGCGTGTTGGCTAATTTAAACGGCTTATGGAGCTATGCTTCAACGGAATGGTTGCGCTTAACATTGCCCAATCCCGATGATCAAACGCGTTCACGCTGGCCGATTCATCCATTGTGGGGATATATCTCTTCCATAGACTGGGAAACCGACTTCAATACGCTTTCCCGATCATTCAAAGCAACGAGATTGCCTGAAGATAAACGGATACTGTCATTAGGTGTCAGTTCATTGGCTTCTTTCATGGCTAAGTATGGCATCACAGACTTTGATGAAGGCTTGGATCGTTTCTTGTTGGCGCTACATCAATATCTTTGTGACCGTGGAGAATTTGACGGTCTTTCAGGTGAAGCTTGTCTTCTTGAGAAAGTGCGTTTGCGCGGCAAGGAATACAACACGATCTCAAACCTCAATGAGGCTGATCAAAAACGCCTGGAAATTGAAAAGGCGGCTAAAGATTATCGTAAAGCTTCGGAGGGCGAATGAAAACCCTCAACTTAGATGAAGCTGCTCAATTTCTCAGAATGCACCCCGAAGAAGTGCGCCGTCGCGCCAAAGCGGGGATTATTCCCGGTGCCAAGGTGGGCAAGTGTTGGGTGTTTATCGAAGATGATCTTGTTGCCTGCCTGCGCTCGTTATATGCTACTCCCCGGCAAGCGTTGCAAGTGGGACATGGAGAAAAACAATTATGTCACTCTTTAAACGCGGTAAGACGTGGTGGATTAGTTTCACCACACCAAGCGGCGAGCGAGTTAGATGCTCTGCTGCAACTGAAGACAAAACCCAAGCACAGGAATTCCACGACAAACTGAAAGCTGAATCTTGGCGGGTCGTGAAGCTTGGGGATAAGCCAAAACGCACTTGGGATGAATCGGCTTATAAATGGCTGATGGAGACACAGGACAAAAAGACACATCATGATGACGTGGCTAAAATAAACTGGCTCCAACAGTTCTTTAGGGGCAAGTATCTCGATGAATTGACGCGCGATGTAATTGCGGGGATTGGCGAATTAAAGCGAAAAGAAACGAGTCCGGCGACCGCTAACCGTTTATTGGCTCTGATTCGCTCAATCCTTCGCCGTGCGGCTCTTGATTGGGAATGGATAGATAAACCCCCAGTCATCAAGCTGTATCGTGAAGCAAAGCGCCGGGTGCGTTACCTGAATGCGACACAAGCAACTATGCTTATTCAGGAATTGCCACATCATTTAGCGGATATGGTGACGTTTTCACTGGCTACAGGTTTGAGACGGTCGAACGTTACGAATCTGGAATGGTCGCAAGTGGATATGCAAAGAAATGTTGCATGGATACATGGCGATCAGGCCAAAGCAGGAAAACCGATTCATGTCACGCTGAATGCTACGGCAATAGCGGTATTGACTAGGCAGATTGGCAAGCATCCAAGATCGGTATTTAGTTACAAGGGCAAGCCAATCACGCAAGTGAATACAAAAGCTTGGTATAAGGCGTTAAAACGTGCCGGTATTGAAGATTTCCGCTGGCATGATTTGCGCCATACCTGGGCAAGCTGGCTAACTCAGAATGGCGTGCCGTTGAATGTCATTCAGGAAATGGGTGCATGGGAATCTGCTGAGATGGTGAGGCGTTATGCTCACTTGGCACCTGAGCAATTTGCTCAACATGCCCGGGTCTTGGATGGTGTGCTAAATGTCACAATTTTGGCACAATCGAAGTAAAACAGGTTCAGCTACGTTTCTAAGTCTTTGTTTTATGGTGCTGTTGAGAGGAGTCGAACCTCCGACCTACTGATTACGAATCCATTCAGATCAATAGCTTGCAACAAACGACAATAAACTAGAGCAATTATATCAAATGATTAATTCATAGCCTTTGTTGCCACTTATTGTATATTTTGCTGTTTTTTTATCTGTGAGTGTCCCATTTGTGCCCCACTATTTGCTGCGGGGTAACTGCCCCATCCCTTCTTGTGATATTTTCTAAAGCTCTAAAAAACTGACCACAAAAACCACAAAAGAATCAGAAAACACATGGTAAGCAATAAAACCCGCCACATGAGCGGTTAGTGATTAATTGTTTTAAGAATTACTCTGTAGTTAACTCTGCTGTCTTAATCTTCCAAAACCAAGCAAAACTGCCAGTCCCAACACCATCATTGCATACATTTCTGGCTCTGGAATTAATAATGCAACATCACCATCGTGAACAGCCCATGCGTGGAATAAGTTACCAGCAAGTTGCGCTCCATAAGAACCATCGTAAAAGCTAATTTCCCATACGTTAAAGCCACTATGTATATTTTCAGATATGTATAAATAAGGTTGAATATTTATGAACGGGCCAGGTGCCGTTGGTGTGACTCCTTCTACCCAGTATAAATATCCCATCTCGTTATCTGAGCAACCCGCAGTATTACCATTAAAACAGGTATCATTAAATTTCATGTCAAACACACCTGAGTTGACATCAATATTAAAAACCCTATCGCCATTTCTATCAAAATTGGGTAGTCTCCAACCAGTGATACCATCTATACTAATACTATTTACCCAATCATTAGCAGAGTTACCGGTCATAAGCCCATCATTATCATAATCAAAAACCGTACCTTTTCCGGCATTTGCATCTGCTAACCATGTGATATTTAATTCAGTGTCATAATAAGCCTTACCGCCAAGCCTTGACTCTAAAGTTGCATTAGCTGTTGATGCTAAGCCGATTGAGAAAACACCTGCCCATAGTGCAGAAGTTAATAATTTGTTCATTGCCACATCCTTATCTAATTGATTTTTAAATTATATAAAAAGTGTCTGGCATGGAAAAAGACAACATCAGAAGGTATTCAATATATCAATATTATAGAGTCGGCCATTAACTAGTTCTATTCTTTATAGCAGAGAAGGCTGGTGCATGCGTCCGCTCTACTGCATCATCACTTCAAGCAGCATATTCACCAGCCGCTTTAACCCTTTGTACTCCCAAGGGTCGCGCCACCGACCGGCGCGAAGGTATGACCCGTAAGGGGCATGCTGCCCGTTCCCTAACGCGGATTGACTTGATTCTGACTTCATTTATTTGCTGAACAAATATATTACGTTTTTTTTATATTTCTCTGATAACTCTGGTAGAACATAAACCAATGTTTAAATATATCAATCCAGAAGCGACCTTCTTTCCGTTCAGAGCTATGATGCCGATACTTATTTGAACCAACAGTTAAACGAGGATGATTACAAGCCATGTCCCAATCAGAAACACCTAAAAATAAATGCTCATGGTCTAATTTTAGAAGTATTCCGTGCCTCTGTGGAATTTCATCAAATCTTGAGATTTCAAAACGAAAATTACAATCCCGTTTTTCTTCAATGCAAATTTGCTTATATTTTTTTACAATTTCTGTGAGTTTCTCGTCTGCATTCCGCGAATCTTCTGCCCAATCACAATCGGATGTATCAAGCTGAAATTTTTCTAAATGTTTGCTATTTGTAATTGCACATTTGCATAAGAATCTTACTTTTGGGTTTTCTTTTGCAATCTCAAGTATATTCTTTTCAATGTAATCAATTGAGTAACGCATCGCAACCCCCATGAATTTTAAATCAATATGATCTGGTGCCTCTCGCGAAACATAATCTTGGATTAATTTGCTGACTTCCTCAAAAGCATTAGCATGATTTATGAATTGAAGATGTGGATCAACATAAACTTTTCCAGGGCTATTTATATTAGGCTTAATAAATTCATTGCGATATTTCAGATAATCATTCATAACATCTGCATCTGGAGATTTAATCCATCCTCGCAAATTATCTTGATTTTGAAATTGGTTCAAAGCTTGGATAATGCTAAGTTTTAGTTCATATTCATTATTCCAATATTTTATAATGCGACTTGAGGCAACTTTCTCACGAAATTTTTTTAATTTTTCTTCGGTGTCCTTTTCAATATCGATAAAATTTTCACTTTTTGAACCCTCTTGTAGTTGTTCATCCAATACACAAGCAAATGTCGCCTTATTTTTCAATAAGGCATAGTCATACTCTAACTCTATGTAACTTTTCAACGTTCCTGGATCGATGCTTCCATATCTTTTTCCTAATATAAGTAGATAAACATCGGATTCATCAATCCAATGTTTAATCACTTCCATTTGAGATTTATCACCCGCCGCAAATAACTCCATTCCTGCTGGAATATGATTTGCTTCCAAAATTGCCATTACAGCTGCTTGCCTTTCTTTCTTGAGATCCGTAAAGGTGGATGATACAAAAACTTGAAGTTTCTTTGGCGCATCAGATAACATTAATAATTACTCCAATTTGAGATTAAATTAGTAATTTATTAACAGTTTTTTATTCGAATTGAATAATCCCTTTCTTATAATCAATAGTATATTTACCCAATTTTTTAAGCAAGCTTTGACCAAGTAGCATTGGAGCATCATTTTTTTCTGCAATGCTGCATGTCACATTTTTGAATGTCTTATTTCCAATCGTAATTGATCTCATACTGAATCTTTTGCTTTTTGATTTAGTCCCATCAGCAAATTGATAAACTTGTCCTGTCATCCAGTCAGAATTTTTAATTGTCCCAGTCCTAATTAGCGTTAAAGCAACGTCGGGAGAGATAGAGACATCAGCCGCGCCACTATCAAGAATTACATTAATTCTGAGCACTTCATTCAAAACAACAGGAATTTCATAAACCCCCCCCACTGAGATAAGCTTGATTTCATTTCCCATATCGTCAGGTACATTCTTTTGAATGGATTTTAATTCAAAATTAGTAGCCTGACCTTCTTCTATACACTCATACCTGTTGCTACCAAATACTTTACAAGCCTTATTGGTTATACAATTAGAATTAATTATGCATTCGTTTTTTGACTTATTATTGACATCTGAAACTGTTGTAACTAATGGTTTAGGATTATCAGAAATTTGTGAAGAATGTATTGAAGATGAGGAAATAACTTCTGGTGCAGAAGAATATTTTTTGATATTCGCCAATCTATCATTGATCACATCGGGGAAAGATAATCCGTTGCAACCGTTTAGTATGCATCGTGGTGCAGATTGACTCAATAGATAGTAAACTTCCGCTGATTTCGTTTTCCCAAGCCCTTCAGCTGCCCTGCCTAGATAATAGTAAGCAATATCCTGATTAAAGCCGATCTCAATAATTTTTCGAGATAACTCATGCCATCGCTGCTGAAGATATAGTTGGTGCATATCTGACAAGCTTGCTCCAAACTGCATGCCACATAATAGCTGACAGTCAAGCCTTATTTCTCCATTAAGAAAAGCTTGATCAAAACTTGATACTGATACCTTCGGATGAGAAGACATACACCCAACTAAGCTTAAACATAATAGTGAGTATAAAACTATATTCACAGTGATATTATAAAGCTTCACTGTAATTTCCTTTTGCCTAGTCCATACTTCATTTATTGCTCTCTCAAGTCGAATGGAAAAAATTGGATTCATCAAATTAATAACGTTATTTTATTTAATTAACTGATAGAGTGCGCTCCATGTTCTTGATGCCTGAATACGCCGCCATTCAACCTCACAATCAATTCCTTTCTTCCGATCATGCATAACTTTCAAAATATCTTCAATCGTCACTTTCATGCCTAGCTTGGATTCCAGTCTGGAGAGCCGGTTTTTCAATATAGTCATATTAGTTCTGGGTCATTAATTTATCAAACAAAATTAACCATTAAAATTTTCCGTTTATTTGCTTTGGCTTCATTAATTTGCAGCTGCTGTTCATAAGTCCATTTATCATTAAATCTAATCATTACCAATAAGGAAGGTTGGGGTTTAATGATCTGTTCCAGCTTCATTATTCTATTTTTTAGATTCATTGGCTTCTTCCAACGCAATTAACCGCTTTTCCAGTTCATCAAATTCTTTAATTCTTGCTAACGTACTTAAACTGGTCAATAAATCACTTCCTTGACTGGGTACAAGCACACCATTAGCAACCGCCTGAATAATAATTTGCCCTTGCGTTGATAAATCGGCATCCTCCGGCAATTTAATCTCTACAGGTGAGTCAATTGATTTTATCGGTGGAATAACACGTTCCAGCAGGATTCTAGCTGCTTGAGAATCCCCTTCCTTAGCTTTAGTAACCAATTGTTGAATGATTGCTGGTAAATGCTGAGCAATGCTCTCTCTCAATTGCGCGACTTTTCCTGTGCCAGGTTTCCGCCCATTGGGATTACCCGATTCACCGGCTTTCCAGCGACCACGTTTTTTATTTTCTGCTGTCATCGTTGCTTTTCTCCTGCTTTAACAAGAAATTTGATTGCTTGTATCAGTAATAAACGCCTGCTGTGAATCTGGTTGATGTGCCAGCATTGTCAATACCTTTCTCCGTCGCTCTTCAAGTTTGGCATCTTCAGGTAATGCAGCTTTGTTACTTTTCTGTTTTGCTACGGCTACACTTGCTACTATTGCTACACTCGGAACTAATGCCGATTTATCTGTAGCAGGTGTAGCATCAGTAGCTGTAGCAAATTTCTTTTTTCGTATAATCTCAATTAAAGTCATGCGGCTTCTTGAGTCAGTAGTTTGGGATTTAACCAGATTGATATTTTCTTCTCGTCTTTCCTGATCCGAATACGATCCAGTGCTTCAAGCTCGGCAATAGCAGCATTGAACCGTGCTGTGTCTCTGATAGTTCCGTACTGTTGCGCATGACGTTTTGTGACATAGTGCGTATGCTCACGCTTGCAGTGCTGTATCAGCCAATCGTTAAGCCGTACAGCGTCCGTCAATTCAGCGGGTAACGCAAGCTCACCAAAGAAGCGCCGCGATTCATGCAGGTGCCATGCCACAATCGCGCTTGCTCTCTCGAATGCATCCACACTGATTGCACCACTAACGCCCTCAAATACATGAAATAGTGCTGCCAGCCTTGTGGCATTGTCTGCAATCTTGCTTGCTACATCGCGCACATCAAACAAAACGCCACCGCTGAATAATTGCACCTCAATGCCATCATGAAAATTAATCCATGCAGACTTGGCCTCGGGTGTTAGAGTCAACATCATAGGTGTAAGTCCGCCGCTGTCTTTCCTAATTGGTGCAGGAATATTTAATATTTCTTCGATTCGCCGATTGAATTTAGCAAGCTGCGGCCAGCTCTCGGGTGCCTCGGTGAATAGCCTATGGCCTTGCATTGACTCAGGCCAGCTAATAAGAAACCGCGCCAAGAAACCCGTTCCGCGTGCCAGTGCACCAGACTTTTCAAAGAAACTTTTCAAAGTTTCGGGCTGTACCTGTAAAGCCACTGTGAGTCTTGCGCCGCTGACTATGAAAGACTCACTTGTTCTGCGATCCACTTTTAAATTGGCACCATCCCAAAGTTGATTCAGCATCGCAAGATTTCGCATTACTGAATCTTTTCCCATGCCATGAGACCCGAATACAATACCGCCTTCCGCCGATACCACGCCACCGCTAGGCCATTGTTTCGCTAGGCTATAGGCCAATGCTTCGGGTGTTGCGTCTACGTAAATCAAGCGCGGGATTCGTGGCGGTTCTGGCTTATTCTGCTCAAGCAATCTAAGCTCAGATTCCTGACTGGTTGTTGGTTTTCCATCTTTTGCGTTATTTCTAATTTTATCTTTAAATCCCCAGCGTTTAGCTTCCCATGATTCTGTATCCGCTTTGTAATTCTTGATCTCAGGTTTTGCGGCTTCTGCTTGTGCATCCTCATACTCGATAATTGCCTTAGTAAAGAATCTGTCACAAGTTGATTTTCGCTCGCCACTATCGGCGATAGTTAACAAGAATAAGCCTGTCGGTGAGTGAAGTTCTTTTGCTCTTTCTACATCATGAAGTGTCTGAATCGCCAATGACAAAGCGGATATTGCTGAAGCCGCCACCAGCGGTATGGGTGCTTTAACAAATCCATATACTTCATCAACTGCTGCTTTGACGATGGCGGGCAGTGATTCGATTGGATAAGGTTTCGGTTCTATTTTCGCCGTTAGTGGTTGCGGTTCTGGCCAGTCGTCAGAATCGTTCGCTGACACGTTTTCTTGCCGAATTAATGGCAAGTCCGTGATATCTGTCGCGGTAGCCTCTGGATGAATCGAAAGCCAATCGATCACATCCTGAGATTCTGAAAGCCCAAGCTTGCTCACATCAATGACCAAAACCGTGCAGTTTAGATCATTCAAGATAATTGCAACATCGTTCGCGTAAGCTCTGCCAGCATCGTCGAAATCAGGCCAGATAACTACGTTACGCCCGCGTAACGGTGTCCAATCAGCTTTACCGGCGCTCATCGCCCCGCCAGAAGTAGTTGCTACAAGGCCAATCTGGTTGATTGCATCAGCTTTTTGTTCGCCCTCGACAATCCACACAACCGAACCGGGATTACCTGCGATAAGGTGCAGAGCGTATAACGGCTTTCCGCCTTCAAATGCAGGGTCACCCAATTCATACCCATTGCCGTTTAACCTCATCGGCCTGATCCATTTTTCGCCGGTGGTCGTATTTTTGGCTCGGATGCGCCAATAAATCGCGTTGCCTTCAGAGTCGGTATAAGTATGCAGAGCAGCCGGTTGAAAACCATTTTTAAGAGCGGTAGAGGATAAGCGGCGGGCAGCTTCTTTCACGGTTTCAACCATAGAAGCACCCAATGATGCATTTAAAATAGGGCACGATTTCTTTTTTCTCACCAGCATCGAAGCGGGCAACATAGCCAATCGGCTCACCTTGATTGCTGCGATATTCCCATACATGGCGGCGTGGCTTGCTGCTATATGTTTGAGGTATGCCCTGCATCACACCCCCCAATCATTGGATAGTTTTTGCACTGCTTCCGGGAAACTCAAGCCGTCTCTTTGCTGAACAAAGGCGATAATATCCCCGCCTTTGGTTCCGCATGAGAAACAAGTAAATGCCCCGGTTTCAAGATTCACCCGAAAGCTTCCTGCGTGCTTATCAGGATGAAACGGACACAGCCCGCCATCACGCCATCCGCTGCCACGCGGGGGCGGCATATCAGGTAGTTCGCTGCGGTAAAAATCAAGGGGGCGGATATATGCTTTTACGTTTTGAAGTGATTGAGCAGCGATTTTCATTTTGCACCGCCCGCACTATAGTTTTTGTTTTTCTGCTGCGCATCAATCCACTGAAAAAATTTTGTTTCATCAATAAGCAACTTCCGGCCAATTCTTACCAAGGCAATATTCAAACCATTGCCTGCGATAATGCCTTTGGATGTTCTTCTACTTTCAGCTAAGAAAATTAGATTGCGGATTGCGCCTTGTGTGAATGCGGGATGTTTGTCGCTGAATTGGCGAACGGTCAACAGTGTGCGGGATTGTGAGGGTAAATCTGGATAAGCTGATTTAATCGCTTGTGTAACAGAAATATTTTCCATTGCGGTTGCCTTTAATAATCTGCTCGTTTCTGTGCGATATTGCACAGTTAACTTACGATTATTAGAGCAAGGCAAAAATTTGCCGCATAGCAAAATGAAAAAACTCTGAAAGCACCGCCGTTATTGGGGTTGATGAATTTATTGATTCGGAAAATTTAAGAATAAAAGGAATTTCCGGATTTGCCGATTTTGCTCGCTTACTTTTCTGGTCTTTTCCATGCATTTAGTGCATGTCGCACTATATATCCATCATTTAGTCTTTTTCCTTTTGTGGTTTTTATGCCTTCCTGTTCAAATTCATTGGCTATCATGCTTGCAATTGCTTTATTAGAAGGATCACACCCGATTGCCTTTTGCTTTTGATAAATTAAATCAGCTTTTTCTCTTGCCATTTCCTTCCAAGAATCATCTTTCTGCTTTTCCGTAGTTCGTGAATTAATAGACTTTCCAGATACCGCAGTTTCAAACAATTTGAACATGCAAACATCAGGCACATTCAGCCAGTCCTTAGATTTTAAAATCGGTTTATCCAAATCATGCTTGCGCCCCCAATCTAGCCATTTAGCAGGAGTGTCTATAACGATTTTTTCATTTTCTGCCATTACTAAGCTTCGCTTAATGGATTGAATCATTTCATAAGGTAAACGTTTCTCCTTTTTCTCATATTCTTCCCACGATCTAGGATCAAGTCCGTTCATTAGTGGAATTGCTTCCTTAGCAATTAATTTATTTTTACTGGCCCATAAACCCCATTCATCTCTGATTGAATAATATCCAAGAAAAAAACCTCTTCTTATTTCATGTTCATATTCTTCTTGGTCTTTTTCATTATTTACTTGTACCATTTCAGACATCACCAAAAATCTTAGTATTCATAGATTCAACTACACGAGCGGTATGGCCTTCGGATAAATGCGCGTAGCGCTTTACCATTTGCAGGGTTTTGTGTCCCAACACTTCGGCAATTTCAGCCAAGCTTGCGCCATTCATGGCTAAGTATGATGCAGCGCTATGACGCAAGTCATGAAATTTGAAGTCATGAAGCTCTGCTTTTTTAACGGCTGTTTCCCATGGCGTGCGTAAATCCATGGACTTTTGTGGTTTTTGTGGTGCTTTTTCCTTAGCTGGGAAAAGTAAATTGCAATCAATTCGGCGTACCTTGGAAAGTGCTTTTAATAGTTCCAAAGCATGACCAGTAATCGCCACGGCGCGGCGTTCACCGTTTTTTGTTTCATGCAGAATTGCGCGGCCTTGGTTTAAATCCACTACATCCCAAGTCAATCCCATGATTTCACCTTGGCGCATTCCGGTAGATAGTGCCAATACTACAACGCAATATAAATAAGGATTACTGGATTCTTTACAGGCTTTCAGTAAGCGCATGCGCTCATCATCGGATAGGAAGCGAACCCGTCCGCGTGATTCTTTGGGTTTGGTTACTTTTCGCATTGGGTTATCCTCTATCCAGCCCCATTCTTTTACAGCGATAGTAAGCGCATGAGAAAGCGCAGCCATATACCGCACAACACTGGCAGGTGAACGTAACTTATTTCTTATTGTGATTTCACGGCCTAGCTTATCCCTGCATTCGCCAATAAGCGAAGGCGTTATATCTGCGAGCGAGTAGCTTCCGATTTCAGATTTCCACCATGCCAGTTGCTGTGTTTGGTCTTTTGCACTTTTCTTGCTTGGTAATACATCACGGCAATAACGATCTATCATTTCCGCCAATGTATGCCGTTTGGCTTCGGTGGTTTTGAAATGGCGGCCTTCTCGAATTGCTGACTCGGTTTGTTGCGCCCATTTTTTGGCATCGGTCAGGCGTTCAAATGTGGCAGATTGAGAAGGGAATCCCTTCAAGCGTATTTTTACCCGGTAACTGGTTTTGCCATCATTAGAAATACGTTTTTCGATGTTTGCCATGATTGCCTCTGCAAGTCATTAATCACTGTGAGCAGATTACAACAATGAGCAATAAATTACAACATATGATACATAATCATAATAATATATTATGAATAATTAACAAAAACATAATAATACATATTTAATTAATTATTATGGGGCATTAATGGGGCACTTAAAATAAAATAAGGCGTTTTTGTTGTGACCATGGCGGGATTTAAAAAAAGACTCTTTATGCTACAGTGCAAATATATATGTTCCCTTAATCATTATCTGTAAGAATATCA
Source organism: Nitrosomonas oligotropha (assembly GCF_009833085.1). Lineage (GTDB taxonomy): Bacteria > Pseudomonadota > Gammaproteobacteria > Burkholderiales > Nitrosomonadaceae > Nitrosomonas > Nitrosomonas oligotropha. Next base: position 18,087 of record NZ_QRBZ01000001.1, on the reverse strand, counting down.
AAAATTATGGCAATTCCTGATTATCAAGCACTTATGCTTCCCGTTTTGAAGACAGCATCTGATGGTAGGGAGCATAAGTTCAGTCAGTTAGTTGAAGAATTGGCTAGTCAATTTAATCTCACGACAGAAGAGAGAAATGAACTTCTCCCCAGCGGGAGTCAGGCTATTTTTACTAACCGTGTTGGTTGGGCGCGTTCATATCTTAAACAGGCTGATTTGCTTGCAACACCAAAGCGTGGATTTCTCACAATTACACAAAAAGGTATTGAGCTACTCGCAAGAAATCCAATTAAGATTGATATATCAGTGCTTGAGCAATATCCGGGATTTATCGAATTTAGAAATCGTAAAAAAGATAGAAATGATTCTCTAATTGAAGCATCTGGACTAGAGTCAAATTTAACTCCAGAAGATGCGCTTGCATCTGCTTACAATAAGCTTCGTTCCTCCCTTGAAGCCGAAATTCTGGGTGCAATTAAAGAGGCTTCCCCAGCATTCTTTGAGCGTTTAGTTATCGATCTTCTTGTAAAAATGGGGTATGGCGGTAGTCGTCAAGATGCTGGAAAAGCACTTGGGAAAAGTGGTGATGGCGGCATTGATGGGATAATAAATGAAGATCGTCTTGGCTTGGATGTTATATACATTCAAGCTAAACGATGGGATGGTGTGGTCGGTCGTCCTGAAATCCAAAAATTTGCAGGTGCGTTGCAAGGGCAGCGTGCTAGGAAAGGTGTTTTTATCACCACGTCGTCATTTAGCAAAGAAGCGAAAGAATTCGCTTCATTTATTAATACGAAAATAATATTAATTGATGGTGAACAATTGTCGGGGCTTATGGCCGAGCATAATGTTGGAGTCTCGATTGTGGGGCAGTATGAAGTCAAGAAATTAGATTCTGATTATTTTGATAATGAGTAGTTAAGCAAAATAATCGTCCAAATCGACAAAAGGTCGGTATTCGTAAAAAGTTTTTGTGGCAGTTTGTTGCCTTTTAGTGCCCCTATAGTGTCCCATAGCACGGCTATAATTCAGGAATAATTTACAACCTATTGATTTATTGGTGCTGTTGAGAGGAGTCGAACCTCCGACCTACTGATTACGAATCAGTTGCTCTACCAACTGAGCTACAACAGCCCTGCTTAAACCAAGCGGCGTATTATAGATGGTTGGGGAATTGCGGGCAAATGATAAAGAGTTGAATTCAATTGCTTGTGTTTTTTCTTCGCGCTGAATACTGTTTATTGCACAATCCTATCCGATATTTTTTGACTGACTTTCGTCTAAGTTCGGCGAATTTCGCCAAAAATCTGTACATTTCTGCGATAAGAGTCCATAATTATTGGATGGATTCCAAGAATGTAAAAGTGCAAAATATTTTGATCGTGCATGGCCCGAATTTGAATTTGCTGGGGCTGCGCGAGCCGGAGATTTATGGCGCTGCTACATTGCAGGATATTAACAGAAACTTGAGCAAGTTAGCCGAAAATCAAGGCATTCATCTGGATTTTTTTCAAAGTAATGCTGAGTTCGCGTTGATTGACCGGATTCAGCAAACCCTGCATGACGGGACGGATTTTATAATTATCAATCCAGCTGCGTATACGCATACCAGTGTGGCATTGCGCGACGCGCTTGCTGCTGTGAAACGGCCTTTTATCGAAGTGCATTTATCGAATGTTTATGCCCGCGAATCTTTCCGGCAACGATCCTATTTCTCCGATTTGGCGGTTGGCGTCATCAGCGGCCTGGGCGCCAAGGGCTATGAACTTGCGCTGGAATATGCAATAACATCTTATTAACCGGTCACATTCGATGCGTCAGGTGAAATTCTTTTTACAATGCCGCAATTTTGCTCATTTTTACATACAGCATTTTGTTTTCTAGTTATAACACTACCTTTAAACGAGGCGTGGTCTCGGGAGATTGAAAATGGATTTAAGAAAGCTTAAGAAGCTCATCGAGCTGGTTGAAGAATCAAGTATTGCGGAACTGGAAATTACCGAGGGCGAAGAAAAGGTTCGTATCAGTAAATCCGGCTCCGGCGTGCAAAATTACGCGTTCATGCCGTCTGCCATGCAGCCGGTGATGGCGCCAGCCCAACAGCAATTACCCGCATCTGCATCGGATGGAGATAAAAGCGGCGATGCGAAAGCCGGTGACAGCAATGGTTCCGACAAGAGCGCGATTCCCGATGGCCACATTGTCAAATCTCCAATGGTCGGCACCTTCTACCGTGCGCCATCGCCAGGCGCGAATGCATTTGTGGAAGTCGGGCAAAGAGTCAAGGAAGGCGATACGCTGTGCATCATTGAAGCCATGAAACTGCTGAATGAAATTGAAGCCGATAAAGGCGGGGTTGTTAAAGCAATCCTGCTGGAAAATGGTCAACCGGTCGAATACGGCGAGCCTTTATTCGTTATCCAATGATCGTCTGAATAAAGGCCAGATCACTATGTTTGAGAAAATTCTTATTGCCAATCGCGGCGAAATCGCTTTGCGGATACAGCGTGCCTGCCGTGCGATGGGTATCAAGACGGTGGCGGTGCATTCCGAAGCGGACGCCGAAGCGAAATACGTCAAGCTGGCCGACGAATCGGTGTGTATCGGTCCGGCTGCGGCAACGCACAGTTATTTAAATGTGCCGGCGATCATCAGCGCGGCTGAGGTAACTGACGCCGAAGCGATTCATCCCGGTTATGGATTTTTGTCCGAAAATGCGGATTTTGCCGAGCGTGTGGAAAAAAGCGGGTTTGTGTTTATTGGCCCGCGCCCGGAAACCATCCGCTTGATGGGTGACAAAGTCAGCGCGAAAAATGCCATGAAAAAAGCCGGTGTGCCTTGTGTTCCCGGATCGGATGGCGCGTTGCCGGAAGATATCGATGAAATCAAAAAGATCGTGCGTGAAATCGGCTACCCGGTCATCATTAAAGCCGCAGGTGGCGGTGGCGGGCGTGGCATGCGGGTGGTGCATACCGAGGCTGCGTTATCCAATGCGATCATCGTGACACGCAACGAAGCGCAGACAGCCTTCGGTAATCCGGTGGTTTACGCGGAGAAATTTCTGGAAAATCCACGCCATATCGAATTCCAACTGCTGGTTGACGAATATGGTAATGCCGTGCATCTGGGAGAGCGGGATTGCTCCATGCAGCGCCGCCATCAAAAAATTCTCGAGGAAGCCCCAGCGCCTGGCATACCGGAAAAATTACGCGACAAAATCGGCGAGCGTTGCGCGGAAGCTTGCCGCCGCATTAAATACCGCGGTGTCGGCACATTTGAATTTCTCTACGAGAACAATGAATTTTATTTCATCGAAATGAACACGCGGCTGCAAGTGGAGCATCCGGTGACCGAAGCGGTGACCGGTATCGATCTGGTGCAAGCGCAAATCAATGTTGCAGCCGGTATTGTGCTGCCGGTGAAGCAGAAAGATGTCGTCATGAAAGGGCACGCGATCGAATGCCGTATCAATGCCGAAGATGCCTACAAGTTAACGCCATCGGCCGGGCGCATTACGCAGTATCACGCACCGGGCGGACCGGGCGTGCGCGTCGATTCGCATGTGTACCAAAATTACATGGTGCCGCCGTACTACGATTCCATGATCGGCAAGATCATCACGTACGGTGATACGCGCGAACAGGCCATTGCCCGCATGCGGATCGCCTTATCCGAAATGGTGATCACCGGCATCAAAACCAATATCCCGCTGCACCGGGATTTGCTTAATGACGCCTCCTTCTTGCGCGGCGGCGCTTCGATTCACTATTTAGAGCAAAAGCTCGCACTGCATAACAAATCGAATTGACAGACCGGCGTATCGAATCCGATCCATCCATTAACAATCCTCATCGCGCAGCATGTCCTGGGTGACACTGATTATTGAAACGGATGCGGCGCACGCCGAGGTGCTGAGCGATGCGCTGCTGGAACAGGGCGCATTGTCGGTGGATATTCACGATGCCGCCGCCGATACGCAAGACGAGCAAATGCTGTTCGGCGAGCCGGGTGAACCCAGCGGGGAAATCTGGCAAAACGCGGAAGTTTCCGCGCTGTTCGATCAGGATGCGGATATTGTGGCAATCCTGCGCAATGTCACGCAGATGATACAACCAGATCAGCCGCTCGATTACCGTATCGAGCGCATCGAAGAACAGGATTGGGTGCGCTTGACGCAATCGCAATTCGATCCGATTCAAATCTCAGCGCGCTTATGGATCGTACCGACCTGGCACCAATCGCCCGATCCGGCGGCCATCAATCTGATACTCGACCCCGGACTGGCTTTCGGCACCGGCAGCCATCCCACCACACAACTATGCTTGGGCTGGCTGGATCAGAATCTGCAACCGGGCGACAAAATGATGGATTATGGCTGCGGCTCCGGAATACTCGCTATTGCCGCTTTAAAACTGGGTGCGCGGTATGTCACCGGCATCGATATCGATCCTCAGGCGATCAAATCCAGTCAGGAAAATGCGCTGCGCAACCAGTGCGATCCGGCGAAATTTCATTTCGCGACAGCGCATCAAGCCACGGAGCAGAGTGTGCAACAGGAACAACAAACGGATGTGGTCGTCGCTAACATTCTGGCCAATCCGTTGATCATACTAGCGCCGCTGCTGATGCAGATTGCCCGGAAACATGGTCATATCGTGCTGTCCGGGATTCTCAAGGAGCAGGCTGAAGAAGTCAAAGCTGTCTATCAGCAGTGGTTCGATATGCGCATTGCTCGCGAGCAGGAAGGCTGGGTGTTGTTAACCGGAATCAAAAGGTGAAATAATTTGCCGCTGGTTGAAAGCGGGTAAAGCAATCGTAACCTTGCCGATACCTGATCTGTTACCTATTAACCGGTGATATCCATGCGACTAAATACAGCGAGTAACCCATGGCGTTGGTGACGCTCTGTCCCGGCTGCGGCACGACGTTTCGCGTGAATGCCGCGCAATTGCAGGCGCACGGCGGCGATGTGCGCTGCGGGCAGTGTCAGCGGGTATTCAATGGATTTGCCACCTTGATCACCGTGCATGAATCGGCGATCGAATATCCGCAGCCGTCGCAGCCGCAGTACGATACACCAGCCGAGCCACTGAGATCGCCGCTGCAAAGCCGCGCACTGACGGCGCAGGTGGATAACGGCATGGATCAACCGGTTCTCTCGGATGGGGAGCAAGAAACGACAGAATCCCCGGCGGATCTCTTCGATGAAGAACCCGTCAAAAAAACATCCGGCTGGTGGGGATTGGCGAATGTGTTGCTGTTATTGCTGCTGCTCGGACAGATCGCGTATGCCTACCGCACTGAATTGACCATTGTCGCCCCGGAAACCAGACCGTACTGGGAACGCTATTGCGCATTTATCGGTTGCCAGGTGCCTTACGCGCAAGATATCCAACAGCTCGGTATCGAATCGTCCGATTTGCAGAAAAATCCCGCGCGCCAGCCGGAAGTGACCACCATGCGCGCGATCATCAGCAATCACGCGCCTTTCCCGCAAGCTTTTCCGGCATTGCAATTGTTGTTGCTGGACGCGCAGGAACAAGTCATTGCCAGCCGCATTTTTAGCGCGCAGGATTACTTGCTGGAAGACGATAAAACCCTGCCGTTCATTGCACCGCGGCATGAAATGGATATCCGCCTGGATTTCGACAGCAGCCAGCTGAATGCCTTGGGCTATCGCCTATTGCTGTTGTATCCTTGAAATATCAAGAGTCGTTCAATAAAGCGGATAAATTATGAAAATCAAAGATCTGTTTGAAAACTGGGGTCTTGTCGGCCTAAAAATCAAAACACCAATTCTGGATATGGACTGGAGACCATCCGATCCCGACAAAGCCGCCGCGTGGGATCTCTATGTGGAACTGCTCACGCGCATCACGACGCAACCGCTGCCGGATGAAGACGGTGTGGAACAAACCGCGCTGGACAGCATACACGCCTTGTTCGGTATCACGCGCAAAACACTCAAGGATCATGGCCGAGGTTGTGATCAGTTCGCACGAATTGCGATCATCGTTCTTAATCAGGTGGTGCGCCCTTTCACTGCCAAGTGGCACCGCAAAAGCCAGCAAGGCGCTTTCACTTCACCAGAGGAATGCCAGCAATTCCGCCGGGAGTTGCAAACTTTGCAAATACAATTGAGAAATTACACCCGGTTGCTGGCTAAACTGGCCGACGTGGAGGATTTGACCGGGATTGAGGCGGAGGTTGCAGGAGAATAACGCAGCGGCATCCGCTAGCCAACACAGGATCAGCAAGCCTTAGTCTGCAACCATTGCTCTGCAATTGCACCGTCATTTTCCGGATAACCCATGAAAATATCGCTCATTCTCTGCTAAACGAGCCGCTGCGCATTGTGTATTATTAGCGCACTGCGAGCGGATACTGTGTGTTTAACCGCTTTTACAACCGATAGCCTGCGCGATAGAGCGCAACAGCTCAGGTATAATGACTTTTCATCTTTTCACAACATACACAATCCATGACTAGAGAATCCCGCACTGCCTTATTGGAAAGCCTGTTTGCGCAACGCATCCTGATTCTGGATGGCGCGATGGGTACGATGATTCAGACGTTTAAGCTTACCGAAGCGGATTTTCGCGGACAGCGTTTTGCTGATTTTCCGCATGATCTGAGGGGCAATAACGATCTGTTGACGCTGACCCGGCCCGATATCATTCATTCGATCCACTCGGGTTACCTTGAGGCGGGCGCGGATATCATCGAGACCAATACGTTCAATTCCAATGCGGCTTCGATGGCCGATTACCACATGCAGGATTTGGTGTATGAATTGAATTGCTCCGCAGCCAAATTGGCGCGCGACGCGGCGCAGGCTTTTGAGGCGAAAACACCGGACAAGCCGCGATTCGTCGCCGGTGTCATCGGCCCGACCACCAAAACCGCGTCGATTTCTCCCGATGTCAACGATCCGGGCTTTCGCGGCATTACCTATGACCAATTGGTCGTGGATTACACGGAGTCGATTCGCGGCTTGGTCGATGGTGGCGTGGATATTCTCCTGGTCGAGACCATTTTCGATTCGCTCAACGCCAAGGCGGCGCTATTTGCCATCGATCAATTCTTTGAAGATCACGGCATACGGCTGCCGATCATGATTTCGGTGACGATCACCGACGCATCTGGCCGCACGCTGTCGGGACAAACACCGGAAGCATTCTGGAACTCGGTCAGCCATACCCGGCCGTTGTCGGTGGGGATCAATTGCGCGCTGGGCGCCGAACTGATGCGCCCGTATATCGAGGAACTGGCGGGCGTGGCGAATGTGTATACCAGTGTGCACCCCAACGCCGGATTGCCGAATCCGCTCTCCGAAACCGGTTACGACGAGTCGCCGGAATATACCGCGAACCAGATCAAAGGTTTTGCGCAATCGGGCTTTGTCAATGTCGTCGGTGGCTGCTGCGGCACCACACCGGCGCATATCAAGGCGATTGCACAAGCGGTGAGTGACATCGCGCCGCGCAAAGTGCCTGATATTCCTAAAAAGTTGCGTCTGTCCGGCTTGGAGCCCTTGAACATCGGCGACGATTCCCTGTTTGTCAATGTCGGCGAGCGTACCAATGTGACCGGCTCGCGCGCGTTTGCCCGGCTGATTCTGAACGACGATTACGCGGAAGCGCTGAATGTGGCGCGCAACCAAGTGGAAAACGGCGCGCAGATTATCGATATCAACATGGACGAGGCGATGCTGGATTCGCAAAAAGCCATGGTGACTTTCCTCAATCTGATCGCAGCCGAACCGGATATCTGCAAAGTGCCGATCATGCTGGATTCGAGCAAATGGACGGTGATCGAGGCCGGTTTGAAATGCGTGCAAGGCAAATCGGTGATCAACTCGATCAGCATGAAAGAAGGCGAAGAGGAATTCATCAAGCACGCCAAACTGGCGCGCCGTTATGGTGCGGCGGTGATTGTCATGGCGTTCGACGAACAAGGTCAGGCAGATACACTGCAGCGCAAAGTCGATATCTGCACGCGTAGTTACCGCTTGCTGGTCGATAAAGTCGGTTTTCCACCCGAAGACATCATTTTCGATCCGAATATCTTCGCCATTGCGACCGGAATCGAAGAACACAATAATTATGGCGTCGATTTTATCAATGCAACCCGCGCCATCAAGCAAACGCTGCCGTACGCGAAGGTCAGCGGCGGGGTATCGAATATCTCCTTCTCGTTCCGTGGCAACGAACCGATCCGCGAAGCGATTCACACGGCCTTTTTGTACCATGCGATCAGAGCCGGGATGACGATGGGTATCGTCAACGCCGGACAACTGGGGGTTTACTCGGATATTCCCGCGGAATTGCTGGAAAGAGTCGAGGATGTGCTGCTCAACCGGCGTCAAGACGCAACCGAACGTCTGGTTGAGTTCGCGGAAAACTTCAAGGGGCAGAAAAAGGAACAAATCGAAGATCTGGCATGGCGCGATGAACCGCTGCAACAACGCCTGACGCATGCGTTGGTCAGGGGTATTTCCACCTATATCGTCGAAGATACCGAAGCGGCGCGAGTGGAAATCCAAAAACAGGGCGGGCGTCCGATTCAGGTGATTGAAGGCCCGTTGATGGAAGGTATGAGCGTTGTCGGCGATTTGTTCGGCGCCGGTAAAATGTTCTTGCCGCAGGTGGTGAAATCGGCGCGTGTGATGAAACAAGCGGTGGCGCATTTGCTGCCGTTTATCGAAGCCGAAAAGAAATTATCGGGCGACAACAAACCGAAAGGCAAGATTGTCATCGCCACCGTCAAGGGCGATGTGCACGACATTGGCAAGAACATTGTCACCGTGGTGCTGCAATGCAATAACTACGAAGTGATCAATATGGGCGTGATGGTGCCGAGCGCGCAAATTCTCGACATGGCCAAACGCGAGAAGGCCGACATCATCGGCTTATCCGGATTGATTACACCGTCGCTGGAGGAAATGGCGCATGTGGCCAAGGAAATGCAGCGCGAGGGATTCACCATTCCGCTGCTGATCGGCGGTGCGACCACGTCGCGGGTGCACACGGCGGTCAAGATTGCGCCGCACTACGATGGTCCGACCGTGTGGGTGCCCGACGCCAGCCGTGCGGTAGGCGTGTGCAGCAATTTGCTGTCGCAGGATTTGCAAGCGGGATATATTCAGGAAATCAAGGATGAATACGAGAAAGTGCGCGCGCAGCACAAGAACAAAAAAGGCCCGTCTAAATTGCTGGCGCTGGCCGAAGCGCGCGCCAATGCGTACAAGACCGATTGGAGCAATTACCGGCCGTATCAACCCGAATTGATCGGCGTGCGCACATTGAACAATTACCCGCTGGAAAAAATCGTGCCGTATATCGACTGGACACCTTTCTTCCAGGCCTGGGAACTCGCCGGACGCTATCCCGATATTCTGACCGATGAAGTGGTCGGAGAAACAGCCAGCCAGTTATTCCGCGACGCGCAGAAGATGCTGAAGAAAATCGTCGAGCAGAAATGGCTCAGCGCCAATGCGGTGATCGGCTTGTTCCCGGCCAATTCGGTCGGCGACGATATCGAGATTTATACCGATCAGTCGCGCAGCAAAATCGCCATGACGTACCATTGCCTGCGCCAGCAGGATCAAAAACCGACCGGGAAACCGAATCGTTGCCTGTCCGATTTTATTGCACCGAAGGAAACCGGCGTCAAGGATACCATCGGCCTGTTTGCCGTCGGCGCAGGATTCGGCATTGACGAACGCATCAAGGCATTTGAGGAAGTACACGACGATTACAGCGCGATTGTGCTCAAAGCGCTGGCCGACCGTTTGGCGGAAGCGTTTGCCGAGCACATGCACGCGCGCGTGCGCCGCGAATTCTGGGGTTATGCCAAGGATGAAACCCTGTCTAACGAGCAACTCATCAACGAAGAATATCGTGGCATCCGCCCCGCGCCGGGTTATCCCGCCTGCCCGGATCACACTGAAAAAGGCCCGCTGTTTGCCACCCTGAACGCCACCGAAAACACCGGCATCATCATTACGGAATCCTTCGCGATGGTGCCGACTGCGGCGGTGTCCGGGTTCTATTTCGCCCATCCGGAATCGACTTTCTTCGCCGTCGGAAAAATCGGCAAAGACCAAGTGGAAGATTACGCCAAACGCAAAGGCTGGGCGCTGGAGGAAGCCGAACGTTGGCTGGCGCCGGTACTGGCGTACGAACGGTAAATTTTTTCAGAAACTCATGCGGGCAAATTTGCTCGCATGTGCCGCCTGTAGAAAGCATTGGTGCTATTTTTGCCAGTTATTGTGTGCAATGTGACTCAGAATACGAGTAAATTTTGCTTCAATTAATTACCTGAAAGTATTAGTATCGCAACTGGTGAAACTGATAACAGTTAATTTTACACCAAAAATGTGCAAGGTAAATTATTGATAATAATAAAATACTATTGATCAGGGAGTGCCTTGTTATAATAAAAACTTTTTAGAGGAACCTATCATGATGAAAAAAAATTTACGTTACCTGGCAACAGCCGGATTATTCTTGTTAACTCCGCTTGCTACGCAGGCTGCACCGATCGATTTGTCGAGCTGGACACCATTAACGCTGAATTATCCAGGCGGGCAAGGAGCTGGCAGCTGGGTACTGGAACCAGGTAATACGGCAGTTAAACAAGTCATTAATGCTGATCCTTCTTTCTTTTTGAATAACCTGAATCTTAGCAGCTACTCAGTTGATGGTTCATGGCAAGTTACGACGGCAAGCGATGATGATTACATGGGTTTTGTCTTTGGTTATCAGAATTCGAGTAATTTTTATTTGTTTGACTGGAAACAAGCGGCGCAAGGCTATGTCGGCCGTACCGCAGCGGAAGGCATGACCATTAAGGAATTTCATGGCGCTACAGGTAACGGCCTCGTAGACTTATCACTGGAAGAGTTCTGGGAAAACACGACTAATTTTGGCGATATGGAAATTCTTGCTACCAATCATTCCAGCTCTAAGGGATGGGCGGACAATGTGCTATATAATTTCCACCTTGATTTTAATGTGAATCCAGGCGAAATTCATATCGTTGTAAAACAAGGTGCTACCGAATTGTGGAACGTTACGGTCGTTGATACATCATTCACTTCCGGACAGTTTGGTTTCTACAATAATTCGCAGGAAAATGTGAGATATGCGGGATTTGAGGTAACTCCGGTTCCCGAGCCTGAAACTTATGCCATGTTACTGGCCGGTTTAGTGTTAACGGGTTTCGCCGCACGTCGTAGAAAAGCAGCACAAGTGTAATAATCTGATTGATCGCGTATTAAAAATGGGAGCTTCGGCTCCCTTTTTTTCGGTGTTATAACCGTTATGCTGCATAATGCACTTGCTGACTCTTTTTATTATTCAAATACTTTATCAAGAACAGAATTAAAAATAAGCATAATGCTTATTCCACTGTCACAAGAGCCGGTATTAGAATGAGAAAGCGAATGTGAAGATTTCGATGAATTTACTGGGGACTGCGATGAGAACGAGGCTATTACATTACATGGTTATTCTGCTGATGATCCCGATGCTATCGGGTTGTTGGCTTCTGGCCGTGGGAGGAGCCGGTGCGTATGGCGGCTACAAAGCCAAGGAAGCCGGGTATGGTGTGCAAAATCCTGTCACAAAGGAAAAGAAGGACGAGGATCAGAAAAAGTAGCCGGAAATATAATTGATTTTTTGCGGCTATCGAATGCAATCGATCAGTCGCAGTTAATTGCTTAGTTTGTGGCGGGTAAAACGCAACCCCAACTGCAACAATCCTTCCCAAACATCCCCTTGCGCCACTCCCTTAATCATCCGGTCAATTTCTGCGGCAGCGGTTAGTGCCTGCAACAATGCTTGAATACTGATGCGCTGGGCGGCGGTCATGACCGGTTTTTGCCGATCGCCCCAGATTCTCGCGGTTTGCAGTAATTGTGCAGGCGGCTGGCCGTTATCCAGACCTTTGCGGATAGCGACCAACTGGCGGATTTGTTCGGTCAGCGTGGCGAGAATCAGCAACGGAGCGGCGCCTTCGCCTTGCAATCCGGTCAGAACGCGCATAAAACGCGCGATGTCGCCCGTAATCATGGCGTCGGATAGCTGGAAGACATCGTAGCGCGCGACGTTCAGCACCACGTCTTTTACTTGCTCGAATGTCAGGTTACCGGCAGGATAAAGCAGCGCAAGTTTCTGGATTTCCTGATGCGCGGCGAGCAGGTTGCCTTCGACTTGGCTGGCGAGAAATTGCAAAGTGGCGGCATCGGCTTTTTGCTGTTGTTTGGCGAGACGCTGGCCTATCCAGCCGGGTAATTGATCGCGCTCGACGGGATAAACCGCGATTAGCGTGCCCGCCGTTTCGAGCGCCTTGAACCATTTGCTGGCTTGCCCTTGTTTGTCGATGCGCGGCAGTATGATCAGCGTCACGGTATCGGGCGGTAACGCGGCGCAATAAGTTTCGAGCGCTTTGCCGCCTTCCCTGCCCGGTTTGCCGGAAGGGATGCGAAGATCCATGATTTTGCGGTCGCCAAACAGCGACAGGTTATTGCCGGCATTGAGCAGTTCCGCCCAGTCGAAATGCTGATCGGCCGTGAACAACTCACGTTCAGTGTAGCCTTGCTGGCGGGCGTGCGTGCGGATTTGATCGGCGGCTTCCAGAATCAGCAAGGGTTCGCTGCCGAATAACGTGTACAGCGGGACGGTTTGTTTCTGCAACTGCTGCTGAATCTGTTCGAGTTTTATCCGCATGACGCCGCCGTGTGGATTAGAAGCTGAGAAATCCCCGATCCCCGGGTCCGGCTATCGCTGGATGGTCGACAAACGCCACAGCATTTGCTGAATCGCGTCGGCTTCCATGTCTTTTTGCAGCAGCCGCTCTTCCGCTTCTTTCGCCAGGATTTGCGCATCCAGGAATGGGAGGACGCGCGTTAAGGTGATTTCCGTGATGGGAGTGAGTTCTACGTTCTGTTTGTCGAAAAGACGGTACCTGACGCGATACAGCAGATTAAAGTCACGCACCCGGCCGCCTCCGGACAGCGACAGGATGATCCTTTCACTGGTGGCGCTGATGACTTCCAAAGTGGCCTCGGCATCTTCCGCATTGGCAACCACCTTGGTTGTTGACGACGTGCCGATGGCGCGCTCCAGATTCATACCGATGGTGTTTCCGTCCGGCGCGGAAATATACAGGGTTTTGAATGGCAGCGAGGAAATTTGCCCGCGCAGTTTAAAACCGCAAGCCGTCAGCAGGAGCAGGATCACCAGGATAAGAATGTGCTGTTTACTCAGTTTCATAGGGGTATGCGTCAGTATTTTTATACGACAATGTTGATCAGTCTGCCGGGTACGACAATGATTTTTTTCACCGTTTGCCCTTCGATAAATTTCTGCACATGCTCGTTGGCCAAGGCAGTACGCTCGATGGCTTCTTTTCCGGCGTCCTTGGCGACATTGATTTGTCCGCGCAGCTTACCGTTGACTTGCACGATCAACTTGATTTCATCCTGCGTCATCGCGGCGCTGTCCGCTTGCGGCCAAGGTTGACCGGAAAGCTCGGTGCCGGGCCGGAGTTCGCGCCAGATCTCATGACAGATATGCGGCACGATCGGGGACAGCAGCAGCACGATGCTTTCCAGCGCTTCCTGCATCAGATTACGGCTGGCGGCATCGGTATCCTGGCATTTTGCCAAGCCATTCATCAATTCCATCACTGCGGCAATCGCAGTATTGAAAGTATGACGGCGTTCCAAATCATCCGTCACCTTGGCGATGGTTTGGTGCAGCTGGCAGCGCAAGGCCTTGAGTTCCGCTGGCAGGGTGGCATGCAAAGCGGGATCAATCTTAACTGCACCGGATTGCAGGTGAACGTAAGCCTGCCGCCACAAGCGCTTCAAGAAACGGTACGCGCCGTCGACGCCGGCGTCCGCCCATTCCAATGTTTGCGTCGGCGGGCTGGCGAACATCATGAACAGACGCGCGGTATCGGCGCCGTATTCTTCCACCAGTTTTTGCGGATCGACGCCATTGTTCTTGGATTTCGACATCGTGCCGATGCCGCCCGATTCGACCGGCTGATTATCCGTCAATAGAATCGCGCCGCAGCGTTTGCCTTGTTCGTCATGCTGGAGACTGACTTCGGTTGGGTTGAAATAGGTGATGCGGCCATTGCCGGATTTACGGTAAAAAATCTCGTTCAGCACCATGCCTTGCGTCAGCAGATTGGTGAACGGCTCGTCCAGCGTCAGCAAGCCCATATCGCGCATGACTTTGCTCCAGAAGCGCGAATACAGCAAATGCAGAATGGCGTGTTCGATACCGCCGATGTATTGATCGGCCGGCAGCCAATAGTTGACGCGTTCGTCGGTCATGGCCTGATGCTGATCCGGACAGGCGTAGCGGGCGTAATACCAGGAGGAATCGACGAATGTGTCCATGGTATCGGTTTCGCGGCGCGCGGGTTTGCCGCATTTAGGACAGGCGCATTCATAAAAGGACGGTGTTTTACCGAGCGGATTACCGGAACCATCCGGCACCAGGTCCTGCGGCAGCACCACCGGCAATTGATCGTCCGGCACCGGCACCACGCCGCAACCGGCGCAATGAATCAATGGAATCGGACAGCCCCAGTAACGCTGGCGGGAAATGCCCCAATCGCGCAAACGGAATTGCACGCGTTTGCTGCCCAGTTTTTTCCGTTCCAATGCTGCGGCAATCGCATCGACTGCTTGCTGAAATTCCAATCCTGAGAATTCACTTGAATCGAACGTGATGCCATGTTCAACGTACGCTTCGGTGAGCGGCAGCGCCAAATCGCCTTCCAATGGCTTGATGACCGCTTTGATTGGTAACCGGTATTGTGTGGCGAAGGCAAAATCGCGCTCGTCATGCGCAGGGACTGCCATAACCGCACCTTCGCCGTACCCCATCAATACGTAATTGGCGACCCAGACCGGCAATTTCTCACCATTGAGCGGATGGATCACAAACAAACCGGTGTCCATGCCTTTCTTTTCTTGTGTAGCGAGATCGGCTTCCTTGGCGGAACCGAGTTTGCATTCCTGAATGAAAGCTTGCAGTGCTGGATTATTTTGTGCAGCGTGCAATGCGATCGGGTGTTCGGCGGCGACCGCCACGTAGGTGGCGCCCATCAGCGTGTCCGCACGCGTGGTGAATACTTTCAGATCTTGCGGTGTGCCGGATGCGCGGTCGGCTGGGAAGGTGATGTCGACACCGTAGCTTTTGCCGATCCAATTAGCTTGCATGGTCCGGACGCGTTCCGGCCAGCCGGTCAGTGTATCCAGCGCCGCTAGCAGTTCATCGGCGTACTGGGTAATTTTTAGGTAGTACATCGGGATTTCGCGTTTTTCCACCGGCGCGCCGGTGCGCCAGCCGCAACCGTCGATGACCTGCTCATTCGCCAGCACGGTTTGATCGATCGGGTCCCAATTGACTGTGCCGGTGGTTTGATACGCCAGTCCTTTTTCCAGCATGCGCAGAAATAGCCATTGATTCCAATGATAATAACTCGGATCGCAGGTAGCGATTTCGCGTTCCCAGTCGATACTCAACCCCAGGCTTTTCAGTTGCTTGCGCATGTAAGCGATGTTGTCGTAGGTCCATTTGGCCGGTGATACATTGTTTTGCATCGCGGCATTCTCCGCAGGCAACCCGAATGCATCCCAACCCATGGGCTGCAATACGTTGTAGCCCTGCATGCGGCGGTAACGCGACAGCACATCGCCGATGGTGTAATTGCGCACATGCCCCATATGCAGTTTGCCGGAAGGGTAGGGAAACATCGACAGGCAGTAATATTTCGGTTTTCCGGGGGTTTCAACCGCTTTGAATGCTGCGGTTTGCTCCCAGTGGTGCCGGGCTTTTTTCTCAATTTCCTGGGGATGATATTTTTCTTGCATGGGAACGATGTTTTTATTGGGTAAATTGTTTGATTATACCGCGAACCGGTTGGCTTGATGCTGGCATGTGGAAGAGGGAACGCTGCGATGAGGGCGGGAGGGGAGCAACTTGTGCTGTTCGCGGCGTGATGCTGGGTGAATAACCGCTAGCGGGAGGATGCGGGGTTTGGCTGGGATTAAGCCTCAAGTGCTGAGGCTTCGTTGCAGTATTATCGATGCGTTGGCCGATCAATCCAGGCGGAAACCGATCTTTAATTTAACCTGGTAATGCGCAATTTTGCCATTGGTAATATGCCCGCGTGTTTCCACCACTTCGAACCAATCCAGGTTATGCAAGGACGCACCCGCTTTGGCGACGGCTTGCTGAATCGCATCATCGCTGCTTTTAGTCGACGAACCAACGATTTCGATAACTTTATAAACATGATCGCCCATTTTGGTGCTCCCTTTTGTGTGTTAAAAAATGCGTTATATCATACTTTAAGTGATCCGCTACAGCTGAATCTTAATATAATGAGGGTAAAGAAAATTGCTTTTTTACTGGTTAAAAGGAATATCATGACGGCGATGAGAAAAATCCCTTACACCCACGCTATGGAGAGAATTTGATATGAAGTTCAGAATACTATGCGCTTTATTGATTATATTTTCTTTGACGGCCTGCGCCACTTCACCGATGGGAAGAAGTCAGCTCGTTTTTATGCCGGACAGTGAAGTGGATGCCATGGGGTTGCAGGCTTTCTCGGATTTGAAACAGGGCAAGAAAATCAATCAAGACACGAAAGAAAACCAGTTTGTGAACTGCGTCACCGATGCGATTACACGTGAAGTGGGCGGTACTTGGGAAGTGGTCGTATTTGAAGATGCCACGCTGAATGCCTTCGCCTTGCCGGGCAACAAGATTGGTGTGCACACCGGCTTGGTTGAACTGGTGGATAATCAAGATCAACTGGCTTCGGTGATCGGCCATGAGATTGGTCATGTGCAAGCGCGGCATAGCAATGAACGGATGTCGCAAAAACTGGGCGCGCAAATGGGCATCTCATTGATTGCCGCAGTCGCTGCGCCAACGACGCCGATGGGACAAACGGCGCTAAGCCTACTTGGAGTTGGCGCGCAATACGGAGTGATCATGCCGTTTAGCCGTTTGCACGAAAGTGAAGCGGATATGATAGGCGTTGAGTTAATGGCGAAAGCCGGGTTCAACCCCGCCGAAAGCGTCACACTGTGGCAGAAAATGGCGCAAGCCAGTCAGGGAGCGCAACCGGCTGAATTCCTATCGACTCATCCCTCGCACGAAACACGTATCGACGATTTACGCGCGCATTTACCCAAAGCTACGGCACTGATGCAGCAAGCGCGCGCTGCGGGTAAGAATCCGAAGTGTACTAAATGACGATCTAAGATTTAGGTTCCGGCTCACTGGCCGGAAAATCCAATTCCACCTTGGCGCCGTCCGGATCGTGACAAAACAACTGCCAAATTTCCAGTCCTTTCAAACGGTGCAAATCGTACTGAATACCGTGCCGCTTTAGGCAATCAACCGTAGCCTGCAGATTGGTTGCCGTAAAAGCCATGTGATCGATTACACCGGTTGCGTTGGCCGGCATGGGCTTGCCCGCCATGATATGCAGAATTGCTTGATTACCGGCGTAAAGCCATGCGCCCGGAAATGCAAATGGCGGGCGGTAGCCTTCTTTCAATCCAAGGATATTCATATAAAAAGCCTTGCTTCTTTCCAAATCATTGCTCACCACGGTGAAATGATTCATTCCTTCAATGGTCATCGTGCTGTATCCATAAATAAATTGTGAATAGTCTTTTATTCCTACAAATTAATTTCTTCTTTTGTGGCGATTGCTTGTAAGCATTTTTTTCTTTTATTCAACGATGATAAATCAATCATTCAGTCGAAATTTTAAAAACGATTAAAGATAATTTTTCGTTTCTCCGTAAGAAAAGCCTTATCAGTTTAATTAAGAAGCCATAAATACGGTGCATTGACGATCGTTGATTCGGTTTTAGATAGAAAAGAAAGGAGCTTAAATTATGTTTCAGGAGCAGGCAATGAATAAAGTCACTGAGCCATCCGGTTCAGCAATGGAGCAAATGGCGAATGAATTTCTAACGTTCCGGCTAGGAAGTGAGGAATATGGGATAGAGATACTTAAAGTACAAGAGATCCG